>CAVOLM010000061.1:0-112664 GCA_963696675.1 uncultured Gammaproteobacteria bacterium | reverse complement strand
CATCACCAATTGCCTGGATCACGGGAAACGAAGCGCATCGGTGAACTGGCTGACGCTTTCGGTAAAGCGGTGACGCCGCATTTGAGCGTGGGCACGGCGGTGCAATTTGCAGCCAGCGTTCATCTGGCTGCTGCCATGCCCAACCAGTGCACCATGAGATACTGGGCGGGCTCCAACCCCTTCACCATGATCCAAAAAGAGCCATTCCGGGTGGAAAATGGCTATTTCTGGGTTCCAGAAGGCCCTGGACGGGGATTGAAATAATGGACCGCTGGTTAAAACAATATGTCGTCGCCTGACCAGGTTGCAGCACGGCAACTCCGGGAGCGGATACAATGACCGGTGAAGCCTTACACGGCGCCACGGCCCTTCCGGAGTCGCTAAAAAGGAGATTAGATTTGAAAAATAACTGGTTGCTGGCACATTTAACCTGGAAAGAGGTCGAAGTGCTTGCTCAAAAAGGGGCGGTGATTGTCCTGCCGGTCGGTTCGACCGAGCAGCAGCCGGGCCGCATCTTCCCCTGCGGGTGGACGCCATGCTTGCTGAAGCGGTGGCGCATGCCGCCGTACAGGAAGCCGCCCGGACCATTCCCATCGCAGCCGGGCCCACCCTTCAACTTGGATATTCAGACGAACATACCGATTTTCCCGGCACGATCAGCCTGACGCCGGAAATTCTGCTGCGCATCTACGTCCAGGTGATCGACGCCCTGCACCGGTCCGGCCCAGGCGGGTTTTTATGCTGAACGGACACGGGGGCAACGACGCCGTGATCAGCCTGGCGTTGATGGAAGCGCGCTCGCAGCACCGGGATATGCTGCTGACAGGCAGCCCCTACTGGCGGCTGGCGGCCGAAGACCTGTCAGACCTGCAGGACGACCGCGGGGCGGGGATTGCCCACGGCGGTACGACGTGGAAACCGCCCTGGTTGCCCACCTGGACCGCTCGCTGGTGGACATGACGCAGGCGGTCCCAGAACCTCGCCCCCTGGGGCAGCCCGTATCTTAAAGGCGGTTTTGACAAGACGCCGCCGGTGATAATCGGCCGCCGCCGTTCGGATATCTCCGTGGCAGGCAACACGGGTAACCCTCACCTCGGCACACCCGCGAAGGGCTCTGTTATGTTTGCGGCAATTGTCCGGCGGTACACCTCATGGGAAGTCGAAATACTTCGCGTATTGCTTCGCTATCTCGACCCACTTCTTGTTCCCCATCACCATCTTCTTCTGCAAGTCCATCTTGTTGACGGAGAACATGAGCTTCAAGAGCAGAACCGAGTATTCTGCCTCAAGGAATTTGCAGACCTCGAACAGCTTATCGGCAAGCTTGCTGTCGCCCTTGTATTTCTCCGCAAGCCCTGAGACCACGCTGTATTTCATGCTCACTTCCTTTATCGAGGCTATCTTCTCAGGCTTCTCGATTAAGGTGTCGAGGTCTATCTTCTCGGCGAGCCTGTACCATGCGGTGAACTCGACTGCAACACCCTCGCCGACAGCAGAGGCTATGAGCGTCTCAAGCAGTTGGTAGTCACCTTGTATGTCACCTATCAACCTGCTCACATACTCGTTCATCCTTGGTGTCGGGAAAGCCTTGTCGCTGGCCTTCGGGTCGAACCTGTAAAGATACCCAGGCTTCCAATTCAGGAATGCTATCCATCGTGTATCGAGATTATGCTCAGTCGCCCAGCTTGTCCAGCTTTCGATTGAAGGTGTGGCAAGCTCAAGGTGTATGAACCTGTTCATAAGAGGTGCTGACAGCGAGAAAAGATGAGCCTTATCTGTCTCCAAATTCCCTGCTGTGACAACGAGCCATCCATCAGGCATAACATAGCTTCCGAGCTTTCTGTCAAGCACAAGCTGCAAGCTTGCGTTCTGCACGCTCGGAGGAGCGTTTGGATACTCGTCAAAGAACAGGATGCCCTTTCCCTCGGCCTTCCTTGGCAGGAATTCAGGCAGAATCGAACAGGTCTTGTTGTTCTCAATCTTCGGGAGACCTCTCAAGTCCACAGCCTCTAGCTGCGAGAGCCTAACGTCTACGAAGCCGAACTTGCCGTTCTCCACATCTGTGTCGGAGAACTCCATCTTTAGCTCTTTCGCAAGCTGCTTCGCACACTCCTTCACTGTTTGGGATTTTCCAATCCCCATCGTCCCCCACACAAAAGAGGGGTCTTTTTCTTATATGCGACCTTGACAACCTCTCCAAGTTGCTTGTGATTTACTTTTCTCATAAAACAGTCGGCAGAATCCTTTAGAATGAATGCCGAGCCTCCTTCCTCTCAACCTTTTCTTGAAATTCCTTTTCATTCTTTAGCCAAAGTTCAACTTGCCAATCAGATGTAAATTTGAATCTTGAACAAAGTATTGTATGTAATTTGATTTTGCCAGAGACCTGTGTATCGCCAGAGACCCTGGCATTTCCAAAGACATGGGCATCGCCAAAGACATAGACATCACCAAAGACCCTAGCATTGCCATAGATATGGGCGATGCCATAGATATGGGCATTGTCAGAGACCCGTGCATTGCCAGTCACGCAGACAGGCGATCACCGCTACCTCGCCGGCGAGATGCGCAATGATGAGCTGTACCTGTCGACCTTCGATGGCGCGCACGCATACCTTTATCACGCCCAGGTCACGCCGACAGGAGAACTGAAGGGCAAGCACTGGTCGGGCCTCAGCCCGGTAGAGGAGTGGACTGGCCGTCGCGACGAGCAGGCGAAACTCGCCGATCCCGACGCACTGACGACGATTCGCGATGACACTTGGAGCTTTGGCTTCACGTTTCCTGACGAGACCGGCCAGCCGGTTTCGATGGCGGACGCGCGCTTCAGGAACAAGGTGGTGCTCGTGGCACTGGGCGGCAGCTGGTGCCCAAACTGCCACGATGAGGCGGCGTTTCTGGCCCCGCTCTACAGGCAGTACCGCGACAGGGGCGTGGAGATCGTGGAGCTGATGTTCGAGCACTCGGGCGATTTCGGGCCCGCCGCGAAGGCAGTGGCCGCAATGCGTGCCAAGTTCGGTATCGAGTACGCGACGCTGATTGCCGGAATCTCCGACAAGGACGATGCGTCGACGAAGCTGCCGCAGCTCAGCGGCGTGTACGCTTTCCCGACCACGCTATTCGTGGATCGCAAGGGCCGTGTGCGCCGCATCTATACCGGGTTCTCCGGGCCAGCGACCGGTGTGCGCTACGAGGAACTTACGGCGAGCTTCATCCACACTCTCGAGTCCCTGCTCGCCGAGACCCCTTCATGATCTGCAGCTTGTGATACCGTTGCGCTCCTCAGCAGGACGGGCGCACACATGTGGAATATTGCCGAAATTCGCAGCACGCCGAGTCTTGAGCTTTTCAGCGAGCTCGTCGAGCTGCTGCAGGACGCGGTCAAGAGCGGCGCGTCAATTGGCTTTCTGGCGCCTCTCTCGACTGCTGATGCGCGCAACTACTGGATGGCGGCACTTGGCGAGGTCGCGCGCGGCGAGCGCGTGATCCTGTTAGCGCGCGACGGCAACTCGATCATCGGCTGCGCGCAGCTCGTGCTTACGGTTCGTGCCAACGCGCGGCACCGCGCCGAAATCCAGAAGCTCATCGTGCACACCCAGTGGCAAGGTAAGGGCCTCGGACGCGCACTGCTCGATGCGATCGAAACGGTGGCGGCCAGCAAGGGCAGAACCCTGCTCCTCGCCGACGCGCGCGAAGGTGGCTACGGCGATCGGCTCTTTACGCGCCAGGGTTACACGCGTGTCGGCTGCATCCCGCGCTACCAGCGTGGCTCCGACGGGCATTTCGACTCGACGGTGATCTTCTACCGCAACATCGATACCACCGCGGCAGCGATGTGACATGCCTTCCTTCGACGTCGTCTCCCAGCTCAATGCCCACGAAGTGACCAACGCCGTAGATCAGGCGAGCCGTGAAGTGTCGCAGCGTTTCGATTTCAAGGGCACCGGAGCGCGCTTCGAGCTGGAGGAATTCAAGATAACCCTGCACGCACCCGCGGACTTTCAGCTCAAGCAGATGCTGGAGATCCTGCGGTTGAGGATCTCGAAGCGGGGAATAGACGTCGTCTGCATGCAGGTGGGTGAGCCGCAGATCGCACTCAATGCGGCGCGCCAGGAAGTGACTCTCAAGCACGGCATCGATGCAGATACTGCGCGCAAGCTGGTCAAGCTCCTCAAAGAGTCCAGCCTCAAGGTCCAGACGCAGATCCAGGGCGAGCAGCTGCGCGTGACGGGAAAGAAGAAAGATGACCTGCAGGCAGCGATAGCGCTGTTGCGCAAGTCCGAGGCCGGCGTGCCGCTGCAGTACGTGAATTTCCGGGACTGAACGATTCAGCAGCAGCGCGTCGGCCCGTCCCGGTTCCACCGCCGCTCGAGCTCGCTCGCGTAGAAGCGTGCACGGGTCAGGGGACGATCCTGCGGATGGCGTGCCGCGAGATGTTTCACGTAACGTTCGTAGCTGTTATCGCCGGTGAGCGAGCGCAGCGCTTCCCACAGCAGCGACCATCGATTGACGCCGGTGGTGCTCATGCAATCTGTGTCCGCTGATAGGGGGCTTCACGGCAGCCCTCAGCACGTCCGGTGAGATGCAACGCGCAACTCCTGACCATGTCGAGGACGACGATCCACACCAGTGCGAGAAAGAACGCGGTCAGCCAGCCATCGAGGTGCTGATTGAAAATGAGCTGGGGCGCCGAGGCGGCCCGATCCGCTGGCAATAACCCGGCGGCGAGCTTATCCGACAGGTCGCGCGCCGCGGCGAAGAACCCGAGTTTCGGATCGGCACTCAGGATCTTCTGTAGCGAAGCCGTCGTCGTGACCGTGACCAGCCAGGCCAGTGGCGCACCAGTCACCCAGGCATAGCGTATACGGCCGCTCTTCACCAGAATCGCCGTCACCACCGCCAGCGCGATCGCGGCCAGCAGCTGATTGGCGATGCCAAACAGCGGCCAGAGAATGTTGATGCCGCCGTTCGGATCAATGACCCCTATATAAAGAAAGTATCCCCAGCCTGCGACGGTCACCAGGCTGGAAAGAACGACAGAGGGATACCAGGAGGTGCGGCCGAACTGTTCACTCACTTTGCCGAAAGCTTCCTGCACGATGAATCGGCCCACCCTCGTGCCTGCGTCCAGCACCGTCAGGATGAACACCGCCTCGAACATGATAGCGAAGTGGTACCACATCGAGAGCAGCGACTGACCGAACGCAGAACCGAAGATACTGGCCATTCCCACCGCAAGCGAGGGTGCGCCGCCGGTGCGCGCAAACAGCGTCTGCTCGCCCATGCTGTGGGCGAGACTGTGCATCTGTTCGGCCGTCACCGGGAATCCCCAGCCCGTAATCGTCGCCGTTGCAACCTGCGGATCGGCACCGACCACGCCACCTGCCACGTTGATCGCAAAGTAGACCCCGGGATCGAGCACGCAAGCCGCGATCAACGCCAGGATGCCAACACTCGACTCGAGCGCCATCGATCCGTAACCGACCAGTCGGATGTCGGTCTCACGCGCCAGCAGCTTGGGGGTGGTCCCCGAAGCGACGAGTGAGTGGAACCCCGAAATCGCCCCGCACGCCAGCGTGATGAACAGGAACGGGAACAGCTTGCCGCTGAAGATCGGCCCCGTGCCGTCGATGAAGCGCGTCAGCGGCGGCATCTTGATTTCCGGCGAGATCACACAGACGGCGAGCGCCAGCAGCAGGACAACGCCCAGCTTTACGAACGTCGAGAGATAGTCGCGCGGCGCGAGCAACAGCCAGACTGGCAATACCGCGGCGATGAACCCATAGACCATCACGAACCATGCGAGCGTTTGTGCGTCGAGGTCGAACAGACCCCGCAGCTGCAGGTTGGCATCGATCCAGCCGCCTGCAAGGACCGCGAGGAGCAACAGCAGCACACCCAACGCGGTGCCTTCGAGCACCCGGCCGGGCCGCAGCACCCGAAGGTAGATACCGACCAGGATGGCAATGGGAATGGTCGCGAACACCGTAAACGTCGACCACGGGCTGTGTGCCATCGCCTTGACGACCACGAGCGCCAGCACGGCGATCAGTATCGTTATGATGGTGAGCGTCGCTACCAGCGCTGCCGTTCCGCCAATCGGGCTGAGTTCGTCGTGGGCCATCTGGCCAATCCCGCGGCCATTGCGGCGCACCGAGCAGAACATCACCAGCATGTCCTGCACACAGCCGCCCAGCACTGCCCCGACCAGCAGCCACAGTGTTCCGGGCAGATAGCCGAACTGCGCAGCGAGTGTCGGACCCACGAGCGGACCGGCCCCAGCGATCGCGGCGAAGTGATGACCGAACACGATCCAGCGGTTGGTCGGCATGAAATCCCGGCCGTTTTCCAGGCTTTCCGCCGGCGTAGCGCGAGTCGCATCGAGCGCGACGACGCGCGCGGCGATCCAGCCGCTATAGAACCGGTACGCGAGCAGGTAGACGCATGCGGCGGCGACTACGAGCCACGCGGCATTGATCGCCTCTCCGCGGTTCAGCGCGATGCCTGCAAATGAGGCGGCGCCGATCAATGCAATCAGGCCCCAGATGAGCCATTGCCGGATTCGTTTCGAGCGCATGAAGCGGCTGTCTCCGGAAGTTGTTGAATGTTCAGCGCCCCGCCCGGGTTGCCGGACTGCACACGGTATCGTACACGGTCATCCGTCGCCGGAACTGTACTGGCGCCACTCGCGCGGCACTATCAGGCGCGCGCCGCGGCCGAATGTGAAATAAGACCACGCCCACTCCAGCATCACGGAAAGGCGATTGCGAAAGCCCGTGAGCGCATAGATGTGCACCAGCAACCACAGCCACCATGCAAAGTGCCCACTGAAGTGCATGCGCCCGAGCTCGCAGATCGCGCGACTGCGCCCGATCGTCGCCATTTGGCCCTTGTCGTAGTAGCGGAATGGCTCGCGCTTGCCGCCGCGCAGGTCGTTGAGAATCGTGCGCCCGATATAAAGTCCCTGTTGCATCGCCACCGCTGCGACTCCCGGCAGGAGCCGGTCCTGTTTGATGTCCTGACAGCGTGCGAGATCGCCAGCCACGAACAGTTCCGGGTGACCTGCAACGGCGAGATCCGCCCGGACGGGAACGCGGCCGCCACGATCGAGCTCGACCCCGAGTGTCGCCCCGATGTTGCTTGCACGTACGCCTGCGGCCCAGAGGATCGTTGCAGCATCGATCCTCTCCGCTCCCATCTCGACTCCTTGGGCGCTTGCGCCTGTGACCATGCGCGCGACCCTGATCTGCACGCCCAACGATTCAAGATCGCGCTGTGCGCGCAGGGCGAGCTCCGCGGAAAAAGTCGGCAGGAGTCGCGCGCCCGCCTCGATGAGTACCACGCGCGACTGGCGCGGATCGATGCGACGGAAATCGCGTGCCAGCGTGTAACGACTCATTTCACCGATGGCGCCAGCGAGTTCCACTCCGGTGGGTCCCCCGCCGACGATGACGAACGTCAGCATCCTGCGATGACAGTCCGGATCACTTTCCCGCTCGGCAGCTTCGAACGCGGTCAGGATACGCCTGCGGATCTCGGTCGCCTGCGGCAGGTTCTTGAGTCCGGGAGCATAGGGCTCCCATTCTTCGTGCCCGAAATAGGTATGAGTCGATCCACAACCGAGGACCAGATAGTCGTACGTGAGCTCCCCGATATCAGTAGCTACCGTGCGCCTGGCGACGTCGACCGATTGTGCCGTGCCTTGAAGAACGCGCACGTTGCGGCGCGAGGACAGGATGCTGCGTATCGGCGCCGCGATGTCGGCAGGACTCAACGCCGCGGTTGCGACCTGGTAGAGAAGAGGCTGAAACAGGTGATGGTTCTGCCGATCCAGAACCGTGACCTCGACGCCAGCGCGATTTCCGAGCGCCTTGGCAGCGTTCAGGCCGACGAATCCAGCTCCGACGATGAGCACCTGGACCGGCGATTCGCGGCGCTTCTGGGATTGGACCTCAGCCATTCATGCGTCGCAGCTCATCAGGCGCTTCTGCCGTCATCGACCATGCCGAGCGTCCTTTCATGAGCCGTGAACTGCTCGCACCACTTGTCGAGCTTGGCGTACTCCTCGGCATTGCTCTTGCGGAACGCCTCGTAGCCGGCGCGCGTCCGCCAGGTATCCAGCGTGATGAAAGCGATTCGGCGACTCGATGCTGCGGAACAGCTCGGTGGCGACATACTCCGGGCTGCGCCGGAAGAACTCGACCCATTTGCCCGCGGGGCCGTATTCGAGCTCGAATTCCTTCAAGCGTTCGGGCGCGGCGTCGAATTCCCAAACGATGCGGTACATGCTGCAGGCACCGGAGAAACCGCGAGGCTAACGCTTTCGCGAGGCAGAATCGAGCCTCAGTGGGGGGAAGGATCCTCGAGCTCGAGAAAGCCGGCCGCCCATTCCATGACCGGCCGCACGCGATCCGATACGAGACGCAGGGCGGTGGCGTAGTCGACCCAGCGGTATTCGTTGTGTTCCGGGCGACCGATCTCGGGATTCATCGGCAGGCTGATGGATTCGGTGCTGGTCCGCGCCAGGTAGTAGCGCGCGGTCTTGCCGCGACTGTAGGGGCCGGTCTCGGTGTGGATCTCGCCCCAGGCGAACGCCAGATCCTCGAGCGTGGTTTCTTCGCGCACTTCGCGAATTGCCGCCGCCTTTGGATCCTCACCGTTTTCGACCAGCCCCTTGGGAAAATCCCAATGATTGAAAGCGCGCAACAGGAGGAACCGCCATCCCTGCGGTGTCTCGCGCACGATAACCGCGCCGGCCGAGAGGCGTTTGGGCGTGGCGCTCATGCGCCGAGTATAGCGAAGCGCTTCGGCGCGCAAATTCTACGTGCAATTGCTGTCGCTCTTCGGCGACGAGATCACGCGGCCTGGGCAAACTCCAGCACGCCGGCAACGGCGTGCACCGTCGATGCGATGCGCACGGCGCTCTGAATGGTTTCGCGACTCACTCCGTGCGCGCGGAGCTTGCGTTCGTGTGCCGTGATGCACAGCCCGCAGCCATTCACCGCTGACACGGCGAGCGACAGGAGTTCGAAGTCGTCCTGCGCAATGCCTGGATTTCCGATGACATTCATGCGCAGCCGCGCCGGCAACGATTGATATTCCTCATCTTCCACCAGGTGCAAGAACCGGTAATAGACGTTATTCATGCCCATGATGGCGGCTGCAGCGCGCGCCGCATTGAGGTGTGCCTCATCGAGCTGTTCGCGTGCGAGTTCCTCGATCGCACGAGCGAATGGCACGTTGCGTGCCGCAATCGCAGTTGCGAGCGCGATCGACCACAGCTGCTCCGGCGTGAGCCCGGGCGAGCCCTGGGCCGTGAGTACAGTGCCGAGATTGAGCCTCAGGTCGCGCGCGTAGTCGGGAATCGAGTCCTTGATGGTTTCGAGCGTCATGGTTCAACCGTTGGGTTCGTTGAGTGGCGAATTGGCGAGAGAGCAGGCCGCAGCGTTGACTGCGGCCTGGCCCAAGGTCAGGCGGCCTTCAGCGTCTCTTCGCCTTTCTTCCAGTTGCACGGGCACAGCTCGTCCGTCTGCAGCCCGTCCAGGACGCGCAACACCTCTTCGGGACTGCGGCCCACGTTCAGGTCAGTGACGTAGACGAAGCGGATGATGCCCTGCGGATCAACGATGTAGGTCGCACGCTGCGCGACACCCGCCTCCGGGTCCAGGATGCCGAGGGCGGTCGAGAGCTCGCGCTTGATGTCGGCCAGCATCGGGAACGGGAGTGACCGCAGCTCTTCCTTGTCCTTGCGCCAGGCAAGGTGCACGAATTCCGAGTCGATGCTGACGCCCAGCACCTGCGCATCGCGCGCGGCGAATTCCTTGTTGAGCTTGCCGAATGCCGCGATCTCGGTCGGGCATACGAACGTGAAGTCTTTCGGCCAGAAGAAGATGACCTTCCACTTGCCTGCGAAGCTGTCGTGAGTAAACGGCTTGAACGCGCTTTGCAGGTCGTTCGAGACCACGCCCGTGAGTGCGAATTCGGGAAACTTCTGTCCAATACCCAGCATGAGTTCTGTCTCCTGTATGTACCGAAACGCAGCTCCGGCTGCGAACGGCGCGCAGGATGGCAGCCGGAGCCTGGGGTGGCTAATCAATTGTTCCGATGAATTCGATAGATGGCGTATATTGAGGCAGATGAGCGATCTGAAACTCAAGGACTTGCGCTACCTCGTGGCGCTGGCGGACGAGCGCCACTTCGGCCGTGCAGCCGAGCGCAGCTTCGTGAGTCAACCCACGCTGAGCGCGCAGCTACGCAAGCTCGAAGACTACCTGGGCGTCACCCTGATAGAGCGCCAGCCGAAGCGGGTCACGCTCACCGAAGTCGGCGAACAGATCGTGGCCCGTGCGCGGAGGATGCTTCAGGAGGGCGATGCGATCGTTGCTCTCGCGCGCCATAGCACGGATCCGTTGTCGGGCACGCTCAAGATGGCGCTCATACCGACCATCGGCCCGTATCTGCTGCCTCGCGTGGCCACGCGTATCCGACGCGCTCTGCCACGCTTGAAACTGTTGCTCTATGAGCACCGCACGGAAGCGCTCCTGGAGCGCCTGCATGGAGGCGCGATCGATCTCGGCATCCTCGCCCTCCCAGTCGACCAGGACGGGCTCGAGTCGCGAGAGCTGTTCAAGGAACCATTCCGGGTCGCGCTTCCCGCCGATCATCGCCTGGCGAGTCGCAAGAGCCTGAAACCTGCGGATCTCGACGATGAGACCCTCTTGTTGCTCGAGGATGGACACTGCCTGCGCGACCAGGCGCTCGAAGTTTGCAGCCACACCTCGGCTCACGAGAGCGAGGACTATCGGGCCACGAGCCTGGAGACGCTGCGGCAGATGGTGGCCGCCGGACATGGTGTAACGCTGCTGCCGGAAATGGCAACGCGCAGTCCGTTCGGAAACCCGCGCACTCTCGTAGTCCGTCCGTTCACGGAGCCATCGCCCCAGCGGCGGATCGGCGCAGTGTGGAGAAAGAGCAGTACTCGCATCCCCGCCATCAAGGCGGTCTGCGACATCTTGATTGCCGAGGCCACGCCGTGAGGCGTGCAGAGCTCAGGTGTCCTTGACCGGGTTGTCGTCGGCGACGTAACGACGAATCTGCTCGCTCGCCTCGCTCAGCGCGCGGCGCTGTTCCGTGGGGCACATCATGGTCCCATAAGAACAGAACACGCAGCAGTCACCGAAGATGGGCTTGAGCACCTTGCTGCAGTGAGTGCACGTGTAGAAGTGCGTACTCTGGGCTTCCGGCATGGTTTCCTCCCGGCGAAAGCCGCAGGAAGGACACGTCACCACCGTCTGGCGCGTAATAGAGCGTCCGGGATCGAGCGCCAGTAATTCCAGCGTGTCGGCGTCGTCCCCGATGGATGCCTCGGATTTTCCCGGATACCACGCGGGTGTCTGGGGCATAGAGTCCTGAGATCGATATAGTTGTTATTAGTGGGCCCTGCCAGATTAATGATCCTGCAGCGCAATGAGAAGACGCGCGTCACATCGGCCGCACAAGTCCCCGGGCACAGCTCCGGCATTAGGTGAAAAATGGGTAAAACACCTCCCATAAGGCCCTTATGCGCGCCCCGCGGCGCGGGACCCGAGACCCTTGCCCAATTCACAAGGAGTAGTGCGTGGCGGCCCGTACCGGCGCGCGTAAGCGCGCCTACTTCAACCTGCCGGAACCCGAGCTGCGCCGGCGCCTGATCGCCGGCAAGCACCGTCAGGTTATCGAGGGCCACCTTGGGAAGGAGCTTTATCGCGAACTGCGGATGCTCGCGCAGGCCACGCAGAAAAGACCCCGGCCGCGGGGCCCACGCGTCTACATCCTGCACGGCATCATGGGCTCCCAGCTTGGGCATCCGGGCCCGAGGCGCGAGGTCTTGTGGGTCGATCCCAGCGCGCTCGCCGCCGGGCGCCTCACTGAGCTCGCGCTTCCGCTTGGCAATCGCGTGCGTCCGCTCGGTGTGCAGACTTTCATGTATCTGAAGTTGAAGCTCGCGCTCGAGTGCGCCGGTTTCGATGTGTGCTTTCACGCCTACGACTGGCGGCAGGACGTCCTGTCGCTCGGCAGGGAGTTGATCGCAGCGCGTGCGTGCCGACTCCAGCGGACCGGTCTCAGTCGTGGCACACAGCATGGGTGGCCTCGTCGCGCGTGCCGCGATGACGCGTGACCACGAACGACAGATTGCGCGGCTCATCATGCTGGGCACGCCGAATTTCGGTTCCTTTGCGGCGGTTCTTGCGCTGCGCGGGGCCTACCCTCCGGTACACAAGATCGCGCTCCTCGATCACGAGCATGACCCGGACACGCACGCCCAGCATGTGTTCGCGACCTTCGAAGGCCTGTACCAGATGCTTCCGGATCCGCAACGACTCGACGGGCTGGACTTGCGGCGCGCTTCCTCGTGGCCGAAATCTGGACCCAGGCTGCAGGCAGCCCGACTTGCAAGGTGTGCGTCATATCGCTCGCGGCTTGCTCCGGCCGATGGGCGCTTGGTCCTGATCGCGGGCACTGATCAGCCGACCGTGACCGGGATGCGAGTCAGCGCCGATGAACTGCTGTTTGAAGTGACACGCAACGGCGACGGTACCGTACCGTTATCGCTGGCGCGGCTCCCCGGGAGCAAGAACCTATTACGTCGCCGAGGGCCACACGGAGCTGCCGAGCAACAGCCGCGTCATTGCGGGCATCAGCGATCTGCTGTCGCGTGGCGTTACGAAGCGACTCGCAACCCGTCACCGGCCATCGAAGGCGGCTCCGCGAGTGGTCCGCGAGCGTGATCTGCGCTCCGCCGATACGATTGCTCACGACTGGAACGCGCTGGATGTCACGACGCAACGCGAGTTGCTGGAGGGAATCGTGTTCCCTGGGCGGCCCGCGCGGCCGAGTCGTTGAGCGCTTCCAGAAAACGCTCGTACCAAGCGGTGACGTCGTTGCGGCGCAGAACTTCCATCATTCCGGCATGCCGATCGCGTCGCTCCGCCAGCGGCATCCCCAGCGCCGTCTGCATGGCGTGCGCGAGGCCCTTGGCATCGTAGGGATTGACCTGGATCGCGCCGTTCAATTCGCGCGCTGCGCCTGCGAGGGGTGACAGGATCAGCACACCGGGGTCCGCCGGATCCTGCGCGGCGACGAATTCCTTGGCGACGAGATTCATGCCGTCGCGCGCGGGCGTGACCAGTGCAACCTGCGCGGCTCGCAGAAAGCCCATCAGCGCGGCATGGGGCACGTTGCGGTTGAGATAGCGGATCGGTGTCCAGTCCGCATCCGCAAAGCGCCCATTGATGCGTCCGGCTGACTGCTCGAGCGTCTGGCGAATTTCCGCATAGGCACGCACGTCGGTGCGGCTGAGCGGCGCGATCTGCATAAAGGTGATCTTGCCCAGATTCTCCGGATACGACTCGAGAAAAGTCTGGTACGCGGCGAAGCGCTCGATGAGTCCCTTGCTGTAGTCGAGGCGATCCACGCCGACCATGAGCTTTCGACCCAGCAGGCTCGCGCTCAGGCGTCGCACCGCATCGCTTTGCGCCGCCGCGCTGGCCGCGGCCTCCACCGCAGGCACGTCAATGCCAATCGGGAACACGCCGGTCCTCACGCTGCGGGTCCCGATGTGAATGCGGCCTTGTGCGCCGATCGCATCGCGTCCCCACACGTACTCGACCCCGGCAAGAAAGCTCTGCAGATCGTTCTCGGTCTGAAACCCGACCACGTCATACGCCACCATCTCGCGCAGCAGCTCCGCATAGGTGGGCAGTACGCGCAGCATCTCGATGTGCGGAAACGGAATGTGCAGGAAGAAGCCGATGGGGCGCGTGACACCGAATTCGCGCAGCTGCTCCGCCAGCGGAATGAGGTGATAGTCATGCACCCAGATCACGTCTCCGGGCTCGAGCACCGTCGCCAGCCGTTCGGCGAAGGCGCGATTGACGCTCCGGTAGGACTGCTTGCTGGCGTTCGTTGTAGCGAAAGCTGCGCATGAGGTAGTGGAACAGCGGCCAAAGGGTCGAGTTGGCGTAGCCGTTGTAGTAGGCCTCGAAATCGCGGCGCCGCAGTCTGATCGTGACGTAGGTGATGTTGTCGCGAATCAGGGTCTCTGGTTCACCGGGTTCCTCGTCGGTCAGCTCGCCTCCCCAGCCGAACCACATGCCGCCTGTCTTGCGCAAAGCGGAAAGGACGCCGACCGTCAGTCCGCCCGGCGCGGCGCCGCGCTTCGGCACGGCCACTCGATTCGACACACAGACGACGCGTGTCACAACGCATCCTCCCACGTGCGACTGAGCCGCATCGCCGAGTTGACGATGCCGACCAGGCTGTAGGTCTGCGGGTAGTTTCCCCACAACTCGCCGGTCTGCGGATCGAGATCTTCCGAAAGCAGGCCCTGCGGCGTGCGACGTTCGAGCATGTGCTCGAACAGGTCTCGCGCCTCCTCGCGTCGTCCCACGACTGCGAGCGCGTTGATGTACCAGAAACTGCAGAAATTGAAGGCGTTTTCGGGCAGGCCGAAGTCATCTTCATTGTGATAGCGCATGACGTAAGACGTGCGCCGCAGCGAACGCTCTACGGCACTGATCGTCGACAGGAAGCGCGGATCGTTCGCGCTGAGATAGCCGAGCTCCTGCAGCAACAGCAGGCTCGCATCCAGAGCCGGGCGCCCGAAGCTCTCGGTGAAGCTCTGTTGGTGTGCGTCCCAGCCCAGCTGCACGATCCGCTCGTGCATCGCATTCGCGCGCTCGCGCCAATACGTGGCCCGATCGGTGAGGCGGAGCGCGGTGCTGATGCGCGCCAGCCGATCGCAGCCCGCCCAGCACATCACGCTGGAAAAGGTGTGCACGCCCGTACGACCACGGTATTCCCACAGTCCCGAGTCCGGCTTGTCGTAGAGGAGTGCTGCGCGCTCACCCAGTCTTTCCAGGCACTCGAACAGCGGCTGGTCGCCAGGAACTTCCAGGCGCTCATCGAAGAATGCCTGGGTGGCAGCAAGAATCACCGCGCCATACACGTCGTGTTGCACTTGCTGGTAGGCCTGGTTGCCGAGGCGCACCGGACCCATCGAACGATAACCCGGCAGAGTCTCGATCACTTGCTCTTCGAGCTGCGCGTCGCCCGAAATGCCATAGAGTGGCTGCAGCGGACCACCCTTTGCGGACTCAATGATGTTCACGATGTAGTGCAGATACGCTTCCATGGTGCGCGTTGCACCCAGGCGGTTGAGCGCCTGCACGGTGAAATAACTGTCGCGCAGCCAGCAGAAGCGGTAATCCCAGTTACGTCCGCTGCTGGGAGATTCCGGGATCGACGTCGTCATCGCCGCGATCACGGCGCCGGTGTCCTCGAATGAGCAGAGCTTGAGCGTGATCGCGGCGCGGATCACGGCCTCCTGCCACTCGAAGGGAACCGCGAGAGTACGCACCCAGTCGAGCCAGTAGCGCTGCGTAGCCTCGAGCATCGTGAGCGCGAACGTACTTGCGGCTTCCGACAAAGTCTCATCGGGCCCAATCACCAACGCAATCCGGCTCGACAAGACGAACGGTCGCTCCTCGAGGATGCTGGTGATCGACGCATCGGTCGTGAGCCTGAGCGTCAGGTTATTGCCTTCGAAGCGCACGTGGTTGCTGCCAAGTGTCGTGCGTGGGCGCGAAGCGCCGTAGTCCTGACGCGGGCGGATCCGAATGCGGATGACTGGCCTTCCGGCGATCGGCTCGACGATGCGAACGATCATCATGGGCCGGAACATGCGATTGAAGCGGCGATGCCGCGGACAGAAATCCCTGATGCGCAGCGTGCCGCCGGTGGTGTCGTGCAGCAGCGTCTCCACGATTGCCGTATTGCGCTCGTAACGCTGTTCAGCTGGAGGCCAGATTGACCAGATCCACATCGCAGTAGCCGTCATCTGCATTGCCGCCGAGCAACGAACAGAACACCGGGTCGCCATCGAGCCGCGGCAGGCATGCCCACACGATCCGTCCCACGGTGTCGATCAATGCCGAAATCTGGCAATTGCCGATGACAGCGAGATTGAGCGTCTGCAGGCTCACGGCTTCGAAGCCTCCGCACGGACATGTAGGAGCGACGCAAGCCAGGCGTGCATCGCGGGGACATCGGCCAGATGATAGATCGCACCGCGCGGCGGAGTCGCGCCGATCTGGATCGACAGCCCGCCCACCCGATTGACGTACTCGAATCCTGCTTCGTCCGTGTGATCGTCGCCGACAAAAATCGGCGCTCTCCCGGCGAAGGGCAGTTCGCGCATGAAGGCGGCGATCGCCCGGCATTTCGAGGCATCAGCGAGTTTTAGCTCGATCACCATTTTTCCATCCAACAGTGCGTACCTGGGTCCAGCTTGCTCCAGCGCCACGGCCATCGTGCGCCGCGCCGTCTCTTGCAGGTCCGGGGCCAAGCGGTAGTGCAGGGCCAGGGTTGCTCCCTTGTCTTCAAGCAGCAGCCCAGGGTGATGACTCACCGCGCTCAACAGGTGCTCGCGAGTTGCTGGCGGGATCTCGCGCTGCGCCGGCGCATCCTGTCGCGTGCCGGACGCCGTGCGGCGCTCCATTCCGTGCAGACCGGCAGCCGGCAGTTGCAACGGAGCGAAGAGTGTATCGAGCTGGGCTAGCGAACGTCCGCTGACGAGTGCCAGCGCGCCGCCTGCCGCCCTTTGCAGCGATGCGAGCAATTCCTTGAGTCCTGCGGGGACGGTTGTCGCGTCCGGAGTAGGAGCGATCTCCAGCAACGTTCCATCGACATCCAGGAACAACGCCCACCCGGCCGCGATGTCCGGCGCCGGCGCGCCCGCGCGAGAAGTCACGTCTGCCGCGCTTCAGCGCGCGACGATCGCGTCGAACTCGGCGCGGCTCAGAAAGCCGTCCTGGTTCTTGTCCGCTGTTGCGAACTGCGCTGAGACCTTCTTGTCAGCTTTCGCTTCCGTGACACTGATCTGTCCATCCTTGTCCTGGTCGAGCGCCGCGAAAGAGGCCGTCGCTTCCTGAGCGTCGCTGCCAGCTACAGTCAGCAGGGCAAGAACCATCAAGAACGCCTTGAGCTCTCTGTCCATGTTTGTCTCCGTGGCCAGTGGCGGGTTCCAGAGTACCGCGTCACCCACAACCGTGCGCGATGAAAATTCAGGCTTGTTTCTTACCCATTCTTACAAGGAAATCGTGCGCAGCACATAAACGCCGCCAGGGCGGTCTGCATCCAATTCGCCATACGGGTTATTGACGTGTGCGGGGGTGCGATGCGCTTCAGCGCCCGTTAACTCAGCCTCAGCAGGTCTGAATGCGCCGGCCGGTGCATCAGCATAGTTTGTCCTCGCGGTGGCTCGCATCAGTAAGTAAGGAGTATGGCCATGAGTTACGCGCAACCAGCCATCGGACCGCGATCAATCGTCGGCATCTCGTTCGTGGTGCTGATCCACGCCATCATGATCTACGTGCTGCGTAGCGGCCTGGAGCATTCGCCGCTGATGCTTGCGGCCGGGCCCGTCTTTGCCGAGTTGATCGACGAACCGCAGGTTGAGCCCGCGCAGCCACCCCCTCCGCCGCCGTCCTTTCAGCCCGTGCATGTGGACACTGTAACCGAGCCGGAGATAGCCATCGATCTCCCGGCCGAATCGGGCCAGGGGATCACTCTATCCACATCAACACCAGCACCCACGCCGGCCGCACGAACCACGGCCACCGAGATCATTCCACCGCGCATTGACCAGAATCGCTCCGACATGATGCCTTCGTACCCACCGACCTCGAAGCGCTTGGGCGAACAGGGTCGTGTGCTACTGCTGGTGCACGTGATGCGCAACGGCAAGGCCGCGGAAGTGAAACTCACGCACAGCAGCGGGTTTGAGCGGCTCGATCAGGCTGCGATCGCGCACGTCCAGCGTGCGTGGCGTTTCGTCCCGGCGCGATCCGGCAGCGAGACGGTCGATTCCTGGGGCGAGTTCGCCGTGACGTTTCGCCTCATCCAGGAGTGATCGCGTACCCCATCAGCGAACGAGCGCCTGGAACTCATCCTTGTCGAGATAACCGTCGTGATCACGATCTGCCTCATCGAAGCGCTGCGCCACGGCCCAGTCGGCCTTGGCCTCGCCTGCTGAAACTCGCAGATCCTTGTCGGTGTCGAGATAGCCGAAACTCGTCACTGGTTTCATCGCTGTGTCGGGGCTGGCCGCGAGCGTCGCGCTCGCAACTCCGATCAGAATGATGGTCATGAGCATTCTGTCCATAACGGTGTCCTTGTCTCGCTCCTTATCAGACACTACCAGACAAGACCTTTCTGCCTGAAGTGCCATGGCGTCGCCAGCGCGCGACATTCATCCGTCGACGGTCGCGCTCCCGCACCCTTTGTGCATCGAAACATGGCAAACTCTTCAGCACTGTCGAGACAGGGAGTGATCATGAACGCGTTGTCGCGCAATCTGCTGATGCGGTTGATGTTAGGAAGCGTTGTCATCCTTCCGTCGATGGCATGCGCCGTGGATTTCGAGGTCGCTCCATTCATTGGTTATCGCTTCGGCGGCAACTTCGAGGATTCGACCACTGGGCAAAGCGTGGATGCCAAGGAATCCGTCGCCTACGGGCTTGCATTCGACGTCGAGTATTCGCCCGATCGCATGGTCGAGGTGTACTACAGTCGCCAGCCAACCGAATTTCAGGACACGAGCCCCGGCGTGGATCTGGATATTGAGTACTACCAGGTCGGTGGGGTCGCCGAGTACACGCAGGACACCTACACCCCCTACTTGGTCGGCACGATCGGCGCTGCGCGCTTCAGTCCCAGCGGCGACCTGGATTCCGAGACGCGCTTTGCGGCCACGCTCGGCGGCGGGGTGAAATGGTTCGTCACCAAGAACATCGCGCTCAAGTTTGAAGGACGCGGGTTCATCAGCATCTTCGATTCCAACACGGATGTGTTCTGCGTGAGCAGCGGTGGCGCGGTGTGCCGCTTTCGTGTGAGCGGCAGCGTGGTATGGCAGCTGGAAGCAAACGCCGGCGTGGTGATCAGATTCTGAAGGCCCGGATTGAAGCCCGTGTTCTGAGTTACGCGGTTCCGGGCGGCGTGTTGGTCGACTGACTCTTGTCCTTATCGGGCTGCTGCGCGCCAGCCTTGTCGGACTTCATGTCCGACTGCTCAGGGCTGACCACGGCCGGGATTGCGCTCCGGCTTGACTTTGGATTTCGCGATCAGCTCATTCGCTTCGGCCTCGTTGATCCGCTGCACCGAGCGGATTGGAATCCGGTTCGCGAAGCCTCGTCCCAGGCCCTGCAACACAATCGCGTCCCGACTGACGTCGCAGATCTGACCGTCGTTGTCGCGGTCCAGGAAACCAAGCTGGAATTCCGACTTCAGGCTGTATTCCGGGCGAAACAGCTTCACCAGGTACGGGCTCTTGCGGCTGGGCGCGTAGATCAAGAGTGTCTCGTTGTCCAGAACGGTCCAGCTATCGATGGTCCGGGAGAAGATGCAGTCGCCGCCGCGCGGCCTGGATTCGGCCGCGGCATTCGCCTGGCCCGATTCGGTCGGGCGTCGACCGCAGCGAATGCGTTGAGCGAGAAGAGCAGTGCTGCAGAGAGCAGTAGTAGTTCGCGCGTTCATCGGGAAACCCTCCAACCGGTTTGAAAACTCTTCCGGCGGCGGGTTCCCGATTGCCACTTGTCTCGCTGACGAACGGCGCCGTTCAGCGGCTGTTCACCATGAGTAGCGTACGCGATAGCGCACGACTGCCTCGCCATCCTTGTCGACCTTGACGGGAAAGTGGATCGTGCGCGCATCCTCTTTCTCGTACGTATGGCTGCTCGACTTGATCTGCCAATTGGTCCAGCGGTAGAGGTTTTCCTTCACGACCACATCGACCGCTTCCTTCTTGTGGTTGCGCACCTTGACCTCGATCTCCTCTTCCATCCACTTGGCGGTGGTATTGACGCTGAAATCCACCTGCCTGCGCTCGCCGACGACATCGAACGCTGAGCCGAGCTTCACCAGCACCTTCTCGTCTTTTGGCGTGTGATCGATGACATCCTCGCCGATGAACTCCAGCGTACCGTCGGCGTTGTCGGCCTGGGAAACGCGGATGCGACCGGCGGGAAGCGGTATACCAAGGCCCACTTTGTCCTCGTTCTTGAATTCCAGATACACGTCCACCTTGCGATTGGACTGATTGCCGAAGTTGCGGTCCACCATCGGATCGGAATACCAGTAACCGATCGGGCCCTGGCCGTAGTACACCAGCGTCTTGCGCGCTGGCACGCGATGCGCGACGTCAAAAAGCTCTATCTGCTTTGTGGAGTTGTCCGGCAAGGTGGTGCGACGGCCCAGCGTATAGAGATGAAATTCGAAGAACGCTTTTTCGTCAAAGCCGGCGGCTTCATCAGCAGCGACTGCGCTCATCATCTCGCGGGCGCGCTTTGCCATTGGCATCGCCTGCGGCTCCGCGCGATGGACATCCCCGGCAATCAACTTGAGCTTGGCATCCGGATAGCCTGCGCCCGACTGGTTGAGAATGCTGACCCACGCACCGACGTCCAGCAGGCCGGAATTGGCATCGCTTCCCTCGCTGAAGGTGAGGTTGTAATCCGCCCACCACGTGATGCCCCCGGTCTGGTAGGCAACGCGAGCGCGATGCTCGCCGCCGCGTTTGGCCGCGATATTCCATTCGAGCGTCGGGCGCGTGATCAATCCGCCTGGCAGTTCCGGGAAACGAATGTTGCTGTAGTCGCGCATTGCGTAGATCTGCCCGTCGGTGCCGCGCAGCACCAGCCCGTCGACGGCACTTAGCAGCGTTCCCGACAGCGTCGTGAGCTGGTTGCCGACCACTCGCTCGAGGGTCAGCGGCTTGTCGATGTATTTCATCAGCAGCTTTTGCGTGCTCACGAGGTCGAACTGAAAGTTCTGCTCGAGAACGCGCGTATTGTTCGGATCGGTGAGTGAGGTGAACTGCACCGTGGTGGGATCGATGAGCGCGGCGACATCGACAAATCGCACATCGCCGCGCCCGGCCGTCAGGGTTACAGGGCGCTCATGCCGAACTACGGCATAACCGGGTATTGCCCTGCCCCCGGGCATCGCCATCCCCTGGACGGGGCGATAAAGCTCGGGCGGAATCGCTCCTGGCTGCGCAGAGCTGTAGATCGTGATCGCGGTGTCTTCGCGCTCGGCTGCATTGCCTGCTGGCGTGCAGGCGAATTGAGTCACGGCGAACGAGGAAGCGAACAGCGCGGCGCGGGGTAGCGCGCATCGAGCGGGATGAGACATCGAGAGGCTCCTGTATTGGGGCGTTGACAGTGTAAACGTCAATGCCCGTCTGCCGGGTTAGGAGGAACGATCCGTACGTGTGCAGCCACTGGAATCGTCTGCAGAAGTGTGAGCAAATGCCGCCGCCTCGAGGGAGAAACGCATGAACCCGGAGTTCATCGAGAAGAACCAGATCATCGAGCGCTACCTGGCGGGAAAACTTCCCTTCAAAGGACGGCAGGACTTCGAGCGCTACTGTAGGGAAAACCCCGATGTGCTCGATGAAATCCAGCTGGCTGATCGATTGCACGCCGGAATGAAGCTGCTCGAAGCAAGCGGTCGCGCCCCTGGCTGGCAGGAGACGAAACCTGTCTGGTGGCAGCGCCGCGAGATCCTCTTCGCGTTTCTTGCGCTCGGTGCCAGCTTTGTCATCGCGTTGTGGATACTCGGCGCCAATTACTCGGATCGCGGTAAGCAGATTGCCACCTTGCAGGCAAAGCTCGAGGCTGGACCACTACACGCGCCGGCCAAGACGCGCTCGATCAGGATTCAGCCGGATCGCAACGGACCGTCTGGCCGCCCGTCGGTCAATCTGCAGGTGAAGGAGTTCCCCGAACTGATCGAACTGCACGTCGACCTCTCCTATACACGACTGAACCTCTTTCGCTTTACGATCGATAAGAAGAATCAGGCTCGCGCTGGAAGCATCTATAACGTGCTCCGCGATTCCAACGGCGAAGTGCGGTTCGCGTTCAACACCTCGGCACTGACGCCAGGTGACTATGCGATCGTGATCGAGGGAGTTCCTCTGCGAGGCAACCGCGTGCCTGTTGGCTGGTTTACGGTACGTGTGGTCGAATGAGGAGTCACTGGTTCTGGCGCAGTGTTGCGATCGGTGGGTGGTTCACGACTGATCGGGTCGCCAGGGTGCCGCTGATACCTACCAACAGCACGCCGAGCGCAATGCCTACGGTCCATACCCAGATATCCAGCGAATACTCCAGGTTGAAAAGCCGGGTGGCGAGAAAGTAGCCGGCGACAGTTGCGCCGAGTGCGGCGAGCACTCCCGCCAGTAATCCCAGCGCCGTGAACTCCGCGGCGACTCCCATCAGGACAGTGCGGCGGCTTGCTCCGAGCGTGCGCAGCATGGCGCTTTCGTAGCGGCGTTCATCCCGCGTGGCCTGGATCGCCGCGAGCAGCACGGTAATTCCCGCCACAAGAGTGAACAGGAACACGTACTGGACGGCGAGCGAAGCCTTGTCGCCCACGTCGCGAATCTGCTTCAGCAACGCGTCGATATCGAAGATCGAGATGCTCGGAAACTGCCGTACGAGATCAACTAACGAACGCCTCTGCTGCGGATCGAGATACACGCTGGTCATGTACGTACCCGCCGCACCGGCGAGAACGCCGGGTGGCAGAACCAGAAAGAAATTGGGCTGAAAGCTATCCCATTGAACCTTGCGCACGCTTGCGACTGTCGTTTCGAGCGTCTCGCCGGCGACGTCGAAAGTCAGACGATCGCCCAGCTTGAGCCCAAGCTCTTGCTGGTATTCGGTCGCAATCGAGATCAGAGGCTTGCCCTGGTCCTTCTCGCTCCACCAGCGGCCGGCCACGATCGTGTTGTCCCGCTGCGGCTCGGCTGCCCAGGTGAGGTTCTGTTCGCGTTCGGCAAACCCCTGCCCGCGATCGGTATTGAACTTGAGGTCGCTCGTAGCCTTGCCGTTGATCTGCGTGAGGCGCGCGCGAATCATGGGGAACATTTGCGGCCGTACGGCACCGTGCACAACAAAGAAATCCTGCACGGCGGCTACGGTCATCGGGACGAATATTGACCAGAAACTGGTTGGGTGCATTCGCGGGCAGGCTTGCACGCCAGTCCTCGAGCAGGTCGTTGCGAACCACCGCGAGCAGCAACAACACCATCAGCCCGAGCCCGAACGCGACCACCTGCACGATACTCTCGCGGCCACGTCGTGCGATGTTCGCAAGCCCGTAGCGCCAGGCCACGCCCACTGCGCCGCGCAGGCCATTCAAGCTGCGCACCAGCAACCAGCCCGCCAGAAGCAACAGCGCGAGTGTCGCCGCTGTCCCCAACGCGACCCAGACCACGAGTTCAAGGTCCTGCACCAGCCAGAACAGCATCGCGAGTATCGCGGCTATCGCCAGACCAGACGTCACGCCATATGTCAGTGGTGGCGGTTCGACGTTGTGTCGCAGAACACGGAGCGGAGGCACGACACGCAGCTGCAGGAGTGGTGGAAGCGCAAAGCCCGTGAGAATGGCGACCGCCGTGACCAGGCCGAGATAGGCGGATTGGGGCGCGGGCGCTGGCAACTCCCCGACCATGAGATCCTTCAGCAGCCACGCGAGTACTTCCTGTCCGAGATATCCGGCCAGCGTGCCGATCGCGGCGCAGATCAGGGCCAATGCAACCAGTTCCAGCACACTGATCGTCAGGATGAAACGCTGGCTGGCACCGAGACACTTCATCAGGGCGACATTGTCGAGGTGACGGTGCGCATACCGCCGCGCTGCCATGGCGACCGCGACAGCGGCCAGCAGCACGCTGACCAGTCCGGCGAGATTGAGAAATCGACCGGCGCGATCCATCGACGAACGGACCTGAGGGCTTGCTTCCGCGATATCCAGAAGCCGTTCGCCCGGCTTGCGTGCCCCTTCGAGATACGCCTTGAACGTCGTGACCTGCGCGCGCATTCCGGCAAACAGCGCGAGATACGTTACCCGGCTTCCCGGCTGGACGAGCTGCGTGGCGGGGATGTCCGCAAGGTTCATGAGAGCATTCGGGGCGAGCTCTGCGAACGTGGAGCCCTGATCGGGTCGGTAATCGAGGACGCGAGCGACGCGCAGACTCGCCGCCCCGATGCTGAGGCTGTTGCCAACGGACGCATTCAACGTGGCGAGCAAGCGTGAATCGGCCCAGATTTCGCCGCGCGCCGGCACGTCCCGCGTCGTATACGCGCGCTCGAACGGCCGGTCGGAGACGCGTACTGCACCTCGCAACGGATAATCCGGGTCGACCGCACGAATTGAGGTCAGCTGACTCTTTTCTCCAAAGAAGACCACACTCACCAGCGACAGTGCGTTCGCTGTTCGCAACCCCCGCTTCCGCGCGACCGCTGCATATTGAGCGTCGATGGGCCGGCTCGACTGCAATCGCAGATCCGCTGCCAGCACCTGCGCCGCCTGCACCGCCACGGCTTCGCTCACGCGGTTGGTGAAGAAGCCCACGGCAGTCAGCGCCGCCACCGCCACGATCACGGCCAACAGCAGCACATTGAGCTCACCCGACTTCCAGTCGCGCACCAATGTTCGAAGTGCGAAGCGAAGAGCGCTCATGGCGTCAGACGATCCGGCCCGCGTCCAGGTGGATCACTCGTTGGCAACGAGCTGCAATCGACTTGTCATGCGTCACGAGAACCAACGTCGTGCCGGACGCCGCGTTCAGATCGAAGAGCAGATCCATGACTCGCTCGCCGGTCGCGGTATCCAGATTTCCCGTTGGCTCATCCGCGAACAGCACCGCAGGTCGCGTAACGAAAGCGCGTGCTATGGCGACGCGCTGTTGCTCGCCGCCCGAAAGCTGATTGGGGTAGTGACCCTTGCGCGCGCTGAGACCAACTTTCTCCAGGACCTCAAGAGCAGCACCGCGGGCATCTTTGCGCCCGGCGAGCTCGAGGGGGAGCATCACGTTTTCGAGAGCTGTCAGCGATGGCACGAGATGAAAGGACTGAAACACGAAGCCGACGTGTTTCGCGCGGAGCGCCGCGCGCCCGTCCTCATCGAGACGGGTGAGCTCAGCGCCGTTCAACCAGACCTTGCCACGACTGGGCTCATCGAGTCCGGCCAGCAGTGCGAGCAACGTTGACTTGCCGGCACCGGAGGCTCCTACGACCGCGACTGACTCGCCGGCGACAATGCTCAGGTTGATGCCGCTCAGGATGGTCAGTGGACCTTCCGGGCTGCTAACCTGCTTGTCGACTTCTTCGGCTCTGAGAACGGACTGTTTGCTCATGCTTCGGGGCTTGCGACTCGCACTGATTCTTGCCGCGCTGAACCTCGCCGCAAGTTACGCCGCACCAACGCCGAACATCCTGGTATTCGGCGACAGCATCAGCGCCGCGTACGGCATGCGCGTCGAGGAAGGCTGGGTAGTCTCTGCTACAGAAGAAACTGACTACCCAAGGGTACGGATACCATGTCGTGAATGCCAGCGTGAGTGGAGAGACAACCGATGGGGGACGGGCCCGTCTCGCGCGTGCGCTCGCTGTGCAACGTCCGGGGATCGTGATTCTCGAACTCGGCGGCAACGACGGGTTGCGTGGCCTGCCGTTGGACGAAGTGAGGGCGAACCTCGAAGCAATGATCGAGGCCGCCCGCAAGAACGGCTCACGCGTGCTGCTTCTGGGGATGCGCATTCCACCTAATTACGGCGCGACCTACGCGGAAAGGTTTCATGCGATCTATGGCGAACTGGCTGACAAATACCGGTTGCCCTTTGTGCCCTTTCTTCTCGACAAGGTCGCCCTCGATCCTGACATGATTCAGCAGGATGGCCTGCATCCAAACGCCCAGGCGCAGCCGCAGCTCCTGGAGGCGATCTGGCCGGCGTTGCGCCCGATGCTGGCGCGTTCGTAGCGTTGCCGCCGGCGCGAGGCCGGTGCTATAAGCCACAGGGCGCGTCCCCCGCGTGGCAGTAGGTGCATAAGAATCCTTCCGGAGCGCGTCGTGGAAAAGATCTGGCTGAAAAGTTATCCGCCCGGTGTTCCCGCAGAAATCGATCCGCGCGAATACACGTCGCTGAAAGAGATATTCGAGCGGAGCTTCGAGAAATATCGCGCGCAGCCCGCGTACATCAACATGGGCACCGCGCTCAGCTACGGTGACATGGACCGGTTGAGCGCTCAATTCGGTGCCTGGTTGCAGCAACGTGCGGGGCTCAGGAAGGGCGACCGGCTCGCGTTGATGATGCCCAACCTGCTTCAGTATCCGATCGCAATCGCCGGCGCATTCCGCGCTGGTGTGACGGTTGTGAACACCAATCCCCTGTACACCGCCACGAGAACTTCAGCATCAACTGAAGGACTCGGGCGCCACTGCGATCCTGATACTCGAAAACTTTGCGGGCGTGCTGCAAGAAGTCCTTGCGGATACCGACATCAAGCACGTGATCGTCACGGGCGTCGGCGACCTGCTCGACGCTCCGAAATCGCTGCTGGTGAATTTCGTGGTGCGGCATGTGCGCAAGCAGGTGCCGAAATACACCCTTCCAGGCGCTGTGCGACTAAAGGAAGTATTGCGCGATGCGCGTGGACTGACGCTGGCACCGATCGATGTTGGTCATGAAGACATCGCCTTCCTTCAATACACCGGCGGCACGACCGGTATTTCCAAGGGCGCGATCCTCACGCACCGAAACATGATCGCCAATGTCCTGCAGTCGCACGCCTGGTTGGCGACTGGAACGCCCAAGGAAAATAACGTCGTGATCACGGCACTGCCCCTGTATCACATCTTTTCGCTGACAGCGAACTGCCTGGTGTTCACGCAGTCGGGCGCCAGGAATATCCTGATTACCAATCCTCGCGACTTCCCCGCGTTTGTCGCCGAGCTGAAGAAGTATCGATTTACCTATATCAGCGGAGTGAACACGCTATTCAACGCACTACTGAACACGCCGGGCTTCGACGAGGTCGACTTCAGCTCACTGGGCGTGACGCTAGGCGGCGGGATGGCGGTGCAAAAGGCGGTTGCCGAACGCTGGAAGAAAGTTACCGGGCACGTGCTGACACAGGCCTGGGGCCTGACCGAGACATCGCCTGCAGCCTGCATCAATCCGTTTTCAATCCAGGAATTCAACGGCTCGATCGGGCTTCCAATTTCCTCCACCGAGGTTTCGATACGCGACGACGACGGTCGCGAGCTGGCCATGAATGCGGTCGGCGAGATCTGCGTTCGCGGGCCGCAGGTGATGCGTGGCTACTGGAATCGACCCGACGAGACCGCCAAGGTGATGCTGCCCGACGGCTGGCTGCGCACCGGGCGACGTCGGTCGCATGGACGAAAAGGGCTTCGTGTACATCGAGGATCGCAAGAAGGACATGATTCTCGTGTCCGGCTTCAACGTGTACCCCAACGAAGTGGAAAGCGTCGTCGTCACTCACCCGGGTGTCCTGGAAGCAGCCGCGGTAGCGCAGCCCGACGTCACGTGCTGGCGAGGTCGTTGCACTCTTCGTCGTAAAGCGGGATCCCACCCTCACTGTCGAAGCGCTTGTCGAGCATTGCCGCACCTCGCTCACCGGATACAAAGTGCCGCGCCACATCTATTTCAGAAGTGAACTCCCCAAGACCAACGTCGGAAAGATCATGCGCCGCGCGCTTCGGGATGAGCTGCTTGGTCCGATGGGGCGGCAGTAGCGGCTAATGCCGGTTCAGTGTCCGCCCGCGCGTGGAACTCTCGGGAAGCAGATGCAAGAAGAGATTGACGCCGAAAGTCACGTCGACGCGCTTTCCTCATATCTACATCGCGATGAGGTCGATTCAGTTGATCTGAAATCATACGCAGCAGCGCGTCACCTCTCGCTGCAAACTCGTTTCGAAGATACGGCACCAGAGCCGCACTAACACGTTTTTGCGAGACGCCGTCCTCGTACCACTTGTCATCGGGATGCTCGAGGTTGTGCAGAAGTACTCGCAGGTAGCTTTCCGCTTTCTTGCCAATCTCCTCAACGGCTTGTGAATGATATTGTCTCCAAGCAATCCGTCGACGCTTTGCACGAACCAGCCCAGCTTTTGTTGCTGAGAGTGCACTTGCATCCGACAGTACTTGCAGAACCGCTTTGACAGGAATGTCGCCAGCGTATTTCCTCACCAGTGCCTCGAACGACGACGTCGGCCCCTTTAGGGGAAGGGCCAATGGTTGACCACGCTTTCCCTGGAATGCAGAGTCCGAATACCACCCGTCCAAAACTCGTGCAGCTCGATGCCTATGCCACACACGTTGTGTGACGCGACTTGTTCTTGACGCCAAGAGACGAGCTACCTCCGGTCGAGTGAGCCCTGTCACTACCGCGACGCGCGAACGATTTACACGTCCATTCGCTAGTCGGTTCGCCTCCGCAGCTGCATGTACATATGAGATCTTGCACAGCGTGGCGAATTCGCCGGCTCCCACGCCCAAGCGCAAGAACAGGGTCGCAAGGGGATCCAGAATTCGTCGACATGCAGCCTCTTGGCGGGCGGATGATTTAGCGGCCACGATCGCCTCTTTGGCGCACCGTTTCATTCACCACATATATGCCCATGCCTAGGCGGTTCGCCTTCCGTCTTTGGCGTTGGGGCATCTGGTGTCTAGCTAGCCAGTCGTCAATCGACTCCAACAGAAGAGCAGCTTGCTCGCGTGCAAAGTCATTGAAATCGTGGGCCAGCTTGGATGAACGTCGTAGCTATGCGCAAGACCGCTGGAATAGCCCATGGCCTCTACGCTTGCCGTGGAGAACATTGAATTCGTGAGCACGCAGAAAATCGCCAGTCATAGTCGCAAGGAAACCAAGGTCAAACTCCTTGCCGGACCTAGTAGGCACAAAGCGCTCAAGAAGCTGCACCTGCTTCCGCGTCGTGTAATGCGCACTATTTTGGATCGGGACCAATCGCTTAGGACCGCTCGTGGTGATAGCGATGGTTCAGTCTCGCGAACCAATGACGCGAAGCTAGGTGACTTTCCCGGAAGCCTTTAGAAGTGCAGGACGTCCAGCATCTTGGTATCGCGGCTGGGTGACCCAGCGCGTGATGATGTCTGGATAGCGCGGATCGCGAACCACGACCTTGAGTGCTCTCTTGCGGCCAGAACGGCGACTCGACTCACAATGACGCGCACAAATCGCAATCAGCTCGGCCTGCGACATGCCGACCGCGGACAGGATTCGAACCAGTGGGGCGATCATCCTGTCCGCCGATTCCAAGACCAGTTCGCGAGTACGATCGTCTTTTTGACTCATTGTATTGCTACCACCGGTGAGTGGACTACGCCAGTAGACGTGGCCATTAGCATCACACGCGACGGGAGGCACGCTACATTTCGGGCTGGTTGATCGAGATTTGTCGCCGAACGCCCTAAGAAAGCCGAAGCAGCGACAATGGCACGAAGTGTGGAAGACTGAAGTTTGCTCCGCAAACGTGCAGAAACCCCGAACGTAACGGTAGGAGGTCAGGAACCCGGTCAGGACCTAAGCGCCGGTTCCGTGTCTAGCAAGATTGCGCGCCAGATATCAGCGCGCATCGCCCCCGATAATGGAATTCGTGTCACCGCCAATGATGCTCTTGGCGTCGCTGCCAATGATGCTCTTGGTGTCACTGCCAATGATGGAATTCGTGTCTCCACCAATGCATCGCTCCGCGGTATCGACCGCGCCGATGATGCTCTTGGTATCGCTGCCAATGATGCTCTTGGTGTCACTGCCAATGATGCTCTTGGTGTCACCGCCAACGATGCTCTTGGCGTCGCTGCCGACGATGCTCTTGGCGTCGCCGCCAATGATGCTCTTGGTGTCACCGCCAACGATGCTCTTGGCGTCGCTGCCAACGATGCTCTTGGTATCACCGCCGATGATGCTCTTGGTGTCGCCGCCAATGATGGAATTCGTATCACCGCCGATGATGCTGTTGGTATCGCCGCCAATGATGGAATTCGTATCACCGCCGATGATGCTGTTGGTATCGCTGCCAATGATGGAATTCGTATCACCGCCGACGATGCTGCCAGAACTCAGCACTCTCGCAGCGGAAGCCAGCAATGCGCCGTTGGAATTTGGTCGAATGCCTGAGAGCTCGACCGTACCTCCTACAACGAATGAAGATGCGTCGACCGCGCTCAACACGGCCGTATAGTCAACCGTCAGGGAGCCGATAGTTAACCGACCGATTGCGGCATTAAGCGAAGCGATGTCGCCCTTCACATAGGTTTCGGTTGCACCGTCTGTATATCGAATCGTTAGCGTCCACGACGTTGCCGGCTCGAGCTGGTGCACCTTCGGCCCTCGCACCTCCGACGGCGACGTAATCTCCCACACGCACAAACTTCAACAGTTTTGTGCCCTTCGAGGCCGAGCGGCCAGCGATGCTAAATTTCGTGTCTTGGTCTACAGCAAAGGCTTGACCGAGAACCACGATCAATCCCTTCCGAAGATCAATGCTCTCAACAGCACCAATCGCGGCCAGATCGCTTCCGATGATCGAATTAAGATCACCGCCAATTATCGAGCGCGTGTCACCGCCAATGATGGAATTGGTGTCACCACCGATAATAGATGCCCACGAGGGCGCCGCCATGACGAAAGCCGCTACGCACAGAAGCGCGCGGCAGCGCACCGTCGGCGCGCTAAGAACTTTCGAAATCTTCAACATCGGATTCCCCTTCCAAACTCTTCTCAAGCGCTTCATCTTCTGACGCATTACGTATGTAGATATATAGGCCCACGCCTGCGTCTACTCTTTCTTCGCCTGCGCGTGGTCTTGGCCGCGCTGATATCCAGTCATCCACCTCAACTAGAAATTGCTGCCCTCGATCCCGTACAAAGAAGTCGAAGTCAGCCAAATCGCTCGCGCTCATGCCCTCATCCGCAACCACCCTTCGCTCGAATCTCCCTCTCCCCGGTCCAACCTTCCTTAGATTCACTTCGAGTGTGTCTACGAAGTCTCGTGCCGTTAGACCAAAGTGGCGAACACTCTCTGCAGCAAGTTTTTCAGGCACGTATGCTCGGTTCAAAACTCGGATCAGTCCGCTGTCCTTCTCAAGCCTCGCCGCACCAACTCTCAGGAGCTCATCGAGCATTGCCCTAGCAGGCATGTCGCCACTGTATCGACGTACTAATTCTGTAAAGCTCGGTTTGCGAGGTGCGTCGTCAAACTTCAGATCGAGCGGGACCCCATAAGGTCCGGTGAATTCGCTATCGGTGTACCACCCCTGCAGCACTCGGCCGACGCGATTTAGCTCCTCGTCTTGCGCAGCCCGCCTGACCGGTCCTCCCTCTTTCGCGAGCCTGGCCACTTCCTTTCGTGACAGGCCCGTCATGATTGCTATGCGCGACAGCGAGATTTTTCTTTTGGGTAAAGTGAAATCCCGTCCCGCCACATTTACGAACACCTCGCGCGTAACCTCTGCGAACTCCAAATAAGAGATCCCATTTCGCAGCAGGATCCGCACCAGCGGCGTCAACAAATGGCGGTAAGCCGCTAATAACGCTTGTTTTACATTGTACGGAGCCGACATGACTTATTCCACACGGAGTGTGAGCCGCGTCACGCCGGATAGTACGGTAATTGAGACCTACGTCCCAAAAATCCCCCGAGGGAGGGTTGACATTCCGTAAACGACATGTAAACGCCAGGCTGCTACGGAGTTCACCGCAGCTCAAGCCACCCGCTCGGTGTGTCGTTTTTATTTTTTCTTCAATGGGTTACGCGGTTCCGGTTAGCCGCTGGATTGACTCGCACCCGATTCAACGTGCACTCGCTGAGCAGGTCGCCAACGCTTGTGCCTGGTCAATTCCACGATTTTCTGCGACGCAAACGCATTGGGTTTTCAGGTTAGTCCCTACATGCCTGGACTCGATCGTAGTCGCGTGACGTGCGCGAACACGTGCATATCGAAATGGCAATTGCGCGCAAGTCACGACGAAGAAGTGACTCGGCTCAACACGCACCGGCTCGACTGGTGGCAAATGCGGCCGTCTGCGACGTGGCCATCCGCGACGGAACTTGCGATGCGCGGCCTCTTTGACTTACACATGCGCGCTTCGTGTAGTTTTTCCACTCTGGCCTAGGACGCAGGCGTGCGCGATACTCGATCACGATCGCGCAATTGATTGCGCCATTCCCCCTGCGAGTAGCTCAGCCGGAGGCGCTGACACATGGCACATGCAACCACTGATTCACTGTTTGATGATCTGAGAACTGTCGTAAAGGACGCGGAGGACCTCCTCAAGGCCACTGCTGGCATTGCCGGAGAGAAGGTCGCAGCGGCTCGCGAGCGAGCCGAGGCCTCCGTTCGCGGAGCGCGTGAGCGGCTTTCATCGGCACAGGACGAGGTGCTCGCACACACACGCGAAGCAGCCCAGCACGCCGATGAGTACGTACGCAAGAATCCCTGGCAAGCCGTTGGCATTGCCGCGCTTGCCGGGCTGGTAGTCGGGTTGATCGCCAGTCGCCGATAAGAAAGCACGCGATGTCAGAAGAAGGGACATCGGCATCGAGCGCGCCTGCAAGCGGGCTGTTCCGCTCCTTGAGCAAGTTGCTCGCGACGCTGTTCGCGGTGGCGCAGACGCGGCTCGAGCTCCTGACGACCGAAGTGCAGGAAGAGATTCAACGAGCCACGGCGCTGTTGATCTGGGGCTCTATCGCATTGCTCTCCGCGGCGATAGGAATCTTCTTCATCGGCATTACGATCATCCTGGCGTTCTGGGATACGCATCGCCTGCCAGCCGCCTTCGCCGTGACGGGCGTGGTGGTAGGCATTTGCATAATTTCGCTCGTGGTCTTGACGATCAAGGTCCGAGGGCGAGTTCGTCTCCTGCATGCCACGCGTACTGAGCTCGCGAAGGATCGCGATCAGCTATCGGCGCGGTTATGAACGACCACACATCTGCGATTAGCGAACGTCGCCAGCAATTGCAACTGAGGTGCGCCGCCCAACGAGCAGAGCTCCTGGAGATCAGCGACGATCTGCAGCGACGACTACACCATACGGACAGAGTGATTGAGATCGCGAAACGGTTGACCTCTGCACCATTGCTCCTTGCAGCGGGACTGGGTCTGCTCGCGATTCTTGGGCCAACTGGCTTCGTACGCTGGTCAAGCCGTGCTGTGCTATTGATCTCCGGCGTGCGCCGCTTTACCCGTTGGGCCAGCTAATCCAAACCAGCGTCGGAAAACGTCTGCATCAGTTCTGAAGAAGTGGCGTATCTCCAGGCGTTGTTGGCGAACCATGTCGTGCCTCCTGGGCAAGGCAGAGCCGGCGAGCAAACGCTCGCGGCCTCTGTAGTTCAACGCCTACAGAATGCTCGTCGGGTTCGTGCCGATACAGACGAGTTAGAAACTCATCCGCAGGAACAGTTCGCCCCCGGAGTCGGTGAGCTTGAAGTGACCGGAGTCGTCAAGATCGAAAGAATCTACCGTACGTTCGAGTAAGAAATAGCCAAGGCCCGCGCTGAGGTTACGCGTGAAGCGATAGAGCGCGGTAATTCTTGCGTCGAGGATTTCGCCTTCAAAATCGTTCACGTTGGCTTGCAGGTAATCGACAAACACACTCATGTAGATGCGGTTCGTGAAACCGACCTCTGCGCCCAAGCCCAATGCCGGAAGGGGCGCAACATCGCGCTCGTCTTCCCGCAGATCGCGTGCTTGAACCCGCCCTGCGGCGATGAGCTCCGTCAGATGGATTCCGAAGCTGCCATAGAGTTCGAAGCGAGGTTTGCGAAGAAAGCGGTAAGCATAGGTGGCGGTGAACTCACGCAGGTCCAGCGATGACTCGACCGCATCTCCGGGCTCGAACGTGTCGTTGCCGAATTGGATCTCCCGCGTGATTGTCGTCGTGGCGCTGCGATCCAGCCGGAAATAATTGAAGCGCACGAAATGCCGCTCGCGAATGCGTACCTCTGCTTCCACGTCGGCAAACTCACCTCGATCCGATAGTCCCAGATCGTCTTCCGCACTCACGGGCGTGCCGGGCGTGCCGTCATCCGCATCGAGGCGCAATTCCGTATCCGCCGTGGCCGACAACAGCCCGGCCGTCAGCCGAACGTGATCGTTGAACGGCGTATCGATTGTTTCCTGCGCCTGACCAGGCCCTCCGAGGAGTAACAAACCGAGGACGCCAAGCGGCGCGCCTGCCCGGATACCGGTCATGCGGGTCTCCATGCCTTGCCTCACTGCTCGACCGGCCAATCTCATGACAGGACCCCCTTCACACCAAACGCGATGATTGCCACTGCACTGACGAAATTTAGCACGCCGATTGCACGCCGATCCGTGACCCATTTGCCGAGCGAAACGCCTAAGAGGGCAAACATCATTTGCACCAGCAGGCTGCCCATAAATACGCAGAACGACAAGAACACAGCAGCACGGCTGTCTCCACCGAGCGACAACTGGCCCGCAAAGCCGAGAAAGATCGCGAGCGTCAGCGGGTTCGCAAGCGTCAGCAGCAGTGTCACCCGGAAGCCCGCGCGCTTGGGGTCCGCTGGTTTTCGCATCTCATCGGCCGTCCGAGCCGGGCGCGCCGCTCTTGCGGCCAGCCATAGGCCCACCCCGATTAGCGCCGCTCCGCTCACGACGTGAATCGCACGTTCATGGGTGCTGAGCGCCGCGACCACACGCGCGCCGATGATGAATGCGACCAGGCTGTAGAGCAGATCCGCGGTGGCAGCGCCGACTGCGCTACGCACCGCGACACTCATCCCGTGGTTGAGACCGTTATGGATGATGAGCAGTGCGATCGGCCCAATCGCGATTGCCAACGAGACTCCGAACAGAAACGCGTGCAGTCCGTTCATGGTCCACCAAAAAAAATGCCCCGGTTCTGAGCCGGGGCATTCCGTGATTCGAAATGTGTGCCGAGCGTCAGGTGTTCGGCTTCATTCCCAGTGTATTCATCACTTCAGCCCCTTTCTGTTTTGCCGCCTGTGCACTGCCCACGGCTTCGTCCATGTTGTCATTGGCAAATGCGCCCAGCGCCTTCTGCCATGTCTGCGTCATGTCAGTGGCAGCTGCGCGCGTTGATTCGAAACTAGCGGTGTTCATGCCCGTTGGAAGTTTCTTGGTTCGCACCAGCGACTCGACGCGCGCATTTACCGCATCCACCATTTCGGGCACTTCGGCGCTCAGCGTATTCCAACTCTCGGTGAGCTGCGCCGCGTGAGCAACCTGCTCCGCTTTGCGTGCGGAAATCGTCTCTTGGACCGCCCCGACGCGTGTCATCAGCACCGGCGACGCTGCAATCACGGCCTGATAGTCCTGGCGCTCGAAGTCGGCCTTAAGCCCGACCAGCGATTCGTCAAGTGCGCTCAGGTCATCGGGTGCGAGTTTCGCGGCATCGCTCCTGAGAGCTGAGATCGCCGCCTCCGCATCCGCTACTGCTTTCTGGGCCGGCTCCTTCTGCCCACCACACGCACCTAGCGTTGTAGCCAACACCAACGGTGCGATCCAGTGACGCCAGGAACCGATTCGAGTCATGCGCGAGTACTCCTGCAGCCTGAAAAAGGGCGGCGGAGAATACCACCAGCGTTTGGCGGCCGCGAGTTCTTGTTGCGACCAGCCTACTCCACGGTTACGGACTTGGCGAGATTGCGAGGCTGGTCGATGTCGGTGCCCTTGAGCACGGCAACGTGATAGGCGAGCAGCTGCAGCGGAACGGTGTACACGATCGGTGCGATCAGGCGGTCAGCATGCGGCATCGTCGATCACTGTCGTCCCCGGCTCCGATTTCAATCCCGTTTCGCGATCCGCGAACACATAGAGCTGCCCGCCGCGTGCGCGCACGACCTGCATGTTGGCTTTCAGCTTGTCGAGCAGGTCGTTGTTCGGCGCGACGACGACGACAGGCATTTCCTCGTCGATGAGCGCCAGTGGCCCGTGCTTGAGCTCGCCGGCCGCATAGGCCTCGGCATGGATGTAGGAGATCTCCTTGAGCTTGAGCGCGCCTTCCATGGCAATCGGCCACATCGGTCCGCGGCCGAGAAACAGGGTGTGATGTTTTTCGGCGAACTCCTCCGCCAGCAAACGCAACTTACTCGTCCATCTCGAGCACCTGCTCCACGGCGACCGCCGCGTGAACCAGGTGACCGACGAACTCCGCCTCGCGCTGTGGCGCCAGGCCTCGCTGTCGCCCGAGCATCAATGCAACCAGCAACAGCGAGAGTAGTTGAGTAGTAAACGCCTTGGTGCTCGCGACACCGATCTCCGGCCCGGCATGCGTCATCATGACCAGATCGGATTCGCGCACCATCGAACTGTGCGGACTGTTGCAGACGGTGAGCGAGCCCAGATAGCCGGCGCGCTTGGCCATGCGCAATGCCTCGAGCGTGTCGGCCGTCTCGCCGGACTGCGAGAGAGTTACGAACAGCGTGCCCGCCGGCACCACGACCTGCCGGTATCGATATTCACTCGCAATCTCCACCTGGCACGGAATGCCCGCCAGTGACTCGATCCAGTACTTGGCTACGCAGCCGGCGTGATAGCTCGTGCCGCAAGCGACGATGTGTATCTGTTGCACCTGAGGCAGCAATTGCGCGGCCGCAGGGCCGAGGGATTCTGCGAGTACACGTTTGTCCGCAACCCGCCCGTAAAGAGTGTTGGCAAGCGCCGCCGGCTGCTCGAAGATTTCCTTCTGCATGTAGTGGCGATAGGGCCCCTTCTCGGCGGCTTCTGGGGTCCAGCGCGTCTCATGCACCGGGCGCGTGACAGTGGAGCCATCGGGGCGAAACACGCGCACCTTGTCGCGAGTGATTTCGGCAAGGTCGCCCTGCTCCAGGTAGATGAATCGCTGGGTCACGGGCAGCAGCGCAGGCACGCCGCTCGCGATAAAATTCTCGCCGATGCCGAGCCCGATCACGAGCGGGCTCGCGATGCGTGCCACGACGATTCGATCCGGATCACGCGCATCAAACACCAGCAAGCGCGTACGCGCCCGTGAACCGCTGCACAGACAGGCGCACGGCTTCGGGCAGGTCGTGACCCTGCTTGAGCTGGTCATGCACGAGGTGAGCGATGACTTCGGTGTCCGTTTCGGACGCGAAGCGATAGCCCTTTGCTACCAGCTCGGCCTTGAGCGGCTCGTAGTTCTCGATGATGCCGTTGTGAATCACGGCGACACGGTCGCCGGAGACATGCGGATGGGCGTTGGCCTCGGTTACACCGCCATGCGTCGCCCAACGCGTATGCGCAAAGCCCAGCTTGCCCGACAGCGGATGTGCAGCGAGCCTTGCTTCGAGCTGCGCGACCTTGCCGACCGCCTTCTGGTACTCCAGCTTGCCCTTACCGTTCAGCACCGCGATCCCCGCCGAATCGTAGCCACGGTATTCGAGCCGCTTCAGACCCTCGATGAGGATCGGGACGACGTTGCGCTCAGCGACAGCTCCGACAATTCCACACATTCTTTGGTTATCTCAATCTGCGATCCCGATTTGCAGCCCGGTGACCAAAAGAGGGACCTGAAGTCTGCTACAGACGTGCGCTGCGTGCATTGGCTAGCGCAACAGCGTGTGAATCAGGTCTCAGGCTTCTTTCTTGACCGGTGCCTTCCAGCCCTCGACCGTCACTTGCTTGCCGCGCTCCAGCGTGAGCTTGCCGGCAGGTGCGGGCTTCGTGATGACGGAACCCGCACCGATCGTCGCGTTGCTACCAACCTGCACCGGCGCGACCAGCATCGTGCCCGAGCCGATGAACGCGCCGTCACCAATGTCTGTACGCCACTTGTTGGCGCCGTCGTAGTTGCAGGTGATGGTGCCTGCGCCTACGTTGACCCTGGCACCGATGACGGCATCACCAAGATAGGTGAGATGGTTGGCTTTGGCGCCCGCACCGATCTCGCTCTTCTTCACCTCGACAAAATTTCCGATGTGCACGTCGCGATGCAGGACGGTACCTGGACGCAGGCGTGCAAACGGACCGACCTGACAACCGTTGCCGATCACTGCACGATCCATCACGCAGTTGGGAAACAGTTCGGTATCGGCGCCGATCTCGCAGTCGCGCAAATAGCAGTTGGGCCCTATCCGAACCCGATCACCCAGCTTGACGTCGCCAACCAGCACGACATTCACATCGATGTAGACGTCGCGCCCGACGGTCACGGTGCCACGCACGTCGAGGCGCGCGGGGTCGGCCAATGTCACGCCTGCCAGCATCAGCTCAGTTGCCTTGCGGCGTCGATGCGCGGCTTCAACTTCGGCGAGCTGAACCTTGTCGTTGATACCCAGTACCTCGGTCACGTCGCCGGCCACGACACCGTTGATCCTGAATCCGCCCTTCACCGCCGCGACGACGACATCGGTAAGGTAGTACTCAGACTGCGCGTTGTCATTACGGAGCGCCCCGAGCCAGCGACGCAGGTGCCGCGCCTGTGCAGCCAGCAGGCCCGTATTGACCTCACGTATGCCGCGTTCCTTGGTGGTGGCATCCTTCTCTTCCACGATCCGCACCACGTTGCCCGCAGCATCTCGCAAGACTCGGCCGTAGCCGGCCGGATCGTCGAGGATGACACTGAGCACCGCAATCGAGCGCTCGCCCGACTGCGCGACGAGCTGCATCAGGGTTTCGTGCCTGACGAGCGGAACATCGCCATAGAGCACGAGTACGGTTTCATCGTCGGTGATCGACGGCATTGCCTGCATCAACGCGTGGCCGGTACCTTGTTGCTCCGGCTGGAGGACCCACTGCACGGACGCATCGTTCAGTGCTTGCCGGACCTGCTCGCCACCGTAGCCGTACACGACGTGAATCGAGTCCGGGTCGAGACTCCGAGCACAGTCGATCACGTGCGAAAGGAGCGGTCGGCCGGCTAGCGGTTGCAGGACCTTCGGCAGATCGGAATTCATCCGCTTGCCCTGTCCGGCCGCCAGGATAACGACACTGAGTTTCAACCGCGGGCTTCCTTTTCGAATCCAGCCAGTCGAGCCATCCTTTGCACCTAAGCGACGGAATGTGCGGGAATTGTAGCCGAGTCGGACGCGGGTATGGGCGTTGACGCTTTCAGACGGCCGCGCGTAGAGTGCGCGCTGTCCTACCGATCGCCTCACGCGATCGAATTAGTACTACAAGAAAACGAGGAGAATTTCATGTTGAGACGATTCACCGGGCTGCTGCTCGCGGCCTCGCTGATGCTTGCGTCAATGAATGCTCTGGCCCAGGAAGAGCGCTCTTATACCGAAGGCGCGGTCATGGAAATATCGGCCATCAAGATCAAGCCAGGTGGTTTTGATGCTTACATGGCGTGGCTGCAAAAAACCTGGAAAGCCGCCAATGAGGAATACAAGAAAGCCGGTCTGATCGTCGACTACGGGGTTTACACGACCAATGCTCGCAACCCCAGCGAGCCCGACCTGTACCTGACGATCGTCTACAAGAACTGGGGCGCGCTCGATGGCTTGCGGGACAAGACTGACCCCATCGACAAGAAGGTCTATGGCTCCACGACCCAAGCAAACCAGGGATACATCGACCGCGAGAAAATTCGCGAGGTCCTGGGCATCCAATACATTCAAGAACTGAAGCTCAAGTAAAACAAGAGGATTCACATGATCAAACGCATCATTGGGCCGTTGCTCGCGGCCTCGCTGCTTCTTGCAGCAACAAGCCCTCTTGCGCAGGAAGAGCGTTCCTACACGGAAGGGCCCGTCACACAGGTTTCATCCATCAAGATATTGCCGGGCATGTTCGACGCGTACATGAAGTACCTCGCCACGACCTACAAGGGAATCATGGAGGAATACAAGAAAGCCGGATTGATCGTGGATTACGCCGTATTTGCGACCAACTCGCGTAATCCAAGCGAGCCGGATCTTTATCTCACCATTACGTACAAGAACTGGGCAGCACTGGACGGCCTGGACGATCGCCAGGAGCCGATCTCCAATAAGGTCTGGGGTTCACGCTCCGGGGCCGACAAGGCGTCGGTGGATCGCGGCAAGATGCGCGAATCACTCGGCATCGAGTACATCCAGGAACTCAAGCTGAAGTGAGCAGACACGGGAGGGGCTCGCACGGGCCCCTCCCCTGATTCGCGGGGATCTGAAGCGACTACTTTCTTAGTTTTCTGAGCCGCTCGATGGCTTTCAACTGTGCCGCGGCACGCGCCAACTCGGCTTGTGCTTCGGCAATCTCGATGTGTCCCACTCTGTCCTTGAGTGCATCCTCGGCGCGCTGCTTCGCCGCGAGGGCTGCGGCTTCATCGATATCCTTCGCGCGAAGCGCCGTATCTGCCAGCACCGTCACCAGATGTGGCTGCACCTCGATGGCTCCACCGCCGACATAGAAGTACTGTTCCTCGCCCTCTGGCGTCTGCACGCGGACCTCGCCCGGTTTTAGTGTCGTGAGTAATGGCGCATGACGAGGAGCGATACCGATCTCGCCTTGCGAAGCCGGCGCAAACACCATCGTCGCGGCACCGGAGAAGATCTCTCCTTCCGCGCTCACGATGTCGACGTGAATGGTGTTGGCCATGACTACTGGAGTTTCTTGCCCTGCTCGACCGCTTCCTCGATCGTGCCCACCATGTAGAACGCCTGCTCAGGCAAGGCATCGAACTCGCCGGCCAGAATCCCTTTGAAGCCCCGAATCGTGTCCTTGAGCGACACGTACTTGCCCTTCTGGCCGGTGAACACTTCCGCAACGTGGAAGGGCTGCGACAGGAAGCGCTGGATCTTGCGCGCCCGACCCACCGTAAGCTTGTCCTCTTCCGACAGTTCGTCCATGCCGAGAATCGCGATGATGTCCTGCAGCTCCTTGTACCGCTGCAGCACCGCCTGCACGCCACGCGCCGTGTTGTAGTGTTCTTCGCCCACGACCAGCGGGTCCAGCTGGCGGCTGGTGGAATCTAGCGGATCGACCGCGGGGTAAATGCCGAGCGCCGCGATCTGCCGAGACAACACGACCGTAGCATCGAGGTGAGCGAACGTGGTCGCTGGCGAGGGGTCGGTCAAATCGTCCGCCGGCACATACACGGCCTGGATGGATGTAATGGAACCGGTCTTCGTCGAAGTAATGCGCTCCTGGAGCAAGCCCATCTCTTCCGCCAGTGTCGGCTGATAGCCCACCGCCGATGGCATGCGACCCAGCAATGCCGACACTTCTGTGCCCGCGAGCGTGTACCGGTAGATGTTGTCGATGAAGAGCAGCACGTCCCGGCCCTTGCCGCCTGCTACCTTCTCATCTCGAAAATACTCCGCCATCGTCAGCCCCGTGAGCGCGACACGCAGGCGATTACCGGGCGGCTCATTCATCTGGCCGAAGACCATCGCGACCTTGTCGACTACGCCCGATTCGGTCATCTCGTTGTAGAAGTCGTTGCCTTCGCGCGTGCGTTCACCGACGCCCGCGAAGACCGACAGCCCCGAGTGGGCTTTGGCAATGTTGTTGATGAACTCCAGCATCGTGACGGTCTTGCCTACGCCTGCTCCACCAAACAGACCAATCTTGCCGCCCTTGGCGAACGGGATCAGCAGATCGATGACCTTCATTCCCGTTTCCAGCAGATCCTGGCTGCCTGCCTGTTCTTCATAGCTCGGCGCGGGACGGTGAATCGGCCAGTGCTCCTGCGATTTGATCGGGCCCGCTTCGTCCACCGGGTGCCCGAGAACGTCCATGATCCGCCCCAGCGTGCCGCTTCCTACGGGCACCGATATCGGAGCACCGGTGTTCTTGACTGGCATGCCGCGCTTGAGTCCTTCGGAGGCTCCCATCGCGATCGTGCGGACCACGCCGTCACCGAGCTGCTGCTGCACCTCGAGCGTCAGGTCGACGTCGTCGAGCTTGAGCGCTTGATAGATTTTGGGGATCTGGTCGCGTGGAAACTCCACGTCAACGACCGCGCCGATGACTTGAACGATCTTGCCACTGCTCATTCGATGTTCCTCGTTCCTCAAACTGCCGCCGCGCCGCCCACGATTTCCGACAATTCCTTGGTGATCGCGGCCTGGCGTGCCTTGTTATAGATGAGTTGAAGCTCTTCGATCAGGCTGTCTGCGTTGTCGGATGCGCTCTTCATGGCAACCATGCGCGCCGACATCTCGCAAGCCACGTTCTCGACGGCGCCCTGGTACACCTGTGACTCGATGTAGCGCATCAGCACATCTGGAAGAATCTCCGCGGCGCCTGGTTCGTAGATATAGTCCCAGTGCTCCTGCAGCTGATCCTTGTCCATGGTCACCACGGGCAGAAGTTGGGTCATTGCAGGCTTCTGGCTCATCGTGCTTACGAAAGTGTTGTGCAGCAGGAACAGCCGATCGATCTTGCCTTCACTATAGGCGTCAAGCATTACCTTGACCGTGCCGATGAGATCCTTGATATGCGGGCGGTCGCCAAGCTGGACGGCCTGCGCGAGCACCGGCAAGCCAAGGCGGCGAAAGAACTGCAACGCCTTGGAGCCCAAAAGACACAGCGAGATCGTCGCGCCTTTTTGTTGCCAGTCGCGCGCCGCTGCGAGCAGGCTTCTGAACAGATTGACGTTGAGCGAACCGCACAGGCCGCGGTCCGTGCTCACGAGGATGAAGCCCACGGCTTTCACCGGGCGCTCGACCAGGAACGGATGCCGATAGTCCGGGTTGGCTTCATTGAGGTGACCGATCACCACACGCATCTTTTCCGCGTAGGGACGCGCGGCGCGCATGCGTTCCTGCGCACGGCGCATCTTGCTCGCCGCGACCATCTCCATGGCCTTGGTGATCTTCTGAGTACTCTTGATACTCGCGATCTTGACCCGGATGTCTTTTGCGATGGCCATTGCCGATTCCGATCAGTACGCGCCCGTCGCCACGAATTCCTCGACGATCTTCTTGAGCGTGGCCTCGTGCTCCTTGAGCACAGGCTTGTCGTTGATCGCCTTGAGCGCCGCCGCATGGTTCGATCTCGCGAAAGACTGCAGGGCCGCTTCGAAGTCGACGACCTTGTTGCGCTCGACTTTGTCCATGTAGCCGTTGTTGACGGCGTAGATCGACACGGCCATTTCTGCCACCGACAGCGGCGCGTACTGCTTTTGCTTCATCACTTCGGTGACGCGCACGCCGCGTTCCAGCTGGCGCCGGGTCGCTTCATCGAGATCCGAGGCGAACTGTGAGAAGGCGGCCAGCTCGCGATACTGCGCGAGCGCGAGACGAATGCCGCCGCCGAGCTTCTTGATGATGTCGGTCTGTGCAGCGCCACCGACGCGCGAGACCGAGATACCTGCGTTCATCGCGGGCCGGATACCTGAGTTGAACAGATCGGTCTCGAGGAAGATCTGCCCGTCGGTAATCGAGATCACGTTGGTCGGCACGAACGCCGTCACGTCGCCCGCCTGGGTCTCGATGATCGGCAACCCGGTTAGCGAGCCCGTCCGACCTTTGACGCGGCCGTTGGTGACCTTCGCGATGTAGTCCTCGTTCACACGTGCTGAACGCTCGAGCAAACGTGAGTGCAGGTAGAACACGTCGCCCGGGTAAGCCTCGCGACCCGGCGGCCGGCGCAACAGCAGCGAAATCTGGCGATACGCCCAGGCCTGCTTCGTGAGGTCATCATAAATGATGAGCGCGTCTTCACCGTTGTCCATGAAGTACTCGCCCATGGTGCAGCCCGAATACGGCGCGATGTACTGCATCGCAGCCGGCGTGGATGCCGAGGCCGCGACGACGATCGTGTGGGCGAGGGCGCCGTGCTCTTCGAGCTTGCGCACCACGTTGGCGACCGAGGACTGCTTCTGTCCGATCGCCACGTAAATGCACTTAATGCCGGAGCTCTTCTGATTGATGATCGTATCGAGGGCGAGCGCGGTCTTCCCGGTCTGGCGGTCGCCGATGATCAACTCGCGCTGGCCGCGGCCGATCGGCACCATCGAGTCGATCGCCTTGTAGCCAGTCTGCACCGGCTGCGCTACGGACTTGCGGAATGTCACGCCGGGCGCCACGCGCTCGATGGGCGCAGTGGAACTAGTCTTCACCGGCCCCTTGCCGTCGAGCGGATTACCGAGGGAGTCCACGACGCGACCCAGGAGTTCTGGCCCGACCGGCACCTCGAGGATGCGGCCTGTGGTCTTGACCGTGTCGCCCTCAGTGATGTGCTTGTATTCACCGAGCACGACCGAGCCGACCGAGTCCTGCTCGAGGTTCAGCGCCAGCCCGAAGGTATTGCCCGGAAACTCGAGCATCTCGCCGTAGCGCGCATCGGCAAGACCGTGCAGACGGCAGATGCCATCGGTCACCGTGATGACAGTACCGACGTTGCGTGCGTCGGTGGCCGACTGGAACTTTTCGATGCGCGCCTTGATCAGGTCGCTGATTTCAGATGCCTTGATGGACATTGTTCGTCCCTTCCTAATTCAAGAGTTCGGTGGCGAGCCGGTCGAGCCGGCCTCGCAGAGAACCATCGATCACCAGATCATTGGCCCGCAGAATCGCGCCGCCCAGGAGTGCCGGGTCGACTTCGCAATGCAGGCGCACGTCACCCTTTAGCCGCTGACGCAGCGCGTTCGAGTAGTTGCGTTGCTGCTCCACGCTCAACGGCGCCGCCGAGGTTACTGTGACGTCCACGACGTTCTCCGCCTCTGCCTTGAGCCTCTCGAAAATCGTGGCGATCTCGGGGAGGAGACCGAGCCGCCGGTTAGAAGCCAGGACGCGAATGAAGTTCTGTCCTTCATTGTCGAGCGATTTGCCGCCGATATCGATCAGGAGACTGGCGAGCTGATCAGTCGTGACGTGGGGGCTCGTGAGCAGTTTTTTGACCCGCACATCGGACACGACCGCCGCAGCGATGGCAAGCGCCTGCGACCAGGCATCCAGCCTCTTCTGTTCGAGCGCAAGCTCGAACAGTGCCTTGGCGTAGGGTCGCGCGATGGTGCTCTTTTCTGCCATGGCTCAGAGCTGCGCTGCCAGTTTGTCCAACAGTGCGGCGTGCGTTTTGGGGTCGATCTCGCGCTCGAGCAGCTGCGATGCGCCGCTCACCGCGAGCGTGGCAACTTCCTTGCGCAGCGATTCGCGTGCCCGGGTGCCCTCGAGCTGAATCTGCTGCTGGGCCGCAGCGAGCAAGCGCTCGCCTTCACCAATCGCGGACTTCTTCGCCTGGTCGATCACCTCATTGGCGCGATGCTGGGCCTGATTTTCGATCTGCACGGCGCGCGCACGCGCCTCGCGAATGATTTCGTCCGCCTTGGACTTTGCCTGGCCCAGATCTTTCTGGCCCTTCTCCGCAGCGGCCAGCCCGTCCGCGATGCGCTGGGCGCGCTTGTCCATGGCGCCCCGAATCATCGGCCACACGAACTTCATCGTGAACAGCGCGAGCAGCAGGAACACGAACATCTGCGTGATCAGGGTGAGATTGATGCTCACTTCTGGATCCTCCGCTTGTGCGATCGGCCAGTGATTAGCCGCCGCCAGCTGCCTGCTGGACCGCCGCCAGGAACGGATTCGCGAAGGTGAAGAACAGCGCGAAGCCGATACCGATCATCGCCACCGCGTCGAGCAGACCCGCGACGATGAACATCTTCACCTGCAGCATCGGCACCATCTCCGGCTGCCGGGCCGCACCTTCGAGGAACTTGCCGCCGAGCAGACCGAAACCGATCGCGGTTCCGAGCGCGCCCATGCCGAAGACAATGCCCACGGCGAGCGCCGTGAACCCTTGTACATTTGCAACCAAACTTGCGATTTCCATGACTCCTCCTCTACCTCTTCAAGAACAAATTCTTTGCTTGCTCAGTGATGCTCTTCGTGCGCCATCGACAGGTACACGATCGTGAGCATCATGAAAATGAACGCCTGCAGCGTGATGATCAGGATGTGGAAGATTGCCCACGCCAGGCTCAGGATCGTCTGGCCGACGAATCCGGCGATGCCACCCCACGTCAGCAGGCCTTCGGCGCCCTTGCCGATCGTGAATAGTGCGAGCAGCAGAAAAATCATCTCGCCGGCGTACATGTTGCCGAACAATCGCAGCGCGAGTGACACCGGCCGCGCGACGTGCTCAATCGTGTTGAGCACGAGATTCGCGGGCATGCCCCACTTGCCGAACGGCTGGAACAGGAGTTCCTTGGCGAAGCCGACCGGGCCCTTGATGCGAACGCTGTAGTACATCACCAGCAGGAACACCGTAATAGACATGCCGAAAGTGATGTTTAGGTCGGTGCTAGGGACGACCTTTAAGTGATCCACGCCAGCGTGATGTGCGACCCATGGCAGCAGATCCACCGGCAGGATATCCATGGCGTTGAACAGGAAGACGAGGCAAAAAATCGTGAGCGCGAGCGGGGCGATCAGCTTGCTGGTGCCATGGAAAGTGTCCTTGACCTGCGTGTCGACGAACTCGACCACCAGCTCGACGAAGTTCTGAAACTTGCCGGGCGCGCCCGCGGTCGCCTTGCGCGCCGCGAACCAGAAACTGACGCCGAAGACAGATGCCAGGAGCACCGAGAAGAAAATGCTGTCGAGATTGAGAGTGTAGAAAGCGCCGTCACCCGTCTGCCGGGTGAGGTTCGTCAGGTGATGGACGATATATTCGTTGGCGTTTGCAGGTTGTTCGGCAGCCATGATCTTCGTTTGTGTCAGCGAGCTTCCGATTTCACCAAAGCGATCCAGTACCCGAGCAGCGTTGCGATGTACGCGACAAAAAACGGCAGCGCTGCAACCTCGTAAGACTTCAGCACTGCGACGAACAGCACGACCGTCAGCGCGAGCTTTACGCCTTCACCCCGGTAGGCTCCGCGCAAGATGCGCTTCGCATCCGTGCCCGGCGCCCCGCGGAACATGAACAGCACCATCGCGAGACTCGCCGCGACGCCGATGCCGCCGCCCAGCAGTGCTGATATTGCGGCGCGAGCATCAAATCCAATCAGACAGATCGCCGCGAGGACGATGGTTGTCGCCGCCTGCCCAAGCACGAGCCGCATCGCGGCCCGCCGGGCGCCTCTCCCATCGAGCGTGCTCACGAAAAAGCCTTCTTGAGGAGAAGCCGACAACAAAAAAGCCACTGCGCGGAGCGATTTACGCGGCGAGCAAGTGGCATTTATTCAAGCGGCGAGGAGTACTCCCCGTTCGCAAAGGCCGCGCATTATAGGGGGGTTCTTGAGGTGCTTCAACGGACTCGCCGAAACTGAGAAATGGCCCGACTTTCGGGCACTTGGACGGTCGATGTTGCCGGCCCGGACGCCTCAGGAGATGTGCGTCAGTATGCCGTCCAGCTCATCGAGACTGTTGTAGCTGATCACGACCTTGCCCTTGCCGCTGGCGCTGTGCTGGACGGCGACCTTGGCGCCCAGCCGATCAGTGAGATCCTGCTGAAGCTTGCGCACATTCGGATCCTCGGTGCGCTCCGTGTGTTCCTTGCCCGCAGATGCGTGATCGAGCATGCGTCGGACCAGGGCCTCGGTCTCACGCACCGACAACCCTTTTCTGGCGACCAGCGCCGCCACCTCAGCCTGCTGCTTGCGCGCCTGCAGGCCCAGCAGTGCGCGCGCATGCCCCATTTCCAGCTCGCGCTTTTCGACCAGGGCTTTGACCTCATCGCCAAGTTCCAGGAGTCGAAGCAGGTTGCTGACGGTGACGCGTGAGCGGCCTACCGCATCGGCCGCCTCCTGGTGCGTCATGTTGAATTCCCCGATCAGTCGCTCCAACGCACGGGCTTCTTCGAGCGGATTGAGATTCTCGCGCTGGATGTTCTCGATGAGAGACATCGCAACGGCCGCGTCGTCCGGCCACGCGCCGGATGACGGCGGGAATCGTTTCGAGACTCGCCATCTGGGCGGCACGCCAACGGCGCTCGCCCGCGATGATTTCGTAGCGCTGCGAGCCGCCCGCGCCAGGAGGACCGACCGGCCGCACCACTATGGGTTGAACGACGCCTTGTGCCCGGATGGAGTCGGCGAGTTCCTGCAGGCTCTCGGTGCGCATGTCCATGCGCGGCTGGTAGCGGCCACGTTGCAGCAGATCGAGTGGAATGTTGGCGAGGTCGTCAGCCGGCGGTGGAACGAATTCGGGTTCGGGACGCGCGGGTGAAGAACCGAGTAGCGCTTCGAGACCCCGACCCAGACCCGTCTTCTTCACCGCCATGGGCGCGCAGTGTAGCCGACTGATGAGCCAGCGATCGGGCCGATCGCTGGCGAAACAGTGGAGCAGCGTGCGCTCAAATCGAGATCGCGCGTGAGTTGGCAGAGGCTGGTTTTACCAACTTAGTAACCATTATGATCATCAGTACGGCTAAATCTGCTGAGATTGTTGTCTATTTTAGCCTCAATCATCAATCTGTGAAGTCACTTCAATATCTTTTAGATATCATACCTCCCAACAAGAGGCGATATGGGAGGACGTATGGAAGAACGAACCGTTTCTGCGCTGCCCGGGATACCCATGATCCTCGTGATGCTGCTCGCCACCGCGCTGGACCTCTGGGCTCTTGGCAGTGCCGTTGTTCGTGCGCAGCCTCCCGATCTGGTCATACCGGCTCTTGTGGGCGTCGTGCTCATCATCTGCTGGCGAGGCTTCTTCATCGTGCAGCCCAACCACGGTGTCGTGCTGCAGCTCTTCGGCCGCTATGCGGGCACCTGCCGCCACGCCGGTCTGCGCTGGACGAATCCCTTCTATGCCAAGCGATCCGTGAGCCTGCGGGTGCGCAATTTCGAATCCGGCAAGCTCAAGGTGAATGACCTCGAAGGCAGTCCCATCGAGATCGCCGCAGTCGTCGTCTGGCAGGTGCAGGACACCGCCGAGGCGTGTTTCAACGTCGATGACTACGAGAACTTCGTGCACGTGCAGAGCGAAGCGGCATTACGCCAGCTCGCCACCAGCTATCCCTATGACCTGCACGATCAGCATCACATCTCGTTGCGCAGCCATTCCCGCGAGATCAACGAGCACTTGCAGCGCGAAGTCCAGGATCGGCTGGAGAGTGCAGGGGTGAGTGTGCTCGAAGCCCGTGTGAGCCATCTGGCGTACGCGCCGGAGATCGCCCAGGCGATGCTGCAACGTCAGCAGGCCGGCGCGATCATCGCCGCGCGCACCCGCATCGTCGAAGGCGCGGTGAGCATGGTGCAAATGGCGCTGGCACAGCTCGCCGACAAGGGCGTGGTCGAGCTGGACAATGAGCGCCGCGCGGCCATGGTATCGAACCTCCTCGTGGTCCTGTGCGGCGATCGTGCGGCGCAGCCGGTCGTGAACACAGGAACCCTGTATACGTGAACGCGCGGCATTGGTGAGCGAGCGAAAAGCCTACCCGCTGCGCATCGGCGCAGACGTGCTTGAAGCCCTGCAGCGCTGGGCGGCGGATGAGCTGCGCAGCGTCAATGCGCAGATCGAGTTCGCGCTGCGCGAAGCGTTACGCAAGGCGGGCCGGCTGCCGGGTCCGGGCTCGTCTCCGCCCGAGGAACCGGGCGGATGAACGCCAGCGGTACCGAAGCAGGGTTCAAGTGCCCGATCGCACGGGGTCCTGCGTAGTCACCGCTTCGGCGTCTTGCGCAGTTACCGCCTCGGGGTCCTGCGTAGTTACCGCTTCGGGGCTGAGCTCCTGCTCGTCATGCCGTCGCAACATCTCTCCGGCGAGTGCCAGATACGCCAGGGCACCGCGTGAATCCTTGTCATGGAACAGCGCCGGCTTACCAAAGCTCGGCGCCTCGGCCAGCCGCACATTGCGCGGAATGATGGTGCGAAACACCTTGTCGCCGAAGTGTTGGATGAGCTGCGCCGCAACCTCTGTCGACAGGTTGTTACGGGGGTCGTACATCGTGCGCAGGATGCCCTCGATCTCGAGATCTGGATTGATGCTGCTGCGGATCTGCTCGATGGTCTCCACCAGCGCAGACAACCCCTCGAGCGCGTAGTACTCACATTGCATCGGCACCAGCACGCCGTCTGCAGCCACGAGTGCGTTCACCGTGAGCATGTTCAAGGCGGGCGGGCAGTCAATGAGGATCACGTCATAGAGATTGCGGATGACGCGCAGCGCATTGCGCAGACGCAATTCGCGCCCCGCGAGCACAGTGAGGAGGCGTACTTCAGCCGCGGTCAGCTCATCGTTCCCGGGCATCAGCGTGAAGTCGCCCGGGTTGACTGGCACGAGTGTCGAGACCGCATCGTATTCGCCGAGCAGCACGCCCGCAGATGTATGCCGGGTGCTGCGCTTGTCCACGCCCGTACCCATGGTCGCGTTGCCCTGCGGATCCAGATCCACGAGCAATACCCGTCGCTTGGTCGCGGCAAGCGAAGCAGCCAGGTTGACAGCCGTCGTCGTCTTGCCGACGCCGCCCTTCTGGTTGGCGATTGCGATGACGCGTTTCATGGGAGCGAAGCGCGAGCCTACAGGCTGACCGGACCGATTGCTAATGCCCGCGCCGGGGTGAGCGCGGTGACTCTTTGAGCTGCAATTCAACCAGATGCCGCTGAGCGTCGAGCCCCGGAACGACCAGGCGATGCATCGCCTGTCACTTGCCAGCCCTTGGGCACCTTTTCGACTTCCGCCTGCGGCGCCTGGCCCTTCATGGCGAGCAACCTCCCATCTCGCGCGACCAGGTGGCCCGCGACGCGAATGAATTCATTCAGCTTGCCGAGCGCTCGCGCCGTCACTGAGTCGAAGCGTGACGCGGGCTTGAGCTGCTCCGCACGAGAATTGACCACGGCGACGTTCTCGAGGCCGAGTTTCATACGTGCGTGATCGAGAAACTGTGCTTTCTTGCCAGTGGCCTCGATCAGGGTGAACTCGCGCGACGGGTCTGCAACCGCCAGCGGCAGGCCTGGAAAGCCCGCGCCGCTGCCGACGTCAGCGACCCTCTGGCCATGCAGGTGAGTGTAAATGCTCAGGGAATCGAGCAGGTGCTTGCGAACAGCCTCGAGCGGATCGTTGATCGCCGTGAGATTGAAGCGCTGATTCCATTGCGAGAGCTCCGCCAGCAGCTCCAGAAGCTGCTCACGCTGGCGGGTGCTGAGCACGACGCCGAGCTCCTGAGCACCGCTGGCCAGCAGGCTTTCCGCCTCGGTCAATTCTTCACCAGTCCCGCCATGAATTCGTTGACCGGCAGCGCGTCGAGCCTGCGCGGCTCGGCGAACATGCGCTTGATGGACTCCGATTGCTTGGGCGGAAAATGTGCATCGACGCTCGCTTCGAATTTCTTCACCAGCACGGGCATGCCTTCGGCACGGCGCTTGCGATGGCCGATCGGATAATCGACCTGCACGCGTTCGGTAGCCGAACGATCCTTGAAGAACACCTGCAGTGCATTGCCGATGTAGCGCTTGTCCGGCGCGTAGTAGTCGCGCGTGAACGCCGGGTTCTCCTGCACGATCATGCACGCGCGCAGCGCGTCGATGCGCGGGTCTGCGGCGACGTGGTCCTCGTAGTCTTCGGCGGTCAGGCGACCGAAGATGAGGGGAATCGCGACCATGTACTGGATGCAATGATCGCGATCGGCGGGATTGGCTAGCGGCCCGGTCTTGTCGATGATGCGCACGCCCGGTTCCTGCGTCTCGATCATGATCTTGTCGATCGCATCGATACGGTCCTTCACTGCCGGGTGCAGCTTCATGGCGCACTCGACCGCGGTTTGCGCGTGAAACTCAGCCGGAAAGGAGATCTTGAACAGGACGTTCTCCATCACGTAGCTGCCATACGCCTGCGGGAAAGCAAACGGCTTGCCCCTGAACAGTACGTCCCAGAATCCCCAGGTCTTCGCGGACAGCGCCGAGGGATAGCCCATCTCACCCGTGAGAGCGATGAGCGCGTGACGTACCGCGCGGCTCGTGGCGTCTCCCGCTGCCCAGCTCTTGCGTGAGCCTGTGTTGGGCGCGTGCCGGTAGGTACGCAGGGCACCGCCATCGATCCACGCATTCGAAACCGCGTTGATCACCTGCTCCCGTGAGCCGCCCAGCATCTGCGTGACGACTGCCGTGGACGCGACGCGCACCAGCAGTACATGGTCGAGACCGACGCGGTTGAAGCTGTTCTCGAGCGCGATCACGCCCTGGATCTCATGCGCCTTGACCATCGCCGTCAGCAGATCGCGCACCAGCAGAGGTTTAGCGCCCTGCGCTGCGGCCTTGCGGCTCAGATAGTCGGCAGTCGAGAGCAGCCCGCCGAGATTGTCCGACGGGTGGCCCCATTCGGCCGCAAGCCAGGTGTCGTTGAAATCGAGCCAGCGGATCATGGCGCCGATGTTGAAGGCCGCCATCACGGGATCGAGCTCGTAAGAAGTGCCGGGAACCCTCGCGCCGCCAGGCATCGTGGCGCCTGGAACCACCGGACCGAGCATGCGCGTGCACGCGGGATACTTCAGCGCCATGAAACCGCACGCCAGCGTGTCCATCAGGCAATAGCGCGCGGTTTCGTACGCCGCATCGCTGCGGATCTCGTAGCCGGTCACGTAGTCGGCGATATCGACGAGCGCCTGATCGGGAGCCGGACGCTTTGCCGACTTGATTTCGTGAGTCGACATCCGCGCTAGCGCCTTTCGCCGAGCGGAACGAACTTGCGATTCTCCGGGCCGACGTAGTTGGCGGCGGGTCGGATGATCTTGCCGTCGATACGTTGCTCGATCACGTGCGCGCCCCAGCCGGTGGTGCGCGCGACCACGAACAAGGGCGTGAACATCTCGGTGGGCGCACCCATCATGTGGTAGGAGACCGCGGAGAACCAATCGAGATTCGGGAACATGTGCTTGATCTCGGCCATCACTGCCTCGAGACGCTCCGCGATCATGAAGAGCTTCATATCGCCCGCCTCGGCGGAGAGCCGCCGCGCGACTTCCTTGATCACCTGGTTGCGCGGATCGGAAACCGTGTACACCGGGTGCCCGAAACCGATGATGACTTCCTTGCTGGCCACGCGCCTGCGAATGTCGGCATCCGCCTCGTCGGGCGTGTCGTAGCGCTCCTGGATCTCGAGCGCCACCTCGTTGGCGCCGCCGTGCTTCGGCCCGCGCAACGCGCCGATCGCGCCGGTGATGCACGAATACAGGTCCGACCCGGTGCCGGCAATGACGCGAGCCGCGAACGTTGAAGCGTTGAACTCGTGCTCGGCATACAGGATGAGCGAAGTGTGCATCGCTCGTACCCAGGAACTCTTTGGCGGCGCGCCGTGTAACAGGTGCAGGAAGTGGCCGCCGACTGAATCGTCGTCGGTTTCGACCTCGATGCGCCGGCCGGAATGGCTGAAGTGATACCAGTAGCAGAGCATCGAACCGAGTGAGGCGACCAGCCGATCGACTGATTTCCCGCGCTCCGGGGAGGTTGTGATCCTCCTTCTCCGGCAGCGCAGCGCCGAGCGCGGAGACACCGGTGCGCATGACATCCATCGGGTGGCTTGCGGCCGGAAGTAGCTCGAGCACTGCGCGCACCGCCTGAGGAATGCCACGCAGCGATTTGAGCTTGGCGCGATAGCCCGCGAGCTCGGCGCGGTTCGGCAACTTGCCGTGCACCAGGAGGAATGCGATCTCCTCGAACTCGGCGGCCTCGGCGATCTCCAGGATGTCATAGCCACGATAGTGCAGGTCGTTGCCGGTGCGGCCTACGGTGCACAGGGCCGTGTTACCTGCGGGCACTCCAGAAAGGGCCACGGATTTCTTGGGTTTCGGTGCCGCCAGGGCAGTTTCGTTCATGCGATGTACTCCGCTCGTGAGTCTCTCAATTCTCGCTCGTGCCCCGACTGAACAGCTCGTCGAGTTTCTTCTCGTATTCGTGGTAGCCCAGCACTTCGTAGAGCTCCGCTCGGGTCTGCATGCTGTCCAGAACGTCTTTCTGAGTGCCACGCTCGCGCAATGTCTCGATAGACCTGCAATGCTGCCAGCGCAGCGGCTCGAAACGCGGACAACGGATAGAGCGCCAGGCGCACGCCAGCGTCCGCGAGCTCACGCGTAGTGAAGAGGGGCGTCTTGCCGAATTCGGTGATATTCGCGAGCACCGGCACGCGCACGGCGCGGGTGAACCCTCTGTATTCCTCCAGTGTCGTCAGTGCCTCGGCGAACAGCATGTCCGCCCCGGCCTCCACGTAGCGCGCCGCGCGGTCGATCGCTGCGCCCTGGCCCTCCACGGCGTGCGCGTCGGTCCGCGCCATGATGACGAACTGATCATCGGTGCGGGCGTCCACCGCTGCCCTGATGCGATCGACCATTTCTTCCGCCGATACCAGCGCCTTTCCCGGACGGTGGCCGCAGCGCTTCGCCTGCACCTGGTCCTCGATATGCATCCCGGCCGCTCCCGCGCGCGTGAGATCACGCACCGTGCGCGCGATGTTGAACGCAGCACCCCAACCCGTGTCAGCATCGACCAGCAGTGGCAGAGAGCTCGCCCCGGTGATGCGGCGGCAGTCCTCTGCCACATCGTTGAGGTTGGTGATCCCGAGATCGGGGAGGCCGAACGAGGCGTTCGCCACGCCCGCGCCGGAGAGATATAGAGCGCGAAATCCGCAGCGTTGCGCGAGCAGCGCACTGTAGGCATTGATAGCACCGACGACCTGCAAGGGCCGCTCGATGTCGAGCGCGGCGCGCAAGCGCGCGCCAGCGGAGAGTTCGGGCTTGGACATTGCCTCGTTAGCCGCGGCGGACCCGAGAGAACCAGGCGCTGCGCCGGTACTGCAGAAAAACCGGGCCGTTATTGTAGCTCGTTATCCGATCGCGACCACCGTCCGGCCGACGACTTGCCCCTTGAGGTAGTCCTCGAATGCTTCCGGCAGTTCTTCGAACCGCACTGTGCGCATGACGATGCGCTCGAGATCGGGCGGCAAAAGGTCAGTGCCGACCCGCTTCCAGACCTCGAGCCGCAGGTCGCGGGGTGTCGCGGAAGAGTTGATGCCGAGCAGATTCACGCCCCGCAGAATGAACGGCATGACCGAGGCCCGGAACTCGGCGCCTCCGACCAGGCCGACGCTCGCGACGTTGCCCCGGAAACTCACCGTGCGCGTGAGCCAGCCGAGAAGATCGCCGCCCACACTGTCGATCGCGCCGGCCCACCTCGCTGCCTCCAGCGGACGGGAGCCGATCACGATCTCCTGGCGCTGCAGGATTTGTTTGGCGCCGAGCGCACGCAGGAAGCCTGCCGCCTCGGGCTTGCCGCTCACCGCGACGACATCGTAGCCCCGCGTGCTCAGCATGTTGATCGCCATACTGCCGACGCCGCCGGTAGCGCCAGTGACGACGATGGGGCCATTTGCAGGCTGCTGACCATTCTGTTCCATGCGATGGATCGCCAGCGCCGCCGTGAATCCCGCAGTGCCCAGTCCCATGGCCTGGTACTCATCGAGTGCGGCCGGAATCGGCACGACCCAGTCGCCCTTCACGCGTGCGTACTCCGCGTAACCGCCATCGTGCGTTTCACTCAGCTCGCATCCGGTCACGAGTACCTTGTCACCGACCTTGTAGCGCGTATCGTTGGTCGAGATCACCTCGCCGGCGAGATCGATGCCGCCTACCAGCGGATACTTGCGCAGGATCTTTCCGGCGCCGGTTGCGGCGAGGGCGTCCTTATAGTTGATGGTCGAATAACGCACCTTGATGACCACATCGCCCTCGCCGAGATCATCCAGGGTGATCGACTCGAAGCGTGACGTGACCTGCCCGTTCTCCTCATGGATGCGGAAGGCGCGAAACGGGGCTTCTGGCAGCATGGTTCTCAACCCGGCGCGCCGCGATCCAGCCAGACTTCGAGGCCTTGGGAATTCAGCTCCACGTCCGTAGCCAGCAACTCCTGCAGCGTTGCATCGCTCGACCTGAAACCGTGCCGCTCGAGCCGTTGCGCAATGTAGGCGAACAGGTCAGCACGGATGCGCGCACTTCGCTCGCGCTCCCCGGCGTGTCGGCGCGCAATGGCGACGAAGCCATCGATGCACTCGTGCATGTCGGCGGCCAGACGTGGCAACTGTGTGACCTTGCTGAAATGGGTCAGGTAGATCGCCTGCGGCTGATAGCTCATGAGCCGATCGACAGAGGCGTGCAACGCCAGCGGATCGAAGTGGACTGGCGTCGTCGTCGGGAAGATGAATTCGCCGGCAGCGGTGTCGAAGTGCCGATACGAGATGCCGAAAGTGTCGCCCGAGAAGATAGCTTCGGCTTGCCGGTCGATCACGCAGTAGTGATGCAGCGCATGCCCCGGCGTGTGGATGAGCTCAAGCTTGCGGCCGGCAAGTGCGATCCGCATACCGTCCGCGCTTTGTGTAACGCGCTCGCGCGGGATGGGCACGATTTGTCCATACAGCTCACGGAAGCGTTCCTCACCGTACACGGCAATGCTGCCTTCGATCAGTTTCGACGGGTCGATCATGTGGCGGGCGCCGCGGGGATGTACCACCGCCTGCGCGTTGGGGAGCGATTGCATCAGCAGTCCCGCGCCGCCGGCATGATCGAGGTGGACATGCGTCAGCAATACGTAGTCCACCTGCTCCGGCGCGACGCCAAGCCTGGCGAGAGCGCTCAGCAGATGCGGTATTCCGCTCGCGGGTCCGGTATCGACGAACGCGGCACGGCCATTCTCGAGAATCAGGTGGCTCGCATCGTGGCCAGGACGGATGTAGTGGGTGTCGACCGCGTAAATTCCATCTGCGGACATGACAGCTCGGCTGGCGCCACGTGCTGGCGCGCCGTCGGGTCCTCTACTTGCCCTTCGTGTCGTGACCTTCCTGCGCGAACCACGTGGCGTGCTTCGCGGTAGAAAGGCTGGGTCGCTGCTGGGAGTAATACTCGGCGAGTTCCTTGATGTCCTCGTCCGTGAGCTGCGACACGAACCCGCTCATCACCGGGTTCTTACGCCCGCCATCGCGATAGTCCTTGAGGGCACGTTCCAGATAGTCCTCGTGCTGGCCCGCGAGCGACGGATATAACGGTGTGATGCCAACGCCCTCGGGTCCGTGACACGCGACGCAAAGCTCCTGGGCTTTCTGCGGTGCCTTGCCAACCGGTGTCGCGCCTGCCTGCAGCGATTTGCCGGCCAGGAACGCCGCGATATCCTGCATGTCCTGATCACTCAGCGTCGCGGCCTGCGAATGCATCGTCCCGTGTGAGCGCTCGCCGCTGCGATAGCCCTGCAGCGCGGTGGCGAGGTACTCGGCGTGCTGGCCTTCGAGCTTCGGTACGCTGTAGGTCGGATACACGTTCTTGTAGTTGGGAATGCCATGACAGCCGTAGCAGGTATACGCGAGCGCGCGGCCATGTTCCGGATCAGCGTCCGCTTGCGTCAGCGCGGGAGAGGTGAGTGCGATGACTATGTAGGCGGCGATCAGAGCCGGACGGAAAATCCGCGATGGCATGTGCAGCAGTCCTTCTTGGGCTTCTGTGGGCGCGCCATGGTAAATGAGAGCGCGAATTCAAGTGAATCATTTACCGACCTGCCCAGGCGCCGCGGGGCGAGCTGTACTTGCCGGGTCGGCGCGGCAGCGGCATGACCGACGACGCGCTAATTGCAGGCGATCTCCGTGAGTATTGGCAGATGTTTTGATTCCACAACTTGGCCTTTATGAGGGCTCACTACAGATCTATGTTCCCATTTGTGCGTTATAAATACGAACCTTGGACCCTATCTACCCCACATATCTATTGCTCGTAACGAGTGGCTTTTACAGTCCAGTTTATGGGCGTTTCTATAGTTGGATTGGTTTTTCTAGCCCTAGATTGACGCCTATTTCGCTCCTAGAGTGGCACACACTTCAATGATTGCGTTGATCCAAAGGGTCACCGAGGCCGCAGTCAGGGTGGATACCGAAACCGTCGGCTCAATAGGTCGTGGTGTCCTCGCCCTGGTAGCGATTCAGCCCGGCGATACGGAATCGGTGGCTGAGCGGTTGCTCGAACGCATCGTGGGGTATCGCATCTTCGACGATGGAGAAGGGCGCATGAATCTGGCGCTCACGGAAATCGGCGGCGACTTGCTGCTCGTCTCGCAGTTCACGCTCGCCGCGGATACGCGCAAGGGCATGCGCGCCGGATTCAGCAAGGCGGCGGATTCCGCAACCGGCGAGCGTTTGTTCGAACATCTCGTCGACAAAGCACGTGGTACGCGTCTGCGCGTCGCGACAGGCCGCTTTGGTGCACACATGCACGTCAGTCTCGTCAATGACGGTCCCGTGACATTCTGGCTCGAAGTAGCTCCGGCGAGCGGCGCCGGATGAACGGCCTTACGGAAGCGCGGGGCAGTCAACAATTGCCGGGGAACAATTGGCGTATCATCCCGGCCTCGTTAGAAATCCTGGAGAGTTGGCATGGGCATCGGCTGGCGTGAATTGATCATCATCCTGCTGATCGCGTTGCTGGTGTTTGGCGCCAAGAAGCTGCGCAACATCGGTTCGGACCTCGGTGCCGCAGTTCGCGGCTTCAAGAAAGCTGTCAACGACGGCGATACCGAGGAGTCGATGAAACAGATCAAGCACGAAGAGGGCGATGCCGACTTCGACTCCGCGCCGGACGCGAAGCGCAACGCCGATGCGAAGAATCCGGGCAGTCGCAACGCCTGAGTGACCGATGTTCGAGGTCGGCTTCTCGGAGCTGGTGCTGATCTTCGGCCTGGCGCTCATCGTGCTCGGTCCCCAGCGCCTGCCCAAGCTCGCGGCGCAGATCGGACGCTGGGTCGGACGGGCGCGCGCAATGGCGCGACAATTCCGTGAGCAGCTCGATCAGGAAGTCAACTTCGAAGAAACCGCCGCCCGCAAGGCGAGTCCTGTGACGCCTCCGGCGACGGCCACGCCAGTCGATCCAGCTCCTGACACGCAGAGCCCGCATGAGCGAACCGGGCCGTGAGCCTGAGACGCTTGCCGAAGGCACGCTGATCTCCCACCTGCTCGAGCTGCGCGATCGCCTGCTGCGGGCGACCATCGCGGTGGCGATCCTGTCGATTCCGTGTGTCATCTACGCTGATGAATTGTTCGAGTTCATCGCGCACCCGCTGATGCAGAAGCTGCCAAGCGGCGCATCGATGATTGCAACGAACGTAATCGCGCCTTTCATGGCGCCGTTCAAGCTCGCCATCGTCGCCGCAGTCTTCCTCGCGATGCCGTACGTGCTGTACCAGGCGTGGGCGTTCGTGGCCCCGGGTCTATACCGTCACGAGAAGCGTTTCGCACTTGCCGTTGCTGCTCTCGAGCATCGTGCTGTTTTACGGTGGCGTCGCGTTCGCCTACTACGCGGTGTTCCCGGCGATCTTTGCGTTCTTCGCGACCACCGGCCCGCACGGCGTGTTGATGATGACGGACATCAACAATTACCTGGATTTCGTGCTGATGTTGTTCTTCGCCTTTGGCGTCGCCTTTGAAGTGCCAGTGGCGACGGTGCTGTTGGTCCTCACCGGAATGGTCAAGGTCGAGACACTGGCGAGCAATCGCGGCTACGTGCTCATTGGCATCTTCGTCATCGCCGCGTTTCTCACCCCGCCCGATGCGATCTCACAGTGCATCATGGCGGTGCCGATGTACCTGCTCTACGAGATCGGCATCCTGATGTCGCGAGTGATGCTCAAGGCCAAGCTGAAGCGCCAGGCCGAAGAAGAAGCCGCCGAGAAAAACGCCGACGCCTGACCCGTTCAGGTGGTAAAGCACGAATTCGTTTCGTGCATCTGCGAGACGCGGGCGGGTCCGGTTGCTGATGCAAAGCAACATCAAGCACACTCGCGCCCTTGCAACGCGGCAGGCCGCGTAGTCTTGAGCGACGGGCAAACAACAAATCATGACTGACACCGCCTCGGCTCCCAGCACCTCCCCACCCAACTCCACCAACGGTCCCCAGATCTTCGGCCAGCCCCGCGGGCTGGCGACGCTCTTCTTCACAGAGATGTGGGAGCGCTTCACCTACTACGGCATGCGGGCACTGCTGGTGCTGTTCATGACCGCGGCGGTCGTGGACGGAGGCCTTGGGATCGACGATCGCACCGCTAACGCGATTTACGGCATGTACATCTCCGGCACGTACCTTCTGTGCCTGCTCGGCGGATGGATCGCGGATCGGCTGATCGGGCAGCAACGATCGGTTTTCTTCGGCGGCATCCTCATCATGATCGGGAATGCGAGCCTCGCGATCGGGGACCCGCGCCTGTTCTTCGTCGGCCTGGTGGTGATCGTGTGCGGCGTGGGCCTGCTCAAGCCCAACATCAGCGCCATCGTCGCGCAGCTCTACCCGGAAGGCGGGTCGCGGCGCGATGCCGGCTTCTCGATTTTCTACATGGGCATCAATCTCGGTGCGTTCTTCGGCTCGCTCTTCGTCCCGATCGTTGCCGCGAAATTCGGCTGGAACGTCGGCTTCGCGCTGCCGGCAGTCGGCATGTTGCTGGGCCTGATTCAATTCCGCTTCACGCGCAAGTATCTCGGCACATCCGGGGTTGCGCCGCCGGGAAAGCGTGCCACTTGGTGGCCGGTCATGGTCTTCGTCGCCATCGTCGCGTTGATCGCCGCGATGGTGTTCACGGGGCGCATTGCCTTCAACCCAGTCGAGGTATCGCAGGGCGCGAACTGGGCCATGGTGGCGCTCGCCGCCGGCTACTTCGCATATCTGCTGTGGTTCGCGGGACTCGATCGCACCGAACACAACCGCGTCTGGGCGATGCTCGCCCTGTTCGTCGGTTGCGCGATGTTCTGGGCGGGTTATGAGCAGGCCGGCGCTTCCTTCAATCTGTTCGCCGAGCGGCACACTGATCGGCACGTGTTCGGCATGGACATGCCCGCGGGCGTCCTGCAGGCCGTCAACCCCCTCTTCATCATCATCTTTGCTCCCGTTTTTGCCGCGCTCTGGGTGAACCTCGGCCGGCGCAACATGGATCTTTCCTCTCCGGCGAAATTCGGCGTCGGCCTGATCTTCATGGGCCTCGGCTTCCTGGTGATGTTCGCGGCGGCGGGCTACGTAGTGCAGGGCCAGAAGGTCCTGCCGACCTGGCTGATCCTCACCTACCTCCTGCATACCTTCGGCGAGCTTTGCCTGAGCCCCGTAGGCCTGAGCTCGATGACCAAGCTCGCGCCGGCACGATTCGTGGGCCAGGTCATGGGCGTGTGGTTCCTTGCCACCGCGATCGGCAACAACCTCGCCGGCCAGTTCGCAGGCGAGATCGACCCCAACAATCTGCCCGGCATGCCCGGAGAGTTCCTGTACCTGTTCTGGTGGGGCGCAATCGCGGGCGCCGTGATGCTCATCCTCACGCCTTTCATCAAGCGCCTCATGTCCGGCGTCAAATAGGCGCGACTCACGACCTGCAGCGGAGTCCTGAAGGCTGATCGGGAGCAATACGATGAACACGAGCGCCGCACCTTTGCCGCAACTGACGTTCCGCGCCATCCTGCTCGCCATCGTCCTGGCGATGCTGCTGGCCGCGGCCAACACCTACCTCGGCCTGTTCGCCGGTCTCACCATCGCCTCGGCCATTCCGGCCGCCGTCGTCTCGATGGCCGTGCTGCGTGCGCTCGGCGGCGGGCACATCCTCGAGAACAACATCGTGCAGACCGGCGCGTCTGCGGCCGCCTCGATCGCAGCCGGCGTGATCTTCACGATCCCCGCGCTCGTGATCCTGGGCTACTGGAGCGACTTCAAGTACATGTGGGTGCTCGCGATCGCGGGTCTCGGCGGCATCCTCGGCGTGCTGTTCTCGGTGCCGCTGCGCCGCGCGCTGATCGTCGAGCAGAACCTCGCGTTCCCCGAAGGCAAGGCGGCGGCCGAGGTGCTGCGCGCCGGCGAGAACCCGGCGCAGGGCGTGAAGCTGCTGGCTGGATCCGCGTTGCTGGGGGGACTCGTCAAGCTCGGGCGCGACCAGCGGCTTGCGGCTGATTCCGGACACCGCCGCCGCGGCCACTTACGTCGGCAAGGGCATCGCCTACTTCGGCACCAACCTGTCGCCGGCGCTGCTCGGCGTCGGCTACATCGTCGGCCTCAACGTCGGCATCGTGATCATGGCCGGCGGTGTCATCTCCTGGAACATCGCGATCCCGATCTACGCCGCGTACTTCCTGGACGGCAATGCGGAGCTCGCAGCCCGCGTGGCAGGCGCCGCCGCGGAGGACGCTGCATACGCCATCTGGTCGGCGCAGATTCGCTACCTCGGCGTCGGCGCGATGCTGATCGGCGGCATCTGGACGCTCATCTCGCTGCGCAAGTCGCTCCTGTCCGGCGTCCGCAGCGGCCTCGCGGCGACGCGGGCCGGCGCCTGCGCGCGGTCTCGCACACCGAGCAGGACCTGCCGATGAAGTGGGTACTGATCGGCATCGTGCTGTTCACGCTGCCGCTGTTCGGCCTCTACCAGGCGATCGTGGGAAGCCTCGCCGTGAGCGTGCCGATGACGATCATCATGATCGTCGCCGGATTCCTGTTCTGCTCGGTGTCCGCCTACATGGCGGGCCTCGTCGGCTCGTCCAACAATCCGGTCTCCGGCATCACGATCTCGACCATCCTGTTCGCGTCCGTGGTGCTGATCTTCCTGATGGGCCGCGATGCGCCGCTCGGACCGGTCGCAGCGATCATGATCGGCGCGGTCGTGTGCTGCGCGGCCGCGGTCGCGGGCGACAACCTGCAGGACCTCAAGGCGGGTCAGCTGGTGGGCGCGACGCCCTGGCGCCAGCAGGTGATGCTCGCGATCGGCGCCGTGTCGTGCGCGTTGATCATGGCCCCGGTGCTCAATCTCCTCGAGCACGCGTACGGCATCGGCGTGCCGACCGCAGGCACATCCGCGACCGCTGCTCGCGCCGCAAGCGACCCTGATGGCCTCGGTCTCGAAGGGCATGTTCGGTGGCGTGCTGCCGTGGTCAATGGTGTGGATCGGAGCGGTGATCGGCGCCGTGATCATCGTCATCGACGAGATTCTCAAGGCGCGCGGCGCGCGCTTTCGCGTGCCCGTGCTGGGCGCAGCGGTCGGAATCTATCTGCCGCTCGAATACACGGTGCCGATCTTTCTCGGCGGGTTTCTGACCTACATCGTCGAGCGCATCGCGCGCGTGCCGGACGACGCGGAGGCCAAGGAGAAACTGCATCGGCGCGGTGTGCTGTTCAGCGCGGGCCTCATCACCGGCGAAGCGCTGATGGGCATCATCATCGCTTTCGCGATCGTCGCTTCACGACACGCCGATGTCCTGGCGCTCCCCGAGAAACTGCAGCCGACTCAGTGGGGTGAGGCGCTCGGTCTCGTGGTGCTCGGGGTCATTGCCTGGCTCCTGTATCGCGCGGCACTCCTGAGCAAGCCTGCTGACGGCAGATGAGATAACAATAGCGTCGATTCTCGGCAGACTGTTGATGACTCAGTCGTCGATCATGGCCAGCGTGGGCCGTTGAATCCGCCCTCAGGTTAGCGCCTCACGACTTCGATCTTGCCCTTGGGGCCGATGAACCACGAGGCGACCCACGCGGTGATGCTCACGATCAGCGCGGTCCAGAACGCGGGACCGAAGCCATCGAGATTGAACCCCGGCAGGAACCACGCCACGAGTCCGACCATCGCCGCGTTCACCACCAAGAGGAACAGGCCCAGGGTCACGATCGTGAACGGAAACGTGAGGATAACGGCGAGCGGACGCACGATCGCATTGACGACCCCGAGCAGCAGGCCGGCGATCACCAGTGTGCTCGCGCTGTCGATGTGGACACCGCTCACCCATTCCGTCGCGAGCCACAGGCCAAGTGCCGAAATCAAAGCGCGCAGGATGAAGCCGGTCATGACATCGAGCCCTCCGGTTCAGGCAGCGTCTGCTGCTCCGTGGCACTTCTTGAACTTGCGGCCACTGCCGCAGAAACAGGGATCGTTGCGGCCGGGCTTCGGTGTTTCGCGGCGATAGGGCGCCGGGCTTACGTGATCGTGGCCATCGCCATGCTGGTGATCATGATTGCAGTCCGGGCCGTGCACGTGCTCGGCCTGCCGTCCCTTCGGTGTGGACATGCTTCTACTGCTGCTCGGCCTTGCTCTGACGGATCACGCCGTCGTCCTTGAGCTTGGTAAGGGCGATGCTGATCTCGGCATCGCGCTCAAGTAGCGCCCGACCCGATACTCCATCAACCGGGTTCTGATCCTTGTCGATCACGATGTCCGGAGTGATCCCTTTCTGCTGGATCGATGCCCCGGAAGGCGTGTAGTAGCGCGAGGTCGTGAGTTTGATGGCGCGTCCGTCCGACAGCGGCATCACCGTTTGCACCGAGCCCTTGCCGAAGGTCGTGCGCCCGATGAGTGTCGCGCGGGCGTGATCCTTGAGCGCGCCGGCGACGATCTCCGAAGCCGACGCCGAGCCTGCGTTCACCAGCACCACGAGGTCCGCTCCGTCTAGCTGGTCTCCGGGCGTTGCATCCATCTCGAACTTCGAGTCCGGCGCTCGGCCGTTTGCGGTCACGATGGGGCCGTCATCGATGAAGGCATCGGAAACGGCAACTGCTGCCTCGAGCACGCCGCCCGGATTGTTGCGCAGATCGAGCACCAGCCCGTTGAGCTTGCCGTGCGGGCTCGAGCTCTTCAGGGCTGCGATTGCCTTGCTGAGATCCCCGCCCGTCGTTTCACTGAAGTGGGTGATGCGGACATAACCATAGCCAGGCTCGAGGAGGTCGGACTTCACGCTATGGACCTGGACATTCGAGCGCTCCAGAACGAAATCAACTGGGGTCTCGGTGCCGGCTCGCTTCACCGTCACCTTCACGCTGGTCCCGGCCTTGCCCCGCATGCGGTTGATCGCGTCATTGAGGCCCGAAGTGTCGATAGGCACACCATCGATGGCGACGATCATGTCCCCCGGGCGGATACCGGCCTTCGCGGCCGAGGTGCCATCGATCGGCGCCACGACCTTGACGCCTTCGTCTTCCATCGTCACTTCGATGCCGACGCCCGAATAGTTGCCCGTCGTGCTGATGCGGATCTCGTCGTATTCGTCGCTGTCGAGGAACGCGGAATGCGGATCGAGGGCTGACACCATCCCGCGGATCGCGCTTTCCATCAGCTCGTGATCGTCGACCTTGTCGACGTAATCCTGTTTGACGCGCTCCAGCACCTCGGCGAGCAGGCGTGCGTCTTCCCAGGGCAGGGTCTCAGGGCCCTGTGGCGGGTCCCGGTCCGCGAGCACTCCGCGAGACAAGGAGAGAGAAACCCCAATCGCTACCCCAGCGAGAAGGATCACAAGCGTGCGGAATTTCATCGACATTCTGGAGTCCCGGCAGAGTGCCAGTGGGAAATTTGCAGGGGAATACTACAGCCCGGGCCCATGACCACCAACAAAAAGGCGATGACTATTCATCGCCCGATCGACGGCAGATCGCTATGGTGCACTGCACTAATCAGGCGGATGACGCCGCGATGACCGATCCTTTGCCGGTCTCGGAAGCAGGATCGCGCAGCGCAGGCTGGCTGAAGCCCCGAAGAAGCGGCAGCTCCTTCAGCATCTGTGTAAGCGGCTGCGGCTTGCCGAGGCAGAAGCCCTGGCCGTAGTCGACGCCCAATGAGGCGACGCGGCGGCGAATCTCGTCGGTCTCCACGTACTCGGCGACCGTTTCCATGCTCATCGTCTTGGCGAGCTGCGCGATGGCGCGCACCATCGATTGCGACCGCGGGTCGACAATCACGTCACGCACAAAGCTTCCATCGATCTTGAGCATCGTTACCGGCAATGCCTTGAGATAGGCGAGGGAGCTGAAACCCGTGCCGAAGTCATCGAGCGCGAACTGGCAGCCGATCTCGCGCAGCCGTTCCATGAAGGTCTCGGCGCGACCCATGTTGGCGACGGCCGCGGTCTCAGTCAGCTCGAAGCAGAACGATTCGCTCGGCAGGCCGCAGCCGCGTACCGCGTTCTCGACGAAATCGGCAAAATCCGGCTGCGCGATCGACTGGCCGGAAAGGTTGATCGTGAAGCGGATCGAGTTCTCGCGCAGGAGCGATGCGTGTTCGGAAACGGTCTGCACCGCGTGTTCCACGACCCAGCGGTCGATCGCGGGCATGAGCTGGTAGCGCGCTGCTGCGGAGAGGAATTTCTCCGGCGGAATGCTGTGGCCGTCGTCCGCGATCATGCGCAACAGAAGCTCGAAATGCGGATCCTTGCGCGCGTTCTGCAGCGGCACGATCGGTTGCAGATCGAGGCGAAAGCGCCCGGTCCGCAGCGCATCACGTAACTGCGCCGCGACGCTGATGTCGGTGTGACGCCGAATGATGCTGACGTCCGCTTCCTCGTAGATCTCGACACGGTTTCTGCCGCGATCCTTGGCCGCCTTGCACGCGACTTCTGCCGCCGCCATCGCGTGCGCGAGCTTGGCCTGCGAGCCGGTCAACGCGACCACACCGATGCTCAGTGAAACGTCCGGATCGCTGTCCTTGCTGCCCTCGGCACGTACCAGCCGCGCGCCGTCACAGAGCTTGCGGGCCAGGGCCGTCCCCGTATCCAGATCGCAATCCGGCAGCAGCAATGCAAAACGGTCGCCGGCGAGGCGCGCACTGACCGCCCGCGGATGGTGCGTGCGGCGGACCAGCTCCGCGACGCGCGCGATGACGGCATCGCCGATGTGCATGCCGAAGTTTTCATTGATCAGGTGCATCTGGTCGATGTCGACGTACACCAGGCTGTGCGTTTCGCTGCCGGCACGGGTCAGGTTCGCATTCGCGTGGCGTTCGAACGCCGGGCGGGTGAGCAGGCCGGTGGCGCTGTCGTAATTGGCCTGCAGGACGGCGGCGGTCTTGCGCGCCAGCAGTCGAGCTACGCGCGTGTGGCGGTGATCGAAGTCTTCCATTTCCTCGGTGCGAAACAGGGCGAAGAAGCCGACCACGCGGCTCGAGCTCTGGCGGACCGGGCAGGACAGAATCTTGTACGGAAGCGCGGTCGGCGCGTTGCTCGCTACCACCTTGTTCACGACCAGGGTCTTGCCCTGCAGCTGCGCCCAGGTCAAAAGGTGTCGATGAGTGCGCGTGAGGACTTCGGCACTTTGTGCTGCCGGCGCGCCATGTCCCGCGCGGCAGATCGCGATGCCTTTCTCCGGAATCATCAGTGCGCCGAACGGGCAGCCGAGATGTTCGATGCTCCGCTGTACGATCCAGCGCAGCTCGTCGGTGTCGTCTTCGGTTTCTTCACCTTCAGGCTGCGCGTCCGAGGTAATGGAGAGCAGCAGGTCGAGGTCCTTGTCGCGCACTTCGATACTGCGACTGAGCGAGCCGATGCTCTCCTGCGCCAACAGCTCGCGCTGCAGGCACTCGAGCGCGGGGCGCAGCAGGCTGTGCACGAAAGACCAGGGGCGTGACTCGCCGCTCTCGGAACGGCAGGTCACACTCAACAGGGCGATCAGGTCCCCCGATTCTTCGCAGAGGCGAAAGAGGTAGACAGGCGTGCCGTCATCGAGCAGCCGGAAAAGACCTTCTTCGGCACCGGCTACGGCGTGACGCGCTTCGGCGATGAGGGAAGTGAGATCGGGACTGACGACATCGGAGCTGGACCAGTACTTCTCACCGTCAGGCCCGAAAATGTCGATGCTGAGCGCGCGCGGCAGCAGCATCTTGACGAGCTGCCCGTAGGGCTCGAGTGATTTGTTCAGAGTCGTGCTGGTCTGGTTCGAGTTTTCCACTGCCCCGCCACATCCATCACAGGCGCAACCGATCGCGGCCGCCGCAGCGACAGGGCGAACAATCACTTATTCAAGTGCAGACAATCCTTGACGAGGTTGGCGATTCGACAGATCTCGGCGCGTAAGTTGCGGAGACTGCGAGGTAATCCGCATTCGCAAGGCCTGCGACCACCTGCGCACCAGGAGTCTGGATCAGGTCGGAAGTTGAACTTAAGGAGGTCGATCGGCGCGCGGAATGCGACGCGCATCACAGCGCATTCAGCTGCGCGGCAGGGACTTGCGAATCCACTGGTGCGGGTTGAGGGGCGTGGCGCCCTTGCGGATCTCGAAATAAAGCTCGGGCTGATTGCGACCGCCGGAATCGCCTGCGCTCGCGATCACATCGCCCGCTCCCACCCAGTCGCCGACTGCGCGGTAAAGCTGTTCGTTATGACCGTACAGGCTGAGATACCCGCCGCTATGCTCGACTATCGTCAGCAGCCCCATACCCGGCAGCCAGTCGGCATACACGACCCTTCCGGAATGTACCGCTCGTACCTGGCTTCCCCGGTCGGTCGCGAGCAGCACGCCGTTCCAAGTCAGTCCCCCAGCCCGCCGCTCACCGAAATCGGCCAACAAGCGCCCTTTCACCGGCCAATTCAGGCGCCCTTTGAGCTTTTCGAACGGCTCGGCCGAGTTGACCGGAAAATCACTCAGCACTCGTCTCAGGTCCGCAAGCAGCTTTTCGAGCGCATCCTTTTCGCGGGTTAACTTCGCCAGCGTGAGCTGCCGATTCTTGAGCTGCTGGTTGAGCTCGCTTGAGAACGTCACCCCGCTCGCGACGTGCGTGCTGCAACCCGTCCAGTTCCACTCGGGCCTGATCCTCGAGCTCCGCGAGGCGCGCATCCTCGGCTGCAACCGCTGCATCGAGCTCCTCCAGGCGCTCGAGCTGTTGGCGGATCGACTGAATCCTGTCGGCGCGTGCGCGGCCGAAATAACCGTAGTACGCGAACATGCGACCGAGCTGTGCCGGGTCCTGCTGGTTGAGCAGGAGCTTCAGCTGCTCCTCCCGGCCGATGGTGTAGGCGGCGCGTAACTGGCCGGCGAGCGCAGCGCGCTCGTCCGCAAGCGAGCTCTCGACCCGCGAGTGTTCCGCCTGCAATGCCGCCCGCCGTCGTGCGCTCTGCGCACGCCGCTCCCTGAGCTCATCGAGTTTGCGGCGCTGCCCGGAGACCGTCAGCTCCGCGTCCCGCAGCCGCCCAGCCAGTTGATCACGCTGCGTCGTATCGCTGCGGATCGACTGTTGCAGCTCGGTGATTTCCTTGCGCACCTTGCGCAGGTCGGCCTCGGCTTCCTTTTGATCGGCCGCAGGCAGCGCCATCGGCCCGAGGAGCAGAAGCGCAAGCCAACTTGCTATACTTGCCGGCCTTTTTTGGCGCACGCCTCTAGGTTCCAGGACCAAAGATGGATCGACTGATCGAGTTTGCTGGCAATCATCCCTACCTGGTAGCGGCCGCCGTGCTGATGCTGATCATCGTGATCGTGTCCGAGATGCGCGCCCGGATTCAAGAGTTCGCGGCTGTCGCGCCTGCGGATGCGATCCGCATGATGAATCATGGCGCATTGGTCATCGATGTGCGCGACAGCGCCGCATTTGACAGCGGCCACATCGTCGATGCGCGCAACATGCCACTCAAGGAGCTCGCCACCAGCGCTGAAGGCCTCAAGCGCAACAAGGACAAGCCGGTCATTACCTGCTGCGATACCGGGATGAATGGCGGCACGGCGGCGCGCGAGCTGGGCAAACTCGGCTTCACCAAGGTGTTCAATCTGCGTGGTGGTCTCGGCGCCTGGCGCCAGGACAATTTGCCGTTGGTGCGCGGTGGCACGGGTGGCGGAAAGGCCGCGTCGCGGAGCTGAGCGCCCATGACGGACGTGGTGATGTATTCGACGGGCTGGTGCCCGTATTGCTCGCGTGCCCGAGCGCTGTTGCGAGCGCAAGGGAATCGCGTTTCGCGAAGTCGACATCGAAACGGACGGCGAGCTGCGCGCCCAGATGATTGCCCGCAGTGGACGGCGCTCGGTGCCGCAGATTTTCATCGGCGAGCGCCACGTGGGCGGGTTTGAAGAACTGTACGAGCTGGAGCGCAGTGGCGAGCTCGAATCCTTGATGCAAACGGAGAAAACATGACCGAGACCGAAACCAATCCGCAGGCGGCGCCGACCGCCCGGAGATCGTCCTGCAGCAGATCTACCTGAAGGACTGTTCCTATGAGGCGCCGAATGGGCCCCGCATTCCCGCCGCGCAGTGGAACCCGAAGTTCTCGCTGAACCTCAACACCGCGAGCACCGAGATCGGCGCGGAGCTGCGCGAGGTGGTCCTCACCGTCACGATCGAGGCGAAGGTCGGCGGATAGCGTTGCCTATCTCGTCGAGCTCAAGCAGGCGGGCGTATTCATGGTGCGCAACTGCTCCGAGGGCGACCTGAAGAAGGTCATTGGCAGCGTGTGCCCGACCGTGCTCTTTCCCTACGCACGCGCAGCATGCTCGGATCTGATCACCCAGGGCGGCTTCCCCCAGTTCCTGCTGCCGCCGGTGAACTTCGACAGCCTGTTCGAACGATCGATGGCCGAATCAACGCGCATCGGGGTCAACTGATCCGCGGATCAGAGGCGCCGCGCGCTGCGCGCTCAGCGAAGCACCGCATGGCGTTGCCCGACAAGAATGTGACGGACCGAGCCCCGATCACGCTTCTCGGCGCCGGGTCGTGGGGCACAGCGCTTGCGATCCAGTTCGCCCGTGCCGGACATGAAGTACGGCTCTGGGGTCGCGACCCCGGTCACCTCGCTGGCGCTCGAGCGGGACCGGTGCAATCGCCGCTATCTTCCCGACGCGCCGTTTCCGCAATCGCTCCGTGTCGAGGCCGATCTCGATCAGGCCCTGCTGGGCAGCGTCGATGTTCTGATCGCCGTCCCGAGCCACGGCTTTCGTCAGTTGCTGCAGCAATTGAGGCCGCGCCTGCAGAGTGGCATGCGCCTCGCCTGGGCGACGAAGGGATTCGAGCAGGGGTCGGGGAAGCTCCCGCACGAGATCGCCACCGAAGTCCTGGGCGAGCGTTGGCCGATCGCGGTGCTGTCGGGACCGACGTTCGCTCGCGAGGTCGGCGCAGGTCTCCCGACCGCGATGACCGTCGCCTCGCCGGATGAGGCCTTTGCCGCAGCCATCGCCCACAGCATCTCCGGCCTCAATTTTCGCGCCTATACCTCCAACGACGTCATCGGCGTGGAAGTCGGCGGTGCGGTGAAGAATGTGCTCGCGATCGGCGCCGGCATCGCCGATGGGATGGGCTACGGCGCGAACACGCGCATCGCGCTGATCACGCGTGGCCTCGCCGAGATGACGCGGCTCGGTGAAGCGCTCGGGGCGCGGCGCGAGACGTTCATGGGCCTCGCGGGCCTGGGAGACCTGGTGCTCACCTGCACCGACAATCAATCACGCAACCGACGCTTCGGCATCGCACTCGCCGGCGGGCAGTCCGTTGAGGCAGCGCTGCGAGGCATTCGCCAGGTCGTCGAAGGATATCGGCGCGGCAAGAGCCGTGCACGAGGTAGCGGCACGGATGAAGATCGAGATGCCGATCTGCGAGGCAGCGTACCGGGTGCTCTACGCGGGCCTACCCATCAAGGAGGCCGTGCAGGCGCTCATGGCACGAGAGATCCGGCCTGAGCACGACTAGGAGGCGCTGGTCTCGGACGTTTCGAACCCGGCCTGGCGCCAGGCCTCGTAGAGCACCAACGCCACCGCATTCGAGAGGTTCAGGCTGCGATTGCCGGCGCGCATCGGAATTCTGAGGACTCGCTCCGGCCCGACGCGTGCCAACACCTCCGCCGGCAAGCCGCGCGTTTCCGGGCCGAAGAGCAAGGCATCGCCCGCCTGAAAGCGCGCCTCCGCAGTACCTGCGCCCGCCGGCGGTTTCAATTGCGAACACACGCCCGTCGAGCTCGGCGAGGCACGCCTGCAGAGAGGTGTGCACCTTCACCGCGGCCGCTTCCGCATAGTCGAGTCCGGCCCGCCGCAGGGCGCGGGCCTCGAGACTGAATCCCAATGGCTTGACCAGGTGCAGGGTCGCGCCGGTGTTCGCGCACAGCCGGATGATGTTGCCCGTGTTGGGCGGAATCTCCGGCTCGAATAAGATCACGTGGTACATGCCCGGCGCACCTGAAACCCCCGCCACCCCGCTGGCGCTCGATTTCCTCGGCCTGAGGTTCAACTCGCCGATCGTGCTGCTTTCCGGCTGCGTCGGGTTCGGCGAGGAGTACACGCGGGTCGAGGGCTTCTCCAACCGCGACGTCGGCGCGATCGTGCTCAAGGGCACGACGCTCGAGCCGCGGCTCGGCAATCCGCCGCATCGCGTCTACGAGACGCCGATGGGCATGCTGAACGCGATCGGCCTGCAGAACCCCGGCGTCGATCACGTCGTGCAACGGATCCTGCCGCAGCTCGACTTCGACGAGACGCGCTTCATCGCGAACGTCTGCGGCTCGACCATCGAGGAATACGTCGAGGTCACGCGCCGCTTCGACGATTCGCCCATCGACGCGATCGAGATCAACATCTCGTGCCCGAACGTCAAGGAGGGCGGCGTCGCAGTTCGGCAACTATCCGGACATGTCGGCGCGCGTGGTCGCGGCGTGCCGCAAGGTCACGCGCAAGCCGATCATCACCAAGCTCTCGCCCAATCAGACCGACATCCGCGAGAACGCGCGGCGCTGCATCGAGGCCGGCAGCGATGCGCTCGCCGTGATCAACACCATCATGGGCATGGCGATCGACGTGCGTACGCGCCGGCCGGTCATCGGCAATATCCAGGGCGGACTGTCGGGCCCCGCGATCAAGCCGATCGCCCTGCTGAAGGTGCACCAGGTCTACGATGTCGCGGGACCGCTGCGCATCCCGATCATCGGCCAGGGCGGCATCGCCAGCGCGCAGGACGCGATCGAATTCATGATCGCCGGCGCCACCACGGTCGGAGTCGGCACCGCGCTGTTCTACGATCCGCTGGTGTGCCGCAAGATCAACGACGGGATCGAGGGATACCTTCGTGAGCACGGCCTCAGGCACGTGCGTGACCTGGTGGGTGCGCTGCGCACCGGAAAAGAGACGCAGGACGTCCCGCTCGCCGGCTGATCACCCGACTCCACCCGCGCGGACGATACGGAACATTGCGCGGTCGCCGGAATCAATCTAGTGCCGCCAACGCGGTTAATGGAGGGCGAGATTTCGCCCACACTCCCCGCCGTTCGTCACATGGAGGATATCGTCATGAAGCTCTACTACGCCGCCGGCACCTGCGCACTGTCTCCCCACATCGCCTTGCTCGAAGCAGGCCTCAAATTCGACCTGGAGAAGGTCGATATCCGCGCCAAGAAGCTCGCTGACTGGCGGTGACTATCTGCAGATCAATCCGAAGGGATACGTTCCTGCATTGAAGACCGACGACGGCCAGGTCCTGACGGAAGGCCCGGTCATCGTGCAATACATTGCCGATCTCAAACCGGAGTCGGGCCTCGCGCCTGTGAATGGAAGCTTCGAGCGCTACCGGCTGCAGGAGTGGCTCAATTTCATCAGCACCGAGATCCACAAGCAGTTCTCACCACTGTTCAACCCGGCGCTGTCCAACGAGGCGAAGGAATATTCGCGCGGCAACCTCGACCAAGCGCTTCGAATATCTCAACAAGCTGCTCGAAGGGCGCCATTTCCTGCTGGGCGAGCGCTTCACGGTGGCTGACGGCTACCTGTACACGGTCCTCAACTGGGCCAAGCCGCTGGGAATCGATCTGTCGCGCTGGCCCGCGCTAGCGAGCTATCACTCAGGCATCGCTCAGCGTCCCGAAGGTGCAGGAAGCACTCAAGGCCGAGGCGAAGTAGAGACGCCGGCAGGCCGCCGCGGCGGCAGCCTTCAGCCTGCAGGGCTTGTTTGCGAGGACGCGGTAGCGCCGGGCCCTTCGATCAGCAGCCGCTGCGTGGGATAGGCGAACTTCACGCCGAGGCGCTCGAACTCCTCGTGGATGCGGAAATTGATGTCCTGTTGGATGTCCGCATAGAGCATGTAGTCCGCGTCCAGCACCAGGTACACCGTTTCGAACGTCAGCGCCGAAGCGCCAAACGTCGTGAAGTGGCTGCGCTCGAAGCGGGTTTTCTCGTGCGCACGAATCGCGGCTTCGATGATTCCCGGGATACGCTTGAGCTTCTCGCGCTCCGTCTCATACGCGACACCGATGGTGAACACGACGCGCCGCTCGTACATCCGGCCGAAGTTGTGAACCCGCGTTTTGAGCAGGTCCGCGTTCGAAACGATGATCTGCTCGCCGGTCACACTCCGCAGCCGTGTGCTGCTGACCCCGATCTGCTCGACGCGCCCGGTTTCCTGGCCGATGCCGAGCACATCGCCGACCGCGAACGGCTTGTCGAAGGCGATCGAGAGCGAGGCGAGCAGATCCCCGAGCACCGTCTGCACCGCGAGCGCGACAGCAATGCCGCCGATGCCGAGCCCAGTCACCAGGGCCGTGATGTTCACGCCGAGGTTGTCCAGAGCCACCAGCAGGACCAGCGTCCAGATCGTGAACCTGGTGATGAACTGGACGATCGTGAGCGAGGTCGAGTGAGTCACGTCCGTCGAAGTGACGCGACGCTGATCGATGAAGTAGCTGGCGACGGCTCCAAGCCAGATGCCGACCTGGATCCAGACCACCACCGTAATCACGTACCTGAGCACCTGATCGACGCGCGGCGGCAGATTCAGCACCAGGTCTGCAGCCCAGATCGCGATGCTCCACAGGAACAGGCTCGTCGTGTGTTGCGCTACCAGTGAGACGAAATCGAGGAACCGGTGCGTTTCCGTGTCGGGCTTGCGCTTGCGCAATGCGCTTACGTAGCCCCTGAGGATTGGCAGCACGGTGAAGGTCGCCACGAACGCCAGCAGCGCGAGGCTCCAGCGCAGCACCGAGTTACCGAGGAATTCGAAATCCAGCAGTTGCTTGAGCTCAGTCATGAACCCGTGCATACCAGCGAGGGAGAGAACCGATTATAGCTGGGGCGCGCTGTGCGCCCCGGCAGTCAGATGAATTTTTCCATGAACACGCTGCTCGGTTCATCGCGATACTCTCCATAGTTTGCGCGACGTCGGTACCCCCGGTGCGCGTAAAGTGTCAGCGCCTCAGGCTGCTCGGTCCCGGTCTCCAGGAGCAGAGTCCGCACGCCCTGGCTGTGCGCATGTTCTTCCAGTGCCGCCAGGACCGCGCTGCCAACGCCGAGTCCGCGGAACCGGGGACGCACGAACATGCGCTTGATCTCGGCCGAGGTCGCATCGATGCGTCGCACAGCGCCGCAGCCTGCCGCGGCGCCGTCGCAGCGCGCCAGGAAGAATGTGATCCCGGGGCTACAGAGCGACTCGACGTCGAGCAGATAGTTCCGCTCCGGCGGATACAGCGCTCCGAGATAGGAGTCGAGTTCCGCGATCAATTCTCGCGCTTCCGGTAGCCGCGGCGAACTCGGCTCCACCACCACGCGCAATGTCAGTCGTCCATACTGAGCTCGCGCATCTTGCGCGTGAGCGTGTTGCGTCCCCAGCCCAGAAGCTTGGCCGCATCCTGGCGTCGTCCGCCGGACCGCGCGAGCGCGGTGCGGATCAACACGCGCTCGAACTCCGGCAGCGCCGCATCCAGCAGGCGATTGGATCCCGCATCGAGTTGCCGTGTTGCCCAACCGGCAAGGAGTTGTGTCCACTCGCTCGCGGCGCCAGTTTCGTGCGCGCTGCCGCCCAGGTCTGCCGGAATGTCGCTGGCCTTGATCTCGCGTCCCGCGGCCAGCACGGTGAGTCGCCGACAGGCATTGACGAGCTGGCGGACATTGCCGGGCCAGTCACAGGCCAGCAGCAGCTGCTCCGCGGCCGGCGTGAGCGACTTCGACTCAACACCCAGCTCGCGCGCCGCCTGCGCGAGGTAATGCCGCAGCAGGTCCGGAATGTCTTCGCGTCGCGCGCGCAGCGGCGGGATCTCCACGCGAATGACGTTCAGACGGTGCAGGAGATCCTCACGAAAGCCGCCGCTCGTCACGCGGGCCTCGAGGTTCTGGTGCGTGGCGGCGATCACGCGTACGTCGACCTTGATCGGAGTCTGGCCGCCGACGCGATAGAACTCCCCTTCCGCCAGCACGCGCAGCAGGCGTGTCTGTAGTGCGGGCGACATATCGCCGATCTCGTCGAGAAACAGCGTTCCCCTATCGGCCTGTTCGAAACGCCCGCGGCGTTGGCTGTCGGCCCCCGTGAATGCGCCTCGCTCGTGGCCGAATAACTCCGATTCCAGCAGGTCCGCTGTAAATGCCGACGTGTTCAGGGCAATGAAGGGTTTGTCCGAACGCGGGCTGTGCCGGTGCAGCGCGCGCGCCACCAGCTCCTTGCCAGTGCCCGACTCGCCCGTGATCAGAACCGTCATGCTGGAGCGCGAGAGACGGCCGATGGCGCGAAATACCTGCTGCATCGCAGGCGCCTGGCCGAGAATTTCGGGAATCGCCTGCGGCTCCGTATCGCTTTCCGTTGCGGCGACGCCCTGGTGGGCGGCGCGTCGTACCAGGTCGAGCGCGTGATCGATATCGAATGGTTTGGGCAGATATTCGAAGGCGCCGCCACGATACGCCGCGACTGCGCTGTCCAGGTCCGAATGGGCGGTCATGACGATGACCGGCAACGTCGGGCGCGAGTCGTGGATTTCCTGCAATAACTCCAGGCCGCTATTGCCCGGCATGCGAATGTCGGTGATCAATACATCCGGCACTTCCGCACGCAGTGCCTCCAGCGCGGCGTTGGCGTGCTCAAAAGTCTTGGCCAGCATTCCGCTCTGCTTGAGCGCACGCTCCAGTACCCAGCGAATGGACGCATCATCGTCAACCAGCCAGACATTCAAGGGTCTAACGGCCATTCTCGTTCTCGATGGGAAGCAGGATGGTAAACACGGTGTGCCCCGGCGCGCTCTCGAACTCGATGAGGCCGCCGTGCCGGATCACGAGATCCTGCGCAACCGCGAGACCCAGGCCGGTTCCGTCCTGTCGTCCCGTGACCAGCGGATAGAACAACGTATCGCGGATCTGCGGCGGAACTCCGGGGCCGTCGTCCTCGAGCTGGATGCTCGCCACCAGGCGATGGCGCGCCGACCCAATGTTCTGACTGGTGAGCGCGCGCGTACGCAGCAGTATCCGGCCACGCGTGCCGACGGCCTGCAGCGCGTTGCGCCCCAGGTTGAGCATCGCCTGGATAATGAGATGCCGATCCAGGTCCGCGCTCGGCAGACTTGGATCGTAGTCGCGCTCGATGAGCACGCTGCTGTGCGCCTCGCTGCGCATCAGGTGATAGACGTGCTCGCACAGTTCGTGGATGTTGAGACTCTCGCGCCGCGGTGCGCGACCGGGACCCAGCATGGAATCGACCAAAGCGGCGAGACGATCCGCCTCGCTGATGATCACCTCGGTGTATTCGCGCATCGTCTCGTCGCGCAGCTGGCGCTCCAGCAATTGCGCGGCACCGCGCAGACCGCCCAGCGGATTCTTGATCTCATGAGCCAGCTGGCGAACCATCAACCGACTGCCGCCAAGCTGCGCCAGGAGCGCGGTCTCGCGGCTGATACGCTGGCGCTGAGTCGCGTCGCTGAGTTCCACCAGCAAGCGCCCTGCCGGATGCGCCGAATCGAGCGGCGACACGCTGACGTCGGTGATCCGCTCCTCGCCAGCGCTCGCTGCCTGCAGCGTCACTTCGCGTTGCGAACAATTGTCCGCGTTGATCGCCGCGCGACTCAGCACCTGCCACAGCTCCTCCGACGCGCGCAGCAGATCGCGCAACAATCGCCCGCGGGCCTGATGAGCGCTCATGCCGAGCAGGTTCTCCGCAGCCAGATTGGCATCCAGCACCCGTAACTCGCTGTCCAGGAGCAATACGCCGGTGCTGAGAGCGTCGAGAATCTCCTGTGCCTCAGGCACCGGAGACAGAGGAAGCAGATTGGTTTCGGTCGCCACGCCCGTCACCGCCCGGTCGCGGCGCGGGCCGGCGTGATCAGTGCGGAGTCGGTGCTTTCTTCGTCAGGATGGAGGTCTGGTGCATGTGGAACGTCACCGTCTGGCTGCTGATGAGCTGCTTGCCAGTCTGATCGGTGACCACTGCCACGAGTGTGTGGGTGCCGCGAAACACGTCGTTCAACGAGAACGAGTCCCCGGAGCCCGGCAGGCCATCCACTCGCTTGCCGTCGAGGTAGAGCCAGATCGAGTGACCGGCCTGCAGATCCGGTTCGATGCGCAGCCGCGCAGTGACCGTGTTCCCGGTGTTCTGAAAGGTCTCGTCGTTTTCCGGCTTCCACAGATCGAGCTTGTACTGAAACTGCTGACCGGCAGCCGCAGTGCTCGTCTGCGAGCGGCTGTTTGCGGTCGAGGTACTCGGTGTGAAAGTCTGCGCGGACTGCAGGTCGATGATTTGCGCGCCGGGCGCAGGCGTGTCGGAGTAGTGCGTGACGCCGTTCTGGTCCACCCACTTGTAGGTCGTGGCGAACGCACTCGCGGCAAGCAAAATACCGATCGCGATGAGGCTGATACGCATGGGGCCAAAGCATAGCCCTATCTTCCAGTGCAGACAAAAACCAACCTGAAAACTCGGTGACGGTGATCACATTAACCACCGCCACCGGCAGCTCCTCGTGAATCCGCGGGCGAATCACCCCTCAAACGCTGTAATACAGCTCCAACTCCACCGGATGCGTGGTCATGCGCACGCGCGTGACTTCCTGCATCTTGAGCCCGATGTACGCGTCGATGACGTCGTCGGTGAACACGCCGCCGGCCTTGAGGAAAGCGCGATCCTTGTCGAGCGCTTCTAGCGCCTGCTCGAGCGAGTAGCACACCTCGGGAATGTGCTTGGCCTCCTCGGGCTCGAGGTCGTACAGATCCTTGTCCGCGGCTTCGCCCGGATGAATCTTGTTCTGGATGCCGTCGACGCCGGCCATCAGCATCGAGGCGAATGCCAGATACGGGTTCGCGGTCGAGTCCGGGAAACGCACTTCGATGCGCCGCCCCTTCGGATTCGACACCCAGGGAATGCGGATCGAAGCTGAACGATTGCGCGCGGAGTACGCCAGCATCACCGGCGCTTCGAAACCCGGCACCAGGCGCTTGTAACTGTTGGTGCTCGAGTTGGTGAACGCGTTGAGTGCCTTCGCATGCTTGATGATGCCGCCGATGTAGTACAGCGCGATGTCCGACAAGCCGCCGTACTTGTCGCCGGCGAACAATGCCTTGCCCGCTTTCTGCAGGGACTGATGCACGTGCATGCCGTTGCCGTTGTCGCCGACGATGGGCTTGGGCATGAAGGTGAGCGTCTTGCCGTAGCTCGCAGCGACGTTCTGCAGGGCGTACTTGAGGATCTGAACTTCGTCCGCCTTGCGCGTAAGCGTGTTGGCGGAGACATTGATTTCGCCCTGGCCCGCGGTCGCCACTTCGTGGTGGTGCACCTCGACCTTCAGGCCAAGTTCCTCAAGCGCGAGACACATCGCGGAACGGATGTCCTGCTGAGAGTCGACTGGCGGAACCGGAAAATATCCGCCCTTCACGCCGGGCCGATGGCCCTTGTTGCCCTCGTCGTATGCCTTACCCGAACTCCACGCCGCTTCCACGGATTCGATTTCATAGAAGCAGCCGCTCATGCCCGAGCCCATGCGCACGGCATCGAAGATGAAGAACTCGTTCTCCGGGCCGAACAGAGCGCTGTCGGCGATTCCGGTCGACTTGAGATAGGCCTCCGCACGCTTGGCCAGTGAGCGCGGACAGCGGTCGTAGCCCTGCATGGTCGTCGGCTCGACCACGTCACAGCGCAGAAGCAGCGTGCTCTCCTCGAAGAACGGATCGATCACCGCGCTGGCGGCATCCGGCATCAGGATCATGTCGGACTCGTTGATGCCCTTCCAACCAGCGATCGAAGAACCGTCGAACATCTTGCCGTCGGTAAAGAAGTCCTCATCGACCACGCGCGAGGGCACGCTGACGTGCTGCTCCTTGCCGCGGGTATCGGTGAAGCGCAGGTCCACGAACTTCACTTCCTTCTCTTTCATCAGGCTCAGAACTTCGGCGGGGGTCATGGGCTCAAGCTCCTCGGAATGGGGCGAAACTGTTTGGCCTGCCGTCCGCTTCGCCCAGCGGACGGAGGTTCATTGCTGAGTCCCCGCGAATTGCAGTTCTCATGCCACGGGGTTGAGGTCGAAAATTCAAACGCTTAGGCGCGTTAGGCAGGCGGACCGCATCGATTGCGCGCCATGATAGGGCATCGGAAATCACTCTGTGCACCAATTTTGAGCGGCGACTGCCGCTCTGCTGACAATCTGGATTCCTTCGAGCGCTTGCGCACCATTGCGGGGCGCCAGGGTCGGCGCGAATGCCAGTCGCTGAATGAGTCGCTATACTCGCGGCCTTTTCGATCAATGACCTGCCTAGGCTCTGGGTCCCTTCTAACCATGCCGCGCCGTAGCTCCGTGTCACCGCCCCTGACCTTTCAGGAACTCATTTTTGCGCTGCAGCGCTATTGGTCAGCGCAGGGCTGCGTGATTCTTCAGCCATACGACATGGAGATGGGTGCCGGGACCTTTCACACCGGGACCTTCCTACGAGCGCTCGGGCCCGAGCCCTGGAGTGCGGCGTATGTTCAACCGAGTCGTCGGCCGACAGATGGGCGCTACGGCGAGAACCCGTTTCGCCTGCAGCACTACTACCAGTTCCAGGTGGTGATCAAACCTTCGCCGCTCGAGATCCTGGATCTGTACCTCGGGTCGCTGCGTGCACTCGGTATCGATCCGCTCGTGCACGACATCCGGTTCGTCGAGGACAACTGGGAATCGCCGACGCTCGGCGCGTGGGGCCTCGGCTGGGAAGTGTGGCTCAACGGAATGGAGATCACGCAGTTCACCTACTTCCAGCAGGCTGGCGGTTTCGACTGCAAGCCGGTGACGGCGGAAATCACCTACGGGCTGGAACGGGTCGCCATGAACCTGCAGCGCGTGGAAAGCTTCTTCGACATCGTATGGACGGATGGACCGCTCGGTCGTGTGAGCTACGGCGACGTCTTTCACCAGAACGAGGCCGAGCAGTCGGCTTTCAACTTCGAGCACGCCGACGTGAGCTGGCTGCTGCAGGAGTTCGATGCACGCGAACGCATGTGCCAGGCACTGCTGGAGGCCAACCTGGCGTTGCCCGCCTACGAACAGGTATTGAAGGCCTCTCACACGTTCAATCTTCTCGATGCGCGCCGCGCGATCTCCGTGACTGAACGGCAGCGTTACATTCTGCGGGTCCGCAAGCTTGCCCGCAGTGTCGCCGAAGCGTATCTGCGTAGTCGTGAGGCACTCGGCTTTCCGTTGCTCAAGCAAGCCGGAGCTGCCGCGTGAGCCGGCGCGATCTCCTGGTCGAAATCGGCACCGAGGAGCTTCCGCCGCTGGCGTTGAAGGGCCTCGCCGACGCGTTCCTCGAGGGCGTCGTGCAGCGCCTGGCGGACGCGAAGATCAAGCACGGGCGCGCCCTGCGCCTTGCGAGTCCGCGACGCCTCGCCGTCCTGGTGAAAGGCGTCACAGAGCAGCAACCCGAACAGGACGTGAAGCGGCGCGGGCCGCCGATCTCGGCTGCATTCGACGCCAGCGGGCAGCCCACTCGGGCCGCGCTCGCGTTTGCCGAATCCTGTGGCACCACGGTCGCGTCGCTCGAGCGTGTGCAGGAGGCGAAGGGCGAATTCCTGTTCTTCAGTACGCGCAAGCCAGGCGCGCTCACCGTGGCTCTATTACCGGGAGTAGTGCAGGCAGCGCTCGACGCGTTACCCATCCCCAAACGAATGCGTTGGGGAAGCGGGGATGCGGAGTTCGTCCGTCCGGTCCACTGGGTGGTGCTCCTTTTCGGCAAGGACGTCGTGCCGGCGACCATTCTGGGCGTGCCGAGCGATCGCCTCACGCGAGGACATCGCTTTCACGCACCGAAACCGCTGCGCGTGTCGGCGCCCGGTGCCTATGCGGGAGCGCTCCGCAAGCGCGGATACGTGCTGGCGGATTTCGACGAGCGACGCGAGCACATACGGCGCACGACTCACGAACTCGCCGCTTCGCTCGAGGGCGCGCCTGTCATGGATGATGCGTTGCTGGACGAAGTAACCGCACTGGTCGAGTGGCCGGTGCCGCTGGCGGGCCAGTTCGAAGAGCGCTTTCTCGAATTGCCGCGCGAGGTGCTCATTGCGACGTTGCAGGACCATCAGCGCTATTTCCCGCTGAGCACCGGTAATGGCGCGTTGCTGCCGCGATTCATAGCGGTCAGCAATATCGAGAGCCTCGATCCTGACCAGGTCCGCGCCGGCAACGAGCGCGTCGTCAGGCCGCGGCTGGCGGACGCCGCCTTTTTCTACGACACCGATCGCAAGCAGCCGCTCGCGTCCCGATGCGCGGCACTTGCGCAGGTCACCTACCAGACACGCTTGGGCACGCTGCAGGACAAGGTGACGCGTACCAAGACCCTCGCCGTGCAGATTGCCGACCGGATCGGCGCCGATCCTCGTTCCACCGGGCGAGCTGCGGACCTTTGCAAGTGCGACCTGCTGACGGCGATGGTCGGCGAGTTCCCGGAGCTGCAGGGCACGATGGGGCGCTACTACGCTCAACACGATGGCGAGGACCAGCAGGTCGCCAATGCCATCGCGGAACACTACCTGCCTCGCTATGCCGGCGACGATCTGCCCGGCACGCGAGTCGGAATGGCGCTCGCCATCGCCGACAAGCTCGATACCATCACTGGCATTTTCGCCATCGATCAGAAGCCGACGGGAACCCGCGATCCGTTCGGTGTGCGCCGCGCCGCGCTCGGCTTGGTGCGCATCATCATCGAGCGACAACTCGAGCTCGACCTGCGTGATCTGATCGCAACGGCTGCGCAGTTGCTGGCGGCGCATTCGGCTGGCGTCGGCACGGTCAGTGATGCCGTGCAGGAACAGGTGTACGACTACATCATGGAACGGCTGCGCGCCTACTATCTAGACCGGTCTTCAGGCCTCGAGATCAGCACCGAAATGTTCGATTCGGTGCTGAGCAATCGTCCGCCATCACCGCTCGATTTCGATGCGCGACTGAGAGCAGTCGAGCGGTTCCTGAAGCTCGACGCTGCGACCAGCCTCGCGAGCGCCAACAAGCGCATCGCCAATATCCTGCGCAAGACACAGATTCCGCCCACGCAGATCGTGAAGATCGAACTGCTGCGGGCTCCTGCCGAGCAGCGCCTGCACGGGGAGCTCGAGCGACTGCGCCCGCAGGTCGAGCCGCTGCTCGAGCAGCGCAATTACGCGGAGGCGTTGCAGCGGTTGGCGGAGTTGCGCGAACCGGTGGATGCGTTTTTCGACTCGGTGATGGTGATGGACGAGGACGCGCAGTTGCGCAGCAACCGACTCACCCTGCTCGCCCAGCTGCGCAATCTGTTCCTGCACACGGCCGACCTGTCACGCCTGCCGGGCTGACATGCAGCTGCTCGGGTCACTCCTGTTCACGGTATACCTGTTCGTTTCCACGCTGGTGTTCTCGGTCGGCGTCGTGTTGGCGGCCGCTTTTCCATACCGCGTGCGTTACGCGGTCTCGCGCTCCTGGGCCCGCAGCTTGCTGTGGCTGCTCAAGCACACCTGCGGTCTCGACTATGTGGTCGAAGGGCGTGAGAACATTCCGCGCGATAACCACATCTCGATGTGGAAGCACTCCTCGTCCTGGGAGACGATCGCGCAGATGTTGGTGTTTCCGCCCCAGTCATGGGTGCTCAAGCATGAATTGATGTGGATTCCGATCGTCGGCTGGGCGATTCGCGCCATGCGGCCGATCGCCATCGATCGTGGCAGCGGTCGTATTGCTGTGAATCGGGTGATCGAGCAAGGCAAGCAGCGGCTCGCCGACGGAATGTGGATCCTGATCTTTCCCGAAGGCACCCGCATGGCCGCCGGGCAGACACGCAAGTACGGTGTCAGCGGCGCTCTGTTGGCGACGCAAACGGGCCGACTGGTGATCCCGGTGGCACACAACGCTGGCTTCTACTGGCCGCGCCGCGGACTGCTAAAAAGACGCGGCACGATTCGCGTCGTCATCGGGCCGCCGATCGACCCTCGAGGCTTCGAGCCGCGGCAATTGAACGAGCGAATCCAGGCCTGGATCGAATCGACAGTCGCGCAATTGCAGCCGCGCTGAGACCGATGCGGAAGCTGCCCGCGCCGGATCAGATGTCGAGATTGGCGACCGCGAGGGCGTTCTTCTCGATGAACTCGCGACGCGGTTCGACCTGATCGCCCATCAACGTCGTGAAGATGTCGTCCGCTGCGACCGCATCCTCGATCCTCACCTGCATGAGTCGGCGCGACTCCGGGTTGATGGTCGTGTCCCAGAGCTGTTCCGGATTCATTTCGCCGAGACCCTTGTAGCGCTGGATCGTCTGGCCCTTTTTTGCCTGCTCGAGCAGCCATTGCATCGCTTCCTTGAAGCTCGCGATCTCGTGACGCTCATCGCCCTTGGTAACGAACGCGCCGTCTCCGATCAGGTCGCTGAGCGTGCGACCGAGTTCCGCGATGCGCCGATATTCGGCCGAATCGAAGAACTCGCGCTGTATGTGCTTCGTGGCCGCGACGCCGTGCTCGGTGCGTTGCACGTCGATGCGCTGTGGCGGCGCCGTCACTACCCGGATGCAGTGCGACTTTGAAGGTGCGCGTCGCATCGTTCAGCGCGTTCAGCCGCCTGTCCAGCTGGCTGCACCAGTCGCCGAGCGCTTCGACGTCGTCGAACACTGCCCCGGTGAGTTCCGGCAGATAGATCATCTGCTCCAACACGCGCTCGTCATAGCGACGCGACCAGCGCTTGATGATGGCCTGCACTTCCATGTAGCGCCGCGCGAGTGACTCAAGGCCTGCCCCGGCTAACGGTGGCGCTCCGGAATTGACATGTAGGGCCGCCTCGTCCAGCGCTGAGTTCAGCAGCAGAGCGTTGAGCTCCGAGTCGTCCTTGACGTAGTGCTCCTGCTTGCCCTTGCGCAACTTATAAAGTGGGGGCTGAGCGATGTAGATATGGCCGCCCTCGATAAGCTGAGGCATCTGTCGATAGAAAAAGGTCAGCAGGAGCGTGCGGATGTGCGAGCCGTCGACATCGGCATCGGTCATGATGATGATGCGGTGGTAGCGAAGATTCGCGATCTCGAAGTCATCTCGCCCGATTCCGCAGCCAAGTGCGGTGATCAGGGTGCCGACTTCCGCGGATGAGAGCATCTTGTCGAAGCGCGCCTTCTCGACATTCAGGATCTTTCCCTTCAGCGGCAGGATCGCCTGGGTGCGACGGTCGCGGCCCTGCTTGGCGGATCCGCCGGCCGAGTCGCCCTCGACGAGGAACAGCTCCGACAGAGCCGGATCTTTCTCCTGGCAGTCGGCCAGCTTTCCGGGCAGGCCCGCGAAGTCGAGCGCGCCCTTGCGGCGAGTCATCTCGCGCGCCTTGCGTGCCGCCTCGCGCGCACGCGCCGCCTCCATGATCTTCGCGACGATGGCGCGCGCATCCTGCGGGCGCTCGAGCAGGAACTCCTCGAGTCGCTCTGCCACTGCCGATTCCACGATCGCCTTTACTTCCGAGGACACCAGCTTGTCCTTGGTCTGCGAGGAGAACTTCGGATCGGCGAGCTTCACGGACAGGATGGCGGTGAGTCCCTCGCGCGCGTCATCGCCAGTCGTGACGACCTTTTCCTTCTTCGCGTACGCCTCTTTCTCGATGTAGTTGTTGAGCGTGCGCGTCAAAGCGCTGCGAAAACCGGCCAAATGCGTGCCGCCGTCCTTCTGCGGAATGTTGTTGGTGTAGCAGAACATGCTTTCCTGGTAGGAGTCGTTCCACTGCATTGCCACTTCGACGACCGCGCCGTCCTGCTCGGTGCGAAACGCAAAAATCGTCTCGTGGATCGGCGTGCGAGTGCGGCTCAGATATTTCACGAACGCCTGGATGCCGCCTTCGTATTCGAAGACGTCGCTCTTTTCCTCGCGCTCATCGATCAGCTCGATGCGCACGCCGGAATTCAGGAACGACAGCTCGCGCAGCCGCTTGGCCAGCAGCTCGTAGTTGAACTCGATGTTGGTGAAGATCGTGGCGCTCGGCTTGAATCGAATCGTCGTGCCGCGCTCAGTGGCTTGGCCGACTGGGGCAAGCGGCGCGACCGGCTCACCCAGCCGGTACTCCTGCTGGTAGATCCGCCCTTCGCGGCAAATGGTCAGCACCAGGTATTCCGACAGCGCATTGACGACCGATACGCCGACGCCGTGCAGGCCCGCCGGAGACCTTGTACGAGCTGTCGTCGAACTTCCCGCCGGAATGCAGGACGGTCATGATGACCTCTGCGGCCGATCGTCCCTCTTCTGGGTGGATATCTACAGGGATCCCGCGCCCATTGTCGGCGACCGTGACGGATTCGTCGGCGTGAATGGTGACCACGATCCGGTCGCAATAGCCGGCCAGGGCCTCGTCGATCGAGTTGTCGACGACCTCGAAAACCATGTGGTGCAAGCCGGTGCCATCGTCGGTGTCGCCGATGTACATTCCGGGGCGCTTCCGCACTGCATCAAGACCCTTTTAAGACCTTGATTTTGCTGGAGTCGTAGACGTCTTTTTCCGACATTGGCGGGTCCTTTTGCGGGGCGCGGATTATAGCACCCGCTCGATGCGTCCTTGTTCCACGTGAAACACGCGAGCCCGGCGCGCCAGCGTCAGGAAGCTGTGCTGGCAGCGACGTCAACACGAGCTGCGCCCCAAGTCGAAACACCCGATCGAGGAATTGCTCAATTGCTCCGGCATCCAGCTCCGCTGCTGGGTCATCGAGCAGCAGGGTCGCTTGCACGACCCTGCGCTGCGCTCAGGAGCTCGAGCTGCCCGAGCAATCAGGCTGGCTGCCAGCAGCTTCTGCTGTCCGCGCGAAACGATGTCTCTGGCCGCGCGCCCGGACAGTGCGATCTCAAGATCGGCTCGCTGGGGTCCAACTGCTAGTTGTTCGCCGGTGAGCATCGATCGCGCGATGGCGAAGCTAAGGTCTGACGCATTGGACTGTCCCTCAGGCCAGCCCCGGGCAGTAGCGGACCGAGATGTCGAGTCCCAAGGAGCGCCAGCGCAAGCTGCACGTCAAGTGCGGAGCACTCGCCGCCAGATACCGGCGTCTCGCGGCCTCATCGACCTGTTCCGCTGCAGACGCGAAAGCTTCATCCCACGCATCCAGATCATCCGGCACTAACGCTCTGGCGCAGCGCCGCATTGCGTTGCCGAAGAGAGCGGTGAAATCGCTGCCAAGCGCTCAGGTAATTCGGTTCCACGTGGAACACGCCCCAATCGAGAAATCGCCGGCGCCGGACTGGTCCCTCTTCGATCAGCTTGTGGACGCCCGGATCGATGACCTGCACGGGAAAGGCGGAGCTCAGTTCCGAGAGCGCGCTGATCGCGCTCCCCGTGTATCCAGGCAAGAGTCTGGCCCTCGAGGTACTCGACCCTGATGTGGGATCTGTACCCGACGTTGTCGAGTTCGCCGCTGACACCGAGCTTCGGCTGACCCCGTCTCACGACGGTGTCCAACCTCGTGGACCGGAAGGAGCGCCCGCGACCCAGGAGAAACATCGCCTCTAGCAGGCTGGTCTTGCCCGATCCATTGGGTCCCTGGATCAGCGTGAGATCAGGGTCCAGCTCGAGGTCAACAGTATCGAAGCAGCGAAAGTCCTGGAGACGGACGGACCGAAGCGCCATCCGCGATGGCTCAGAGCCGCATCGGCATCACGACGTATTTCGACGCAGCCTTTTCGGGGCTGCGAATCAGGCAGCTGCTGTTGGAGTCCGTCAGGCCAATCTCTACGTCCGCGCTCTCGATCGCCGCCAGGGCATCGAGCAGGTAATTCACGTTGAAGCCGACCTCCAGATCGTCCCCTTGATACGTGACCTCGACCTCTTCCTCAGCCTCTTCCTGCTCGGGGTTGTGGGCTTGGATCGTCAGCGCGTTGGGCTTGATCGTAAGGCGGATGCCGCGGTACTTCTCGTTGGAGAGAATTGCCGTGCGCTGGAGTGCGTGCCGCAGCATTTCCCGGTCCGCCCTGACGCTCTTGGTTGGTGCCGCCGGAATAACGCGACCATATTCCGGGAAACGGCCATCAATTAGCTTAGAAGTGAATCGAATTTCGCCGATCTGGACGCGAACGTGATTAGTTCCGATCGACACATTGACCGTGCCATCGCTGCCCAGGATGCGTTGCAGCTCCAGCACACCCTTGCGCGGAACGATGACCTGCTGATTCGTCTTCGCTTTGGCAGTCATTGCGATCTCGCAAAGCGCGAGTCGATGCCCATCAGTCGCCACTGCGCGAAGCAGATTTCCATCCGTCTCGAGCAACATTCCGTTGAGGTAGTAGCGCACGTCCTGCTGCGCCATCGAGAAGTGTGTTTGATCCAGCAGCGCATGGAGCTCTGCTTGCGACAGCTCAAGAGTCTGCTGCGCGCTGATCTCCTCGATGGTCGGAAACTCACTTGCCGGCAGGCTCGAGAGCGTAAAGCGACTACGACCTGCGCGCACGATGGCTTTTTCGCCATCGACGGAAAGCGTGATATCTACGCCGTCTGGTAATGCACGACAGATATCGAGAAGCTTGCGGCCTGGCACCGTGATGTCGCCGGCGCTTTGCACCGACACTTCGACGCTGGCAACCAGCTCCACTTCCAGGTCCGTCGCGGTAACTGACAACCGGCCGTTCCGCGCTGATAACAGCACGTTCGCCAGGATCGGCATCGTTTGACGTCGCTCAACGACGCCGATGACTGCCTGCAAGGGCTGGAGAATCGTTTCCCGATTCGCGCTGAGCTTCATCTTCAACTCCTAAATCTCTTTCTTCTTTAAATCAGTTGTAGTTATTACTAGGGACCACCTGCAAGGTGAGTAACCCAGTATTTCATACTAAAATCAATGACTTATCGTCACGCAAAACACTGTTAGACGCGTAGCCCCGAAGCAACCCGTCAAGCTGTGCCCGATCTGTGGGTAACTTTATCCACAGTTGCGCACACAGGGAATCCACATTCAGCCGGTCAGGGTTCTCAACAGGTTTGAGTAATCCTCTCCGATGCGCGTCTCCGACTCTCGCAGGCCTTTGATGCGCTTGCAGGCATGCAGGACGGTCGTGTGATCGCGTCCACCAAACGCATCGCCGATTTCCGGAAGGCTGTGCCTCGTGAGTTCCTTTGCGAGTGCCATCGCGACCTGGCGTGGCCGCGCGATCGAACGGCTGCGGCGCTTTGAGAGCAAGTCACCAACTCTGATCTTGTAGTACTCCGCGACGGTCTTCTGGATATTTTCGACGGTGACCAGCCTGTCCTGCAGCGCGAGCAGATCGCGTAACGCTTCTTTCGCGAAGTCGAGCGTGATGGGTCGCCCGGTGAAATGCGAGTTCGCAACGACGCGCCGCAAAGCGCCTTCAAGCTCACGCACATTGGAGCGAATGCGCTTGGCGATGAAGAATGCGACTTCCTCCGGCAGCTCCACCCGCGCGGCGCTCGCCTTGCTCATCAGAATTGCCACGCAGGTTTCGAGCTCAGGAGGCTCGATCGCCACCGTCAATCCCCAGCCGAAGCGCGACTTCAGCCGCTCCTCCAGACCGTCCACCTCCTTCGGGTAACGGTCGCAAGTGAGGATGACCTGCTGCTGGCCTTCGAGCAGCGCGTTGAAGGTGTGGAAGAACTCTTCCTGCGAACGCTCCTTGCCGGCGAAGAACTGGATGTCGTCGATAAGCAGGGCATCGAGCGTGCGATATGCGGTCTTGAACTCGTTGATGGTGTTGTGCTGCAGGGCCTTCACCATATCGCCCACGAAGCGCTCGGAGTGCACGTATGCGATGCGTGCCTCGGGATTGCGGACGCGCATGGTGTTGGCAACTGCCTGCATCAGGTGCGTCTTGCCAAGACCGACGCCGCCATAGATGAAGAGCGGGTTGTAGGCGCGCCCTGGATTCTCTGCGACCTGCTGAGCAGCGGCCTTGGCGAGCTGGTTGCTCTTGCCCTCGACAAAATTCGCAAATGTGAAATCCGGGTTAAGGCGCCCACCGACAACCGCCGCTTCGACCCGCTTGGGTCGCGTGCCGTTCACAGTGATGGTCGTAGTCGGCAATGCCCGCGAGCCGACTTCCAGATAGATCTGCGGTGCCTGTGAATCGGCCACCGCGCCGATGAGTTCCTCGATACGGCCGCGCAGGTTCTGCGTCAGCCAGTCGACGACGAAACGATTGGGCGCGAGCAAACGCAGCACGCCATCCTCTTCGACGGCCTGCAGCGGACGCACCCACGTGTTGAACTGCTGCTCGGGAATCTCCGACTCCAGCAGCCGCAGACAACGGCTCCACAGCGACGCTTCCACGAGCGCAACTCCGCAACTCAGACGAGGAAAACGGATCGAACGAAAGGGGGTCGAAGTCTATAACGGCGACCTCTCGATCGCTAGGCCGCGAGCGCGTCTATGCCGGGTAAGTTGTGTTGACAGTGCCGGGGTCGCTGCGTACCCTTGCCGCCTTTTCGCGCTCAGCCAGAGCCCGACCGATCAGACCAACGCGGACACGAAAAGATGAAACGCACTTACCAGCCAAGCAAGGTGCGCCGCAAGCGCACGCACGGCTTCCGTGCCCGCATGGCTACCAAGAACGGCCGCCAGGTCCTGGCGCGGCGGCGAGCAAAGGGTCGCAAGCGCCTCATTCCGTAAGGCACCTGCGGAGATCCGATCGGGTCCTTCAATTTCAGCGCCCGCCAGCGCCTCCGCACTGCGGCGGAGTTTGAGCATGTATACAAGAGCGGGCAGCGATTCAGTGAAAAGCTGTTCCAGGTCACCGCGTGTGACAACGGGTGCGGATTTGCACGTCTCGGCTTGTCGATCGCCTCACGTGCGGTCGGGAACGCTGTGGCGCGCAACCGGGTCCGACGGGTGGCGCGCGAAGTGTTCAGGCTCGCGCAGCGCGAGTTGCCGGCGCTCGATGTCGTGGTCAGCGCACGCAGCGCTGCTCGCGAGGCGAGCCGCGCGGAATTGCGCGCGAATCTGTCGCGCTTGCTGACAACGGTTGGGGAACGATGCGCGGGCTCATCAAGGCAATCATCCAGACCTATCGATGGCTGATCAGTCCGCTGCTCGGACCGACCTGCCGTTTCTATCCGACGTGCTCCGCCTACGCGCTCGAAGCGCTCGATCGTCACGGCGCGCTGCACGGCAGCTGGCTCGCCGTGCGGCGCCTGTTGCGCTGTCACCCGTTCAATCCGGGAGGATTTGATCCCGTACCGGATCGCCCATGCGTGCCCAGAAGTGAAGGGCATCCCGCATGGCTAGCCAGCGTATTTTCATTTGGTCGGCGCTCGCGCTCGTCCTGTGGCTCAACTACCAGGCATGGATGCACGACTACCATCCGCCAACCCCGCCGGCGCAGGCCACGGCCGGGCCTTCAGGCGCGGTTTCAACGCCCGGTGCGCCGAGCCTCGACTCAAGTGTGCCCGCGCCACAGAGCGCACCAAGTCCTGCTGCCGGGAGCGTCAACCTCTACGCCGAACGCGCCAACTCCGCCGACGGAACTGGCACCCCAAGGCTCGAACGCCGGCAAGATTCATGTGCGCACCGACGTGCTCGACATGGATATCAGTTTGCAGGGCGGTCAACTGACACGTGCCGATCTGCTTCAGTACCCACTTCAGAAGAAGCAGCCGGAGATCAAAGTCAGGCTGTTCAACGATTCGCCGGCGGAGCCGCTGTACCTGCTCCAGTCCGGACTGACGGCGGAAGCGGACAGTGCGCGACCCGATCACCTCGCGACCTTTGCAGCGTCGGCGTCCGAATACACGCTTGCCGACGGGCAGGAAGAACTGAAAATCCCGCTCACCTGGAGCAACGACGCCGGAGTCACGGTCACCAAGACCTATACGCTCCGGCGCGGCAATTACGCCATTCACCTCGACTACTCGGTCGACAATCACAGCAGCGCAGCGTGGAGCGGCGCTTCTTACCTGCAGATTCTGCGCCAGCAGCACAAGGTCGAGCGCTCGATGTTCAACGTCGAGAGCTATGCGTTTTCCGGCCCTGCGGTCTATGACGGCACGCGTTATCGGAAACTCAAGATCGATGACGAGGAAGATCGCAGTCTCAATATGACTGTTACGGATGGCTGGCTGGCATCCATGCAGCACCATTTCGTGGCGGCAGTGGTGCCGGCCTGCGAAGCAGCCGTATCAGTTCCGCCTCCAGGTCAAAGGCGAAGAGTACCTGTTCGGCGCCGTCGGACCGATACAGAGCGTTCCGGCGGGCGGCCACGCTTCATTCAACGAGACAGTGTTCGTCGGGTCCAAAGTTGCAGGCTCAGCTGGAGCAGGCCGGGCCACGACTGGAGCTGGTAGCGGACTACGGAAAGCTCACCTTCATCGCGAAGCCGCTGTTCGCGTTGCTCAGCTGGGTGCATGGCCTGGTGGGTAACTGGGGCTGGTCGATCATCATCGTGACCGCGCTGATCAAGCTGCTCTTCTACTGGCCGAGCCAGGTGAGCGGCAAATCGATGGCGAAGATGCGCGCGCTCACCCCGCGCATCAAGAACATCCAGGAGCGCTACAAGGACGACCGCGAACAGCTCGGCCGCGCGACGATGGAGCTCTACAAGCGCGAGAAGGTCAACCCGCTGGCGGGCTGTATGCCGATCCTGATCCAGATTCCGGTGTTCCTGGCCTTCTACTGGGTGCTGCTCGAAAGCGTGGAGATGCGCCAGGCGCCCTTCATCATGTGGATCAACGATCTATCGGTGCGCGATCCATACTTCATCCTGCCGCTGATCATGGGCGCGGCGATGTTCGGTCAATACAAGCTCAATCCCACGCCACCCGATCCAGTCCAGGCGAAAGTCTTCATGTTCATGCCGCTGATCATGACCTTCATGTTTGCCTGGTTTCCCGCGGGCCTGGTGCTCTACTGGATCACGAATACGCTGCTGTCGATTGCCCAGCAGTGGAACATCAACCGCGTGGTGATGGCGCATGAGAAGAAGAGTTAGGCAGGTTAACCGCGCGATTTGAGCGACGCACGTGATGGCTGTGCCGCAGCCCATACCGCCATCGAGAGTCTTAGGTGTGTCTCGACTGTGCGGCGGGAGAATCTTTTCTCTTTTGCCCGGAACCGGTAACCGCCTCGCCAACGAAGAACAATCCGGGCAAGCAGACCGCGCGGGTGACTACATGCTCCACCAGCGACATGCTGACAGCAATCGGGGCACTCACGCCGAGCAGCGACATGAGCACAACGTAACCCGCATCCTGTACGCCGATTGCGCCGATCGTAATGGGCAGCATTACGACAATCCACAAAATGGGAATCACGAGCAGGAGATCGACAAACGCCAAATCGACTCCACAGGAGAGCGTCACAGCCTTGGCGAACAGGAATCGTACGAGGAACATCAAGACCGTGGCGAGCACGACCCATGCCCACATTCGCGCCTCATGCCGATACGCGAGTGCGGCGTCCGCAATGCCGGCGACCGTGTGCCGCATGCGCTCCGGCAGGCGCGGAAGCAGCGTCAACCGCACCCAACGCCGCACGACGGGCAGAAGACATACTGCACACGCCAGTACCGCGACGAGCGTGGAAATCAGCACAACGCGCGCAATGTCCGGTGGAACAAGCGTTTGAGCGAGCACAAGAATCGTCGCAGATCCAACCAGAAACGTGGCGAGCACAATGCTCGCACGGTCCACGAGCGTAGCCGCAATCACCTCAGGGGGCGGCTCGCCCGCCCGGCAAAGAGCACCTATGCGTACTGCATCGACGCCAAGCGAGCTAGGCAGAAAGGACCCGAGGAAGTTGGCCGACATGTATACGCGAAACAGTTTCATGAAGGGGATCCTGATACCACGAGCGGCCAGCAGGAGTTGCCACCTTGAATTGAGGACCACGCGGTCGGCTGCGGCCAAGACAGTTGCGCAGGACACCCACAGCAGGTCAACGCGCTTCAGGACGTCAGCGACAGCACGCCAATCCGCCAGAAAGATGACCAGCGCCAGGAGCCCGACCGAAATGATGACGCGAAGCGATCTGGTCATTCGGAATCTATTGGAAATCTCTGGCGCCACGCCCGCCCTTCGCGGATTCTGAGCAGACGAGCACGAAACATCTCGCGAATCGTAATACGACCGGTGCCGGGCAGTCTGCGCAGGAATTCGTCACTCAGACGGCTTACGTAGAAAGGCGAATCACCGCGACGGTTCACAGGACGCTTAGGAATCAGTCCCCAGTAGCAGGCTCGAAACCCCACATCGCGGGCACTCTTAACGGCTGCGGGTGTTCCAAGATACATCGGGAATGCAAGCTGATCGATCTTTGCTCCCGGCAAGCGCCTTTCGAGTTCCCGTCGGGACAGCGCCAGGTCCGCTTCGAACGGCAGCGGGGGACGCCGCCTCTTGCGTTCGATCGCCGGATCGCAGGCGGCCAGTGGTACCGGCTGCGGCCAGTTCGGCACGAAGCGGCTCTCGAAAGTGTGAGACTGGAAGTCAACCAGTCCTGACGCGTGGATCGTGGCTATTTCCTGCCACGTCATTGGCCGTGCATCGGTGTCATCGTCCACACCCGCGTCTGCATGGAGTCCAGGAGCAATGAACGCGAGAGCTCTGGCGCGGTAGCGCTCCAAGATGGGAAACGCGACCTCAAAGAAATTCTTAGGGCCATCATCGAAGGTGAGCACGACTGAACGAGTGGCGACGTCGCCGGTGCCCTCGAGGTAGTTGACGAAGTCGTTGCCACCGAGGGTTTTGTACTCATTGGCGACAAGAAATTCCAGATCCGCGTCGAAGGCATCCGGCTGCACAAGGTGATAGGCGAACACCGGAACGCCACGCAGATCCTCGCGCGGCCGTCGCGCCGTTACGAAATCGGGTAACGCTCCGTTCAGGAACCCAAGAGCTTCAGGCGCATTCTTCCGCCACCCATCCTTCAGGGATGAAAGAAGAGTCACGCTAGCTCGGCATGGGCTTCGGTCGACTTGAGCGGCAGGAGACTTTCGTAAATGCGTGACAAGCGTGCGGCTGCCGCGTCTACTGTGAGGTCCGCTGCGCCTTTGCGAGCATTAGCAGAGAGCAGTGCTACTCGGTCTGGATCCGTCGCAAGGAGCACCATTGAATCCGCGAGCTTCGCGATGTCACCGACAGGCACCGTGATGCCGCTCTGGTACCGGTGGACGAGCTCGGTGGGCTCTCCGATGTCGGTCACGATGTGCGGACGTCCGTAAGCCATTGCCTCGACCAAGTTCACGGAGCTGAACCGTACGTTTTCGAAGGGTGCTACGAGCACGTCGCTGGCCGCATAGTAAAGCTCCGGATGCTCCAGGGCATCCACTAGACGCACCGCGTCGTGCAACCCGAGCTGCCTGATAACGTCCATCAGACGCTTCATCATTTGCTCTGGATTGCGTGCCCACTCGATACCCTCGTACTCCTTTGGGACGCGGTGGTAGAGGGTCGGCTTGTAGACGATTGCTAGTCTGGCGCCTGGAATCCTTTGGCGCGCCCTCGCGAATGCGGCGAGCATCGCTTCGTTGCCGCGGTCGGGTCCGAGCTTGGTCACTGCCGCGAATAGGAATTCGGAACCGATGCCGAGCTCACGCCGCGCGGTCACGCGATCGGCTTGTGTCCGGGCCTGCAGCTGTTCGGGCGGGATCGCGTGGTAGAGCACTTCGACCCGGTCACCCGGTACCGCACGCACGTCGCGCATGTAATCGCGGCAAAATGCCGACGACGCCAAAGCCTTGCCTGTGGAGCGCGCCAGCATCCTGTCCAGCACGCGAAGATAAAGCGGATACGGGAAATAAACCTGGGTATCGAAGTCGTGGATGACGGTAGGTATGCCCTTCAGCTGGCCAACCAACCGCCCGAACGTGGAGGATGCGTAGCAGAAGAGATGCATGACATCGATCTGATGCTCATCGCAGAGCCGCGCGATCTTCGTCAACGACCTCGGATCGTACTTGCCAAGATCAAGACTTCGGACGGGGTGCCCCGCCGATTTGAAAACCGTCAGTACTTCGCTCGGAAGCGCGTAGGAAGTACGGATGTATGCGCACTCGCAGCGGGTCGAATTTCGGAATCAGGTTCATGAACAACCGGCCACCACCATGAAGACTGCCGTCATAGCAGACGTGGTCGATCAGCCACAGGACATTCAGAGGGCGCGTAGACACTTAATACAGGCCTTGGGGCTCTTTGGAGTTCTTCTGACCTCAGGCACCGTGCAAACCGCTCGAGTAGTACACGCTTCGAGGCAGAGTATATCGCAACGCCGCGTTCTTGATGGCCGCCCCTGGGTTACATAGTACGGATCCAAAATTCGGAACAGCAATCGCCTCGTAGGCGCACAGGGCAAGAGGCGCTGAGCCAACGTCAGCTCGCTTACAGGCGCACCCATTGGCGCAGCGCTAAGTTGCAGTCAAGGGGTTCGATCAGATTGCCGAAAGAAGAACGAACGAGGTCACCACGACTGCGCGCAAGAATTCGAATGTTCGTACCTGCTAGGCTGAAGCACTCATCGGCAGCTACGGCGAAGTCCGATTTCTCTAGCGCGCTAGCGTGCATGTTGGTGCTGAAGTAAGCAATGAGGAAAGGCTGGCCCTGCAAGGCTCTCTTCCGTTTTTCCTTGCCGGAACAGGTTGGATCTTCCGGTATTCGGGAGCAGAGATATCATTGCCTCATCCATCAGGATCAGGGTTCCTGGAGAACCAATCATCTTCCCGTAAGTTGTCGAAAACCTGCTGACAAGGAGCGCCGTCTTCAAGTCGAGTTTAGGCAAGAAATACGACGCAGAAACCAGCCTCTCAGCAGACCTAGCGCGATCTGGCGAAAATGGAGTTAAGAAATATGCGAGCCAGGCAGCAATGCACATGCCGACCCACGCCGTTGCAACACCTGTACTGATTTGGAGTCCGCCCGAGTTGTTGCTGTCCTGACCGAGCCGGCGCAGGGCGGGGACCAGGAAGGGCCAGGCAAGGAGTACCAGGAACGGGAACGCATAGTAGGTATAGAGTTCTCCCGGTATGGCGCGATAAGCCGATAGGTTCAACATGACCCAAGGCAGGATCGCGCCAGCACCAAAGATAATCGACAGGTCACGCCTAGCCATGCCAATCGCGGGGATGACCGCGAAGATTACAAACAGTTCAGGCCTCATCTCCCAGAGTGCGACGGTCCGGTCGAGAAGCAATGAAGCACTCAGGTGGCTGTAGAAGTGCGGACCCGAGTAGCTGAAACTGAAGTTCCTGAACTGCGGATAGTAGACACGAATGATCATGAAGGCAGCGCCGGAATAGACGAACGCTATCGCAGCGACCACGAGAGCGCGTTTTGCCGCAGGCGTGAATTGCCGAGCGGCGATGAATTCGCCCGCCGCAAACGCAACCAGGAAGCAGGAAGCGTGAAACCCCGCGTCCGTACGCACGAATAACATCAGCAGGAAAGCAATGGCAGCCAGGTACCTGCGACCTACCGAAAGGGCATAACAGCTGGCGATGAATAGGATTGGTATCGCAAGCTCGTAATGAAGGAAGCTGATGGCGCTTAACGCGACAGGGGAAAAAGACAGCGCGAATCCGACGAACAGCCGAAACAACAAATTCCATGGCCCAGCAAGGGAGGTACTGGCCAGACCTGCACCCACAAGAGCAAGTAGGGCGTGAAAAACCCCCTGATACGCTGCGTAGGCGATTGGTGGATTGAGCCCCGCAAGCTCTGCGAGCCCACCCCACAGTGGCATGATAGGGGCGAGGTGAAACGCGAAGAACGATGGGATTCCGCGTTCCTGTATATACAGTGGATTGCTGGGAGGGAATTCGAATCGAGACAGGGGGTAGGCAAACCACCCTGCGTCATACGCAGGTGCTCCGACGAAGTAGAAGAGGTTTATGACCTGGATCGCGTACGCGGCAAATACCACGAGCGCCAACAGCCGAGTAGAGCCATGGAAAAGCGGGGTATCGCGCGCTGCAACTTCTGACTCTCTACGATACGGAATACCGATTCTTTATCTGAGCCTAGCTAGCGACCCACACCAACAGTCCACACAGGCAGGCGACCGCCACGCTCGGCCTGTCCTTCATGGCAAATACGATCGGATCATCGTGTAGCTCCCCGCGATGTGTCTTGAGCCACACTCTGCAAATCCAATACAGAAGAAGCGGACATAGCAACCATAGCGCTTGTGGATATCGATATAGCTCGCTCGCGCCGACATTAATGTAGAACGCGAGGACAAGAACACTTGCAAATGCAGACGACGTGCCGCACGCGAGCAACAGAGGTAAGTCGTCTACCGTGTATCCGCGGCCCGCGGCCATGGAGCGGCCCGTCGGCAGTAGGGAACGTAATTCAGTGTGGCGTTTCGCCATGGCCAGGCTGAGAAACAGGAACACCGAAAACGCAAGCAACCAGAAAGACGGCATTATTGCGATTGCAGCGCCGCCGGCGATGACACGGACTGTATAGAGTCCAGCGAGCGTGAGTACGTCCACCATTGCCGTTCGTTTCAGGGAGAGTGAGTACCAAAGAGAGCCGAGCAGATAGAGCACCAGGATGGCTACGAATAGCGGACCTAGGCTGAACACCGCACCAACAATGGCAGTGACTATGAGCAGCAAGGCGCCCGTTATCCCTCGGCCTAGCGGAAGTTCGCCCGATGCCAACGGGCGGAAGCGTTTTCGCGAATGCGCGCGGTCCGCATCAAGGTCCAGGAGGTCATTGATCAGATACATGCCGGACGCGCACACACTAAACCAAATAAATGCCAAGAGCGCTGATGCGGCAACCGTCGGCTCAAGCGCTCGATGCGATGCAAAGGCCGGAACAAAGATCAGCAGATTCTTGGCCCATTGATGAATTCGCAAGGCGCGAAACCAAACCATCGCGGGCCTGCGACTCTCTTGAAACACGCGTTCGAGTGCCGGTATCAGGTGCGAATGCCGCTGAAGATTAAAGGTCGGTGAGACTACGATCGCCCTCCGCGCGATCTTCCAGATAGGCATCTCCTCCAGCGTGCTTCCCGCATAATCGAATCCACCACTACCGAATTGCTCCCTGAGCAAAGATGCCTTGGCGCGCGCTGAAAGATTACGGGCTGAGTCGCTGCCCATTGCGGACTCAAAGATTCGAAAATGAGCCGCAACGCGTTCCGCCATCGCTTGATTGGCACCCGTGCACAGAATCAGGCGACGGCCTTTTTTATGTTCCGCTTCGAGCCAAGTGAGTAGCGCGGTGTTGGTGGGCAGGAGTGCGACTTCCAGTGACGCACGGCTCGCAATCTCGGATTTCAAACGCGCCCGGCCCAGAATCAGCCATCTGACCGCGTTAAGTGCGAACATCAGATTGTGCTTTGTGTATTCCAGGCATCCTTCCAAAAGCAAATTCGACCTTAAGAGGGTTCCTTCCAGTTCCACGCACAAGGGAATTCTCTGATCATCTCGTTCATTTGCAGAGTGGTCGGCTTCTCTCAGCATGCTGGAAGTTCCTAGGACCGGACGCGTTTCGTGTTACCGCTGTGTTCGATCAAGTATGACTGATACGCCTGAGTCAGCATGTCCACATCGGTGTACTGTGGTGGTGTCCAATGGAGTCCTTGCCTCGTTACAAGCCGTCTAATTAGGTACTGTCCTTGTCGTCCCCACAATGAAGACGCGTCACTCCCACTTCGGCGGCTGTTCAAGATAGGTAATCAATCGCTCGCGGTCAGCAGGATCCTTTATGCCGACAAATTGCATCGTGGTACCGGGAACTACAACCTGAGGATCAGCAAGGAAGGCGTCAAGTCGCTTCCGCGTCCAGCGACCGCCGAATGCTTTCATGGCATCCGAATATGAGAAATCGTCAAGTGAGGCGACCGGCCTCCCCACGATCATCGAGAGGTTGGGTGCCAGCCCGGAAGGCTCGACATAGTTGAGCGAGTGGCATCCCCTGCACTGTGCAATGAGCGTATCGCCCACGCGGGCCTCGGTTGGCTCGATCGAGACCAACTCACTTTCATCTGTCCAGAGGATCACCCGACCATCACCGCCAATCAGGACATCGCGAACGCGTTGTGAAACCGGAACCGGTTCGGCAAAGATTACGCGTCCGTCCGTGACGCGCATCCGCCAAAGGGTTCTTGCCTTCAGAGACGATACGAGCAAATCGCCCTGCCAGAGCGGGAATAACGCGCTCGTGACGACGGTGAGGCTTGACAACCCTACTGAGGGCACGAAAGCGTAGAGTGGTTGCTCGAAGCCTTCGTGGCGCCCTTGTTTCGTGTTAAGCGGCCAACTGAGTCGTGCATAGTCGGTGCCGTAGGTCACCAGTGGCCAGCCGTAGTTCGCGCCCTTCTTGATCACATTGATCTCATCGCCACCGCGCGGTCCGTGTTCAGTCGACCAAACCCTGCCTGAGGCATCGACGTCGAGACCCTGAGGATTGCGGTGCCCGAGGCTATACACTTGAGCCTCTCCGGTAGCGAGCCGGATCTGCAAAATCTTGCCGTAGGAGCTCGTGGCATCCTGAGACAACATCTGGGGCGTATTCACCCCATCGAGGCCCTGATCACCAACAGACAGGAGGACTTCCTCCTGGTTCAGAAAGGCCATGCGGCCGCCGACTTCCCATCCGTCGAAACGGAGGCCGCTGGCATTGCTGGTGTTGAAGGGAAGGCATGGTGATGTCTCGAATAGGGTCCGCCATTTCAAATCGATTTTCTTGTCAAGAATTTGATCCCGTGTGCCCGTGAGGGCGGAGACACGCAGGACGAAACACTGTTGAGCGGTATGCCAGTAATGGTGCGAGGCGAGAATCGTAACGATATCACCTTGATGTCTCACCAGGACGTCGGCGACTCGAAACGAACGAAGCCCGAGATGCTGTGAGTTCTTGAAAATCTCGTACGCGCCAGCAATGAATTCACTCGGATTAAGCGGTACGGTTCTGGGTAGCCTGATCAACTCGACACCCTCGGCTGAGCTTGTGAAGCGAAAGACGTAGAGCGAGCCGTTACCGTCAGCCAGCAAGTAGTCGGATCCCCATGGAGCGATGCCGCCACCCCATCGCAATTGCTTGGGTAGGATATTTTGGTACCGAGTCAACTTCAGCGCGTACAGGGATGTATCCAAGTAGGACACGGATCGCATGGCAGGTTCGGGTCGGGGCAGCAAACGAAAGCGATAAGCTGCGTGCCCGACCACGCCGCCTAGTACGAACAGGCTCATGATCGCAGGAGCGAGGAGTGTCCCTCGCCGTGGCAGGTTCGTACTTACGAGACCGAGGAGCCCGAGACAGACGCTCGTTACCAGGGCTTGTCGTGGGAATTCGGACGAGAGTACTTCGGGAAGTAGCCACTCGGACAAGATGACTACCGCGAAACAAACGCCGAACGAGGCGATTCCAACAAGGATCACGTACGACGCCCTTATGCTTGCATCGCGGGCGCGACTCCTGCTCAGGATGAGCACAGAGACGAGATAGCCCAATGGAAAAATCCCGATCATCGTCAACTGCGAAGCAGGGAGCCCACGGAATGTCGGTGGCGCGAGCCAAAGGCTCGGCACGACAATGAGGGCCACCACAACCAGCGCGTGACCCAAGACTGTCACGATGTCTCGTCGATTCATGGCACGAGCCTGGCGAGAACCACGCGTGTGTCTATGCCGCGCCAGCGGCCTCGCCGTAGCACTGCATGAGTCGTTCGACGTGAGTGTCGAGGCTGAACTTCTCCGCGGCGACGGCGCCGTGCGTGCCGTACTCGCTCAGACGCCGTCGGTCATGCAATAGCGAGACGACTGCATCGACAAACGCACCCTGATCGCCGGGCTTGACGAGTCGACCATCGGCGCCATCATCGATTACCTCTCGCAGCCCGCCGACGGCAAATGCCACTACTGGTCTGCCGGCTGCCAGCGCCTCGATTGCAGCGAATCCCAGCCCTTCATTGTGGGAAGGCATCACAACCAGATCCGAAGCCATGAGGAGCTGTGGCACATCGTTTCGGTGGCCGAGAAAGCGCACGCGTTCCTTGATCCCCAGCTCGCTTGCCAGCGCCTGGCAGGCGGAAAGCTCCGGTCCAGCGCCGGCGAGGACCAGGACGACATCGGGCAGACGCTGCGTAATCAGCCGCATCATCTCGAGCATTTGCCGGTGACCCTTTTCTGGGTGCATGCGTGCAAACATCGCAATAACGCTGCTTTCACGAGAAATGTCCAATGCCTCTCTGATCCGAACCCTGGAATCACGGGGCACGTTGCGAATCTCCTCCAGTCGAATGCCGTTATGAACCACTCGCACTCGATCTGGTCGAATGTGATATCCCGTTACTGCGACGTCGCCCACTGCTTGCGACACGCAGACCCCCAGATCCGATGGTCGCGCGAAAGCTCGATGCAGAATGCTCAGCAACGTACCCGGATATCCAAAGTCGTGAACGTGCACGATGGCTCCCGCGCGCACCTTTCGGGAAACCACCCGCGCGGCGAGCGTGGCCTTTAGTCCGCATGCATGCACGATGCGGCAGCGGTGCTCCCTGGCAATGGCTGCGACTCTCCTCAGGACCAGAGGGTTCCACTTCCGAGCCGAGAGAAACGTGGGCTCTATTCCGTGCTCGCGCAGCACTTCCGCGGCCGGGTGCGGCTCGCGAAGGAAGCAGGCTTTCAGATTGATGCCTCTTGCGGCCAGGACGGGAAGGACCTGGAGAAAATAGGTCGTGACGCCGTGAGCCACACCTTCGGCGTAGCCGAGATGATCCGCCATGATCAATACGGGCGGAAGATTGTGCCGCATGGGGTATCAATCCGATTGCTGACGCTGCGGAGGAACAGACAAATCGCGGTCCACATCGGCGAGCCTGGCTTCGATGGCTGCATCAGTGGGTATGAGACGCTGGGCGTTGAGTACGTATATCTTCTCCAACACATCCTTCGGCAGGTCAATTCCGTAGACACGCCACCGTCCCTGCTTCGTGAGATCCGCTTCCGGGTACTCGATGTATTCGTTATCGGTCTCCAGAAACTCTATGTAACTTCTGTACATGCGCTCGGGCGTCCAGCCCTGCTCGGGTGTCAGCCCATAGCCACCGTCGGTGCCGAACAGGATGCGATCCTGGTAGCGGATGAAAAAGCGCCGCGCGGTGTACGGCTGTCGGCCCAGTTCCTGGACGACCGATGACATGTCGACGTAATAGTTCGGGTATCTGTCGAGCATGTAGGCGACGTACTTGAGCTCTTCGGGATTCATTCCCATGTGAGCAGCGATGAAGTTTGTACCCGGATGGCGAGCGATGAGTCGTTCGCGCTGCTTCATTAGCGCCTCGTGCGTCGGATGTCCGGGGCCGTATAAGCTGAACTGGGTGTGCTCGATCAGCTCTTCGAGTCGCTCATTGTGTTGGTCGATGGGTGTATAGAAAGCTGCGGGCTCTCCGGTGTGGATGAGCACCGGCATGCCAAGCTTGCCTGCCAGATCCCACAGCGGATCGAGCCGTGCGTCGTCAACTGGCACCAGCGCGCCGCTCGCATCGACGCTGTCCGAGTCCGAATGACTTACTCTCCTTCACGCCCCGCGCGCCCATGCGCACGGCTTTCTTGATCCACTCCAGTTGTTCTTGTACGCCGCCTTCCCGCTGGAGCGCTGTCGGATCCGGCTTCACAAACAAGATGAAGCGGTCCGGATACTTGTCCCGAAACGTGGTTGCGAAGTGCTCAAACACCCCGGGAGTACCCCCGAGGTTTACCAGCTTCGCTATGCCTGCTGCGTCCATCGCCTGCACCAGACGCTCCGGCGTTACGGATGGTGAGAGAGACTCGAGATGAAAGTGAACATCAATGGCGGGGAAGGCTGCGCGGGTTACGGGCTTACGGTCTACGATAAGCGTCGAGCGCGGCTGGTATCTGGAGAGAACAATATCGTTGCCGAGCAGGATGGCCGCGCCGTCGCGCAGCCGGGCAGCGCTGAACAGGTCGGCGCGCGGGTAACGCTGCTGAAACTCATACGCTCCCAGGGTAGCTACAGTCAGAAAGATGACGGCGATACACGCTGCGAACAGCCCGTAGCGTCGACGTGGCAAGAGCCAGACAGTGACTGCAATCGCGAGTGCAACCCCACCCAAGGACACCAGCAGCGTGTGGGACAGCACACTGCCAACGAATTTGTGTTGTTGCAGGCGTGCGAAAAACTCGCTCAGGGGCAGGTTCAGCAGCAGGATTATGAAAAACGCGCATGCGACGATTGAGACCGTAGCGATTGTTCGAACGGCAAAGCGTGGGCGTGCTGGCATAGACACGTAGGATCATGGGAGCAGTGATGATTGTCCAGCGACTGCGACTGATCGACTTCGGGGTGAGTTGGCCATGAAATGCCTCGTGACGGGTGCCACGGGCTTCACCGGTAGCCATCTCGCTCGCAAGCTTGCGCAACGGGGCCATCACGTCCGTGCTCTGGTTCGCCCTGGTAGTGCAACCGCTGAGCTGGCGCAAGCGGGCGTGGAAATCTACGAGGGTCAGCTGACGAGTCGCAATGACGTCATTGCAGCGGCCGTCGAGTGCGAGCAGATATTTCACATCGCCGCGGTGTTTCGGACGGCAGGCCACCCGGACACCTACTATCGCACTGTGAACGTTGGCGGGACCGTGAATGTGCTCGAGGCAGCCCGTCGGCACGGTTGCGAGCGCGTCGTGCACTGTTCCACCGGCGGCGTGCACGGTCACGTCGAACATCCCCCCGCAGACGAAACCTATCGCGTGCATCCTGACGATATCTATCAAATGACCAAGCTGGAAGCCGAGATGGAAGCCGCGGCCGCGATCCGCCGCGGACAGCCAGTAACCATTTTCCGGCCCGGGGCAATCTATGGAGAGGGTGATCTACGATTCCTGAAGCTCTTTCGGTCCATCCAGCACCGCCATTTCGTCATGATTGGCTCCGGCGAAGTCCGACTGCATATGGTGCACGTCGATGACCTGGTACAGGGCATCATGCTATGCGGGTCGCGAGCAGAAGCGCTGGGCGAAACATTTCTGCTTGCGGGGCCTGAGGCTCCCACGCTGAATGAGATCGTGGCGTTGGCGGCGTCGACCATGGGAGTGCCACGTCCCACTCTGCACATCCCCGTGTGGCCGGTGTATGCCGCTGCCTGGCTCTGCGAAATGATATGCGTTCCGTTGCGAATCGACCCGCCGCTACATCGGCGCCGGGTGGGCTTCTTCACCCATCATCGTGAGTTCGACATTTCAAAGGCGCAGCGCCTCCTCGGCTTTGCGCCCGAGATTTCGGTATCGGACGGAATCGCGCGTACGGTGCGTTGGTACGTGCAGAATGGCTACCTGGCGCCTGCTATCAGATGAGAAAGGCGCAAATCTCCTCAACAGGCGACCACAGGCACGCCAAGGCCAGCGAGAGCCTGCTGTAGGCACGTTGCAAGGTGTGCCGAAACGCCGATAGCGAGTACTCGCGCTCGACCTTCTCGAGAGCTGCGCTCCCAAGCCGGCGTCGATGTTCCAGATCCTCCGCCAGCCTCTGTAAGCCGTTTCCGAAAGCATCCACGCTGGGAGACACAAGCTCAGCGCAGGTGGAATCGAGCGCCTGGGCATGCGATCGGATATCAGTCGCGAGGATCGCCTTTCCGGCTTGCATGTATGAATAGATCTTCATCGGGGTGTTCTCACCGAGAACGCGCGGTGAAACGAGAACGTCCGCCTGCTCCAGATAACCGCGAAGGGTCGAGACTGGACGCGGACCCATAAAATGCACCTGTCTGTCGATAGCCAAAGCCTGGGCGCGCAGTCGATATTCGGCGACGTGGGAGTTCTCTCCCCCGATCACTACCAGACGTACATTCTTGGCGGTGGAGGCCGCGACGGCCTCCAGCAGCAAGTCTATTCCTTGGTAGTGCTCAAGGTTGCCCACGTAAAGCGCGAGCACGGCATCGGCCCCCACCAGCGAGCGTAAGTCCTCGATGGGTTCATCGGCATGCCCTTCGCTGATCGGCACATCGGGGAGAACGACGACGCGTTCGCTTCCCACCCACGGCCGCACTTTCGCCGCCAGATCCTCGCACACCGCGAACACGAGGCTTGATCGCCGCACCGCCAGCTTCTCAAAAAGTTGCAGGAAACCGCGCATGGGACGCAACGGTCGCCACTTGTCGGTGAGCTGATCGACCAGGGACGAATCCATGTCATAGATCAGTTTTCGGCGCGCAAAAAGGTTGATGATGACAGCCGGAAAGATCGCTTCCTCCACGGCGTGCACGACGTCATAACTGTTTTTAATCAGCGTGCCAATCAGCCGCGGAATCAGCCAGCAATCGCACACGATCTTTTGCCAGGAGATCCCGATCGGGACGCTGTGCACCCCCGGCGGCCTGCGGGTGCGGATCAGGCGCAACCTCGGCACCTCTATGTCTTCGCCCTCGTGGTAGACGAGCAGGTCCACGCTGTGTCCAAAACTGCACAGGGTTTCTGCAAGCAGCCGGACCGCAATGGGTGTGCCGCGTTCCTGGTAGAAGGGTTGGGGTGCAATCAGGAGAATCTTCATGGTGTCCGTCCTCTGGAGTTCCGGATTCGATCGACCCGCAAGATGACAGGCGAGCCTGCTAACGCCGTGAGGCCCACACTGCGAAAGACTGCTTCCGCAGCACGAAACGGCAACGCGCCGCGCCCGAGCCGATGGACTGCCATCGGCATGAAGAACTGTTTGACTTCGCGCTCCTGCCCGAATCCGTGGCGCGCGAACTCCGCCATCAGCTCCTTACGGCTGAAGCTCAGGTACGGCCGAGTATTGCCCTCGAGGGACTTCTTTACGCCGAACAGCATAGGTGTAAGCGCATTGAGGGCGAACTTGCTCGGATGGTCGATGACCACCGTGCGTCGTGCCACCCGGCACATTTCGCCCAGCAGGCGCGGCCAATCATCGACGTGAGAGACGAGCCTTACCGCCACTACGAGATCGAAACTCTGGTCAGCTACTGGCAGCGCAAAGAGGCTACCGCGCAGGAAAGTGCAGTCATGCTTGCCGTGCAGTTCTCGCAGATTGCGCGCGCAAGCGTCATCGCTGCCGTGCACCGCAACCTGCCAACCCATCGAGCGCAGCGGATCGACCAACTGACCATGGCCACCGCCGACATCCAGCGCCGTGCCCGGTTTGAGATCCCTCAACACGCGTTGAACTGAGCGGGCCTGCACGTCGAGCAGGAATTCGCCTGCGCGCCCGCTGAAACGACGGGCATAGTCAGCGGAGGACGTTTCCACGTCCGGTGCCGTAGAGCCGCCGATTAATGGCACTGTGCCCACAACAACTTCCATGTGCCCGCCAGAACTCCGGGACTCTTGACCATAGCACGATGAGAGATCTGGTGTCCCGCCGGCGGCGGATCAGATCCAGCCGGTAGTGTGGTACCACTCGAACGTTCGGCGCAACCCCTCGTCGAGGTCTACCTTGGGTTGATAGCCGAGTTCGCGCTGCGCCTTCGCGATCGAGAAGGCACGATTCTTCAAGAAGAAATCGAGGCGCCTCGGATAGAGCGGCGGCTCGATACCGAGCGGCTTGCAGAGCCATTCGCACATTGTCGCCGCAACCATTATCGGGGCGACCGGGATGTGCCCCCGCTTGATCGGGGTACCAACGGCTCGACTACTGCGTCGATCAGCTCGCGAATCGTCGTATAGCGCGGCCCGCCAAGAATGTACGTTTGTCCGAGTGCGCGGGGATGCTCGCCACAGAGAATGATGCCTTGGACGAGATCGTCGACGTAGGTCATCTGATAGAGGACCTCTCCGCTGCCGATCATGCGAAACGTGCCGTCATGAATGGTCTTGAACAGCTTGAGGAAACGCCGATCGCCCGGCCCATAGATGCCCAGGGGACGAAAAATGACACCGCGAAGTCCCGCTGCGATCCGATCACGCACCAGCACCTCGCCTTCGACTTTGGTCCTTTGATAGATGTCGCCCGGTGCAAAAGGCGCGCTCTCGTCTGCAGGAATCTGTCGGACGTCACCATGTACGCCGACGGTGCTGCAATGGACCAGCCGCCCCGCCGCACCACGCTCGACGGCATCGGCTACATTCTTCGTCCCGCCAACATTGATCCGTCGGTAGTACTCGTCAGGATGCTTTGCCTCGCGGTAAACCGCGGCAATGTGATAGACAACGTCGCAGCGGTCTGCGGCGCGTCGTACCGCATCCGCATCCGTGAGATCGCCGGCAACGGCGAGAATGCCCTCGCGCTCCAGACTTACAGCCTTCGCCGGATCGCGCACCAGTGCCCTGACTTCATGGCCGCGGTTCTTGAGCGCTCGTGCAAGATGCCCACCCGTGAAGCCCGTTGCACCGGTCACCATGACACGCATCAGCACCGCACCTCTGTTCGGGCGGATACTGCGGGCGAGCCCGGCACGTTGATCTCCGTACCAACGAGCTCGGCTACGCGTTGCGTGACTCGATCCAGATCAGCTTCGGTAATGGCCCAGTTAGTTCGGCGCAGAATCAGGTCCTCGAGCGAATGCACGGCTTCCTCGCGAGCGGTCCGCATCAACCCTTCTCGGACCCTGGCGCCATCTTCCGTCCACAATCGTTGCGCATCGATGAGTAATTCAGTGGCGGACGAGATCGGTAACTCCGGGTCATCGTCGTCGCGCGCGGCACGCGGGGCCTCTACGTGTCCCATCATGCGAAGGGTCTGCGAAGCGACATCGATCGCGGTCGTGAATTTGACGCCGGAGACACTGTACATGCCCTTGAGACCGCCCACCTTTGCGTGGTCCAGTAATACCTCCCTCTTCACAAGTTGCACCGTGCCTTCGGCCATTGCTGGCAACAGCCCGGCCAGTACCTTGCGGACGTTTCCGAGCCGCACATTGAAGCCGGGAATCGCCGCGCGTAGCTGCGCGAGGAATTGCTCCAACTCTTCCTGCGTAGGGATCGCTTCACTCGTGCCCGACGGTCTTGGCAGATGAACTGTGCCGGCCAGCACGCCGTGCTGCTGGGGAACCACAAACAGGACAGGCGCACCGGGCTCTGGTGCGGCAACGGCGAACGCCGATTCCCCGGGCAACGTCGCATCAAGTAGCACGTTAAACGCGAGGGACGGTCGGAATAGGGCATCGGCATCACGCCCCAAATCCTGCGCGAAGCGTACGCGTCCAGGGTCCGGTGCAGTTCACCACGGATCGCGTTCGAAGGGAGTGCGTCGTACCCGACAACCCGTCCCTGACTAGCACGCCGCGCACGCCGCCGCGCTCGACAACGACCTCCTCGACACGAGCGTAGTTGATCGCCACCGCTCCGTGCCCGCATGCATCTCGCAGCAGCTCGATGAGGATTCGCTCGGAACTCAACATGAAGTAGTCATACCAGCGCGCGGCTCCACGCAGCCCGGCGGTGCGCACGCCCGGAAACTCACGCTGAGTCGCCTCCGCGTCGAGGATGCCACTGTCACCCAGATGCAAACGCTCACTCAATCCAGCATTGCGTCCGATGCTCAGTGTGTCGTTCACCAGGAGTGCGAGACGCATGAGTGAAGGGCGCTTTAGTCCCTGGCCGTATAGTGGCATGACGCAGGGCAAGGGCCGCACGAGGCGAGGGAAACGCCGCGCCATCTCACGGCGCGCAACGACGGATTGAAGGAACCGTCGCAAGTCCAGGGTCTGCAGATACCGAAGACCACCATGGAGGATGCGCAATGAGTTCCAGCTCGTCGCGCTTCCGAAATCATTCGCTTCGCACAGGCAGGCGGACAGGCCGCGTCGCGCCGCCTCCTGCAGCAGTGAGGCTCCGTATATCCCGCCACCGACGACGACGAGATCGAACGTCTGAGCGGCTGCGCGGGACAGGTCGCGCGCAATCACGCGGTGACGGCCCACTGCTCGCGCCACTTGCCGAACACGAGAAGTGACCACAGCAGGTGACTGTGATTCGCCCGGTTCTCGAGATGCTCGACCCACAGGCGCTCGACTACCTCTGGCTCAAAGAGGCCCTCGCGTCGGAGCCTCCCGGGCGCGAGGTATTCCTCCACTAGCCTTCGGAACTCCTGCCTGAGCCAGTTCTTGATCGGTATGCTGAAGCCCTCCTTGGGGCGATACACGCACTCTCGCGGCACGTGTCGAGCCGCGATGCGTTTCAATAGGATTTTCGTCTGTGACGCGTTGTACTTCAGGCGCGAAGGGACGCGGAACGCATGCTCGACGACTTCTCGGTCGAGGAGTGGCACGCGTGCTTCCAGCGAACAGGCCATGGACATGCGATCCACCTTGGTGAGGCAGTTGTCGACCAGGTAGCTGCCGAACTCGACGTATAGCGCGCCATCGCGAGCGTCGCGACCCTGCGCCTCTTCACGCAAAGCGAGAATGTGCGCGCCAACCGGCGTCTCAATGGCGCGGCGCGCCTCGGGAGTAAACAGATTGGCGCGCACTGCCTCGTCGCAGAACACCCGCCAGCGGGCATGACCCCAGCTGGGATCGAGACGCGCCCCCTCCACGAAGCGTCGCGCCTTGTTGATGAGACCCTTCTTCGCGGCAGTCGGCGGCAGGGCGTCGATGGCGGGCTCCAACACCCCGCTTCTGAGCCATGCCGGCACGCGCTGCCAGGATCTGAGCTTTTCTTGCGCGAGAAACGTCTCGTAGCCGCCGAACAGCTCATCGCCACCATCGCCCGACAGCACCACTTTCACATGCTTGCGGGCCAGTTTCGACACGAGGTACGTAGGAAAGATCGAGAAATCCCCGATCGGATCGTCCATGAAATACATCAGGTGCTCGAACAGCTCCAGCGCGTCGGGTCGAATGATCTCGATGTGATGGTGGACGCCGAGGTGATCGGCGACGCGCCTGGACCACTGGGTCTCGTTGTAGCTGGGATCGTCAAAGCCAATGCTGAAAGTCTCAGCTTCGCCCATCGCCGCGACGACAGTCGAGCTGTCAACACCGCCAGACAGGAATGCACCGAGCGGCACGTCGCTCACGAGCTGTCTTCGCACTGCGTGGCGGATCACTTCGTCGGTCGCATCTTCCCATTCGGCATCGGTGTATGTGGAGGACGTTGTGCCAATTTGGCGAGCGGATTCCAGAAACGACGAATGGTCGACTTGCCCGTGTCGAGGTCTATTTCCAGCGAGCGCGCGGGTTCGAGGCGCCGGATATCGAGAAGCAGAGTTTGCGCGCCAGGCACGTATTCCCACGAGAGAAACTGGGCGAGGGAATCGACGTTCAACCGACGCGGCACGCGCCCTGAAGCAAGGACTGCCTTGATCTCCGAGCCGAAGATCAACTCATCGGCGGTCAACGCGTAATAGAGCGGCTTGACACCGACATGGTCGCGCACAAGCACGAGCCGGCGCCTCGGTGCGATCGAAGAGCGCGATCGCGAACATGCCATTCAGGCGACGAGGGAAATCGACTCCCTCCTCCTCCCACAGGTGGACGACCACCTCCGTGTCGGAGGCGGTCGAGAAGCGGTGGCCCTTGGATTCGAGCTCTGTGCGCAGCTCGCGGTAGTTGTAGATCTCGCCGTTAAAGACGACAGCCACAGTACCGTCTTCGTTGAAGATCGGCTGATGTCCGCCAACCAGGTCGATGATCGAAAGGCGCCGCATGCCGAGTGCGACTGGTCCTTCGATCAGATAGCCAGCGTCGTCTGGACCACGATGGACGACGCATCGCACATGCGCACGAGATCGTCGCGCGTCGGCGTGGAGCCACGCCACGCGATAATGCCCGCAATGCCACACATCAGACGACGATCTCCAGCAATCGCCTGGATCTTGCTCTCGTACACCGGGCGCGCGTATTCACGCTCGTACAAGGCGCGTGCATTCTCGGCGCGCTCCGTATTTCGGCCCAGATCCTGAAGCGCCGCGAGCAAGCCGTCGGCCAGCGACTCCGGCGCGGGATCAACGAGATAGCAGACGCGATCGTCGAGCACCTGCGTGTGCGACCAGATTCTCGTCGCGACGAGTGGTTTGCCACTCGCGAGCTGCTCGTAGATCTTCGAGGGGGGTATTGGTCCGTGCAGGCGCGGTGACACGAGAACCGCTGCGGCGGACGTGTAGGCGAGCGCATCGGGTCTTGGAAACACGGCCGGTAGCACACCCTTAATCTTCAGGCCCAAGGCAGTTGCCGGCCGCCGGAACCCTGCGCCTGCTGATCAGTTCCGCGCCACGGCAGAAGGCGCGCCTCCGGTCGCTCGAGTACGACCCGCGCGAATGACACCGGAATGCCGACGCGCGTGGTATGCCTTTCGAAGGTTCCCTGGTCCAGAATCTTCGGGATGCACTGGATCAAACTTGACCATGGCACGTTCGCCCTTGGGGCTGGGTCCCTGGCGCAACTGCTTTAGCCGCACCTCGTCGAAGATCGAGCTTTCGATCAGGAGCTGGCGCGCCGGATTCACGCCAGATTCCAGCGCGTAGTCGCGGAAGCGGGCAAATCGTGATAACGGCGTCGGCTGCTTTTCAGGCATGAGGTCCTCCAGCGCCTGGAAGTTGATGATGGACGCGATTTCGTGAACCGGAAATTGTCCAGCTGCTGCGAAGCTGAGTGCACTGTGAACAATGAGTCGAAAACCGAAGATGCGTCGCAGCGGCCGGCACCAGAACACTTCCTCTTCGTGGGCATGGACGATCGGATATCGGTTCTTGACAAGCAGACCGAGCGTCCAGATGAACATGAACACGTCGAGAAAAAGCTTTCGCCAGGATGGACCGACCGGGATCGGCTCGAGTAACCGCAGGCGTGGGATGCGAATCGTGCGTATGCCGGAGACGTCGATGTCCTGTCCAGCTCGCCGAGGATATCTGAACAGATCGATGCCAACACCGAGCTCCGACATCACGAGCGCGCGGTAGTACACGCTGAAAGGCGTTCCGCAGGGCGAAAAGAAGGGCTGGGGAGCTACGACCAGCATCTTCATCAGCGGGACTGTCCCGAAAGAAGCGGTTGTCCAAGAAGTTATACCACCTGGTTGATTACGAATCGAATCGGGCCCGAAGCCTCTCCAAAGCCGGGCGGCGATCGGGAGGCCCTCCAGCCGAGCGTGACGACCCAGGGCGCCGACTCGTCGATCGTCACCCGGCCGGAAAAACCGGAATCCACCCACCCGTCGGTAGTCCTTGGCGAACGGAAACGGGTGGATTACCAGCAGCACGCGAAAGCCATCAAGCTCCGATTGGCGAATGAGCGCTGG
>CAVOLM010000060.1:0-11928 GCA_963696675.1 uncultured Gammaproteobacteria bacterium | reverse complement strand
GATCGAGGCGGAAATGGCGCAGTTGAATCGGGACTACGACGTTCTGCGCAAGAATTACGAGCAGCTGGTGTCCCGGCGCGAGTCGGCTTCGATGGCCGAGGATGTCAACTCGACCGCGCGCATGGCTGAGTTCCGCATCATTGACCCACCGCGTGTGTCACCGAAGGCCGTCTTCCCGAACCGCCTCGCGCTCGTACCGCTGGTGCTCGGCCTGGCGATCGCCGCGGGTCTGGCGGTCGCGCTGGCGGTGTCTCAGATCCTGCCGACGTTCCACGATCCGAAGCAGTTGCGCACGACCACGCAGCGCGCCGTGCTGGGCAGCATCTCGCTGCAGGCTACGCTGCCGGTCATTCGCAGGAAGCGGGCCGCCAACGCGGCGTTTGCCGGTGGGCTGGCCAGCCTGCTGGTGATGTACGGTAGCTGGATTGCCTGGGTATCGCTGGCCGCGCGCGCATGAGGAGCCGAGTTTGAGCACGATCGAGCAGGCCGCCAAACGGCTCGAGCAACTGCGGCAGTCCGGGGTAGACGTCGGCGCCGCCGCGGGCTCGGGACCGTCGCTGGCCGAGTCGGCGTCGGTGCAGGAATCCGTCCCGCTGAGAGTCGCGCGCGAACTCGAGGCACACGGTACAGCCATTGGCAGCCCGCGCGCGCGACGCCAGGAGCCGGCGGTCGTTCCTGCACGGCCGGCGCCGCACACCCGCGTGGAGATCGATCTTGCCCGGCTGTCGGCCAACGGTTACGTGACTCCAGCTGCTGCGCGCTCGCGCCTGGCCGAAGAGTTTCGCGTGATCAAGCGGCCGCTGCTGACCAATGCGCGGGGCAAGTCGGCTGCGCCGATCGTCCACGCCAACCGCATCATGGTCACCAGTGCGTTGGCGGGCGAGGGCAAGACCTATGTGTCGCTGAACCTGGCGATGAGCATCGCGATGGAACTCGACTCCAGTGTGCTGCTGGTCGATGCCGACGCATCGCGGCCGGCCGTGCTGGACCGGCTTGGCCTGCCGCCATCCCGCGGCCTGCTCGACCTGCTGATCGATCCGGCGCTGTCGCTCGACGAATGTGTGCTCGCCACCAACGTCGAACGCCTGTCGATCCTTCCCGCCGGGACGCAGCAATCGCAGGCAACCGAGCTACTGGCGAGCGAGAGCATGACGCGCCTCGTCGAACAGCTGTCGGCCGACGATCCGCGCCGCATCGTGCTGTTCGACACCCCACCGCTGCTGGCCGCCTCGGAGTCGCGGGTGCTCGCTGCGCACATGGGTCAAGTGATCCTGATCGTCGCCGCCGACGACACGCCGCAGGGTTCGGTCACCGAAGCGCTCGCGACCATCGAGAACTGCCCTGTCGTCGTCACACTGCTGAACAAGGTCTCGGCCAGCAACAGCGGCAACTACTACGGCTCGTACGGCGCGTACGACGCGTAGTGCCGGAGGCGACACGGCGATGCGCCTGACTTCTCCTGCGGCACACCGCCCGAGCGCGCGGAGCGGCCTGAGGTCGAGGCTTGCTTCGGCGTTGCTGGCCGCAATCGGCGCCAGCGGTCCGGCACAGGCGCAGTATCAGCCGGATTCCTCGATGGGCACCGGGGGCGCGATGCTTCCGGGGCCCGCGGGCTACCAGGTCGGTGGCGGCCTCGATGTGCCGGCGGCGCGCCGAGTCGGCTGGTGGAGCGAGACCAGCATTACCGCGCAGGCGACACTGACCAACAACGCCAATTACGGTGACGTGGGTGCCCGCGAGGGCGACCTGATCATCGAGCTGACTCCGGCGTGGAATTTCCACCGTGAGGGCGCGCGGCTTCGCGTCGATGGATTCGTTTCGCTCGACATGATCGGCTATGTCGAGGGCACGCAGACGAGCCGCATCCTGCCGCAGGCCAATGTGCTGGCGAACCTGGAAGCCATAGAAAATCTGTTCTTCATCGACGGTTCGATCGGTGCCAACCAGTCCCTGGTCAATCCGTTTCTGCCGCGGGCGGATTTCTCGTCGACCAACAACCAGTACACCTATGTCCAGGCGCGACTCGCGCCTTACCTCAAGGGCAACATCGGCCAGTACGTCAGCTGGCTTGTCCGAAGTGACAACTCGTACACGTGGAGCACCCAGACCGACACCCCACTGAGCAACGGTTACTTCGTGCAAAATGTCGCCCAGGTCGTACGTGCGCCCACGCCGTTTGGCCTGACGCTGCGATTGACGAACGATCTCACCCGGATCCAGAACCAGATCCAGCCTGACCAGACGCTGAACAGCGCACTGGCGATCTTTGACTACGCATTTTCGCCGCAGTTCACGTTCGGCCTGCGGGGTGGTTACGAGAACACCAACTATACGAGGGAAGAAACGGCGGGACCCATCTACGGGGCCAATCTTGCCTGGAAGCCATCGCCGCTGACGAGCCTCATCGGTTACTGGGAGGAGCGCTTCTACGGTCCCAGCTATCAGTTTGAGGCGTCGCACCGGCAACGGCGCGTCGCTTCTTCAGCCTCTTTCTATCGCACGATCTCGACGTACCAGCAGGTGCTGCTGCAGATTCCGGCGACCAACAATGTCTCAGGTCTGCTTGATGCGATCCTTGTCGCACGGTTCCCGGATCCGCTCGAGCGGACCAAGGCAGCCCAGGAACTCATTGCGCGTCAGGGCCTGCCGGAGTCACTTCCTGCCGGGGCCTACATCTACAACCTGAGCGCCAACATCCTTACCGGAGGCAACGTCAACTGGGCCCTGATCGGAACCCGGAACACGCTCGCGCTGAACCTTTACTACCTCAAGACAGAGCAGTTGCCCGATGCACGCGTGCCGACGAGCTTCCTCATCTTCAACAACAACATCCAACAAGGGGGCGGAATTTCGCTGAGTCACTCGCTCTCGCCTGTGATCGCGCTGAACGGCACGCTGAGCACCACGTATACGCGTGGCTTCGGTCTGAATGAAGGACTTAACACGCGGCAGGGCCTTGCGAGCCTTCAGGCCAACTGGCAGTTGTCGGCACGCAGCACGGTGTTCTTAGGGACACGTTACCAGTACCAGAACTCTGACAGCGCAGCGCTGTCCGCCACTGAGTCAAGCGAGTTTTCTGTCTTCACGGGACTCGTCCATCGCCTCTAGGGCCCGCATGTACGAAGACTTCTACGGCCTCTCCGGCAAACCGTTTCAGCTGAGCCCCGACCCGGCGTTCTTCTTCGGCAGCAAGGGCCACACCAGCGCGTTTTCGTACCTGAAGTACGGCGTCTACCAGGGTGAGGGCTTTCTCGTCATCACCGGCGAGATCGGCGCGGGCAAGACCACGCTGGTGCGCGCACTGCTCGAGGAGCTCGATGTCAAGACCATCGTGGCCGCGCAGATCGTCAGTACGCAGCTCGAGGCCGATGACCTGCTGAGGGCGGTCGCCAAGGCCTTCGGCATCCGCGTGCCGCACGAAGACAAGGCGAGCCTGCTGGCCGCGATCGAGGCGTTCCTGCTGATGCTGTTCCAGCAGAACAAGCGTGCGCTGCTGATCATCGACGAGGCGCAGAACCTGAACCCGGGTTCGATCGAAGAGCTGCGCATGCTGTCGAACTTCCAGTGCGGCGACCAGGCGTTGCTGCAAAGCTTCCTGGTCGGGCAGCCCGAATTGCGCGACCTGATGCGGTCGCCGGCGATGGAGCAGTTCCGCCAGCGCGTGATCGCCTCCTACCATCTTGGCCCGCTCGACGAGATCGAGACCCGCGCCTACATCGAGCACCGCCTGCATCGCGTCGCCTGGAAGGGCGATCCGGAGTTCGACCCGTCCGCCTTCCACGGAGTGTTCGCCGCCACCGGTGGCGTGCCGCGCCGGATCAATGCCATCTGCAATCGGCTGCTGCTCGCCGGCTTCCTGTCCGGCCAGCATCGCTTCGGCGGTGCCGAGGTCGCCGCAGTCGTGGCCGAGATCACGGGCGAGATCGGTCCGCAGGCGGCCCTGGTGACGCCGCTGCGCGAGCCGGTCAGCCGCTTCGATCAATGCGATCAATGCCGGGGCGCACAATGCCGGCCACCCCGATCTGGTGGGCAACGTGCGGCGCCTGCTGTCGATGGCCGACCGGGTCGATGCGCTGGAACGCAACGTCAACGAACTGCTCGGCCTGGTCCGCAGCCTCGTCGAGCCGGAACGCGCCTTGCCCGAGGACGAACCCCCGCGGCAGGAACCCCCGCGACGCAGGCGCAAGACAACGAGCGGCGCGTGAGTATGACGCTGATGCCCGGCCCTATTCTCTGCGTGGTTGGAGCGCGGCCGAATTTCATGAAGATGGCTCCGCTGCTGCGCGCACTCAAGGCGCGTAGCGACCTGCCGAGGCCGTTCCTGGTGCACACCGGACAGCACTACGACTTCGCGCTGAATGAGCGATTGTTCAATGATCTCGAGTTGCCTTCCCCTGATGTGAACCTGGAGGTCGGTTCTGGCTCGCATGCCTTCCAGACCGCGGAAGTGATGAGGCGCTTCGAGCCGGTCATCGATCAGGTCGCGCCCTGCTGTGTGATGGTGGTCGGCGACGTGAACTCAACATTGGCGTGCAGCCTGGTTGCGGCCAAGAAACTGGTGCCGGTCGCACACGTCGAAGCCGGACTGCGCAGCTTCGATCGCACCATGCCGGAGGAAGTGAATCGTGTCCTGACCGACCAGATCGCCGATCTGTTGTACACGACCGAGCATGGGGCACTTTCGAATCTGGTTCGCGAGGGAATCGCGCCGGACCGCGTTCATTTTGTCGGCAACCTGATGATCGATTCGCTCTTCGCCGCCCTTCCGAAGTCCGTAACGGCCGACCGAGGTGTTGGAGCGAGAGGGATTCGATTCCCGGCTTGCGAATGAGCCGACGGGCTACGGCGTGGTGACGCTGCACCGTCCGTCAAATGTCGACGATCAGGCGGCCCTGTCCAACGTTCTCGGCATCCTTCGAGCAGTTTCGGAGCGGCTTCCTTTGATCTGGCCGGTGCACCCGCGCGCGCGCGCAAGCATCGAAAGGCTCGGACTGGCGCACGTGATTGACGGTGCCCGCGTTGTCATGCTGCCGCCGCAGGGCTACCTCGAGATGGTCGGCCTGATGCGCGGCGCCGCGCTGGCGTTGACCGATTCGGGCGGTGTGCAGGAGGAAACCACTGCACTGGGCATACCGTGTTTGACGATGCGTTCGAATACCGAACGGCCGATCACGGTGGAGCAGGGAACCAATGTCCTCGTCGGGTCGGATCGCAGCCGCGTACTGGCCGCAGTCCAGAAGATCATGTCGGGGGGCGCCAGTCGTGGGCGCATCCCCGAAGGGTGGGATGGGCACGCGGCCGAGCGCATCGCTGCCCATTTCGCCGGTTGGCTGGCTGATCGTCAACAAACCTCTCTGGCGGCATGATGAGCGGCCCCCTTCCTGTGCACGCATCAGCAATGCGCTGACGATCGACGTCGAGGACTACTTCCAGGTGTCGGCGTTCGCCCCCCACATCGATCGGGGAGACTGGGAGCGGATGCCGTGCCGGATCGAGCGCAACGTCGATCAGTTGCTGCACCTGCTTTCAGATAGCAAGGCGAAGGCTACATTCTTCACGCTGGGATGGGTGGCGGATCGTTATCCGCGGCTGGTACGCGACATCGTCTCGAATGGGCACGAGCTCGCAAGCCACGGCTATGGGCACTTGCGTGCGTCGGAACAATCCGCTGAGGCGTTCGCGGTGGACATCCGCCGCGCGAAGGCGGTGCTGGAAGACACGGCCGGTGTCGCCGTACGTGGTTATCGCGCGCCCAGTTTCTCGATCGGCCGGGGCAATCTGTGGGCGTTCGACAGTCTGGTCGAGGCCGGCTACCGGTACAGCTCGAGCGTGTATCCGGTGCAGCACGATCACTATGGCATGCCCGAGGCGCCGCGTTTCCCGTTTCGCGTGCGCGATCGGCTGCTCGAGATTCCGGTCACCACGACTCGTCTGTTCGGTCGCAATTTTCCGGCTGGCGGTGGCGGCTACTTTCGGCTGGCTCCGTATCGCGTGTCGCGCTGGGCGATCGGACGCGTGAATCGGGTCGAGCGTCGCCCGGCAATTTTCTACTTTCATCCGTGGGAGATCGACCCCGGGCAGCCGCGCGTCGACGGCATCAGTGTGAAGACCCGTTTCCGTCACTACCTGAATCTCGAACGTACCGAGCCTCGCCTCAAGAAACTCCTGCGGGACTTCCACTGGGACCGAGTCGACCGTGTTTTCGACCTCGACGCGTGAGACCGAATGACGTGCCCATTGCGGCCACTGCGCCGCTGACGGTCCGCCCCTATGAGGAGGCCGACCGAGCGGCATGGTCGGCCTTTGTTCAATCCTGCCCTGAAGCGACGTTCTTCCATCGGATTCGAGTGGCGTGAACTCATCGAGCGCGTATTCCGGCACCGCACGCACTACCTCGTCGCCGAGCGCGGCGGCCTACTGAGCGGAGTCCTGCCACTGGCGCAGGTCGAAGAGCATGCTCTTTGGCCACTCGCTGGTTTCCCTGCCGTTTGCGGTCCACTGCGGCGCCGCCTCGACTGACGAGGAGAGCAGGGTCGGACTTGCACCGTGCTGCGGTCGAACTCGCGCGACAGCTCGGGCGTCGACCATCTCGAATTGCGCAACCGGGCGGCCCGCGAGCCCGGTTGGCCACGGCAGGACCTCTATGTGACTTTTCGCAAGACGATCGACCCCGAAGTCGAGGCCAACATGGCGGCGATTCCGCGCAAGCAGCGCGCGATGGTGCGCAAGGGCATCGCGCGCGGCCTTGTGAGCGAGATCGACGCAGGAGTGGGGCGATTCTTCGAGCTGTACGCAGACAACATGCATCGGCACGGCACGCCACCTTTCTCGCGCCGATATTTCGAGGCGCTTCGAGCTGCGTTCGGCGATGCCTGCGAAGTGATGACGGTGCTGGACCCGAAAGGGCAGCCGGTATCGGGTGTGCTTTCGTTCTACTTCCGCGACGAGGTGCTGCCGTACTACGCGGGCGACCTTGCCTCCGCCCGCGATCTCGCCGCTAACGATTTCAAGTACTGGGAACTGATGCGGCGGGCCTGCGAGCGCGGCTGCAGGGTGTTCGACTACGGTCGCTCGAAGCGCGATTCTGGTTCCTTCGACTTCAAGAAGAACTGGGGATTCGTACCCGAACCGCTGTACTACGAATGCTTGCTGCTGAAGCGGGATTCATTGCCGCAGAACAATCCGGCGAACCCGAAATATCGTGGGCTCATCGCCGCCTGGCAGCGGTTGCCGCGGGCGTTCGTCAACGCGATTGGTCCGTCCATCGTGCGCAATCTGGGCTGAGGACCCCGATGGAGCCGCTACTCTTTCTCGCGCATCGAATTCCCTACCCGCCCAACAAGGGCGACAAGATCACGAATTTCGAGTTTCTCCGTTACTTCTCGAAGCACTACGATGTCCATCTAGGCACCTTCGTCGACGACCCGCGTGACGAGGCGTACATAGGGAAGGTACGGGAGTACTGCAAATCAGCGCACTTCCAGTCGTTGAATCCAGCGGTAGCGCGTCTCCTCAGCGCGCGTTCCCTGCTCAACGGAAGCGCGCTGACCCTTGGCTATTACCCGCGCCGGGATTTGCTCAAGTGGTGCGAAGAGGCGGTCAGGGCTCATGACATTCGACGGGTGTTCGTCTCGTCGACGCCCATGTACCAGTTTGTTCCCGCTTCGGCTCGCAAGGCCGTCAAGGTGATTCACTACCACGATCTCGATTCTGACAAGTGGCGGCAGTACGCGACAACGAGGCCTTGGCCACTGTCGGCGATCTACCGTCGCGAGTGGCGTCGTTTGCTTGAGTACGAACGGCAGATTGCATTGGATGCCGATGCCGGTCTTTTCGTTACTCCGTCGGAAGCCGAGTTGTTTCGCAAGCTTGCACCGGAGTCATTTCACAAGATCCACTGGCCAGGCCACGGCCTTGATCACGACTACTACCGAAGCTCTGCGGCTGCCGTAAGCCCCTATCCAGAGGGCGCCAAAGCAATTGTGTTTGTCGGAGTCCTGGATTACTGGCCAAATGAGGATGCGGCAATCTGGTATGCACGTGAGATTCACAAGCGTGTGCAAGCAACGTGTAGCGACGCGCTGTTCTACGTCGTTGGAATGAATCCCACGCGTCGCGTGCTTGACTTGGCGACGCTGCCGGGCGTTGTGGTAACCGGTCCGGTGCCGGACGTGCGGCCGTGGTTTCAGTACGCCTCGGTGGCGGTGGCGCCCGTTCGTATCGGCCGGGGCATTCAGAACAAGGTGTTGCAGGCCATGGCGATGCAATGTCCAGTCGTCATGTCCGAAATGTCCGCGGCTTCGTTGTCGGCGCGTGCAGGCGAGGAATTGGAAGTTGCCGAAACGGCGGAGCAGTTCGCGGCAAAGGTCGTTGCGCTTCTGAATGATCCGGCCCGTGCGCGATCGATCGGAATGCGCGCGCGCGAGCGAATCCTTTGTGACTATTCGTGGCAGAAGACAATGGAGCGTATCGATTCGATGTTGAGTGACGCCTCGGACGAGCGCACGTTCGAAAACCTCCCGGCGGGGAACGCCGTACCGCGTGAACGGTGTGGTTCAAAGTTCGATGAGCAAAGTGCAGGCAGATTCCCAATTCAAGCCGGAAATCGGGTTGCTCGAGCGGAGAGGTCAACTGCGCGCGCTCGGGCTGGTGCTGCTCTGCGTGTCGCTAGTGGTATGGTTGTGTTCAATCAGACGTTCGTCGAGATGGTGGGGATTTGGGGGCAGTCGCAGACGTATTCCCACGGTTATCTGGTGTTCCCGATCTTCGCGTACTTGGTTTGGCAGAGGAGCTCCTATCCTTGCAGTCACACCGATCCGACCGTTCATGCCTGCCGCTTTCCTGGCTGTGGGGGCAGGTTTTTCGTGGCTGCTCGGAGAACTTGCCAGCACGCTGACAGTTAGCTTCTTTGCAGTGATTGCGCTGATGCCACTGACAGTCACCGCGGTGCTGGGACTGCAGTGGGCGAGGACCCTGGTTCTTCCGTTCGCAATCCTGTTATTTGCAGTACCGTTTGGCGAGGCATTCGTTCCTACTTTGATGCAGTGGACTGCCGATTTCACGGTCGTCGCATTGAAGCTGAGCGGGGTGCCGGTTTACCGCGAGGGTCAGAGCTTCGTAATTCCCAGCGGAACCTGGTCGGTGGTCGAAGCCTGCAGCGGCGTTCGCTACCTTCTAGCATCACTCTTTGCCGGCGTCATCTACGCATGGCAGATGTATCGGTCGCCACTCCGGCGCGCGATGTTCCTCCTCGCTTCGGTCGTCTTTCCGATTGTTGCCAACTGGCTGCGCGCGTACTTCATAGTGATGCTGGGGCACCTCAGCGACAACCGCATCGCCGCCGGAGTCGATCATCTGATTTACGGGTGGATCTTCTTCGGCATTGTCATCATGGTCATGTTCGCTGTCGGCGCCATCTGGCGCGAAGACGATGACTCGATTACAGCGAGTCGACACCGACGACGAGGGCGGCCGCGGTCGCGGGGGAATCCCCTCCGCCTGCGCAAGTGGCGGGAGCGGCGGGAATGATGCTGGCCGTGTTATTGGCGTCGCAGGCGGCTGCTGCCATCCTCATGCGGCCTTTGGCCGATCACCCCTTGCCGAGCGTGAGCATTGCCTCGGTGGCGGGCTGGAAACCGGTCAATGCGCCGCTATCAGATTGGAAGCCGTATTTGCAGGCGCCAGTGCGCGAGGATCTGTACGCGTTCGAAAAGGACGGCCAACAGGTTGGCGTGTTCATCGGCATCTTTCGCGATCAGCGACAGGGGTCGGAGCTGGTCAGTTCCGTGAACCAGCTCGTCGGAGCGGACAAGAAGAAGTGGCAACGGGTGGCCGGTGGCACGCGAGCCGTTGAAGTGAACGGCAGGACGATTCCCGTTCAAGTGGAAACGCTTCGCACGACGGGGGGCACTATCGTCGCCTGGAGGTGGTACTGCTTCGACGGGATGTCTACCGCCAGCGACTATCGGGCCAAGTTTCAGCTGGCCGTCGATCGGCTCGCACGGCGCGACGACGCGTCGGCCTGGGTTGCTGTATATGTGGTGAATCCGGAAAGTCCCTCCGCAGGCGAACGCTCGTTGGCCGCTTTTGTCGGCGAGATGGGTGGATCGCTTGAAAGCGGGCTGTTCGAGGTAGTTGGCCAATGATTGGCGTTCCGGATCCGCGCCCGCTGATCGTGCACGTCGTGTACCGCTTCGACATCGGCGGGCTGGAGAACGGCGTCGTCAACCTGATCAATCGGCTTCCGGAGTCGAGTTGGAGACATGCGGTTCTGTCTCTGACGGAGGTATCGATGGATTTCTCGCAACGAGTACTGCGAAAGGACGTGCAGTACGTGTCACTGCAGAAGTCGCCGGGCCACTTGGCGAAGCTCTACCCGCGGCTCGTTCGTGAGTTTCGCGAACTGGCTCCGGCCATCGTCCATACCCGCAACCTTGCCGCCCTCGAGGCTGCAGTGCCCGCGTGGGTCGCAGGTCGTTCCCGCCCGCATCCATGGTGAACACGGGCGCGATGCGTCCGACCCGGACGGCATGCGGCGCCGTTATCAATGGGTGCGCGGGCCTATACGTCCATTTATCTCGCGCTACGTTGCCCTGTCGAAGGACCTCGAGCGATACCTGCGCGATCGTGTCGGCATCGCTGCCGAGCGGATCGTCCAGCTCTACAACGGTGTTGATTCAGGCAGATTTCGACCGTCCGACCGAGCGCGCATCGCGATAGACGGGTGCCCCTTCAGTTCTCCGGAGCATTGGCTCATTGGTACGGTGGGTCGAATGGACCCTGTCAAGGACCAGATCAATCTTGCGCGCGCCTTCGTACTTGCGGTCCGGGCGAACCACCAAGCCAGGACGCGGATGCGCCTGGTGATGGTCGGCGGCGGCGAACTACGCGTCGAGGTCGAGCACGTCCTGGATGAGGGTGGTGTGCGTGAACTGGCTTGGCTTGCAGGAGAGCGGAGCGACATCACCGGAAATCATGCGGCGCCTGGACTGCTTCGTTCTGCCCTCAAGGGCGGAGGGAATTTCCAATACGATCCTGGAAGCAATGTCATCGGCGTTGCCGGTGATAGCGACGCACGTAGGCGGCAATAGTGAACTGATCGAGGCCGACATGACGGGCAAACTTGTCCCGGCCGGAGATCCACGTGCGCTGGCAGAAGGAATTCTTGGGTACTTTGCAAACCCGGCGCTCGCGCGCCGTCACGGTCGAGCCGGTCGCCACAGGGTCGAGCGCAGCTTCAGCCTCGAACGCATGGTCGACAGCTACCACAGCCTGTATCTCGCCGAGCTCGTGCGCACGGCATCCCAGCACGCTCGGTGCTCAGTTTGCCTTCGGCGGAAAGCTGAAAACCATGTGCGGCATCGTTGCCATTATCGACATCCGTGAACGCCGGGCGATCGAGCGTGAGACTCTGATCCGCATGAACGAGTCGCAGCATCATCGCGGCCCGGACGAATGCGGGTTGCACGTGGCGCTTGGTGTCGGACTGGGGCATCAGGTATCGATCATCGACCTCGCGACAGGGCAGCAACCGCTCTATAACGAGGACCGTTCGGTCGTCGTGGTATTCAACGGCGAGATCTACAACTCCAGGAACTCATTCCCGAGCTGACCGCCTTGGGCCATGTGTTCCGGACCCGTAGCGATACCGAGGTCATCGTCCACGCATGGGAGGCCTGGGGCGAGAAGTGCGTCGAGCGGTTCCGCGGCATGTTCGCCTTCGTGCTATGGGACGAGACGAAGCAAACAGTGCTTCTGGCGCGCGACCGGCTGGGTGTGAAGCCGCTCTTTTACTCGCTGCTGCCGGACGGCTACCTGATTGTCGGCTCGGAGCTGAAGTCACTGCTCGCCCACGGCGGGTTGGCGCGCGAGATGGATCCGTTTGCGGTCGAAGACTATTTCGCTCTCGGATACATTCCCGAGCCGCGA
>CAVOLM010000059.1:0-124763 GCA_963696675.1 uncultured Gammaproteobacteria bacterium | reverse complement strand
AATAGCGTCACACTCCCATATAGTACTGGAATTCGCGAGGCTCCCGAAGAAAAGCTGGAAAAATGGATTGCCCATAGAACTTATATGCGAGGAGATGAATAAAATAGAGTTCAAAATACGGCAGGATAAAAAAATACCGGCTGTAATAGAATCGGTTATCGCAAATGGAGGAAAGCTGCTGAGCTGTAAACGCTATGAAGAATCTCTATCAGATATCTTCGCACGAATCACAGGTGGTGTATATTGAAACTTTTTGCCTTTCTGAAAAGAGACTTTCTCATATCAATCAGTTACCGCTTTGCCGTCCTCTTGCGTTTCGGAGGTGTGCTTGTCTCACTTTTCATTCTCTACTACATTGGGCAAACCTTCATCGGGGGCGCTCTCACCACACCTGAAGCGATACGGTGGTGATTATTTCCCGTATGTTCTTGTCGGTATTGCGGTTTCGAATTTTGTCACTGTTGGTCTGGATGCTTTGGCTCGTGATGTGAGATCTGCCCAGGTTGAAGGGACCCTCGAAGCTCTTCTCAGTACTCCAACCTCAATATATACAGTGCTGATAGGAAATTCGCTCTGGTCATTCCTCGCAGCTCTGCTTGGAGCAATGTTTCTGCTCATTGGGGGCTCGATTTTTTTAAAAATACACGTGACACTGCTCCTCGGTCTCATCACTCTACTAGTGCTCATAATGACTTTCCTTGCTTTCCTCAGTATTGGCATGCTTTCCGCTTCATTTATCATGGTTTTTAAGCAGGGAAATCCAATAAAATTCATCTTTGGAAGCTCAAGCTATTTTCTCGGAGGCGTTCTGTTTCCTATAGAGGTGCTGCCCAAACCCTTCCAGGCGATCGCCGTGGTTCTACCGATAACCCATGCGGTGAAGGCACTCCGGGAACTTTTACTTGCAAGGGTAGGATTCCATGAGATCACTCCTTTGCTTTTGAACCTCGCGATATTCATAGCGCTGGTCACCCCTGTAAGCATACTTTTTTCAGGTACGCCGTACAGCGGGCGAAAAAGGACGGCAGTCTGATTCAATTTTAGATGGCAAGGAACTCGATTTGTGATTTCATGAAAAAAATACAGCAAAAAATCATCAAATATATTATCCCTTCCAAAGCGCGTTTTCTGATAAAACGAATCATACGGAGATTGCGCACCATGCCCCGCGCACTTTCAGTATGGAGATATAAACGATCCCCGCAATCATTGATGCCTATGTTACAGACCGCACATGCCGGGCTCACGCTCGCGGAATTACAGTTATTGCTATTCGATAGCTGGCACCATGACTTTGAAGCGCTTGGATTTAAAACGGGTATCTCGCACCCCAATCAGCGTTGTAAACAGAAATTTCTTTTCCAATACATAACAGGGCAATCGTTACTTGCAGGAATGAGACAAAAAATATAATGAGAGTCGAGTTGTTCTGCACCGATGGGTATTATTCTAACTACGCGCTACAAAGAGGCGCGTCCGAATTATACGGATTGAACATCGATGAGCGCTATATTAAACAGGCGCGTCTGGTAACAAAAGTTCTTGGTTATTCGGATAAAATCAAGTTCTCATTCGGCGATGTTTTTACAATAACGCAACCCTATGACTTCTGCATCCGCGCAGAAGGCCTGTACCATATTTCCAATCCAGACGATCTGATGAGACTTCTCAAATCAAGGGTGCGTCACGTTCTGGTAATTCAGACAGTCTATTTTCTTACTCAAACTTGCGATGATTATTTTGAGACCCCTGCACCGGGCTGGCGATGGGGATTCAGGTTCAGCTATCCATACCTACTGGAAATAGTGAAAACGACCGGATGGCGTATTTTCGAAACCTCAATAAACCAATTGGACGGGAATACCCGGCTGGAGGACGAGGGTCGGCGTTCCTGTTTGCGTCCCGAATAAAAGAGAAAAGAGTTTGAATTAATTTCAACACTATTCGGTTTCACTCCTATGAGAAATGATGAAAAACTCATACTTGAGCTTTGCAAAGGAAACACGGATTCCCTCACAGTTCGATTTTTGATCAACGACGAAACCCTCAATTGGCGTTATTTCTTGGATACTATTTCAAAGCACAAGATTGCCGCTTTTATACTCGATAAATTAATGAAATTTCAACTTCCGCAATCCTTTAGGGAAACCCTCTCATCTCACTACAAAGAAGAAATCGTTAAAAACACGATAAATGGAAAAATCTCAGATCTGAATTGATCCTTATACAATCTTTACTTGCTTCACAGGGGATAGGGTCCATCCTTATGAAAGGGCTATCACTTGATTTTCGAATATACGCACTATAGGCGACCTGGACATTTTGATAAAAAAAGAGGATTTAACGAACGCAATTAGTGCGCTTGAAACAATTCACTACACAAATATGGGAAATATTCTCAATAAAATTCTACGTAAAAAGGATAAGGAAAACACAGAGCTTCAGTCTTCATGGAACAACCAGTACCAGCTCTATAACAAAAAACACAATGTTTTGCTCGAGCTGCATACAAACCTGTTTGAAAGATCAAGGGTTTACACGGTCGAATATTTGATCCTTTGCTCGATAACATCAACTCTTTTTTTGGAAGGAGAAAGAGTACAACGGTGAGCTCAAGTGTTTTACGCTGTCCAGGGAACATGCATTGCTTCTCATGTGCCTCCATAACGCGCTGAAAAGATCACCATCAAACAATACTTTTACTTTGAGAACAGTACTTGACATAGACAGTATCGTTGAAAGAGAGGTGAACTGGGATCATTTTGTGAGCACATCGATACGGCTAAAGGTCGCTCCCTTTGTCTACTTTTCCCTCTTGTTGACCCGAAAATTACTGGAGATCCATATCAACAAGGACATCTTCGCGGCACTGAAAGCCGCCTGCAACAAATCGCAGCTTCTTCTCACTGATATACACTTAAAATGCTATAGATCCCTTGGTGAAAACTCTCTTTTCTATTCAAATACTTATAAAATACTCTGTCCCTTTGTATTTGGGAAACGATGGGGAGACAGGATAAAATGGGCCCTCCTGCTCCCGATTTTATTTCCCCATGTTGAGTCGCGCGTGGCTCATGATCGGGCTTCAGCATCCCTAGTGCCGCACAGTCCTCGTCCATCGCGCGAATGAATCGCGCCGTCAGTGCATCGATCGGCTCGTTGTTCTCTGCGGCGCGCTTGATGATCTTGTCCTCGATATCGGTGATGTTGCGGACAAAGGTCACGATGTAGCCGAGAGAGCGCAGGTAACGCACCACCATGTCAAACACCACCAGCATGCGTCCGTGGCCGATATGGCAGTAGTCATAGACGGTGATGCCGCAGACGTAGATGCCGATCCGGCCCGGCTGCAATGGGACGAGTTCTTCCTTGGCGCCAGTCAACGAGTTGTGGATCCTGACAGCGTGCATATCAGTGTGGCTTGGACCAGGTTTCGAGCCGTCGGCGTGCCGTGCTCACCGGCAACACCTTCAGCAGCGGCGCGAGCTCCGGTCCGTGCAGGCGACCGGTCAACGCCACTCGCAATGGCATGTACAACTCCGGGCCCTTGCGTCCCGTGGCCGCCTTGAGACTTGCACCCAGCGCTTTCAAATCGGGCCCGTGACGATCGAGCGCGCTCACCGCCGCGCTGAAAAATGACGTGCCCGCATCACTCACCACGCGTCGATCCGAATCGCTCAGCGGTGGCAGCTCGCCGTAGACGATGCTGATCCAGGGCAAAGCGTCTTCCGGCAGCACGACGTTGTGTCGCACCAGCTCCACGAACTCCTGCAACTGCCTTGAATCGACGCTCGCGCCGAGCGTCGGCTTGAGCCAGCCGGTCAGCCGCTCGATCGGGGCCCTCGACAATGCTTCCTTCTGCCAGTGAATCAGCTGCGACTCATCGAAGCGCGCCGGCGCCCTGCCGAGGTGATCGAGACGAAAATGTGCCGGCATCTCCTCGAGGTCGAGCCAGCCCTCCTGGTCCGATGTGTGACCGAGGCGAAACAGATGATTGTTGATGGCCTGGGGCAGGAATCCGCGCTCGCGAAACTCACGCACGCTCACACTCCCGTGGCGCTTCGACAGCGGCGCGCCGTCCATGCCGGTGAGGAGCGCCACGTGACCGTACTGCGGAATGCCGAGGTCCAGGGCCTCGAGCAGCAGGATCTGGCGCGGCGTATTGGTGAGATGGTCGTCGCCGCGCAATACGTGCGTCACCTCCATCAGGGCATCGTCCAACGCGTTGCAGAAGAAAAACGCCGCGTTACCGTCTGCGCGGCGCACGATGAAATCGCCGATGTCGTCGGTGGCAAAGCGCTGTGCGCCGCGCACGAAATCATGAAACTCGACGCTCCTGCGCGGTGGAATCCGAAAACGCAGGCTCGGCTTGAGACCGCTTGCCAGCTTGGCATCGCGCTCGTGCATCGTGAGCTCGCGGCAGGTGCCCGCGTACCGCGGCGGGTGTCCGGCGGCGAGCTGTGCGCGACGCGACACCTCAAGTTCGAGTGGCGTGCAGTAGCACGGATACACCTGGCCCGCCGCGTTCAAACGCGCGAAGTAGTCCGCGTAAATCGTATTGCGCTGTGACTGGCGATACGGCTCATGAGCTCCGCCGATGTCCGGACCGGCATCCCAGCCCAGGCCCAACCAGTGCAGGTCATCGATGAGTTCCGCGAGGTACTTCTCGGCGCTGCGCTCGAGATCCGTGTCCTCGATGCGCAACAGGAACTGCCCTCCGAGCTGTCGCGCCAGCAGGAAGTTGAAGAGCGCCGTGCGAGCATTGCCGAGATGCAAAGACCCTGTCGGGCTAGGCGCAAACCGTGTGACCGCGAGTCGCGTCATGGCCGGCTATGGTAAGGGAATCGGTTACACTTGGCGCCCTCACTGGTCCGGACTCGCCTATGAAGCATCTCCTTGCGCCCTTTCTTCTGCTGTTTTCCATGGCCGCGATCGGCGAGGAACCCACTGAGCCGGCGCCTGCAGCCGGACCGGCAACAACTCAACCGACCCGCGTCCGCTTCGAGACCACAATGGGCAACTTCGTCGTCCGGCTCGATCCGGCACGCGCCCCGATCACGGTCGAAAACTTCCTGCGCTACGTACGTGAAGGGCAATATGAGGGCGTGTTGTTTCATCGCGTGATCGCCAACTTCCTGGTGCAGACCGGAGGCTACGATTCCAACTACCAGCTCAAGCCGGTGCACGGAAATGTCGTCAACGAATCCGGCAATGGCCTGCAAAATCGTCGCGGCGCGGTCGGACTGGCGCGCACTGAAAGCCCGCACAGCGGTACCTGCCAGTTCTTCATCAACCTGGCGGACAATCCGGATCTCAATCCATTGCCGACGCGCTGGGGCTATGCCGTCTTCGGTGAAGTGGTGGAAGGGATGGAGGTCGTCGATCGCATCGGCAACTCACCGACCGGCGCGGTGGGTCCATTCAAGGAAAACGCGCCGCTCAAGCCCATCATGATTCAGAAGGCCGTGCTGCTCGAGTAGCTCACATGAAAACGCTGTTCGTCTCGGACCTGCACCTCGACGCTCAGCACCCCGAGATCACGGGGCAGTTTCGTGGAGTTCCTCGCGGGCGAAGCGCGCGAGGCCGCGGCGCTCTACATCCTGGGCGATCTGTTCGAAGTCTGGATCGGCGATGATGATCCCGACCCGGAGAAACAACGCGTCATCGCCGCGTTGAAGGCGCTGACTGCAGCCGGCGTGCCTTGCTACGTGATGCACGGAAACCGCGATTTTCTGCTCGGCAAGCGTTTCTGCGCCGAGAGCGGCTGCCGCCTGCTCGAAGATCCAACCATCATCAGCCTGCACGGCGAGAGGGTGCTGACGATGCACGGTGATGCGCTCTGCACCGACGATCACGCCTACCAGAAGCTGCGCGCCATGGTGCGCGATCCGGGGTGGCAGGAGATGTTCCTGGCGCTGAGCCATGAGCAACGCCTGACGCTCGCCGAACAGGCGCGGGCCGGCAGCAAGGCTCATATCGCCCAGGCGATGGACGCCATCATGGATGTGAACCCTCAGGCGGTGCTGGCGGCGATGCGCGCCGCGGGCGTCAAGCTGCTCCTGCACGGCCATACGCACCGGCCCGATGTGCATCGCTTCGATCTCGATGGCTCACCCGCCGCGCGAATCGTTCTCGGCGATTGGCATGCGCAGGGGAGCGTCCTGCGCTGGGACGAGAAAGGCTTCGCCCTGCAGAGCCTGAGCCGGCACTAGTCGCCGCTCGGCGATTCTGGAAGCGCTGCGAGCTGCGCTTCGAGATACACCGTGCAGGCGTCCGGATTGCGGTAGTACGGACCAATCGGCCGAAAACCCAATGCAGCGTAGATCGACTGCGCCGCCGCCATCCTTGGAAGCGTATCGAGGCGCATGCGTGCATAGCCGGATTGCGCGGCTCGCTGCATGATCGCGCGCGCCAGGGCTTCACCCACTCCACGGCCGCGAAAATCCGGGCGCACCCACAGCCGCTTCATTTCGCAGATCTCGTCCTCGAGCGGCCGCATCGCAACGCAGCCGGCCACCGAGTCGTCGATCCAGGCAAGCAACAGCGCGCCGCGCGGCGGCCCGTAGACCCCAGGAAGATCTGCCAGCTCGTGCTTGAAGTTCTGGAACTCCAGGTCGATGTTGAGCCACGCGGCGTACTCGGTGAACAACGCATGCACGATCGGGAGCGTCGTGGTGTCAGCATCTACGATGCGCAGGCTCACCAGGGATCACCGCATTCAGCCGGATCCGGTCGGCACGCCAGAGTGAAAGCGGAATTGCGCATCCGGCGTGTCGATCAATTGCGCCTCGAGCTGCGCGAGCTCGCGCGTCCTGGTGCCGATCTCATCGTCCGCCGCCGCCCGTGCGGCGAGGCGCAAGTACACATCGAAGTGCCGCGCTTCGGCTTCGGCCAGACCGGAGTAGAAGCCGCGCAAAGGCTCCTGCAGTTCCGGTGCGATCGCTGCGAATCGCTCGCACGAGCGCGCCTCGATGAGTGCGCCGCAGATCAGCAGGTCCAGCTGCCGCCCAGGTTCATGGGAACGCACCGCGCGGCGGAGTGTCTCGGCATAGCGCCCCGGTTTCATGCGACGATACTGCACACGCAGTCTCGACAACATGCGTTGCACCTGTTCGAAGTGGCGCAGTTCCTCGCGTGCCAGGCGCGACAACTCGCACGTGAGCGCAGGATCGTCTGCGTAGGTGAAGATCAGGCTGAGAGCGGTCGAGGCCGCCTTCTTCTCGCAGTTCGCATGATCGAGCAGCAATTCCTGCCAGCGCGAGCGGGCGGCTTCAATCCAGCCGGCCGGCGTCGCGACACGCAGCAGATCGAATGGGTCTGGAGCCGGGCCCTCGCCCGGCGCTCGCGCCGATATCACGCTCACGCCCCGACGGCGGCCTGTTCAACCTGCTCGGCCGGTAATTCGTCGATCGCCCGGATCAGCTCTTCGGCAGTCTGATACCGGTCGCGCGGCTCCTTGGCGAGCAGCTTGTGGACTAATGGCTCGAGGTAGGTCATCTCATCCTCGAGTGGCGGCAGTGGCGCGTGGCTGTGCTTGTAGATGACGGCCATCGGCGTGCCGGCGAGATAGGGTTTCTTCCCCATCAGCATCTCGAAGAACATCACGCCCAGGCTGTAGATATCGCTGCGCTCGTCGACCTCCGCGCCGTGGCCCTGTTCCGGGCTCATGTAGTAGGGCGTGCCGAAGATCTCGCCGGTCGCAGTGATTTCGGCGTCCAGCTGGAGCTGCTTCGCGAGTCCGAAGTCGATCAGCGCCAGCGATCCGTTGGGGCGCAGCATGACGTTGCCCGGCTTGAGGTCGCGATGCAGAACGCCGACCCCATGAATCGCCTGCAATGCGGCGGCCATCTGCCTGAGATACACGAGCGCTTGAGCGGGCGTGACCTTCTGTCGCATCCGCGCACGCAGGTCGCCGGCGGCGAAGTACTCCATCGCGATGTACGCGTGATCGTCCGCGACACCCAGATCGTAGATGCGCACCACGTTCGGATGCTCGACCTTCGACACCACTTCGTATTCCTGCAGGAAGCGATCGAAAGTACCTCTGCCCTCCACGACGTCCGGAACCTGGCTCAGTACTTTGAGCACCACGAGCGCTCCCACGCGCTCGCTCTCCGCGAGATAGACGGTCGCAATGGCGCCCGTCGCGATGGTGCGAACGTAGCGCTGGCCTCGAATCGTCACGTTGCCGAACCGATACGCCTGCTGCTGCTGCGCGCTGCCGCGCAGGAGTGTGAGCTGCCTTTTGCGCTTGCGCGTCGCCTCGCGCAACGCGCCGATGAAGCGCCGGTGATCGATCTTGGTCTTGCTGATGCATGCTTCAGCGCCGGCACGCAGTGCGGGCAGCACGACTGCGTCTTCGCTCGTCGGGGTCAGGAAGATGATCGGTGGAAACCCGGGCCGCGTGCTCAATTCGGCGAGCCATTCAAGGCCCTTCTCGCCCGCAAGATCCTGATCGAGTACCACGGCTTCGAAACCCGCGGCGGTGAATTCGGGCGCGAGCTTTCCGTCAACAACGGGATCATGCTCGGTGATCGCGGCGTCAGGCCATTCGATGGTGATGTGATGGCGCAGAAGCTGGCGGAACACCGCTTCATCGTCGATCAGCAGGAGCTTGACCGTCATGCACTGCGACCCGGATGCACGCTTTTAACGCCCGGCGCATTCAATCACATCGGATTGCGGGGCGCGAATGTGATCCCTGTCACACTCGCTTGATGCCGAGCACCAGGTCGCCGACGTTGGTTCCTGTCGGCCCGGAATGCACGAGATCACCGGAAGCCTCCAGAAAGGCTCCAGAATCGGCCCTGGCGAGGCAATCGTCGGCATCGAGCCCGCTGAGTGTCCCGCGTTCGACAGTCTCGCTGTCGACGATCGCTCCGGCGTCGGAGGTGGGGCCATCGGTGCCGTCCGTGCCGGCAGCAAGCAACGTCAGTTCATCGTGCGATACCAGGAGCCGTGCCGCCGCGAGGGCCAAGTGCTGGTTGCGCCCGCCGCGACCCGGTTTCGCAGGCAGGCGTACCGTCGACTCTCCTCCCCAGATGCGCAAACCCGCGGGGCCGACTTCGAGCTCGTGGCAAAAACCGGTGGCGAGCTCGATGGCGTCGCCGTCGAATCGTCGTGGAGCTCTGCCAGTCGCATAGCCCAGCGCACGTCCCTCCTGCTCCGCGGCCGCGAGCGCGTCATCGAGCGTGGCGATGACCCTCCTGCTGATCCTCGACGACTGGACGACAGGGTTCACCACGGAGGCCTTTGCCAGGAGTGCGCCGAGCCATGCCGGCAAGCTCGACGGCAGGACCTCGACGGTTGGCTCGCCCACGAGACCCGAACCGATCACGTTCGGGTCGTCACCAGGAACATCTGAGATGAACAGCGCCAGTGCTTCGCGACCGCCGAGGTGACCCAGCAAGCGTCCACCCTTGAGCAGCGAGAGACGTTTGCGAATCGAGTTCAACACCTCGATGTCCCGTCCACTCGCAAGCGCCCAGGCGTTGAGCTGCTTCAGGTCCTGCAGGCTCGCGCCCGCAGGCAACACCTCGACGAGACTCGAGCTGCCGCCGGAGATCAGAAACAGAATGCGCCGATCGCGCGGCAGCGATGCCAGCAGGTCGAGCAATCGAGCACCCGCGGCAAGCGTGTCCTGATCGGGGATCGGATGTCCGGCGACCAGCTGCTCGACCTGCGCGTGAGAGTCGAGCTCGGCAGGAAAGTGGCCAGCCTTTGAAATGACGAGCGCATGCGCGACCAGTGCTCCCAGGGCGTCGATCGCACCGAGCGTCATCGCCGCTGCGGCTTTGCCAACGGCAATGACTTGCCACGGATCACCCGCAGGCACGTCTGCCAGCGCCTCGCGAGCTCGACGACGTCCGTCTACTGCGGCAAGCGCCTGCTGCCAGATGCCCAGCAGCAGCGAGTGCGCGTCATTCATGGAACTGCCCGAATTCGCCGCCGGGGCGAACCGGCACCGTCAAACCGGGCGTACAGCGCGCAGACGTGCGCCGGCGCTCAGCCCGGCGGCGTGACTTGGCCTCGTCAGAGCGCTCAGTCTGCAGGCGCTGCAGGTATTCCGGCGTGACATCCCCGGTGACGTATTCGCCCGAGAAGCAGGAGGTATCGAATTCCTCGATCTTGGCGTTGTCGTGACGCACCGCGTGCACCAGGTCATCGAGGCTCTGATAGATGAGCCAGTCGGCGCCGATGATCTCAGCCACTTCTTCGTCACTTCGACCCGCCGCCACGAGTTCCGAAGTCGCGGGCATGTCGATGCCGTAGACGTTGGGGAACCGAACCGGCGGTGCGGCGGAGGCGAAGTAGACCTTGCGGGCGCCCGCCTCCCGCGCCATCTCGATGATCTGTGCCGAGGTCGTGCCGCGCACGATCGAGTCATCGACCAGCAGCACGTTCTTGCCGCGAAACTCCAGGTCGATCGCATTGAGCTTGCTGCGCACCGATTTCTCGCGCTGCTCCTGCCCGGGCATGATGAAAGTGCGGCCGATATAGCGATTCTTGATGAATCCTTCCCGATATTTGACGCCGAGGAGCTGTGCGACCTGCACCGCACTCGTGCGGCTGGTGTCCGGGATTGGAATGACCACGTCGATGTCATGCGCCGGACGCTCGCGCCGGATCTGCTCCGCGAGCCGCTCTCCCATGCGCAGGCGCGACTTGTACACCGAGATGTTGTCGATGATCGAGTCCGGCCGCGCAAAATAGACGTACTCGAAAATGCACGGCGTATGCCGCGCGCCGGCGACGCATTGCTGTGCGTAGAAACGACCCTGCTCGTCGATAAAGACCACTTCGCCGGGCGCCACATCCCGCACCAGCTCGAAACCCAACATGTCGAGGGCGACGCTTTCTGATGCCAGCATGTATTCGGGGCCCTTGCTGGTATCGCGCTTGCCGATCACCAGCGGCCGGATGCCGTGCGGGTCGCGAAAGCCGAGAATGCCGTGCCCGATGATCATCGCGACCACCGCGTAACCACCGCGGCAGCGACGATACACCGCGCTCAGCGCCGCGAAGACGTCGGCCGGCGTGATCCGTGGCGTACCGACGCGTTGCAGCTCAGATGCGAACACGTTGAGCAGCACCTCGGAATCGGATTCGCTGTTGAGATGGCGGCGGTCCTCGCGCACCAACACCTCGGCGAGCTCAGCCATGTTGGTGAGATTGCCGTTGTGTCCCAGGCAGATCCCGTAGGGAGCATTCACGTAGAAGGGCTGCGCCTCCGAGGCGCTGTCACACCCGGCCGTCGGATAGCGCACATGGCCGATGCCGACGTTTCCCTTCAACTGCAGCATGTGACGCTGCTGGAAGACGTCGCGCACCAGCCCGCTGCCCTTGCGCTGAAACAGCTCTCCGTCCTGGGAGGTCATGATGCCCGCGGCGTCCTGCCCACGATGCTGCAGGACCGTCAAGGCGTCGTAGATGCGCTGGTTGACGACGGAAGTTCCGACCATGCCGACGATGCCGCACATTTGTGAGTCTGCTCCCGAAGTTACCTTGGCTCGGGCAATTCCACGTCGTCCGCGACGGAGCGCATCCAGTCGCCAACGATGCTCGCGTAAGGCATCAGTGCCGAGCGCTTCCACCAGGACTCCTCGTCGAGCTTTACGAGCTGCCCCAGTATTGCAAACAGTCCAACAATAATTGCCCCACGCAGCAATCCGAACAAAATGCCGAGCAGGCGATCCGTGTTGCCGAACGGCGAGTAGCGCGCGAAGCGGGTTACGAAGAAACCGACCACGACTCCCAGCAACACGACTCCGACCAGGATGATCAGGCGCGCGACCCAGACTCTCACCTGGTCGTGGGCCAGCAGACCTCCCAGGTGTGGCTCGAGCACTCCTGCGAAAGTCCACGCGAGCCAGATTCCAAGCACCCAGGCCCCCAGCGAGATCGCCTCGCGCATGAAGCCGCGCCAGGCACCGATGAGGCTAGAGATGGCAATGATGCTCAGGATGATCCAGTCGGCGCCGTTCATGCAGAGTGCGAGTACTCCGCCCTCGAGAAGGCGCGCATTCTAGCTGAACTGACCGACACCTTCTCTCACATCGGGTAAACCCTGATGCGTTTCTCACTCCGCGAATACCGAAGCCCGGATGTGAGGGCAGACGTCCCGAGGATCAAGAGTTGGGCACGACCACGGCCTGCCGCCCGTCACGGCGCAGGCGTTCGGCAAGATTCTCGGCGCGCGTACGTTCCTGTTCGGGGCCCACACGCACCCGAAAGCGAGTGCGACTTCCGGAACCGAGCCGCGATACGAAAGCCTTGTAGCCACGCGACTTGAGCTCACCCACAAGGCGAGCGGCATTGGCCTCGCTCGCGAAGCTGCCGAGCTGCACGACCCACGCTGATTCGTCGCCGGTATCGACGCCGCCACCACTCGGTGGCGATTCGGTTCCGCCCTGCTCCTCTTCAGCCGGTTGCGAGGCTGCAGGCTCAGATGTCGATTCCACGTGAATGGTCTCGGTCGGGAGATCATCGGCGGGCGCAGCCGGCGGTGGCGGCGGCGTACTGTCAGTTGCACTGGGCGCAACTCGGGCAGTGGGTGCGGTGAGGTCGATGGTGTAGGTCTGCGCGGCGCCGCCCGCGCCGGGAGATTTCTGGTTTTGACGCGGCCCCGAGAGCATTTCCGGCACGAGCAGCACGATCAACGCCACCAGGATGAGTGCGCCGATGAGCCTCGCCTTGACTCGTGTCTCCATGGGGTTACCGTCCGCGGCGCGCGAGTATAGCGGATGAGCTCGTCTCACGTTCCAGCCATTCGAGCGCGGGGCCGACCGTCTGGAATGAGCCAAACACCACGATGCGATCACCCGCTCGCGCCTCGGAGCGCGCGCATGCGACATGCCTCGGCGATGTCTGGTGCTTCCACGCAGTGGTCATCGAGCCTCGGTGCCGAACGCGCGCGAAGTTCGGCGCGCGCTCATGCCTCTCGGGCCGGAGGTGCCCGCGGCAATCCACTGATCGACGAGTGGCACGACGGTGCGATGAGTGCCGGAGCGTCCTTGTCCTTGAGCACGCCCACGACGGCCAGAGTGCGACCACTGGCAGGGAGCGTCCGCAAGTTCGTGGCCAAGCAGCTCCGCCGCCTCCGGATTGTGCGCGACGTCCAGGATCCACTGAGGCTCCCCCTGCACGACCTCGAAGCGCCCTCGCAATCGCACCTCGCGCAAACCGCGCGCAATGGAACTTGCTTCGATGGGTAGTCGGCTGCGCAATGCCGACAGCGCAGCGATCGCAGCCGCCGCATTGGCGGGCTGGCGCTGTCCAGCCAGCGCGGGCAGCGGCAGGTCGTGCAGACGCCAAGTGCGGTCGGCCCATTCCCAACGGTCGGTCCCGGTCCGGAAATGAAAGTCGATACCCGGAATCCTGAGTTGCGCGCCCAAGCGTGTGCGCCGCTGCAAACACCGATTGCGGCATGGCCGCGGTCCCGAGCACGGCCGGGCGCCCGGCGCGGAAGATTCCGGCCTTTTCGCGCCCGATCTCCTCCACCGTATTGCCCAGCCATTCGCAGTGATCGAGTGCGACCGAAGTGAGCAGCGCCACGTCCGCATCCACGATGTTGACGGCGTCCAGGCGCCCGCCGAGTCCGACCTCGAGCAGCACCGCGTCGAGCGATTCACGCTGAAAGAGCAGCAGCGCGGCGAGCGTATTGAACTCGAAGAAGGTGAGGCTGCGCTCGCCGCGAGCGGCATCGATGCGCGCGAAGGCATCGATCAGCTCATCGTCGGTGGCCAGGCGACCGCCGATCGTGATGCGTTCGTTGTACCGCACCAGGTGGGGCGACGTGAATGCGCCGACGCGGTAACCCCCGGCAACCAGCATCGCCTGCAGCAGTGCGACACAGGAGCCCTTGCCGTTGGTGCCGCCAACAGTCAGGACCGGGCACTTGAACCGCACCAGGCCGATGTCGGTGGCCACTGCGCTGACGCGCTCCAGGCCGAGATCGATGCTGTGCGGATGCAGACCCTCCTGCCACCGCAACCACGCTTCAAGAGTGCGAAAGCGCATACTGATCCGAGCGCTCAACAGTTGCGTCCATGTCGGCATCCGGCGCACTGCCATTCGCGGGCTTGTTGAGGAGCAAGCGCAGCAGCTCGGCGATCCGGTCACGCAAGTCGCGACGATCGACGATCATGTCGAGCGCACCGTGCTCGAGCAGGAATTCGCTGCGCTGAAATCCTTCCGGCAGCGTCTCGCGAACGGTCTGCTGGATCACGCGCGGCCCCGCGAAGCCGATGAGCGCCCGCGGCTCGGCGATATTCACGTCGCCGAGCGTCGCGAGACTGGCGGACACGCCCCCCGTGGTCGGATCGGTCAGCACCGAAATGAAGGGCAGGCGCGCTTTGGCCAGGCGCGCCAACGCGGCGCTGGTCTTCGACATCTGCAGCAGGGAATAGAGCGCTTCCTGCATGCGGGCGCCCCCGCTCGCGGAGAAGCACACCAGTCCCATGCGATGTTCGAGGCAATGGTCCACGGCGCGTACGAAGCGCTCCCCCACCACCGAACCCATCGAACCGCCCAGGAAGCGAAATTCAAACGCAGCCGCAACGACCTCCAGCCCCTTGAGCGTTCCGGCCATCACGATCAGCGCGTCCTTCTCGCCAGTCGAGCGTTGCGCCTGGGTCAATCGATCGCGATAGCGCTTGCTGTCGCGGAACTTGAGTGGATCATCCGGCTCCACCCCCGCCGCCAACTCGCTCGCAGAGCCGGGATCGAGAAACTTCAGGAGCCGCTCGCGCGCACCGATGCGGTTGTGATGACCGCACTTCGGGCAGACGTGAATATTGCGTTCGAGTTCGGCCCGGTAGAGCACGGCATCGCAGGCTGGACACTTGATCCACACGCCCTCGGGTACCGAGCGCGTACGTCGTTCGGTCTTGATCCGCGAAGGCATGATTTTCTCGAACCAGGACATTCGCTCTCCCCGGGGATGATGCTAGCGATCGGCGCCGCGGGGCATCATAAACGATGCACCTGCCGCGCCCGTACCCGGACCCGGTGGCAGAGCGAACTGGTCCGGGTAGCGAACCCTCATCAGGTAAAGCCCGGCGGCGGGCGCCGTGGCGGCGCCGAGCCGGCGGTCACGCGCCTCCAGCACTTCACGTGCCCAGCCGACATCGGCATCGCCGCTGCCGATGCGAATCAGCAGCCCCGCGATGTTGCGCACCATGTGGTGCAGGAAAGCATTAGCGCGCACATCGATGAAGAGACGATCCTCATGGCGCAGCACATCGATCGCCTCCACGCGCCGAATCGGCGTCCGTGACTGGCAATCGGAGGAACGAAATGCCGAGAAATCATGCTCGCCGACTGAGCAGTGCAGCAGCTGCTGCCATGCGTGCCGCGTCGAGTGCTCCATGCACCCAGCAAGTGCGTTGCCGTTCGAGCGCCGGGCGCGTCGCCCGATTCAGGACTACGTAGCGATAGGTGCGCGAAAGGGCCGAATAGCGAGCATGAAAATCGTGTGGCACTTCCGCCGCCCACAGGACGCTCACGTCGTCGGGCAGCGCCGCCGTTGCGCCCAGGACCCAGGCGCGTGGCGTTCGGACAGCCTCCGTATCGAAGTGAGCGACCTGTCCGATCGCGTGCACGCCGGCGTCGGTGCGCCCGGCACAAGTGAGCGTCAACGGATGATCGGCGACGCGTGAGAAGGCGCTGTCCGTGACCGCCTGAATCGAGGGGGAATGCGTCTGGATCTGCCAACCGGCATAGGCACTGCCGTCATACTCCAGGCCGACCGCGAGCCGGGTGGTCTCGGACATTCGCCTCTGGATGCGCCCGCCGGGCGCTGAAACTCAGCCCGGGAGCGACTCAATCAGGCGCTGCGCTTCCTGCTTCTGGGTTGCGGATCCTTCCTGCAGCACTTCTTCGAGAATGCTGCGAGCACCTTCCGGATCGCCCATGTCCATGTACGCGCGCGCGAGGTCGAGCTTGGTGCCCACCTCGCTCATGGTGACTGGCTCGAGCTCCGGCAAGCCCATCTCGTCGGCGGGAATGCGCGCGGTGCCGGTCGGTGCCCGATCCCGATCGTGCTTAACCTCGCCGACGTCGAGATCCAGGTCCGTCGCCGCAAGGTCCTTGGCGCCGAACACATCAGATGCGAAGCGCTCTTCCTCGACGCCCTTACGCGGTTGCTTGACCGTGTCAGAGGTGAGCGCAGCTTCGAGCTGATCCAGATCGAGATCCATCTCCTCGCCAGCGGACCGCCGCATTTCGGCGGTCGCATCGCTGTCGATCTTGCGGCGCCGCGCCGTGTCACCGGTCCCGTCGCCTGAGAGCGCGCGGTTGCGTGCGGTCGTCGCGGAAGTGTCTCGCTCCGGCGCACCTGGCAACGCCAACGTCGCTGCCATGGTCTTGTCCTCGAGCACCCAGGTGCCCGTGGGACTGATCTTGGTGTCATCCTCATCCGCGAGCCTGCTGCGACGGGCTTCGGCTTCCGCGAGCAGGCGGCGAGACTTCTCGTCGAGACCCGCCAGCATGGTCGGCGCGTTCGACGGATGATCGGTCTCCTCGAGCGGGTCGGACTGCGCTGCAGCCAGCTCATCGAGCTCCAGTCCCAGGTCATCGAGCGCCAGCTCGGCGGTCTGATCCGGGCTGCTCTCGTCCTTGCGGAACAGCGCTGAGTCGATCTTTTCCTTGATGGTCGGCGAATCGCGGCCACGCAGCGCGGGGGATTCGACGGTTGGCACCTCACCGGACCCGTAAGTCTCAGTTTCGATAGTCGGCGTCTCCATGGTGCGCGCAGTGCGCGCCGTCATCTCGCGCGTCGTCGCGCTCCCATCCGAGATGCGGGTCGGCTGGTCGTCGAGAGCAAAATCCACACCCTCCTCTTTCAGCGCCGGGGACTCGCCGGTCTCGACGCCCGAATCGTCTCCACCCGCCGTGCCGAGATCGAGGTCGATTGCGCCGCCCGCCTCGCCTTCAGGCGGCCCGAGCAGATCGAGGTCGACGCGGTTCTCCCCACCCTCGAGATTCAGGTCGACATCCGCCGCAGCCGCCCCGGCCGTGCCGGGCGCCTGCGTGAACATTGGGTCTTCGGGGCTGATCTGCCGGCCCATGATCGCGATCTTTTCCCATTCGCCAGGGCCCGCTTCCGCGCGGGTCTGGGCCAGCTCACGGGCGGCTTGCAGGAACGCGTCCTTGTTGCCCCAGACGAAGAAGATTTCGAGCAGCTTCAGCTTGAGGTCACGGCGCTTGGGCTCGCGCTCGATCGCGATGCGCACCAGATCGGCGGCCTGGTCATAAAGACCGTACGCCATGTGGAAGTCGGCCTCGGCCAGCGGATCGCCCTGGTCGAGGTTGATCGCGGTTTCCGAGCTCAACGTATCGTCGGCGCTCTTGGCGCGCGCGGGCTCAGCCTTCGGGCGCTCTGCACGCGCAGGCTCAACCGCTTTTGCGACCTTGGGCTGCTGGTGCTCGCCACTCTCTTCGACCAGGAAGGCGTCATCGGCCGGGCGTGTCGCACGCACGGGTGCGGTGACGGGCTCGCGCTCGATCCGCGGCTCGCGCGCTGTACCGGTCCGGGCGGCGTCGGCGAGACGTCCGAGCTTCGAGAAATCGGGTTCGTGGCGGCGGCGCCGAGCGGCCAGCCACAACAGGATCAGGATCAGCAGGGCAGCCAGTGCGTAGTACCAGTGGGCGATGACCCAATCGAGAATCGAGGGCTTCTCCTCGACCGGGGCCTGCGGTGCGGCCTCTGTGGGCTTGGGCTGCTGCTCAGCTGGTGTTGGCTGCGGCTCGACGGCAGGTGTCGTCGTCGCCTCCGGGGGCGTTTCTGCGGGTGCCGGCTGCGTCTCGACGGGCGCCGGAGTCGGTGTCTCCGTCGGTGCAGGAGTGGGCGCGGGCGTCGGCTGCGCGGGCTGACCGACTTTCTGCTGGAGTTTCGCGAGCTCGGCATCCTTCACCTGGAGCATGCGACGCGATTCCTCGAGCTGAGTCTGGAGCTCCTGGACCTTGTCGCGCAGTTCCTGCGTTTGGGCTCCCGAAGCGCCCGTCTGCGTGGCGGCGCCCTCGCCGCCTTCCGCCGGTGTCACCAGGCGCAAGCGCTCGCCGGACGGCGCGCCTGACGCGGCGATGCCCCGATTCGCGCGCCATTCCGCGTACTGGCGCCGAACTTCCGCATTCGCTTCAGAGCTGCCGACCGCGTCGAATTCGGTGTCGCCCGGCAGGCGCATGATCGCGCCCGCATGCAGTTCGTTGATGTTGCCGCTGAACGCCTCGGGATTGGAGCGATAGATCGCCATCATCATGCGGTTGACGTCCGAGGTCGCGCCCGGCTTCAGTTCGCTCGCGATGCGCCACAGCGTGTCGTTGTTGCGGACCGTATAGCTAGAGCCCGCGCTGATCCCCGAAGGCACTTCTGGCGTGCGACTCACGCCACTGGCACTGGGTGGTGCAGCTTGCGGTGCCGGTTCAGGTGCGCGCTGTACGCTTCCGCTACTTGGACTTTCGGTCTCACCCGCCTGAGGTGCGGAGACGGGCGCGCTGGCCGCTTGCTCTGCGCCTGGGGTGTATACCGGCGGGTCGAGCAGCATCGTGTATTCGCGCATCAACCGGCCTCGTGACCAGTTCACGTCGACCAGCAGCGTCAGGAACGGATCGGCCACCGACTCGCGCGAGCGCACCAGCAACGCCGGGCGGCCGTCACGGCCCTGCCCGACCTTGAACTCGATTTTCGACAGGAACGCCGAGCGTTCCAGCCCGTACCGGGCGAACGCCTCCGGGTTCGCTAGAGTCGCGCGCAACGACGTCAGCTCGTCAGGCGCCGCACCGACCAGCTCGATCTCCGCATCCAACGGCTCGTTCAGCGCCGAGTTGAGGCGGATGTCACCGAGACCGAGGGCGAATAGCGCCGTAGGGCAAGCCAGCAAGAAAAGAGCGATCAGGCGCTGCAATGTTCCTGTCATCAGGGCTCCCTGGAGAGCGGGACGTGGATCTGTAAGTCCACTTTGTACAGCAACTTGTGAGATATAGCTCACGCGTCTCGTAATTTGGGGCGAAACTATATCTTATAAGTACTCGGCAACCAAAATCTCGGCGATCTGCACACTATTCGTAGCCGCGCCCTTGCGCACGTTGTCGGCGACGATCCAGAGATCGAGGCCGCGTTCATGGGAGATGTCTTCCCGGATCCGGCCCACGTAGACCGCGTCACGGTTGGCCGCCTCCGTTACCGCCGTCGGGTAACCCCCTGGTCGGGGCTGATCGAGCACCTCAACGCCCGGCGCCTTCCTCAGTAGCTCGCGGGCCTCGTCCGCAGTGATTTTGTGACGCGTCTCAATATGGACCGCTTCGGAGTGTCCGTAGAACACGGGCACCCTTACCGTCGTGGCGTTCACGCGGATGTTCGGGTCCTCCATGATCTTGCGGGTCTCCCAGAGCATTTTCATCTCTTCCCTGGTGTAGCCGTTGTCCTGGAACTTGTCGATGTGCGGCACACAGTTGAACGCAATCTGCTTGGGACTCACGCGGTTTTCCACCGGCCTGCCATTCATGAGCGCCGCTGTCTGGCCGGCGAGCTCTTCCACCGCGTCCTTGCCCGCACCCGACACCGACTGATAGGTCGCGACGTTGATGCGCTCGATGCACGCGACATCGTGAATCGGTTTCAGCGCAACCACCATCTGGATCGTCGAGCAATTGGGATTGGCGATGATATTGCGCTTGCGAAACTGCGCCACGGCGTGCGGATTGACCTCGGGCACGACCAGCGGAATGTCGTCGTCGTAGCGAAACTGCGCCGTGTTGTCGATGACGATGCAGCCCGCCGCTGCTGCCTTGGGGGCGAAGTCTGCCGAGATCTCACTTCCGGCCGAAAACAGCCCGATGTCCGCGCGCGAGAAGTCGAAGTTCGCCAATTCCTCGACCGCGTAGTGCCGGCCACGGAACTCGGCACTCCTGCCGAGCGAGCGATTGCTGGCGAGCGGAAACAGCTCCTTCACCGGGAAGCTGCGCTCCTCCAGCACCTTGATCATAGTTTCGCCGACCAGGCCGGTCGCTCCCACGACCGCCACGCGCCACTCTCTAGCCATCGACAACCTTCACCGAACAGCAGTGAATCACCTGCCGACGCCACAGTACCTGAATCAATGCCCGTCGATAAAGGTGTCCGTCGCGATTGCGGCACCGTGTGAGACGCGAGAGCCAGGGAGTGTGATCAGCGTCGCCTACTGATATCGGGCGTGGGTGATGAAACGTCTGCATTCTGTGCTCGATGACGCAGGTAGTGGTCCATGAGCACGATCGCCAGCATCGCCTCAGCGATCGGAGTGGCCCGCAATCCGACGCACGGGTCGTGCCTGCCTGTCGTTGAAATCTCCACCGGCTGCCCCTGGATGTCGATCGTCTTGCCGGGGATGCGAATGCTCGAGGTGGGCTTGAGCGCGATGCTGACCACGAGGTCCTGGCCCGATGAGATCCCGCCGAGCACGCCGCCGGCGTGGTTGGAACGAAAGCCCTCAGGCGTCAGCTCGTCGCGATGCTCGCTGCCGCGCTGCCCGACGGCGCGGAACCCGGCGCCGATCTCGACGCCCTTCACGGCATTGATGCCCATCATCGCACCAGCGATATCCGCATCCAGGCGGTCGAAGATCGGCTCGCCGAGTCCCGGTGGTACACCAGTAGCGATGACAGTGACGCGCGCGCCGACCGAGTCGCCCTGCTCGAGCAGTTTCCAGATGAAAGCTTCGAGCTCCGGCACCCGGCTCGGATCCGGACAGAAGAACGGATTTGAATAGGCGCCGGCGGGATCCTTCGCCTCGAGTTCGAGCGGACCCATCTGCGCGAGGTATCCATAGATCCGTACGCCCAGGCGCTCGCGCAGGAACTTTCGCGCGACGGCACCCGCCGCCACGCGCATCACAGTCTCGCGTGCCGACGAGCGACCACCGCCGCGGTAGTCGCGAAATCCGTATTTCTGCTGATAGGTGTAGTCCGCGTGGCCCGGACGGAAACGGTCCTTGATCTTCTCGTAGTCCCGCGAGCGTTGATCCGTGTTCTCGATCAGCAACCCGATCGGCGTGCCGGTCGTGCGCCCTTCGAAGACACCGGAGAGGATGCGTACCAGGTCCGCTTCGCGGCGCTGGCTGGTGAAATGAGAGTTGCCGGAGCGGCGCCGATCGACATCCGGCTGAATGTCCGCTTCGCTGAACGCCATTCCCGGAGGGCAGCCATCGACGATGCAGCCGAGCGCCACACCGTGGCTTTCGCCGAAGGTGGTGACCGAAAAGAGCTTCCCGATCGTGTTGCCGGACATATAGAGATGATGAGTCGCTGCGCCCTACCTGTTGGACCTGCCTCTAGCTTGCGAGATCGCTCCGATGCGCCTTGAGCTCCTCGCGAGTCAACACGAACACTCCGCTGCCGCCGCGCTGAAACTCGATCCAGGTGAACGGGACGCCCGCGTAACGCCTCTCGAGTGCCCGCTGCGTGTTGCCCACCTCTACGACCAGGATGCCCTTCGGCCGAAGAAACATCTGGGCCTCCCGCAGGATCCGCGCGACCGCATCGAGCCCCGAGGGCCCGCTGCGCAACGCGATACTGGGCTCGCGTTGATACTCCGCCGGAAGTGAGCGGTACTCCCGCGTGCCCACATAGGGCGGATTGCTGACGATGATATCGTACCGGCGCGAACCGCTCGCGCTGAACAGGTCGCCGTGCAGAGCCCGCACGCGACGGGTGAGGCGGTGTCGGCGGACATTGCGCCGCGCGACGACCAGAGCTGGCGCCGATATATCCACTGCATCGACCGTGGCTCGGGGAAAGCGCCTGGCGGCTGCGATGGCGATGCAGCCGCTGCCCGTGCCGATATCCAGGACGCGGCGCACGCGTCGGGGTTCAACCCAGGGTGCAAATCCCTGCTCGATCATCTCGGCGAGCGGTGAACGCGGCACGAGCACCCGCTCATCGACGTAGAACTCCAGTCCCGCAAACCACATTCGCTGCATGAGGTAGGCGGCTGGACGCCGCGTGCGAATGCGCTGGGTGATCAGGTGTCTCACGCGCTGGCGGCCGCGCGGGGAAGCGCCGCGTGCATACGCCCGCGGCGCCTCGTCATGGCTCAAGCCAAGCGCGTGGAACACGAGTGCGGCCGCTTCATCGAACGCGTTGTCAGTGCCGTGCCCGTAGGCGAGATGGGCGCGCTCCAGCCGCGCACAGCTCGCAAGAATCAGTTCGCCCACGGTCGGCACGGCTTTTCGTTTGTGGCGTTTGCGTAGACCCAACGCGCCTTCTCCTTCCTGCTCAGCCACTGTAACCAATGGACTCGCTTCTGGGGACCGCAAATATGATGTGGGATAATCGCCCGCATGAAATGGTCGACCACCTGGGCGCTCGTCGCGACGCTGATCCTCGCGGCACTCGCCGGCGCTTGGCTGGGTGCGCGCACTGACCAGCCAGCTGCACTGCAGTTTGGGACACGCATCGATCCGCCCCAGCCCTTGCCGCCCACGCAGCTCACCGAGCAGGACGGCTCGAGATTTGACCGCACGAAACTGCAGGGACGCTGGAGCCTGATGTTCTTCGGCTTCACCCATTGCCCAGGCATCTGCCCGATGACGTTGACGACGCTCGCGCAGACCAGAAAGCAGCTGATGGGCCTGGACCCCGATGAGCTGCCGCAGGTCGTCCTCGTCAGCGTCGATCCCGAACGCGATACGCCGGAGCTGGTGGCTAGGTACGTAGCGCAGTTCGATCCGAGCTTCCTCGGAGTGACCGGCCCGACGGCCGCCATCGATGAATTCACCGCGGCGCTGGGTATCGCTCACAAGAAGATCGGAGCCGGAACCGCTGACTACATGGTCGATCACACCGCAGCCATCATGATGATCGACCCACAAGGCCGCCGTGTTGCGGTCTTTTCGCCGCCCTTCACTGCCGAGCATCTCGCCGCGGATTACCTGCGCGTGCTGGGTCGCGGCTGACCGCGACGCATCGACACCATGGACGCAGTTCAGACTCCGGGATTCGGCACGCGCATGTTTGTCGTGATGCAATACTTCCTCCCCCAGCACTTCCTGTCGCGCATCGTTTTCCGGGCGACGCGTCGTCAGAGTGTGGCCTGGAAGAACGCGTTGATTCGCTCGTTCCTGCGGCACTTCAACGTCGACATGTCGGAGGCTGCGGAACCCGATCCTTTCGCCTATCCGAGTTTCAACCTCTTCTTCACCCGTGCGCTGCGGCCCGGCATCCGTCCCCTGGCGCCTGCGGCACCCTCGATCGCGTCTCCTGTCGATGGTTCGGTCAGTGCCGCGGGTGCCATCGAGGACGACCTGCTGCTGCAAGCGAAGGGCCATTACTATTCCCTGGATGCGTTGCTGGCCGGGGATTCTTCGCTGGCGCACCGGTTTTGTGGCGGACGGTTCGCAACTCTTTATCTCGCTCCTCACAACTATCACCGGGTCCACATGCCGCTCGCTGGTACATTGACGACGACCACGCACGTACCCGGACGGCTGTTCAGCGTGAACACCAAGACCGCAGCGCAGGTGCCGCGCCTTTTTGCACGCAATGAACGGGTGATCTGCGCATTCGATACCGAGTACGGGCCGCTGGCGGTGATTCTGGTCGGTGCGCTGTTCGTGGGCAGCATGTCGACCGTGTGGGCCGGCGACATTACGCCACGCCGCGGCCGACGGCCGAGCCAGATCGCCGCGAACGCGCGGCACGTTCACCTCGAGCGCGGCGCCGAGATGGGACGATTCAACATGGGCTCGACAGTTATCCTGCTGCTGGCAGGAAATGCGCGGTGGGCCGAAACACTGGTCGCGGGAAGCCCGGTACGCGTCGGCGAGTGCATCGGGGTCGCGAGTGCCACAACCGAGGTGCCCGCGTGAGCCGTCTCGAGTGGAAACCCAACGCGGATGTCCGAACGCTGCAATTGCGGGCCTCGCTCCTGGAGAATGCCAGGGACCACTTCCGTACTTCGGGAGTCATGGAGGTCGAGACACCGGTGCTCGGACACACCACGGTAACCGATGTGCATCTGCAATCACTGCGCACGCGCATTGCGGGGCTAGGCGAGTTCTATCTGCAGACCTCACCCGAGTACGCGATGAAGCGCCTGCTTGCCACGGGTGCGGGAGATATCTACCAGATCGCGCGAGTATTCCGGGACGGGGAGCACGGCGCGCTCCACAACCCCGAATTCACGCTGATCGAATGGTATCGGCGCGGGTTCGATTCCATGGCACTGATGCACGATGCCGCACAGCTCCTCGACCGTTTGTTATCGCCACATCGCGAGCTGCGCGCGCCGGACTGGCTCACCTACAGCGAAGCCATGCGCAAGCACGCGGGAGTGGACGCGGCGTCGGCGAGTATCGAGGAGTTGAAGACATGTCTCGCCAGCCACAAGGTGGCGCTGCCACGCGCGATGACAGGCGATCGCGACGCGTACCTCGACCTGGCCCTCTCCACGGTCGTAGCCCCCCAGCTTGGGCGGGGCGGATTGACGTTCCTGCACGAGTACCCGGCCTCGCAGGCGGCCCTGGCACGCCTCAAGGCGAGCGACCCCACCGTCGCCGAGCGCTTCGAGATCTACCTCGAGGGTATCGAGTTGGCGAATGGTTTTCACGAACTCGCCGATGCGGCCGAGCAGCGAGCGCGCTTCGAAGCTGACCTCAGGTTGCGACGCTCACGGGCACTTCACGCACCGCCACTCGACGAACGCCTGTTGCAGGCCCTCAGCTTCGGCCTGCCGGATTGCTCGGGCATTGCGCTGGGCTTCGACCGCGTCGTGATGCTGGCGCGCGGAGCCGAGAAGATCGAACAGGTTCTCGCATTCTCCGTCGAGCGCGCCTGACGGAGGCTTGAACCATGGAACACGAAACGCCCGCGATCGACTTTTCGCTCAAGAGCAAGGGCTACGAGGAGCTCGCGAGCCAGCTTTCCGGCCTGCTCGCCGGTGAGCATCACCACATTGCCAACGCCGCCAACATGACCGCGCTCCTCTACGGTGCGCTTCCCAACGTCAACTGGGTCGGCTTCTACTTCCTCGACTTCACGGAGCTCGTGGTGGGCCCGTTCCAGGGGAAGCCCGCTTGCGTTCGCATCGCGATGGGCCGGGGCGTGTGCGGACAGGCGGCGGCGCGACGGGAGACGATCGTGGTGCAGGACGTGCACGCATTCAGCGATCACATCGTGTGCGATGTCGCCTCGAATTCAGAGATTGTTGTGCCACTGATCCACGACGGTGAGCTGCTCGGCGTGCTCGATCTCGACAGCCCCAAGCTCGCGCGTTTCGACGCGGAAGACCGCGCCGGACTCGAGCGGCTCGCAAAGATCTATCTGGACAGCCTGTAGGGCGACGCGCCTATTGCTTGGCGCGCGAGATGTAGGCGCCAGAGCGAGTGTCGACCCGGATGATCTCGCCTTCGTTGATGAAGAGCGGGACGCGGACCACGGCGCCCGTCTCGAGCTTCGCCGGCTTCTGCCCGCCCGTCGCGGTGTCACCGCGCACGCCGGGATCCGTTTCGATCACCTTGAGTTCGACGTGCGCGGGTGGTGTGACCACCAGCGGCACGTTGTTCCACAACGTGATGATGCAGACATCACCATCCTTGAGCCAGATCGCGCCCTCGCCGACGACCGCTTTTGAAGCCGCGTACTGCTCGAATGTTTCCGGCACCATGAAGTGCCAGAAATCCCCATCGTTGTAGAGATACTGCATGTCCGAGTCGACCACGTCCGCGGCATCGACTGACTCGCCGGACTTGAACGTGCGCTCGATGACGCGCCCGGTCTTCAGATTGCGGATCTTCACGCGGTTGAAAGCCTGGCCCTTGCCAGGCTTTACGAACTCATTTTCGACAATTGAGTACGGATCTTTGTCGAGCAGGATCTTGAGCCCGGCACGGAACTCGTTGGTGTTGTAACTGGACATCGCCTCGAGGCTCGTTGGGCCCCGGAATATGGCATCCCGGGGGGTTCTGAAGAGGGCGCGTATGGTAGCACGTCACAAGTTGTTGAAATCGGGGGTGCTACAATCCGCGCCTTCGCAGGGGTCTTCAGGGCGGTAATGAACGCGAACGCAGCATCCGCTTCGGGTTTTCCCGATCGCAAGGACAGCACATTGAATGAGCAGGCCGCCGTACCGATGATCGTCGTGACGCGCAGCCAGGATCACGTCGAAGCCGTCAACAGCACCCTGCGCAACGCCGGTCACCCCGCACATTGCACCTGGATCTCGGACATCCGCGATCTCGGCGATGCGCTTACACAGATCAACCCGGAGATGCTGCTGGTTTTCGTGGAGCCTGGCATCGACCTCGGCTCGGTCATGAAAATCCGCTCGCAGTTCGGACCCGAGGTGCCGGTGCTGCTCGCGCGCGACGGCATCGATGAGGAAATGATCGCAGAGGCACTGCGGCTCGGCGCCCAGGATGTGGTTTCGCTCGCCAATCGCAGTCGCCTGCAGTCAGTCGTGAGCCGCGAGCTGCGCGCCTTCCGGCTGGAGCGCGCCTTGAATTCAACGCTGTCCTCCGCGCGCGAGTACAAGAAACAGCTGCAGGCCTTCATGGCGGGTTCCGCGGATGCGATCGCACATGTGAGTGACGGCATCATCGTCGACGCCAACCCGGCCTGGCTCGAGCTCTTCGGCTTCGGCGAACCTGACGAGCTGATCGGTCAGCCACTGATGGACCTGTTCGAAGGCGAGACGCACGCCGCGCTCAAGGGGGCACTGGTCGCCTGCATGCAGGGCAAATGGTCCGATCACACCCTGCGGGCCAGCGCTCAACTGAGCGATGGCTCGACACTCGCGCTGGAGTTGCAGGTCGAAGCCAGTGAATTCGACGGCGAACCGAGCGTACGAGTGTGCGTGCCCTCGCCTCGAGGTTCCGGCGGGCAGGAAATCGAGAAGGAACTCAAGGACGCCCTGCGCCGCGATCCGTCGACGCGCTTTCTGCATCGACGTTACCTGATCGAGGAATTGCAGGCGCGCCTGGCCGAGCCGGTGAAAGGCGGCGTGCGCCAACTGGCCTACATCAAGCCCGACAAGTTCGGCAGCATCCAGGCTGACATTGGAGTACTCGCGAGCGAGGATTTCCTGGTGGCGTTCGCCGAGCTGCTGCGCGACCAGCTTGCGCCAAATGACCTGGCGGGACGTTTTGGCGGCAACAGCTTCGTGGTGTTGCTGGAACGCGGTGCCGTGCGCGATGTGGACGCGTGGGCAGATCATTTCGTGAAGCGGGTGGCCGGGAACGTATTCCAGATCGCGCAGAAATCGTTCTCAGCGACCTGCACCGTCGGCCTTGGCGTCCTGCCGCCAGCCAATTCCGATGTCGCCAAGGCGCTTGCGGACGCGGCCGCCGCCAACAAGCGCGGCCGTGACGAGGGCGGAAGTCGTTTCTACACCGTCGACAAGGCCGACACTGACACGCGTGTCCAGGCCTACGACCAGATATGGGTCAAGCACATCAAGGCTGCATTGATGGAAAACCGTTTCCGTCTGGTGCAGCAGCCGATCGCCAGCCTGCAAGGCGAAGACAAGGGCATGTTCGACGTACTGGTGCGAATGCTCGATGAGTCTGGCAAGGAAGTGTTGCCTTCCGAGTTCATGGAAGCGGCAGAGCGCAACGACCTGATGAAGAACATCGACCGCTGGGTGATCGGCGCGTCGATGTCATTCTGCGCGGCGCGCCAGCCGGCACGGATTTTCGTGCGCCTTTCCAAGGACAGCGTGCTGGATCGTTCCCTGGCGCCATGGCTGCAGAACCAGCTCAAGGCGATCCGCATCGAATCACGACGCATCTGTTTCGAGATTACCGAAGAAACAGCTACGCAGTATCTGAATCAGACCAAGGAGCTAGTGCTTACGCTGCACAAGCTGGGGTTCTCCACCGCCCTGGAGCATTTCGGCGCCGGGCGCGATCCTGTGGCGCTGCTCGCTGCCATACCCGTGCAGTTCATCAAGGTCGATGGCTCCTTGATGCAGGGACTCGCCACCAACAACGAGCTGCAACAGAAGGTGAAGCTTTTCGTCGCGACGGCGAAGCAGAAAAAGGTCGAGACGATCGCCGAACGGGTCGAGGACGCCAACACCATGGCGGTGCTGTGGCAGCTCGGCGTCGAATTCATCCAGGGCTATTTCGTCAACGCTCCCGAAGAGGTCGTCATCGGCAGCCGTTAGTCGGCCGCTCTTACGCCGGAAGCGACTCGAGCCGATCCACCTTGCGCCAACCGCGCGGCAACATCGCGCCGCGCTGGCCGCGTGCACCCCGGTAAGGCTCGAGCTCCGCGAACGACAGCGTCATGCGCCGCTCGCCGCTCAGGATGACGAGCTTTCGATCCGGGGGCAGCACCGTGATCGCGGTGAGATATTCCTCGCGCGCCGCGAACTTCTTGCCCGAGATGCCAAACAGCTTGTTGCCCTTGCCACGCGGCAGCTCCGGCACTTCGGCGACCGGAAACGCCAGCATCTTGCCGTCCGAACTCACCACGGCGACCAGTGATTGAAGATCCGCCGGTACCGGTGAGGCCGGCAGCACTTTTCCGCCCTCGGGCACTCGCAGCACGAGCTTCCCGGCACGGTTACGCGAATGCAGCTCCTTGAGCCGCACCGTGAAGCCGTAACCCGCATCGCTCGCCACCAGCCACAGGTCTTCAGGCTCGCCGATCAGCACGCCGGCAAAGGTGGCGCCATCGGGCGGATTCAGCCGCCCTGACAACGGCTCACCCTGCCCGCGCGCGGACGGCAAGGTGTGTGCGGGAAGACTGTATGCGCGGCCGGTGCTGTCGAGAAAGACCGCAAGCTGCGTGGACTTGCCGAACGCCGCCGCCTGAAACTCGTCGCCCGTCTTGTAGCTGAGCGCCCGGGCATCGATGTCGTGACCCTTTGCCGCACGGACCCAGCCGCGCGTGGACAGCACCACGGTCACGGGTTCAGTCGCTACGAGCTCGGTCTCATCGATCGCCTGCGCGGCTTCGCGCTCGACGATACGCGTGCGCCGTTCATCGCCGTGCTGCTCGGCGTCGGCAATCAGCTCCTCGCGCACCAGCTTGCGCAATCTCGCCTTGCTCTTGAGCGTCGCCTCGAGGTCTTCACGCTCGGTCTCAAGTTCTTTCTGCTCGCCCTTGATACGCATCTCCTCGAGCTTCGCGAGGTGCCGTAACTTGGTCTCGAGAATCGCCTCGGCCTGCTCGTCGCTCAGCTTGAAGCGCTTCATGAGCACGGGCTTCGGCTCCTCCTCGCGGCGGATGATGCGGATCACCTCGTCGAGGTTGAGGTAGACGATCAGCAACCCTTCGAGGATGTGCAGGCGCCTCAAGACCTTGTCGAGGCGGAACTTCAGGCGTCGCGTGACGGTGTCGAGGCGGAATTTGAGCCACTCTTCCAGCAGCTCTTTGAGGTTGAATACCCTCGGCCGGCCATCGAGGCCGATCACGTTGAGGTTGACCCGATAGCTGCGTTCCAGGTCCGTGGTCGCGAACAGGTGCGTCATCAGTTGTTCGGTGTCGACGCGGTTCGAGCGCGGCACGATCACGAGGCGTGTCGGATTCTCGTGATCCGATTCATCGCGCACGTCTTCCACCATCGGGAGCTTCTTCGCCTGCATCTGCTCGGCGATCTGTTCGAGAATCCGTGAGCCCGAGACCTGGAACGGGAGCGAGGTGATGACGATGTCGCCCTCTTCGACTTCATAGGTCGCGCGGGCACGAAAAGCGCCGGCTCCCGAGGAATAGAAATCGATCAGTTCCTTGCGCGGCGAAATGATCTCTCCACCGGTCGGGAGGTCCGGCCCCTTGATGTGCTGGCACAGCTTGCGCACCGTGACCTCGGGGTCATCAATCAGATGCACGCACGCCGCCACCACTTCACGCAGGTTGTGGGGCGGAATGTCGGTCGCCATGCCGACCGCGATTCCCGAGGTTCCATTGAGCAGCAGGTTCGGTACTCGCGCGGGCAGAATCAGCGGTTCTTCGAGCGTGCCGTCGAAGTTCGGCTGCCACTCGACTGTTCCCTGAGCAAGCTCGCTCAGCAGGAGGCTTGCGTACTGCGTCAGCCGTGACTCGGTGTAGCGCATCGCCGCGAAGGACTTCGGATCGTCCGTCGATCCCCAGTTGCCCTGACCATCGACGATCGGGTAGCGGTACGAGAAGGGCTGTGCCATGTGGACCATGGCTTCGTAGCAGGCGGAGTCGCCGTGCGGATGAAACTTGCCGATGACATCCCCGACGGTGCGCGCCGATTTCTTGTGCTTGGCGCCGGCGTTGAGGCCGAGCTCGCTCATTGCGTAGGTGATCCGGCGCTGCACCGGCTTGAGTCCGTCGCCGAGCGCCGGAAGGGCGCGATCGAGAATCACGTACATCGAATAATCGAGGTACGCTTTTTCGGTGAAGGTCCTGAGGGGCTGCTTCTCGATGCCTTCGAAGTTCAGTTCCGGCTGATCCGTCATACCTGCGCGAGGTTTCCTTTGGTCTCGAGCCACTCGCGCCGGTCGGAGGCGCGCTTCTTGGCGAGCAGCATGTCCATCAACTGATCGGTCTTGTCGTTGCCGCTGATCGTGAGTTGCAGGAGCCGCCGTGTCTGTGGCGCCATCACGGTTTCACGCAGCTGCGGCGGATTCATTTCGCCCAGACCCTTGAAGCGCATTACCGTGACTTTGCCTCGAATGCTCTCCGCTGCGATCCGATCCATGACCCCCTGGCGTTCGGCATCATCGAGCGCGTAGAAAACCTGCTTGCCCACGTCGATTCGATACAGCGGCGGCATCGCCACGAACACGTGCCCCGCCATGACTACTGGCCTGAAATGCCGCAGGAACAAGGCGCACAAGAGTGTTGCAATGTGCTGCCCGTCCGAGTCGGCATCCGCAAGGATGCAGATCTTGTGATAGCGCAGCGCACTCAGGTCCTGCGATCCCGGATCGACGCCGAGCGCCACCGCGATGTCGTGCACTTCCTGCGATTTGAGAATCTCCCCCGGCTCGACTTCCCAGGTGTTCAGGATCTTGCCCCGCAGCGGCATGATCGCCTGGTAGTCCTTGTCACGCGCCTGCTTGGCGGAACCGCCGGCAGAATCACCTTCGACAAGAAAAAGTTCTGCGCGCTCCGGATCCTGGCTGGTGCAGTCGGCGAGTTTGCCCGGCAATGCCGGCCCGCTCGTGATGCGCTTGCGCGCTACTTTTTGCGCCGACTTCAGGCGCGCCTGCGCGTTGGCGATGGCGAGCTGGGCGATGCGCTCACCGGCGTCGGGATGCTGGTTGAGCCACAGCGCGAACGCATCCTTCACCACGCCGCCGACGAACGCAGCGCTCTCGCGTGAGCCCAGTTTTTCCTTCATCTGCCCGGCGAACTGCGGGTTCAGCATCTTTACAGACAGCACATAGCTCACGCGATCGAAGACATCTTCCGGCGTCAGCTTTACGCCCCTCGGCACCAAGTTGCGAAACTCGCAGAACTCACGCACCGAATCCGTCACTCCGGTACGCAAACCATTCACATGCGTGCCGCCCTCGGTGGTCGGTATCAGATTCACGTAGCTCTCAGTGACCGGATGCTCGCCCTCGAGCAACCAGACGAAGGCCCACTCGGCCGCTTCGCGCTCGCTTTTGAAGTCACCGGCAAAAGGCTCCTGCGGCAGCCACTCGCCCTCTTTGAGCTGATCGAGGAGGTACTGCGACAGTCCGCCGGCGTAGAACCACTCTTCTTTCTCGCCGGTCGCTTCGACCTTCAGCCGGACCTTGAGCCCCGGGCACAGCACGGCCTTGGCACGCAGCACGTGCTTGAGCCGCGGGATCGAGAATTTCTCCGAATCGAAAAACTGCGGATCCGGCCAGAAGCGCACCGTCGTGCCGGTATTCTTCTGCCCCACCTCCCCCACGACTTCGAGCTTCCGCTTGGCACGCCCATCCTTGAAACTGATGTTGTATTCCTTGCCGCCACGCCGTACCCAGCACTCGAGATTCCTCGAGAGCGCATTGACGACCGAGACCCCGACGCCGTGCAGGCCGCCGGCGAACTCGTAGTTCTTGTCGGAGAACTTCCCGCCCGCGTGCAACCGCGTGAGGATCAGTTCGACGCCCGAGATCTTCTCTTTGGGATGGATGTCGACCGGCATGCCGCGGCCGTCGTCTTCCACTTCGAGCGAACCATCCTTGTGAACGGTCAGCTGGATGTTCTTGCAGTGGCCGCTGATCGCCTCATCGACGCTGTTGTCGATGACCTCGTGGGCGAGGTGGTTCGGAGTGCGGGTGTCGGTGTACATCCCCGGCCGGCGACGCACGGGGTCGAGGCCGCTCAGGACCTCGATATCGGAGGCGGTGTAAGACTGGGCCATCGCGCGCTATATCACCTGGGCCGGCTGAACGGAACGCGCGCGATTGTACAAGACGACCGCCGCATGTGCGCGGCGAGTTGGGTCGAGAGGCGCAACCTCGCTACCCGCGCACCGCAGCCGGATCGTCGAGATCGGCGATGAGCGCGACGCGCACTTCATCCGGCACGTGCCCGATCGCGTGCCGGTAGTGCTCGTGATCGACCCCAACGCCGAACTTCGAGCCCGCCTTGAGCGCGTGGCGCATCGTGGCCTCGAGCTCGAACCGCAGGAAATGTACCGAGGAAGTCTTCTCGTCGGTCTCGCGCTCGAGGTCCTCGTCGGGAATCGCCCAAACCCGCTCGTGAGCATCCACCTGGATCCAGCAACGCTTCTCAAAACCGCGCAGCTTCGCGAGCGCGACCCGCCTTTCGGCCGGGTCCGTGAACTCGATCAGCAGCGTCACTTTCCAATTACTACCGTCGGGAATGAGAGGGTTGTACGCCGCGAGCTCATCCGCAATGCCTGCGGGCTCGAAGATCCGCTCTGCGCGCAGCATTTCCTGCACCTGGTACTGAATCGTCAGCCGATCCTCGAACACCCACGTGCAGTTCGGCCCCACGGCCAGGTGGCGGTTCTTCTTGTGCCCCAGCACGCGCGCCCGAAAGGTCGCGCGCTCGCGCGCGTACTGCTCCAGGCCCATGAGCTCATTCGGCGCGAGCTTCTTCACAATCCGTAGGCCATGCGCAGCAACGTCAACGGATGCTCGGGCGCGCTCAAGCGATCGATGCCAGCCTCGATCTGGTGCCCCGCCATCGGGCAATCACTCGAATAGTGGTCTGCGCCGCTGGCAGCAACGCGCTGCGCAACAGGGCGGCCGATCTTCATGGAAATCTCGTGAAATTCCTGCTTCACCGCGTAGGTGCCGTTGTGGCCCGAGCAGCGCTCGATCACTTCGAAACTGGTGCCCGGCACCAGCATGAGAACATCGCGCGTCTTAAGCCCGAGGTTCTGCACCCGCAAGTGACACGGCACATGGTAGGCAATCTTTCCAAGTGGTTGCTTGAAGTCTGTTCTCAGCAGGCCAGCGCGGTGACGCAGCATCAGGTATTCGAAGGGATCGAAAATGTGGTCCCGGACTTTAGCGACTGCCGCGTCGTCGGGAAACATCAACGGCAGCTCCTGCTTGAACATGAGCACGCAAGAGGGAACCGGCGCGACCACGTCGTGTCCGGCATCGATGCGGTCCGCGAGCGCGGCCACATTTGCCTTGCCGAGCTTCGCGACGCTCTCGAGGTCGCCGAGCTCGAGCTTCGGCATGCCGCAGCACCGCTCGCCGGGAGTTGCAGCAACCGCGATGCCGTTGTGCTCAAAGACTTTGACCAGGTCCGCGGCGATGTCGGGCTCGTTCCGATTGCAGTAACAGGTGACGAATAGCGCCACCTTGCCACGGGTTTCCGCGCTGCTCTGTGGCGGCGTCGCGAGCGGCACCCGCTTGCGGTCGCGCCGCCGAAACGTGCGGCTGTAGTACTTCGGCACCGGGGCGTTGACGTGCACGCCGAGCGCTTTCTGCAGGAGGCGTCGTCCGCTCGGGCTGCGATTGACGGCATTCACTGCTTCCACCACCACCGGAATGCCGGCGATCCGGCCGACTGCTTCGGTCGAGCTCAGCACCTTGTCGCGCCAGCGCGTTTCGCCCTGCGCATGCCGTAGGGCCTTGGCGCGCAACATGAGATGCGGGAAGTCGACGTTCCATGGATGCGGCGGCACGTATGGACACTTGGTCATGTAGCACATGTCGCACAGGTAGCAGTGATCCACGACTTCCCAGAACGCCTTGCGCTCGACGGCCGCAACCTCGCCGCTTGCGGTCGCATCGACCGCATCGAACAGCGTCGGAAACGCGTTACAGAGATTGAAGCAGCGCCGGCAACCGTGGCAGATGTCGAACACGCGCTCGAGTTCCTTCTCGAGCGCGGCTGGCGCGTAGAATTCGGGTTGATCCCAACCCAGCGGATGGCGCGTGGGTGCTTCCAGGCTCCCTTCGCGCCTGCCGCCCGGCAGCTCGTTGGACATGGATCGGCTGGCGAACTGCCGTCCGATCAGAGCGCGTCGAGTGCTTTCTGGAAGCGATTGGCGTGCGAGCGTTCGGCCTTGGCGAGGGTCTCGAACCAGTCGGCGATTTCCTGGAATCCTTCCTCTCGCGCCGCTTTGGCCATTCCCGGATACATATCGGTGTACTCGTGGGTCTCACCGGCGATGGCGGCCTTGAGGTTCTTGGACGTCTCGCCGATCGGCAGGCCCGTGGCGGGGTCGCCGACCTGCTCCAGGTACTCCAGGTGCCCGTGCGCGTGCCCGGTCTCACCCTCGGCTGTGGAACGAAATACCGCCGAGACGTCGTTGAAGCCTTCGACGTCGGCCTTGGCTGCGAAGTACAGGTAGCGGCGATTCGCCATGGACTCGCCCGCAAACGCATCCTTCAGATTCTTCTCGGTTTTGCTGCCCTTCAGATTCATAAACGCAATCCTCCGGCGTTAAGCCATCACAAAGTTGGACAAGTCCTTAGAATCATTCTAGCGGCTGAATCTAGACTCGGCCCGAGGTGAAGTCAACGCTAAAGACGTTGCACGGCTTCGAATTGACCCTCGTCCGAGCGCCTGTGTACCTTACGCGCGCTCTGAAACACACGCGTCAGGCTTTGACTCAATCTTCATGACAGCACGCAAAGAGAAACTTCCCGACTTCGAGCAGTGCATGGCCGAGCTCGAAGCACTCATCGAGCGTCTTGAACGAGGTGAGCTGACGCTCGAGGAATCGCTCAAGCACTTCGAGCGTGGCGTGACCCTTGCGCGCTCGTGCCAGACGGCGCTCAAGGCAGCGGAGCAGAAAGTCGAAATCCTACTCAAGCCGGCGGGCGAGAATGAGGCCGAGGATGTGGTCGAGGATTTCGAGCCTGAATCCTGATCTGGACCGCCTTCGTTGATTTCCAATTCCCTCGCACTTCCTCGGCGGATTGCCGAGTACCGCGCCCGCATCGAGGCGGTGCTCGAACATTGGCTGCCCGCCGCAGACCGCGTGCCGCAGCGGCTGCACAGCGCGCTGCGTTACAGCGTTCTCGGCTCAGGCAAGCGCTTGCGCCCGGTGCTTGTATACGCCACCGGCGAGGCCCTGGGCGCCGACCTCGCGCGACTCGACCCGCCAGCAGCGGCCGTCGAGCTGATCCACGCCTATTCGTTGGTGCATGATGATCTGCCCGCAATGGATGACGACGATCTGCGGCGCGGGCGACCCACGGTTCACAAGGCATTCGATGAGGCGACCGCAATCCTGGTCGGCGATGCGTTGCAGGTGCTCGCATTCCGGATTCTCGCCGTCGATCCGTCATTGCAAAACGAGCCGCACACCCGCGTGCGGCTGATCGATCTGCTCTCGGAGGCAAGCGGTACGGCGGGAATGGCGGGCGGACAGGCACTCGATCTCGGCGCTGTCGGTCGGCACTTGTCCGTGAGCGAGCTGGAAGAAATGCACAGTCGCAAGACCGGGGCGCTCATCCGGGCGAGCGTGCTGTTGCCTGCGCTCGCACAAGACATCGATGCGCGGCGCTACGCAGTACTCGATCAGTTTGCGCGCTATATCGGGCTCGCCTTCCAGGTCCAGGACGACATCCTCGATGTAGAAGGTGATCCAGCGACGATCGGCAAGCCGACTGGCGCGGACCGGGCCAAGGACAAGCCCACCTATCCAAGCGTGATTGGGCTGGAGGCTTCCAAGCGCCGCTGCCGCGAGCTGCACGCGTACGCGATCGAGAGTCTGCGGGACTTCGGACCCGGCGCCGACAACCTGCGCTGGCTCGCGGACTTCGTCATCGAGCGCGACAGCTGATTCGCCGCCACGCTGCCCCCACTAGTACACTGCACTACATGGCTGACGAGCCTCAATATCCCCTGCTCGATGCGATTCGCTCACCTGCCGACCTGCGCAAACTCCCGGCGGGCGAGCTCGAAGCGCTGGCCGCGGAGCTGCGCACGTTTCTCATCCAGACGGTGGCGACACGCGGCGGCCACTTTGCCGCGGGCCTCGGCACCGTCGAGCTCACGATTGCACTTCATTATGTTTACGACACGCCCGTCGATCGCATCGTGTGGGACGTGGGTCACCAGGCGTATCCGCACAAGGTCCTGACCGGGCGACGCGAACGCTTGCACACCATCAAGCAGACCGGCGGTCTCGCGCCCTTCCCATCACGCGCCGAGAGCGTGTTCGACACCTTTGGCGTGGGCCATTCGAGTACCTCGATCAGCGCAGCGCTCGGCATGGCAATCGGTGCGGCGCGCGCGGGCGAAAAGCGCCGCGTCGTCGCAGTGATCGGCGATGGTGCGATGAGCGCTGGCCTGGCATTCGAGGCGCTCAACCACGCGGGGAGCCTCGATGTCGACCTGCTCGTGATCCTCAACGACAACGACATGTCGATTTCCGAAAATGTCGGCGCGCTTTCCAATTATTTCGCCAAGGTGCTCTCGGGGAAGCTGTACGCAGGACTGCGCGAGGGCAGCAAGAAAGTGTTGCGGCAGATGCCCACGGCGTGGGAGCTCGCGCGCCGCTCCGAGGAGCACATGAAGGGCATGGTGCTGCCGGGCACGATGTTCGAGGAGATGGGCTGGAACTACATCGGGCCCATCGACGGGCATGATCTGAAGGCGCTGACGCGTACGCTGCGCAACCTCAAGGGGCTGCATGGCCCGCAGCTGCTGCACATCGCGACCCGCAAAGGCAAAGGGTATCCGCCGGCGGAAGCCGACCCGATCAAGTGGCACGGCCCCGGACCCTTCGATCCTGTCAGCGGCACGATCTACAAGGAAAAGGCGAGCGGGCCGACCTATTCGCAGGTCTTCGGACAATGGCTGTGCGACATCGCGGAGCGCGATGCACGTATCGTCGGCATCACGCCGGCGATGCGCGAAGGCTCGGGCCTGGTCGAATTCGAGAAGCGCTTCCCCGAGCGCTACTTCGACGTCGCGATTGCCGAGCAGCACGCCGTGACCTTCGCCGCGGGCCTCGCATGCGAAGGCGCCCGTCCGGTAGTGGCGATCTACTCGACGTTCCTGCAACGCGGCTACGACCAGCTCATCCATGACGTCGCCCTACAGAAGCTTCCGGTGTTGTTTGCGATCGATCGCGCCGGGCTGGTGGGCGGCGATGGCGTGACTCACCAGGGCAATTACGATCTCAGCTACCTGCGCTGCATTCCGAACATGGTCGTCATGGCGCCGGCAGATGAAAACGAGTGTCGCCAGATGCTCTACACCGCCACGACCCTCGATCAGCCGGCGGCGGTGCGTTATCCGCGCGGTCAGGGGCCGGGCGTCGCCATCCAGGAAGAGCATGCAGGCCCTACCGGTCGGCCGCGCTCAGCCGCGACGCGAAGGACGCAGCGGCCTGGCAATCCTCGCGTTTGGAACGATGGTCGCACCGGCAGAGCGTATCGCCGAACGCCTCGATGCCACGCTTGTCAACATGCGGTTCATCAAGCCGCTGGACGAAGATCTGGTGGAACGGCTTGCCGCGCGTCACGTGGCGTTCGTCACCATCGAAGAGAACGCGATCGCCGGCGGCGCCGGTGCTGCGGTCGGGGAACTACTCGCCGCGCGCAACATACAAATGCCGCTCCTGCATCTTGGAATTCCAGACCGATTCGTGGAGCACGGCTCGCGCGAAGACTGCCTGAAAATGGCCGGGCTCGATCCGGCAGCGCTGGAGGCAGCGATCGACCGCTTCTGGCAACGGTCGGGGCTCGCGCCCGCCGCACCCGTCTCCGCATGAGATCGCGATAGCCGACGCCGCTCAGTGAGCGCCCGCTGCCGCGTGCGTATAATCCACCTCCCCCGCAAGGTCATTCGAGAATCGTAATGGACGCGCCAGCCAGAACCCGCAAACCCACCGTGGTCGGCATCGAGGATGTGCAGAATCGTGCCGACACACGCCGCATCCCGATCAACCGGGTCGGCGTGAAGGATGTGTATCACCCGGTGCGCGTCAAGGACCGCTCCAGCGGCGAGCAGCACACCATCGCCAATTTCAACATGTACGTGAACCTCCCCCACGACTTCAAAGGCACGCACATGTCGCGCTTCATTGAGATCCTGCACCACGAACGCGAGATCTCGGTGGACTCGTTCCGCGCGTTGCTCGAGGAAATGACCCGCCGGCTGGATGCCGACTCGGGGCACATCGAGATGTCGTTCCCGTATTTCGTGATGAAGAAAGCACCGGTGTCGGGTGTCGAAAGCCTCATGGACTATCGCGCCTCACTGATCGGCGAGCGGCACGAGGGACGCACAGATATTTGGATCAAGGTGGTCGTCGCGGTGACGAGTCTGTGCCCGTGTTCAAAGAAGATCTCCGACTACGGCGCGCACAACCAGCGTTCGCACATCACACTCACGGTGCGCATCCGCGAGCACGTCTGGATCGAGGAGCTGATCGACATCGCCGAGAAGGAAGCCTCATGCGAGCTATACGGCATTCTCAAGCGCCCGGATGAGAAGTACGTGACCGAGCACGCTTATGACAATCCGAAGTTCGTCGAGGACATGGTGCGCGACATCGCGCTGCAACTGAACCGCGACGAGCGCGTACTGGCCTACGTGGTCGAATCGGAGAACTTCGAATCGATCCACAACCACTCGGCCTACGCCCTGATCGAGAACGACAAGGAAAAACGCGGCTCGAAGCCGAAATAGAGGCGCCTGACTGAACCCGGAGCCGCGCGACGTGAACGCGGCGAGAAGCCGCCACTCAGCCGGCTTTGCGCTCGGCGTGTTGCAGCCGGCCGATGAGGCTGCGCAGAAACACCTTGTTGAATCGCAGTTGACAGGAAGCGGAGACCTGCTCGAGAAGCGTCGAGCTCACCTTCATCACCGTGACTTCGCCATCCGCCTTGATTGTCGCGGTACGCTTGGCGCCGCGCACGTAGCTCGTCTCACCGAAGCAGTCGCCGCTGGCGAGGCGACCGACCTCGGTGCCGTGGCGTTCCACCTTCACGTGGCCCGAGACGATGATGTAGAAGCGATCATCCATCTCGCCTTCCTTGACGATCTCCTCGGCGTTCGTGTACTCCTGCCAGCTGCTCGCACGCAGCACCTCCCAGATCTCTCCGTGCGAGAAATCATGGAAGAACTTCAGCCGGCGGAGCAGATCGAACTGCTGCTGGCTGTCGATCTGCTCGTACTGCGCGCGCAGCTTCTGGTGCACGCGCGTGAGCTCGGCGGCAAAATCCAGGCCGCTCTTGTAGCGCTTGTCCGGCTCCTTCTGCAGCGCCGTAGCGACGACGTTCTCCAGCTCCTCCGGAATCTCCTTGCGCATCGTGTGGATCGGCGGCGGTGTCGCGTACACGATCTGGTGCAGGAGCTTGGAAAGATTGCCGGCGCGAAACGGTCGGAAGCCGGTCAGCAGCTCGTACATCACCGCGCCGAGCGAGTACAGGTCCGAGCGGTGGCTGATCTCGGCGTTCTGCACCTGCTCCGGCGACATGTAGCTCGGGCTGCCGGCGATGCCCTCGATGCGCGAGATGTCGGAGTCCGCGACCAGCGCGATGCCGAAGTCGATGATGCGCACGTCGCTGTCGGTCGTGAGCATGATGTTGCTCGGCTTGATGTCGCGGTGGATCACGCCGCGGCCATGCGCGTAGTGCAGCGCCTTGGCGCACTTGAACATGATCTCCACCGCATCATCGACGCGCAGCAGGTTGTCGGGACGGCAATACGCGACCAGCGTGCGCGCGCCCTGCACGTGCTCGGTCACGATGTAGCAGTGGCCGTTCTCCTCGCCCGCGTCGTAGATCGGCAGGATGTTCGGATGCTGCAGCATGCCCACCATGTGGGCCTCGGACAGGAACATCTTGCGCGCCACCTTGGCGCGCTCCTCGTCCCCGCCGGTCTCCATGTTGTAGACCTTGATCGCGACGTCGCGGCCGTAGTACGGATCATGCGAAAGGTAGACGACGCCGGTGCTGCCGCGACCGACCTCGTTGATGATGACGTACTTGCCGATTTTCTCCGGCACGCCGCTTCCCGGCCGTGCGGAGCGCTCTGCGATCAGATTACGAATGATGGCTCCCCATGCGCAGTTCGGGCGGCAGGATACGGATGGGGTCAGCAGCGATCTGTGACGTAACTCCCGGATCATTCCCGCGTGGTCGCGGGAAGGCCGGGTGCACGCAAATTCTGAGATATTTGAACGGCCTCCGAGCCCTGCCCTCAGGGATTCCCCGAGGGCCGTTCAGCGCGAGAAATGGTCGAAGCCGCGCACCGTCGGACTGACCGGAGTTCCATCTGCCAGCACCAGGCCGGGCCGCGCCTCGATCACTCCGATCTTGGACACAGCGCAACCTGCTGCCGTTTCGAGGCCGGGCATCTGGCCCTCGTGGCCGGGCGGTACGGTGAAGCACAACTCGTAGTCATCTCCGCCGCCGAGTGCCAGCTCAAGAACTCGCTTCGGCTCGAAAGTTTCGCTGAGCGCACGGGAGAGGGGCAATTGATCAGGATCGATACGGGCACCGACACCACTCGCTTCGAGGATATGGCCGAGGTCGGCAGCCAAGCCGTCCGAGACGTCGATCATCGCGGAGGCCACTCCGCGCAGCGCCCTGCCCAATCCTATCCGTGGCACCGGCCTCAGGAAGCGCTCGATCAGGTAATCCCGATGAGCTTCACGGGACGTCCCTGCCCGCTTCTCGATGAGCGCCAGGCCCGCGGCCGCGTCACCCACATGTCCGCTCACGAAGATCGAGTCGCCGGGCTGCGCGCCACCTCGGCGCAGTGCCCTTCCGCTCGGGACGTGACCCATGATCTGCACCGTGATCGTCAGCGGACCAGCCGTCGTGTCGCCGCCGATCAGGGTGACGTCATGGGCGCGAGCCAACGAGAAGAAACCCGCGCAGAACCCCTCCAGCCAGCGTTCGTCTGCAGCTGGCAGTGTCAATGCGAGCGTCGCCCATGCGGGCATTGCGCCCATCGCTGCAATGTCACTGAGGTTGACCGCCAGCGCCCGGTAACCGATGTCTTCCGCCGCGGTGTCGGTTGGAAAGTGGACTCCGGCGACGATCGTATCGACGGTTACCACAAGTTCGGTCCCGTCGGGCACTCGTACGAGCGCCGCATCGTCGCCGATACCAAGAATGACGTCCTCGCACCTTGGACCCGCATCCGCAAAGAAGCGCTTGATCAGCTCGAATTCGCCGAGGTGCATCGATGTACGTCCTTGCGCGCCTCAGCTCGAGGGTGAGCCGCGCTCGTCGGCGCGCAGTTGCGCAGCCGCACGATCCAGCACCGCATTCACATACTTGTGACCATCGGTTGCGCCAAACTTCTTGGCGAGGCCGACACCCTCATTGATCACGACGCGAAAAGGTACGTCGCTTCGCACCTTAAGCTCGTAGAGCCCAATCAGCAGGATGGCGTGCTCGACCGGATCGAGATCCTTGGTGGGCCGATCGAGGAGCGAAGACAAGTCAGCATCGAGCACTTCGCGCGACCCGCACACCTGCTGCACCAATTCCCGGAAGTATTCGCCATCCGCGCGCGGCATGTCTTCGTTCGTCATGAATTGCTGATGCAGGTCCTGCCAGGGCTGCGCGTTGAGCTGCGCCTGGTAGATCGCCTGCATCGCCAGTCTGCGCGCCACCGAACGTGCGCGAGTGCTGGGGCGCATCTCTGGGGAACCCGTCATCCGACCGCCCTCAGCCTTCCAGGCGCCTCAGGAGATTCGCCATCTCGATCGCGGTCACCGCGGCTTCCGCACCCTTGTTGCCGCTCTTGGCGCCCGCGCGCTCCACCGCCTGCTCAATCGTGTCGGTCGTGAGCACACCGAACGCGATCGGGACGCCCGTCTCGAGCGCCACTCGCGAGAGTCCACTCGCGCATTCACCGGCGACGTACTGGAAGTGCGGTGTCGCGCCCCGGATCACGGCACCGAGCGCGATCACGGCGTCGTGCCGGCGAGCCGCGAGAAGCTTCTTGACAGTCAATGGCATCTCGAACGCTCCCGGGACTCGCACCAGCTCGATCTGCTTCTCGGCGGCGCCGTGGCGTTGCAGGGTTTCGATCGCACCGCGGATCAGGCTCTCGACGATGAATTCATTGAAACGCGAGGCGACGATTGCGAAGCGCAGGTCGCGCGCCAGGTGATCGCCTTCAATGGTGCGAATGGTATTCATGGTAGAGAGGTCGGCAGTATAGCGGATGGGCCTGCCGCGACCCTCAAGAGTCACTGTCGACGTATTCGGTGATCTCGAGGTCGAAAGCCGAGATTCCAACCACATGGCGCGGCGCGCTCAGCACTCGCATGCGCGTCACACCGAGATCCTGCAGGATCTGCGCGCCGATGCCGTACGTGCGCAGCACGCGTGCGCCCTCATGCCGACTGCTGCCGGTCCTGCTCGTTTCGAGTGTGCGTACTGCCTCGATTAGGTCACGCGGACTTTCCGGCTGGCGCAGGATGACTACCGCGCCGCTTCCCTCCTCGGCGATACGATGCAACGCGTCGCGCAACGGCCGGCCACGATCGCCGCGGATGCCGATCACGTCGCGCAAGGTGTCCGTGAGGTGTACGCGCACCAGGGGCGGATTCGGTCCGTCGAGTGTTCCGCGGACCAGTGCGATGTGCACGTCACGATTGACATGGTCCTCATAACAGTACATGCGGAAACGGCCGAATTCCGTTGCCACTTCCTGTTCCGAGATGCGCTCCACCGAACGCTCCTTCTTCAGTCGATAACGGATCAGGTCCGCGATCGATCCGACCTTGAGGCGATGCGTCTCGGCAAACTGCAGGAGCTGCTGCCCGCGCTTCATCGTGCCATCGTCGTTGACGATCTCGCACAGGATGCCGGTGAAGGTGCGAAAGCCCGCCAGGCGCACGAGATCGACGGTCGCTTCGGTGTGACCCGCACGGCACAGCACTCCGCCTTCCGTGTAGCGCAGCGGGAAGATGTGCCCGGGTCGGGCGAAGTCATCGGGCTGCGACGCCGGATCGGCGAGCGCGCGAATGGTCTTGGCGCGATCCTGCGCCGAGATGCCGGTCGTCGTGCCGTGCCGATAGTCGACCGAGATTGTGAACGCCGTGCGATGCGACTCGGTGTTCTCAGGGACCATTTGCGGTAGGCGCAGCTCCTGCAGCCGCTCGCGCAACATCGGTTGGCAGATGATGCCGCTCGTATAGCGCACGAAGAAGGCGACGGCCTCAGGCGTCGCCGCCTCGCCCGCCATGATCAGGTCAGCCTCGTTTTCGCGCGCCTCGTCGTCCATGATCACGACCATGCGCCCGGCACGAACCTCGCCGATGATTTCGTCGATGTTATTCATGGCGTGAATTCTGCCAGACGCTTCGGATATCGGGGGGGGCAGTCATCGAAGTGGCGCGTTGCAGAATGACAAGCGGGCACATCCGGCGTATGTAATCTGCCCCTCACCAGCACGACCAGCCGGTACACTCCGGGGCGACTGCCTAGCTGCGCCCACCCGGACAGATCGAAGGAGCGATCCATGAAGACAACCGTTATCAAGTTGACCGGCATCGTCACACACATCAATCAGCAGGGGGTACGCATTAGCGCGGCGCCTGGCGTGTATCGCGTACACGAGCTCCGGGACGGCTCTGCCGAGTTGGATGACGGAAAGGGCTTTACCTTCATTCTGTCAGCGCGTGAGCGGGCCCAGTACGAGAGAGACGGGAAGCTGAAGCCGGCGTCGTAGCACTAACGACGGACCAAAGCCTGAATTACTTCGCCCGCAGGCAGAACTCGAGCAGGCCCGCAGCGACTTCCCGCATGACCCTGCGCATCTCGTCGTATGGCGGATGGAACGGGGTCTTCGCGCGGGTTCGGCCCCACTCCATGGTGTAGGAAATGATCTTGCCCTTCGTGGCGTCGACCAGGTGGCGGCTGTACGCATAGTCATCGGAGGAGGCTGTAGTCGGATAGAGGCCGACGGATTGCTGCAGTCGATACTTTCGACCGCGCACGAGCCGGATCGCACTGACCATGGCCCCGCCCATGCGCAGAGCTTCCTTCAGGTCAGCAGCGCGGATGTGCTCCCGGTAGACATCGTCATGGATCAGACCTCGCTTGCCGTCATAGGCAGGGTTCCTGAAGGACATCTTCGGATCGTGGGACTGGTTCTCGTCCGTGCCCCAACTGTGGAGGATCGTTTCGCCGTAGCTGTGCAGGTCGACGAAGTACCGGATGTTCGCGAAACGGTCGAGCAGCCAGATCACGTTGCGCGTCTCGGGTTCGGAAGCTTCCCGGGTGCCCACGTATGTCTCGTAGTCGCCCGGCTTGAAAGAGCTCTGCACGGTGCCGGGAGCGAAGTGGCGATCGAACCGCCACAGGAACGGGAAGTTGCGGTTGAGATCCACACCGAAGCAATGGTGGCCGCGTCCGCGTGGCGCCGGCCGCCGGTTCTTCCGCCACATCGGGTGGCGCTCCATGCTGAAGCGCCGCCCATCGGGATTCACTTGCGGAAAGAGGATGATGTCCTTGGTTTCCACGATCCGGCGGATCTGCGCCGCGGTGAAAGCTTTCTTTCCGAGCCGAATCCCCTTACGGTCGCGATAGGCGCGCAGCAGCCGCATTGCGAAGTAGACGAGGATGTCCGGGCTGCCCCACTCTCGCCCGTGCACGCCCCCGATGAAGCAAACGGCGGTGCGTCTCTTGCCACGGCCCTTGCCAATCCTGGCGGCGTGGCAGCGCCGCTTCTCCCAGGTAAGGTTGGGCAGCGCGATGCTTTGGAAGTAATCGGAGTGGTGCTCGACGCCGAGCTCGATGGCGCGCTCGATCTCGTCAGCCGTCAGGTATCCCCCGCCCCAGATGACATCGCCGTAACGTCCCCGCTTGAGTCGAGCTTGTACTGCCGCGCGACCTTCCGCCTGGCGGCTTCGATCATGTGCGTCCACCTGCTCGATGCGGGTGACACCGTAGCCCAGGCGCCTCAGCCACGGGATCTTCTCGGCACGAACGAAAGCATCCACGACGATGCCGCGCTTCTCTTCGCGGTAACCGACGACGATGACCCGGAGCTTGGTTCCGAGTTCAGTCAGGTGGCGACGGTCCCGGCCCGTTACGGCAACGTGATAGAGAGCCAAGGGATCTTCCTCAGTCTGGGGCGATCGACGCACGCCCGTGCGACTGCCCCAGCAGACGCTCGACATAGCGGGCGAGAAGGTCGACTTCGACATTCACGGGCGCACCCGCGGCAAGGTCACCGAGCGTCGTGACCGACAGGGTGTGCGGAATCAGGTTCACGACGAAAGCGTTACCGGTCACCTCATTCACTGTGAGACTGACGCCATCGATGCATATCGAGCCCTTGCGTGCGATGTAACGCGTGAGTTCCCGCGGGACTTCGATCTCGAAGTATTCCGAGCGCGCGTCTGCATGTCGTGAAATCACTCGCCCGATGCCATCGACGTGGCCGGACACGAGATGCCCGCCAATCGGTTCTCCAGCCTTGAGCGCAGCCTCGAGGTTCACACGGCTCCCGGACCTCGCACCTTCCAGGGTCGTCAGAGCAAGAGTCTCGCGCGACAGGTCGGTCGTAAACTTCGCGCCACCGATCTGCGTAACAGTAAGGCAGACACCACTCACCGCAATGCTGTCACCGATATGCGTGCTGGCGAGATCGAGCCCCCCGGCGTCGATCACGAGCTCGATGTCTCCGCGGCGCTCGTGACGCTCACTCACGATGCCGATGGCCTGAACTATCCCCCCGAACATTGATTTGCCTGTTCCGTACACGCGGCGATGATGCGAATGTCAGGCCCGATTCTACGGACGTCGCGGAATTCAAGCTTCACTCTCTGCTCGAGCGAAGAGATTGCCGGCAGATCGAACATTCCCTGCGCCCCCGAGCCGAGCACACAGGGTGCGAGATAGAGGATGGCTTCGTTGACCAGGCCATCGCCGAGCAGCGCACCTGCCAGGCGCGGCCCGGACTCGACCCAGATCTCGTTCGCTTCCATTTCGACCAGGCGACCCAGCACTGCCCGCAGATCAAGTCCGCGCGCTGCGCGAGCGACGGTTTCGACCGCAACGCCGCGCGCCTCGAACTGAGCGCGGCGCGGGCTATCGGCACTCGTGAAGATGTGCACCTTGCCGGGCGCGTCGAGGATGCGCGCATCGAGAGGAGTTCGCAGCTGCGAGTCGAGTACGATGCGTAATGGTTGGCGAGCCTGTGCCTGCGACGCCGGGCGCGCGTCGAGGCGTGGATTGTCCTTCAATACCGTCCCCGAGCCCGTCAGGATCGCGGAACTGCGCGCCCGCCACTGCTGCACGTCGGCGCGCGATTCTTCACTCGTGATCCAACGACTCTCGCCATTGGCGAGCGCGATGCGGCCGTCGAGACTTGAGCCGAGCTTCACGCGTACCCAAGGCAGCCCACGCTCCATGCGGCGGATGTAACCAGGGTTCAGGGCTCTTGCTTCGGCCTCGCACAGGCCGGATTCAACTCTTATCCCCGCATCCTCGAGGCGCTTGATACCCGATCCGCGCACGCGCGGATCCGGGTCGACCATCGCGCAGACAACGCGCCGTACACCCGCCTTGAGCAACGCGTCGACGCAAGGTGGCGTGCGACCGAAATGGCTACACGGTTCGAGTGTCACGAAGACATCCGCGCCCCCGCTTGCGTCGCCAGCGGCACGGAGCGCGAGGATCTCAGCATGCAGTTCACCGGCGCGCTCGTGCCAGCCTTCACCGATGATCTTATGCCCGCGCGCGATGACACTGCCGACGCGAGGATTGGGATCAGTGGTGTTGAGCCCGCGTTCCGCAAGCTCGAGTGCGCGCGCCATGCAGCGCTGATCGAATTCGCTGAAGGACACGACTCAACCTTTCTTATCTTTGCCGCCGCCGCTGGTGCCCGCGCCACCTGGCAGAAGCGACAGCTGATCGACGCTCCCTTCACGGCGACGCCGATGTCGTAAGCGCTCGACTTCCTCGCGAAACGCCTCGACATCCTGGAAGCTCCTATAAACGGAAGCAAAGCGCACATATGCAACTTCGTCCAGATGGCGCAACTCTTCCATGACCAGCTCGCCGATCTGCCGGGCCTGCACTTCGCGCTCGCCGAGATTGCGGATCTTGTGGCAGATGCGGCTGACGGCCTCTTCGACCGCCTCGCTGCTCACCGGCCGCTTCTCGAGCGCCTTGAGAAGGCCGGCGCGCAGTTTGTGTTCGTCGAAAGGCTCACGCGCGCGGTCACTCTTGATCACGTGCGGCATGACGAGCTCGGCGGTTTCGAAGGTGGTGAAGCGTTCGGCGCACTTCAGGCACTCACGGCGCCGGCGGATCTGACTGCCCTCGCCGGCGAGGCGCGAGTCGATCACCTTGGTTTCTTCGTGTGCGCAGAACGGGCAATGCATGTCGGAACAGTCCGCACCGCCGCGGGTACCTCAGGAGTACACCGGGAAGCGGTGGCACAGATCGAGCACGGCGCCCTGGACTCGCTTCAGCGTGGCTTCCCTGGCGTGATCGGCGAGCACGTCCGCGATCCAATGGCTGACCTGTTCCGCTTCCGGCTCGCGAAAACCGCGCGTCGTGATGGCGGGCGTGCCCATACGCAGACCACTGGTGACCATCGGCGGACGCGGATCGTTCGGTACCGCGTTCTTGTTGACCGTGATGTTCGCCTGATTGAGTGCCGCATCGGCATCCTTGCCGGTGAGGTTCTTGTCGATGAGGTCGAGCAGGAACAAGTGATTGTCAGTGCCGCCCGAGACGATCTTGTGCCCGCGCTCGATCAGGACCCGGCACATGGTGCGGGCGTTGCTCAGGATCTGGCGCTGATAATCGGCAAACTCGGGCTGCAGCGCCTCGAGCAACGCCACCGCCTTCGCGGCGATCACGTGCATCAGCGGACCGCCCTGGGTGCCTGGAAACACCATCGAGCTGAGTCGCTTCTCGATCTCCGGGTTGGCGCGCGCAAGGATCATGCCTCCACGAGGACCGCGCAGCGTCTTATGCGTCGTCGTGGTCGTGACGTCGGCGATCGAGACCGGGTTCGGATACAGGCCAACTGCGCAAAGTCCAGCCACGTGCGCCATGTCGACCAGCAGGTAGGCGCCGACGTCGTCAGCGATCTTCCGGAAGCGCGGGAAGTCGACGACGCGGGAGTACGCGGAGAAGCCCGCGATGATCAGCTTGGGACGATGCTCGTGCGCAAGCCGCTCGACCTGGGCGTAGTCGATGAGCCCGGTCGCCGAGTCGAGTCCGTACTGAACGGCCTTGAAGTAACGGCCGGAGAAATTGACCTTGGCGCCATGCGTGAGGTGCCCACCCTGGTCCAGGCTCATCCCGAGCAGCGTGTCGCCCGGATTGATGAGCGCGAAATACGCGGCTGCATTGGCTTGTGAGCCCGAGTGCGGCTGCACGTTTGCGTATGCGGCTCCGAACAGCTTCTTCGCCCGATCGACGGCGAGCTGCTCGGCGATGTCCACGAATTCGCATCCGCCGTAGTAGCGCTTGCCCGGATAGCCCTCCGCATACTTGTTGGTCAGCACCGAGCCTTGCACCGCAAGCACGCGCGGGCTGGTGTAGTTTTCGGAAGCGATCAGCTCCAGATGCTCTTCCTGCCGACGACGCTCGCCGTCAAGAGCCCGCTTGAGCTCGGGATCGAAATCACTCACCGTCATCTTCGCATCGAACATCAGTCGCTCCACCTACAGGGCAGAACAGTTTATCAGTCGGACTCGACCAGCGAGCGTACGACACGGGTCCAGGCACGGGCGAGATTACGCCGGTTGTAGCCGCCTCCGCCCATCGCCACCAGCCGCCCTTGCGCCGACCGATTCGCAAGCGCGCAAAGCCGAGCCGCGGCGTGTGCATGCGCCTCCTCGGAGAGCCGCAGATGCGTGATCGGATCACCCTCGAGACTGTCCGCGCCGCACTGGAACAGGATGAACTCGGGTTCGGATTGCTCGAGATAAGTCTCGATGCGGTCCCAGGCGCGATGAAACTCCTCATCGCCTGCCCCGGGCGGCAGCGGCAGATTCAGCTTGGTGCCCTTGGCCCGCCCGACGCCGGTTTCGGAAGCGGCGCCGGTGCCCGGGTAGAGGTACCGGCCATCTTCGTGGATGTCCGCGAACAGCAGGTAGGGATCGTCCTCAAAGCTGTAGAACACGCCATCGCCGTGATGGGCATCGATGTCGACGTACGCCACGCGCTTCAATCCGAAGCGGCTGCGCAGGATCTCGGCGGCCACACCGCAATCATTGAAAACGCAAAACCCAGCCGCGTGGCCGCGCGAGGCGTGATGTAAGCCCGCGATCGGAATGAAGGCACGTTGCGCTTCACCAGACATGACCGTTTCGACCGCAGTCAGCGTCGCCCCGACCACGTTGCTGGCTGCTTCGAATATGCCCCGGTACGCGGGGGTGTCGCCGGCGTCGAGGTAGCCCTGCCCGATGGCCGAGCGCTCCGCGACCAGGTCGATGTAGGCGGGCGTATGAAAGGTGGCGAGTTCCTCGTGCGTCGCGGTGCGAGGCTCGACTTGCCGTACAGCCGTGTCCAACGACTCGGCCTTCAGCTCGCGCATGAAGGCATCGTGACGGTCGTAGCCGAACGGATGCCCGTCGCCAAACCCGTAGCGCGCGATCTTATCGCCGGCGACGAGCGCGACCGGTGAGCGCGTGGATTGCGCCATCGGATTTCAGGACTCCCCAGGCGGACGCGGTAGCCTAACACAGGGGGTTGGTGGATAATGCGCGCCCTTTTTTCCGGCCCCTTCCAACACTTCGCTACATGGCCCAATACATCTACACCATGAACCGGGTATCCAAAGTGGTACCCCCGAAACGCGTCATCCTGCGCGATATTTCCCTGAGCTTTTTTCCCGGCGCCAAGATCGGCGTGCTCGGCCTGAACGGCGCTGGCAAGTCGACGCTGCTGAAAATCATGGCGGGCCTCGATGCTGAGATCGAAGGCGAAGCGCGCCCGCAGCCCGGGATCAAGATCGGGTACCTGCAGCAGGAACCGCAGCTTGATGCGACGAGAGATGTACGCTCGATCGTGACCGAAGGCGTCGGCGAAACACAGAAGCTGATCGACCGCTTCAACGCCATCAGCGACAAGTTTGCCGAGCCCGTGTCGGATGAGGAGATGCAAGAGCTCCTGGACGAGCAGGCGAAGCTCCAGGACGCCATCGATGCGGTCCAGGGCTGGGAGCTGGAACGCAAACTCGAAATCGCGGCCGATGCGCTGCGCCTGCCGCCGTGGGATGCCAAGGTATCGACATTGTCAGGTGGCGAACGGCGCCGCGTGGCGTTGTGTCGATTGCTGCTTTCGCAGCCCGACATGCTGTTACTCGACGAGCCGACGAATCATCTCGACGCCGAATCGGTGGCCTGGCTCGAGCGTTTTCTCGAGGAGTACCCGAGCACGGTCATCGCAGTGACTCACGATCGCTACTTTCTCGACAACGTCGCTGGCTGGATTCTCGAGCTCGATCGTGGCTACGGCATACCGTGGCAGGGGAACTATTCCTCGTGGCTCGAACAGAAGGACGCGCGCCTGCAGCAGGAGGAACGGCAGCAGGAGGCGTTGCGCAAGTCACTGCAGCGGGAGCTGGAGTGGGTGCGCGCTAATCCCAAGGCGCGCCAGGCCAAGAGCAAGGCGCGCGTGCAGCGCTATGAAGAGCTCGCCTCGACGGAATTCCAGAAGCGCAACGAGACCAACGAAATCTACATTCCGCCCGGCCCGCGACTCGGCGAGCTCGTGGTCGAGGTCAAGAACCTGCGCAAGGGATTCGGTGATCGGCTGCTGATCGATGATCTCAGCTTTCGCCTGCCTGCCGGCGGCATCGTGGGAATCATCGGTCCGAACGGCGCGGGCAAGACGACGCTGTTCCGGATGCTGACGGGGGTCGAGAAGCCCGACGGCGGCGAAATCCGCGTCGGCCCGAGCGTCAAGCTCGCGTACGTCGACCAGTCACGCCAGTCCCTCAACGATGCGAACACCGTCTGGACGGAGATTTCCGATGGACAGGACGTGATTCGCGTCGGCACCTACGAGACGCCATCACGCGGCTACGTCGGGCGATTCAACTTCCGCGGCGTCCAGCAGCAGCAGTTGATCGGCGAGCTCTCGGGCGGCGAACGCAACCGCGTACACCTGGCCAAGGTGCTGCGTAACGGGGGAAACGTGCTGCTGCTCGATGAGCCCACCAACGACCTCGATGTCGAGACGTTGCGAGCACTGGAAGAGGCTCTGCTGGCATTTCCAGGCTGCGCCGTGGTGATCTCGCACGATCGCTGGTTCCTCGATCGCATCGCGACGCATATCCTCGCCTTCGAAGGCAATTCCGAGGTCGTGTGGTTCGAGGGTAACTACGCCGAATACGTCCAGGACTTTCACCGCCGGCGCGGCACCGACGCCGACCAGCCGCACCGCATTCGCTACAAGCCGCTCAGCACTTGAGCCAGGGAGACTCTGCACAGGTTTCGTGGGCGCGACCGTGTCTCCGCAAGCTTCTGGCTAGGCGCGAGGCGCAGTCGATATGTCGATATCGACAAGCCTCGCAACGCCGCCAGAAGGTTGCCGAGAACGGTCCCGTCCGGGTTGTGTCGCGAACGGGCAGCTGCGTCGTTGCACCGCTTGCCAATGGAATCGACCATTGGCTGCACGGTGCGCCTAGCATCTGCACCGTTGGTGACGCAACGCGCTCCACGAAACCTGTGCAGAGTCTCCCTATGGCGCGCGGATTGCGTCCGCCAGGCTCGTGAAGATCCTGTCCAGCACCCGTTGGAACGCGGCGAAGCGCGGCTGGGTGGTTGCAGCCTGCGGCTGGCCCTCGAGCATGTAGAGTCGCTGGCACATTTCGATCTGCAGCGTTTGCGCTCCCTGCACTGAGCAGTAATGCGCGGTGATGAATCCGCCCTTGTAGGGTTGATTTACATTCACCTTGAGCTTTTCAGCGCGAAACAGGTCGCGGACCCGCTCCGTAAGCACCGCATCGCACGTCGTGCCGTCACGATCGCCGAGATAAACGTCCTCGTGCAGTTCGCCGTGCAGTCGGCTCGCCCGCGATTCGACGCTGTGCAGATCGATCAGGTAGCAGCGGCCGAATTGCGCAACTTTTTCGCGCAGGCGCCTTTCCAGTGCCTCGTGATATGGCCGGTGGTACTTCTCTACGCGCGCCGCAACTTCGCCCGGCGTCGGGGGCACACGCCAGATGGGCTCGCCCTGAAAGGTCTCGGTAGGAACCAGCGTGGTCTCGAAGCGCCCGGGGTACAGAGGCCTCGAATCCGCCGGACGATTGAGGTCGACCACGAAACGATGATGGGTCGCGTGGATGACATCGATACCGAGTTCGGGTAGGAATGAATAAAGTTCGTGAAGGTGCCAATCGGTCATGAGCTCTGCCGCAGCTGTCACCCGCGCGAACTGCGCGGCGATTTCAGCCGGAACGAAAGTCCCGGTGTGCGGGATGCTGGTGAGGATGGGGATCTCCTCGCTCCGTGCGGGCATATAGCGCCAGATCGGCGGTGCTGTGGGCATCGGCGCAACTTCTCCTCTCAGACTACACGCCGCGGCAGGTCATGCAGGTGTCGCATCGTGCTCGAGAATCGCGCCGCATCGACGCGGCGTACCAACGCCCCACGCTCCACGCGACGCTCGCCACCCACGTAGACTGAATCGATCTGCACCCCGCTTCCGCCCGTGAGCCAGGCATCGAGGACATTCTCGGGCGCGACGCCCAGGAACAGCGGATTCTCCAGATCGATCACCACCAGGTCTGCGAAGGCTCCAGGCGCAATCCGACCCACCGGTTGACCGATCGCGCGACCTCCCGTCTCGGCCGCTTCACGCCATAGCGGCAAGCCGAGACCCAGCGTGCCGCTGAGCACGCTGCGCTTGTGAGCAGCGAGGCGCTGACCGTATTCCGACCAGCGCAGCTCCTCGATCGCATCGATGCGCGCGTTACTGTCCGAACCGACCGCAAACGTGCCGCCTCGCGCCACGAATTCCGGCAGCGCGAACAAGCCGTCGCCGAGATACGCTTCGGTGAGCGGGCACAGCACGAGATTCGCACGACGTGCATGGATCAGCTCGACTTCTTCGGGCTCGGCGTGCGTCGCATGCACCAGGCTCCAGCGCTCGTCGAGCACCACACTGTCGTCCAGGCAACGAATCGGCGGCCGGCCATAAGTCGCGCGACACTCGCTCACTTCCCGGATCTGCTCGCTCACATGAACATGAATCGGAGCGCGGGGACCGAGCAGCTCATCGGCAAGTGCGACGAGTTGCGGCAGCGTCTCGGGCGCGACCGCGCGGAGCGAATGGGGGGCGACGCCGCAGGGCTCCTCGCGCAGCTGCTCGAGCAGGCGTCCGAAGTCCTCCAGTGACTCATGAATGAAGCGACGCTGTTCGGGAGCCGCCGCTCGATTGAAACCGCCGCGCTGATACAGCACCGGGAGCAATGTCATGCGGATACCCGCCTCACGCGCCGCTTCGCGCACGGCGAGCGCCATGTCGACGGTCCGGGAACCGTCGCGCGCATGGTGCAGGTAGTGAAACTCTCCTACCGACGTGAATCCGCCGCGCAGCATTTCTGCAAAGGCCTGTGAGGCAACGATGCGCAGGTCATCAGGCTCGAGGGCATTCGCAACTGCGTACATCGCCTCGCGCCAGCTCCAGAACGAATCCGTGGCGCGTGTCTCCGGTACGCCGACGAGAGCACGCTGGAACGCATGGCTGTGCGCATTCGGCATGCCGGGGAGCGCGAACGTTCCGTCCCAGGGACCTGTGGCCTGCGCCTCAATCGATGCGATCCTGCCATCGTCCGCAAGCACCAGGCGCCGGCCCTTCTCGAGGCCAGCAGGCGTCAACAGATATTCAAATGTGAGCGTCCTCGGCATACCCTTGTGCGCGTAGCAGTGACCGTGAGTGCCCTTTGTTCGATCTAAGAGTCGATAACGCGCGATTGTATCCGATGGACGGCACGGCCAAGCCGAGTGTCGCACGATCTTTCACCGTCAGCGATGGCAGCATCGTCGCCCTCGACGCCGCGGGTCCGGCGCGAAATACGTATGACGCAAGAGGTGCGGTCGTGCTTCCGGGTTTCATTGACTGTCATACGCATGCGGTCTATGCGGGGGATCGGGCGCGTGAACATCGCATGAAGCTCGCCGGCCTCTCCTACGCGGAAATCGCACGCTCTGGCGGAGGCATCATCTCCACGGTGCGGGCAGTGCGCGCCGCGAGTGAACGTGAGCTGGCAGAGGCTGCGCGCCCGCGACTCGCCGCCCTGGCCTCGGAAGGAGTGACCACGCTCGAGATCAAGAGCGGCTATGGCCTCGACGTCGAGAACGAGATCAAGATGCTGCGGGTCGTCCGTGAGCTGGCGCGACAGACGCGCATGCGGCTGGTGCCGACCCTCCTGGCGGCACACGCCGTGCCTCCCGATTCGAATCCGCGTGAATATGTCGATCTTGTGATCGATCAGCTGCTGCCGCGAGTGCGCGAGGAGCAGCTCGCCGATTGCGTGGACGCATTCATCGAAACGATCGCTTTCGATCTGGATGACGCGCGGCGACTGTTCACGTGCGCACGGGAGCTGGGGTTCAGGATTCGCGTCCACGCCGAGCAACTCTCGCCGAGCGGTGCGGCCGCCCTGGGTGCCGAATTCGGGGCGCTTTCCTGCGATCATCTGGAGCATCTGGATGCAGCGCGGTGTGCGTGCCATGGCGGCTGCTGGCAGCGTCGCGGTGCTTCTGCCCGGTGCGTATTACTTCCTGCGCGAATCACAGCGCCCGCCGGTAGCGCTGCTGCGCGACCATGGCGTGGCAATGGCGGTGGCCTCGGATCTCAACCCCGGATCCTCGCCCGTCGCGAGCCTCCTCACCTGCCTGCACATGTCGGTGCTGCTGTTCGGATTGACGCCGGAGGAAGCTTTGCTCGGCGTCACCTACAATGCCGCGCGCGCATTGGGTCGGCAGGATCTTGGTGCGCTGACGCCGGGACGGCGCGCAGACTTTACGGTCTGGGACATCCCGGAACCCGAGTTCCTCGCCTACCAGCTCGGCGGCGTGCGACCTCAGTCCATTTTCATCAACGGAGAGCGCCAGCCTCGTGACTGACATATGGCAATTGACGGGTGCGGATCTGACCATCGAGAAGCTGGGTGGCTACGAGCAGTCGCATCCAAAGCTGGCGCTGGACGCCGATGCGCGCCGGCGTGTACAGGCAAGCCGCGATACGGTTGCGGCGGCGGTCCGAGACGGCCGTGTGAGCTATGGCATCACGACTGGATTTGGTGCGTTCGCGAATCGGCACATCCCTGAAGGCAAGGTAAAGGAGCTGCAGCTCAACCTGGTCCGCAGCCACAGTTGTGGCGTCGGCGAGCCGCTGCCGGAGCCAATCGTCCGCCGCATCTTGCTGCTCAAGGCCAATAGCCTCGCCGCGGGTTTCTCCGGCGTTCGCCCGCTGGTGATCGAGACACTCATCGCGTTTCTCAATCGCGATGTGTTGCCGGTGATCCCCGGTCGCGGTTCCGTCGGCGCATCGGGAGATTTGGCGCCGCTGGCACATCTCGCACTCGCACTGATTGGCGAAGGTGAAGCGCGTCGCGACGGGCGCCATCTGTCGGGCAAGGAAGTATGCGAGGCCGCGGGCATCGCTCCCCTCGAGCTCGAAGCCAAGGAGGGACTCGCGCTCCTCAACGGGACCCAGCTCAGCGCTGCACTCGCCATCGAAGGACTGCTGCGCGCGCAAAACCTGCTGCACGGCGCGATCGTGATTGGCGCGTTGACCGTCGATGCGCTGGCCGGGAGCTACACGCCGTTCGATCCGCGCATTCATTCCGCCCGCGGCCTGCCCGGTCAGAACTACGTCGCGGACTGCTTCCGGCAATTGCTGACCGACAGCGAGATCAAGCGCAGCCACGAAAACTGCGACCGGGTGCAGGACCCGTACGCCGTGCGCTGCATGCCGCAGGTATTCGGCGCCGTGGCCGACACACTCACGCACGCTCGCCTGGTACTGCAGGCAGAGTGCAACGGCGTGTCGGACAACCCGCTCATCTTTGGCGAGGAGATTCTCTCCGGCGGCAACTTCCACGCCGCGCCGCTCGGGTTCATCAGCGATTTTCTCGGCATCGCCGTGGCGGAGCTCGCCAGCATGTCGGAACGTCGCACGGATCTGCTCGACCGGCGCGTCAACCCAGCACTCAACATGTTTCTGACCAGCGAACCGGGAGTCGAATCCGGTTTCATGATCGCGCATGTCACGGCTGCAGCCCTGGCCTCAGAAAACAAGACGCTCGCTCACCCCGCTTCGGTCGACAGCATTCCGACCTCGGCGGGCCAGGAGGACCACGTGAGCATGGCGCCGTGGGCCGGGCAAAAACTGCTGAGAATCTGCGACAACACCGCCATGGTCCTTGGCATCGAGCTGCTCGCCGCGGCACGCGCCATCGACTGCTTGCGCCCGCTGCGCTCGACGCCAGCACTCGAAGCGCTGCATGCTGCCGTGCGCCAGCGCGTGCCGTTCAATCCGAAGGATCATCGCCTCGATGGTGACATAACGAGGCTCACCGACATGGTGCAGTCAGGGGAACTGCGTGAATTCCTTCATCACGACCCAGCCACTCCCGCCACGCATGTGTGAGCGCGAGTAACTGGGTTACACTGCTCTGGCCGGCGCGGATTCGGGGGATGAAACCGCCGGGGTGGAAAGGAACAAGAAATGTCGGTGTATATCGATACGCAGAGTCATCTGCATCACGACCAACAGCAGAATCTCGCCGTCTCCTGCCCTCACTGCCAGGTGCTGTCGCACATCACGCCCATGGCGGTGCCGCAATACGATCAGCTGGTAACTTTCCGGCCCAAGCAGGTGGGCATCGTATTTCGCTGCGATTCCTGCAACGCCCCGGTGTTTCTGAAGTTCAATGCCAAGATGTATGCCGCCAGCCGCGTGGAGCTGTCGGCGACCTTCATTGAGCTCGAGCGCGCCAAGGAGAAATTCAGCTTCACCTACTTGCCGGAGGACGCGGAGCTGCTGTTCAAGGAAGCTCTCTCCTGTTACTCGGCAGTTTGCTTCAATGCTTTCGCCTCGATGTGCCGTCGCACCGCGCAGGTGGTGTTCGTGGAGCTTGGCAACTCCGGGAAGCTCAAGCTGTTCGACGAGCTCAACGAGATCCGCGATCTCGGCGAGATCGATCCCGACACCTTCAACATCGTCAAGCGGGTGATCTTCGGCAGCGACAACGAGAACCAGCCCGCCATGCCCGAGATCAACGCGTACGTGGCGGGCGTGTTGCTCGAGGTGATGAAGGACCTGCTGTACCAGGCCTACGTCCGCAAGGGTCGGCTGCAGCAGGCGATGATGGTGCGACGTTTCTTCCTCGAGGAAACGGATCCGAATCTCGCTGCCGCGCTCTCGAAAAATCGCGCCTAGCTGCGCGTTTCCATGCATTGGCAGATCCACGCCGCGTTCACGCGCCACCTCGATGGCGCGCGCGTAACCCGCGTCCGCGTGCCGCATGACACCTGTGCCCGGATCATTGGTGAGTACGCGTCGCAGCGCGGCTTCGGCGCGAGACGAGCCGTCCGCGACGATGACGACGCCGGCGTGAAGTGAATAACCCATCCCGACACCGCCACCGTGATGGAAGCTCACCCACGATGCGCCGCTCGCCGTGTTGAGCAAAGCGTTGAGCAGCGGCCAGTCCGCTACCGCATCGGTACCGTCCTGCATGCTCTCGGTCTCGCGGTACGGTGAGGCCACCGAGCCCGCGTCGAGGTGATCGCGGCCGATCACGATCGGCGCCTTGAGCTCGCCCTTGCGCACCATCTCGTTGAACGCCAGCCCGAGGCGGTGCCGCTCTCCGTAGCCCAGCCAGCAGATGCGCGCCGGCAGTCCCTGGAACTTGATGCGCTGGCTCGCGTGATCCAGCCAGCGAATGAGATCCTTCTTTTCCGGAAAGAGCTCGCGCGCCTTCGCATCGGTACGCGCAATGTCCTGCGGGTCGCCCGAAAGCGCGACCCAGCGAAACGGCCCCATGCCTTCGCAGAACAGCGGCCTAATGTAGAGCGGCACGAATCCGTGGAAATCGAACGCGTTCGCAACTCCGGCATCGCGCGCCATGGCGCGGATATTGTTGCCATAGTCGAAGGTCGGAATGCCGCGCTCGTGAAACCCGAGCATCGCGCGCACCTGCACAGCCATCGAGTCCTTGGCGAGCCGCATGTATTCCTTGGGATCGCGCTGGCGCAGCTCCGCGGCTCTGTCGAGCGAAAAGCCCAGGGGGATGTAGCCATTCAAGGGATCGTGCGCGGAGGTCTGATCGGTGACCAGGTGCGGTTGGCGGGAGCCCGCCAGCACTTGAGGAAAGACCTCGGCAGCGTTGCCGAGAAGACCAACAGAGATCGTCACGCCGCGCCCTTGTGCGGCCGCAATCATGTCGAGCGCCTGCTCCAGCGTCTCGGCACGCGCATCGAGGTAGCCGGTGCGTAAACGCATATCGATGCGCTTTGAATCGACCTCCACTGCGAGCGTTGAAAGACCGGCAAAAGTGGCGGCGAGCGGCTGAGCGCCGCCCATCCCGCCGAGGCCGCCCGTGAGCAGCCACTTGCCCGAACTCTGACCGTTGTAGTGCTTGCGTAGCGCCTCGGCAAAGGTCTCGTAGGTCCCCTGCACGATCCCCTGTGAGCCGATATAGATCCACGATCCCGCCGTCATCTGGCCGAACATCATCAGGCCCTTGCGATCGAGCTCGAAGAAATGCTCCCAGGTCGCCCAATGACCGACGAGATTGGAATTGGCGAGCAGCACGCGCGGTGCGCCCTCGTGGGTCTTGAACACACCGACCGGCTTGCCGGATTGAATCAGCAGACTCTCGTCATTCTCGAGACGGCGAAGCGTGCGCACGATGGCATCGAAGCATTCCCAGTTGCGCGCGGCCCGACCAATGCCGCCGTACACGACCAGCTCGTGCGGATTCTCAGCGACATCCGGATCGAGGTTGTTGTGCAGCATGCGCAACGCCGCCTCCTGCTGCCAACCCTTGCAGGTGAGCTCAGTGCCACGCGGCGCGTGCAGCGTCACGTCCCGGTATCGTGTGATCATCGTTGCTCTCCGTCTGTCGCGACCGGCTGGCCGCGGATCAGCTCACCCAGACGCGCGCATTGCGGAACAAGCGCATCCAGCCACTGTCCTCGCCCCAGTCCGAGGGGTGCCACGAGTTCTGCACGCTGCGAAATACGCGCTCCGGATGCGGCATCGTGATCGTGACTCGCCCATCCGCGTTGCTGAGTGCCGCGATGCCGAGCGGCGAACCATTCGGATTCTCGGGGTAGTGCTGTGTGAAACGTCCTCGATTATCGACGAATTGCATCGCGATCAAGCCAGCGTCGCGGCACGCGTCGAGCGCCGCCTGCGAATCGAACTCTGCCCTGCCCTCGCCGTGCGCGATTGCAATCGGCATTACGGTGCCCTGCATACCCTGCAACAGCACGGATGGCGACGGCGCGATTTGCACCAGGCCGAAGCGCGCCTCGTATTGCTCGGACCGATTGCGCACGAAGCGCGGCCAGTGCTCGGTACCCGGAATCAGCTCGCACAACGCCGACATCATCTGGCACCCGTTGCATACGCCGAGCGCAAACGCATCCCGGCGCGCAAAGAACTCCACGAATTGCTCGCGCGCGCGCGCATTGAACAGGATCGATTTCGCCCATCCCTGACCGGCCCCGAGCACATCGCCATAGGAAAATCCGCCACAGGCGACCAGGCCGCGGAACTCGCCGAGCGTCACGCGACCCTCAAGAATGTCGGTCATGTGCACATCGGATGCATCAAAGCCCGCGCGCATGAAGACCGCCGCCATTTCGACCTGGCTGTTGACTCCCTGCTCGCGCAACACCGCAATTCGAGGCCGCACGCCGCGGCTTACGAAGGGCGCCGCGATATCCGCGGAGGGATCGAAGGTGAGCCGCACGCCGATGCCGGGGTCCTCGGCATCGCCGATGCGCTCGAACTCTTCGTCCGCGCACGCCGGATTGTCACGCAGACGTTGCAAACGCCAGGACGTCGTCGACCACTCGCGGCGTAGCTGGGTGCGCGACTCATCGAGGAACTCCCGTCCCGCAGCGATTCGAATGCGATCGCCGGGCGCAGCAGTGCCGAGATCATGCGTGCATTTCTCCAGGCCCTGTTCACGCAGGACGGTGCGCACCGCGTCGAGATCATCGATGCGTACCTGGATGACCACGCCGAGTTCCTCCGCGCACAGCGCGGCCAAGGGCGTCGAGCCCTGCAGCGGAACGGCAAGGTCGAGGCCGCAGTGACCGGCGAAGGCCATCTCCAGAAGCGAGACGAGTACACCGCCATCGGAACGGTCGTGATAGGCGAGGACCAGATCGCGCGTCTTCAATGTCGTGAGCGCGCTGACGAGTCCGGCGAGTAGCTGCGGATCGTCCAGATCGGCCGGCCCCGCGCCGAGTGCGCCATACACTTGTGCGAGACACGAACCACCGAGACGATTGCGGCCGCGACCCAGATCGATCAGGAGCAGGCGCGTCGCCCCGGCATCGAGTCGCAGCTGCGGCGTGAGCGTGCGCCGGATATCACGCACCGGCGCGAAGGCTGAGACGATCAGCGACACCGGCGAGATGACCGAATAGGCCTGGCTCCTGCCTGCCCACGCGGACTTCATCGACAGGGAATCCTTGCCAACGGGAATCGTGATGCCGAGCGCCGGACACAATTCCTCGCCCACCGCCTTGACCGTGGCATACAACGTGGCGTCCTCGCCGGGCTCACCGCAGGCCGCCATCCAGTTGGCCGACAGGCGCACCTGTGTGAGCGATTCGATGTCGGCCGCGAGGATATTGGTGATCGCCTCGCCCACCGCCAGGCGCCCGGACGCCGGGCCGTCGAGCAGCGCGACTGGCGAGCGCTCGCCCATCGCCATCGCCTCACCGGTCTAGCCGACGTAGTCCGAAGCGGTGACCGCGACATCCGCCACCGGCACCTGCCAGGGGCCGACCATCTGATCGCGCGCAATCAGGCCACCAACCGTGCGATCGCCGATCGTGATGAGGAATGTCTTATCGGCGACGGTTGGCAGCGCAAGCAGCCGCGACAGCGCGTCGCGCAACGGAATTGCCGCAGGATCGAAGGGAGTCCCTTGCGAACGAATGCTCTTCACATCGCGCAACATCTTCGGCGGCTTGCCGAGCACCACGTCGACACGGCATATCGACCGGCCGGTTTTCGAAATGCCGGTCTTCAAGGGTCAGTTGTCCGTCGCCGGTGATCTCGCCGATCACGGCATAGGGGCAGCGTTCCCGCTCGCAGACGGCTTCGAGCATCGGCACGCTATCGGCGGCAACCGCGAGCACATAACGCTCCTGCGCCTCGTTGCACCACACCTCGAGCGGTGACATGCCCGGCTCGGCCGTCGGAATGCTGCGAAAATCGATGCGTCCACCGCGGTGACTGTGCGCGATGGCCTCCGGCACCGCGTTCGACAATCCGCCCGCGCCAACATCGTGAATCAGAAGAATCGGGTTGCGCTCGCCGAGCGCCCAGCAGCGATCGATGACTTCCTGCGCACGACGCTGGATTTCCGGGTTGCCGCGCTGGACAGAAGCGAAGTCGAGATCTTCCTGGCTCGCGCCGCTCGCCAGCGATGAGGCCGCGCCACCGCCCAGACCGATGAGCATCGCCAGGCCCGCCAAGCACGATGATGCGCGCGCCGATCGGTATCTCGCGTTTCTCGACGTGCGCACGCCGGATGTTGCCGAGGCCGCCAGCGATCATGATCGGCTTGTGGTAGCCGCGAACGCGACCGGGCGCATCCCCTGGAAGCGCGAGTTCGAAGGAGCGGAAGTAACCGAGAATGTTCGGCCGACCGAATTCGTTATTGAATGCCGCGGCGCCGATCGGTCCGTCGATCATGATTTGCAGCGCCGAGGCGATGCGCGGTGAGAGCTCGCGTTGCGTTTCCCACGCGTTGACCGCATCCGGAATGCGCAGGTTCGATACGGTAAAGCCCGTCAGTCCCGCTTTCGGCTTGGCACCGCAGCCGGTCGCGCCTTCATCGCGAATCTCACCGCCCGAACCGGTCGCTGCGCCGGGAAACGGTGCAATGGCGGTCGGATGGTTGTGGGTTTCCACTTTCATCAGCACATCGATCGACTCGCGTACATAGCCGTACGTGTTGCTCGGCCCTGCGGGGAACAGACGAGCGCCGGGCCAGCCTTCGATCACCGCTGCATTGTCTCGGTAGGCGGACAGCACACCGCGCGAATTGTGTGCGTAGGTGTTGCGGATCATCGCGAACAGTGACTTCGGCTGCTGCTCGCCGTCAATGATCCACTCGGCGTTGAAGATCTTGTGCCGGCAATGCTCCGAATTCGCCTGCGCAAACATCATCAGCTCGACATCGGTGGGGTCACGGCCCATGCGCCGGAAGTTTTCCACCAGGTAGTCGATTTCATCCGCCGACAGGGCGAGGCCGAGGCGCTCGTTGGCCTGCACGAGGGCAATGCGCCCGCCCTTCAGGAGGTCGATGCGCGCCACCGGCTCCGGCGCGTGATGCTCGAAGAGCGCGGCAGCCCGCGCGGGTTCCCACAATGGAACCTCGGTCATGCGGTCATACAGGGACCCCGCGATCTGCTCCAGGGCGGCTCGTTCGAGAACTTCCTCGCCCTGAACACGATAAGCGATGCCGCGCTCGAGGCGCCTGACGGCTTCGAGGCCGCACACGTGAGCGATATCAGTGGCCTTGCTCGACCACGGCGAAACCGTGCCAAAGCGCGGGACGACCAGGATCAGCTCGCCCGCTTCATCGCCGGCATCGAGACGAGGACCGTAGGTCAGCAGCTGGTCGAGGATGCGCCGTTCGGCCGGCCCGAGCTCGCGCTCGAGATCAGCGAGGTGGCACCAGCGCGCTGTGATGCTGGTGACGCTAGGATGTTGCGCCTGAACGGCGCTCAAGAGCTTGTCGAGACGGAACGAAGAAAGCGCCGGCGAGCCTGGCAGTAGCAGCATTCTGTTGGGCGGGTATCCGGGCCGCGTTCGGCCCGTCAGCGAGGCGCGCATGATACCAGTTGCGCGCCAGTGAACCTAATCAGCCACGCTTGGTCGTGTCGGTGCCAGGTGCGTAGACAGGGCCCGGAAACTGCGTGACATTCGCGCCCTCGAGCACGGTGATCTTGCTGACACCCTGCTTCTTGACTTCATCGATGCGCACCACCGCGTGCAACGGCAGGTAGGTGCGTTTCACGCCCTCGAATTCGTTCTTGATGCGCTCTTCGCTGGGGTCGACGACCACGCTCGAGCGCTCCCCGAACACCAGCTCTTCCACTTCGATGAACCCAAAAAGGCTGCCATGGCTCACCTTCCGGGCATAAATCTCGTAGACCTTGCCCTGGTTCACGAACATGACCTTGAAAATGTGACTGGCTGCCATTCGGTGAAGCTGATCGCGCTGATAGTGTTGCGTCGTACATTATACGGAGACTGGCGAAAGTGCGTCCGTCCGCTGCTCCGCAGGCAGGTGCACCGACCGGAATCCAGTCGAGTGGGGCCGCGTGCGGTCCCAAGGGCGAACGGGTGGTTTGGCGAGGGAAGAACATGGCTTTGCGACTCAGGGTCGTCAGCAATCACGCGAGAATTCTCGGGCCCGAGGGCACCAAGATATTCGGTGTCCACGGTGGCTCCATCGGTCGCGCCAGCGACAACGACTGGATCCTGCCCGATCCGGAACGCTATGTTTCCGGTCATCACGCCACCATCGAATACCGCGACGGTGGCTACTGGCTGATCGATACCAGCTCCAACGGCACCTACGTCAACGAGGAAACGGCGCCGATCTCCGATGTCGGGCCGCAGGCGCTCAAGGATGGTGACCGGCTGCGCATCGGCGACTACGAATTGATCGTCAGCATCGACGCCGCGAACGATTTTCCGCCCGAGAAGAGCGCGATCATTGCCTACGACGGCCTCGGTTCATCTGCTGCCCGCCAATCGACCGAGGATGACCTCGGTGAATCATTGAATCTCGATGCGCTGCTCGCGCCGGAGTCGAGCGGCTCGCGCCCGGTGACGCCCGTGAATGCCTACGGTCAGGCCGTAGACCTGCCACGAATCTCCACCGACGCTCCGCTTACGCCGAAACCACGTGTCCCGGTTCGACCGAAGGCTGCCGCGGCCAAGCCTGGCGAACAGCCGTGGAATCTCTCCACGCGGCGGCGCATCGACCCCTATCGCAGCCCTCCCAAGAGCTCCGCCGATCAGGATGCGAACCTGCGCGCGTCGGCCGAACCTGCGGCCGGCCTCCGATGCGGGCTTGCAAGCCCTGTGTCGTGGCGCCGGCATCGACCCATCCGGCATTCCTGCCGCGATCCAGCCGCAGGTGTTGCCGCTCGCCGGCCAGATCCTGCGCGAGGTCGTGATGGGCCTGATGGAAATCATGCAGGTACGCGCCGAGCTCAAGAACCGGTTCCGGATCACGCAGGAAACGGTGCAGGCCGCCGACAACAATCCGCTGCGCTTCTCCGCCGGTGTCGAGGAGGCGCTGCGCAAGCTCTTCGAGCAGCAGGGCACCCGTTATCTCGGGCCCGTTGAAGCGGTGCGTGAAAGCCTGCGCGAGATTCGCCTGCACCAGCAGGCCATGGTCGGTGCCATGGAAGTGGCGTTCAATGACTTCCTGCAACGCCTCGACCCGCACGAGCTGCAGGAGCGCTTCGATCGCGGCGGCAAGCGCGGCGGCCTCCTCGGCGCGGCGAACAAGTTGAAGTACTGGGACCTCTACGGCGAGCTCTATCACACGCTGAAGCAGAATCCGAAGGACGAATTCCCACATACCTTCGTCGAGGAATTTGCGCGCGCATATGAAGAGAAGCTGGCCGAGCTCACCAATCGCCGTGCGCGCACTACTCCCGTCGAAGATGAAGTCGAGGCGCCACGCAAGCGGCCCCCGTCGGCGCGTAACAGCTAGGAACGGTCACTGACTCGCTGACGTCACCGGGCCTTTCTCCGTCGACTCCTTTTCCTTCAGCACCGCAAGTTGGCGGGCGTTGTCAGCGTGCAGTCGCGCGTACCACGCGATAAAACGCGGCTCGCTGCGGATGTTCTGAAACAGCGGATTGTCCTCGCCGCCATACGGATATCCGTTCGTGACAACTGCCAATGTTCCCCGGAAGCCCTCCTCAAAGGCTCGGTCCAAAGCGTCCAACGCTTGTGGCCGCTCACCCAGCAGGGCGTGCACCTGCGCGCGCGTAATTCGCATCTCCGGCCAGTGTGGAGAATCCGGGCCGTCGATCCAGCCACCCACACGCCGCAACAATCGCTGTGCCTCCGGCTGCCGATCCATGCGCTGCCAGGCTGCCGCGACGATGATTGCGGCTTCGCAGTTCTGGATGGCGATCGGAGCATCGTCCTGTGTCAGCTCTGGCCGCAGCTTGACGAGAAGATCGACTGCCCGAGCAGGCTGGTTCACGATCAATGCCAATTGGGTAGTCATCAGTATCACGAAGTACTCGTTCTGGAAATTGCTGGGCGAGCGCCGTAAACGCCTCCAGCGCCTCTGTGTACTTGCCACCTATGCTGAGCCACGCAGCGTCGGCTCCTGCCTTGTTGAACGGGTTGGCAACCGTTCTAGATTCCCACTCCTTGGCTGTCGCCCGATCATCGAGATTCAGGCTCGTCACCAGCACGAACAGTGCGGCAGTTGGATCGCCGGAAAGCTCATAGGCTTTGCGGAAAGCTGAGCGCGCTGCAACCAGGTGGCCGCCGCGCCATTCCAGGAAAGCCAGTGATTGATAGGCGTTCGCGAAATCCGGGTAGCGCTCGATGACCTGGTTGACGTGCTCGCGAGCCTTGTCTGCTTGCCCGCGGTAGTCGTATACCTCCGCTGCCGCGAGTTGTGCCTGCCTCATCAGGGGATCAAGGGCTACGGCGCGTTCGTACATTTGCAGCGCCTGATCTGGGCTTTTCTGCGCCAGCGCCGCGCCGTACCAGTGATAGGCCTGGGCATTGGTAGGGTCGAGCTCAACCGCGCGCTGGTAGTCCGTCAATGCGCGATCGAGTTCCCTGCGCTTCGCCGTGAACCTCGAAACGAAGCTCAGCGAAGTTGGCACGCGAAGCGTGCGCTTCACTCGAAGTCGGATCGAGCTCGAGCGCACGGTTGGCCGCCTGCTCACCCAGCTGCGGGCCTTGCTCGAGTTCTTCACCGTGATTCCGGTAGAGCAGATAGTAGGTGTCTGAAAGCCCCGAGTAGGCATTTGCGTACGACGGATCGCGCTTGATGGCATCCTCGAACAGCGCCTTCGCAGCGCGCAGGCTCGCGAGGTCTCGCTCGCGCATGCGACCACGCGCCACCAGGTAGAGCTGATGAGCTTCTGCATCCTGCGTCCCGCGTTTGGTCAGGTGCGCTTCGTCCGCCGCCAGCAGTTTCACCTGCAATGCACCCGCCACTGAACGGGCAATTTCTTCCTGCACGGCAAATACATCATTGAGCTCGCGGTCGTAGGACTGCGACCACAGGTGAAAACCAGTCGCGGCATCGATGAGCTGCGCCGTGATGCGAACGCGTGGCCCCGCCCAACGGACGCTGCCTTCGAGAAGATGGTTGACACCGAGCGTCGCGGCGATCACGTCCGGCTTTTCGCTCTTGCCCTTGAAGTAGAACGAGGACGTTCTACCGGCGACCTTCAACCCCTGGATTCCAGCCAGCACGTTGAGGACTTCCTCCGAAAGGCCATCGGCGAACGGCTCGTTGTTCGCCTCGCTGCTCATGTTCACGAACGGCAGCACGGCAACCGACGCCTGTGCGATCGATTCGTTCGTGCTCTTCTGCGTGTGCCCTGCGCCGGGCGCTCGCACCACCCGGTCGACAATCAACCCGACCACGACCAGTGCCAGCACGATCATGATGATCCGGTCGAGCTTGCGGCGAGTGTGATGCGTGATCGAATGCTGTGGATCGACGTCCTCGGTAGGCTTGAGCCCCGCGGGCGTCAGTTCGAACATCCAGGCGAACCCGAGCGCGATCGGAAATCCCAGCGCAAGCAGCAGTATCAACCGCCCGCATCACCCAATGCGGAGCCTCAAAGGTCTCACCGAGGATCGATCCCGACGTTCACGATCAGCCACGCGGTGCCGAGGTACACGAGCGCCACACGCACCACATTGCGGCGTTTGAGCTCCGCGAAGAACCTGGAAAGCCCGCTGGCAGTACCGTCCGCGCTCATGGCCGCGAGATTGTACCTGCGGCGTTCAGACAACAGGAAAGGATGGCGGAGAGGGTGGGATTCGAACCCACGTGGGGCGTAATGCCCCCATCGCATTTCGAGTGCGCGCCGTTATGACCGCTTCGGTACCTCTCCGTTGATCTGCGCCGTAAGACAGTTAAGCGACGCACGTTGTGAGCGTCGACTACGGCGGGGCTCGGGGCGGCGGGGTATTCTACCTGAAGCCCGGACGGAGTGAGCCATCAACGCCGCATGTCGAATCACGTCCTACAGCGCACGCCCGCGATCCAGTTCGCCGCCGCGGCTCTCTTGTGCCTGCTGGTCGGCACCTGCCAGCGCGTGCCCTCGACGCTCGAGCAGATCCGGACCCTTGGCGAGCTGCGAGTCGTCTCGCGCAACAGTCCGACCGCCTACTACAACGGCGCCAACGGCCCCGAGGGTCCGGAATACGACCTGGTTCGGCAGTTCGCCCACGAGCTCGGCGTCAGCCTCTTCATCTATACGGTTCCGGCTTTCGCGGACATCCGCGCCCAGCTCGCCAGTGGCCGCGCACATCTCGCCGCAGCAGGGTTGACGATCAACGATGCCTGGGGCGATTCAGTCCTCTTCGGTCCGCCTTATCAGCAGGTGCGCCAGCATCTCATCTATAAGCAGGGCCGCCCCAAACCCCGTTCGCTGAAGGAGATCAACGGCTCACGCCTCGAGATCACGGCCGGCAGTTCGCAGGCCGAGACTCTCAGGCTGGTTCGCGAGCGGCTGCCGACGTTAGCCTGGGTGGAACGCCGGCGGGGTGATTCGGTCGAGCTGCTCGGCGATGTCGCGGACGGCTCGATCGACTACACGATCGTCGACTCCACTGAGTTTGCGCTGGGGCGGAATTTTCACCAGCAGGTGCGTGTCGGTTTCGATCTCATGGCCGGTGAGTCGATCGCGTGGGCCATGAACGCGCGTGACGACAGCCTGCAACAGCGCGTGAACACATTCTTCGAGCGAATGACGGGCGGTGGGCAACTCGCCGCGATCCTGGATCGCTACTACGGGCGTTCTGATCGTTTCGACTACGTCGGTGCGCGCGGCTTCATTCGCGACGTGCAGGCGCTGCTGCCACAGTATCGCAAGTGGTTCGAGGAGGCCGCCGGAAAGATCGGCGAGGACTGGCGCCTGATCGCCGCGATGGGCTACCAGGAATCGCGCTGGGATCCGAATGCCGTATCACCGACCGGCGTGCGCGGATTGATGATGCTGACCGAAGACACCGCCGCGCATCTCGGCATCGCCGATCGGACTGATCCCCACCAGAGCATCGTGGGTGGCGCGCGCTACTACCAGTCGATACGCACCAAGATTCCCGCTCGCATTGCCGAGCCGGATCGCACCTGGCTCGCGCTGGCCGCGTACAACGTGGGTTACGGGCACCTCGAGGATGCCCGCATTCTCACGCAGATGCATCGGCGCAATCCCGACTCGTGGCAGGACGTACGGGCGTTCCTGCCGCTGCTCGCACAGGAGTTCTGGTACACGCAGACCGAGCGGGGCTACGCGCGTGGGTGGGAACCGGTGCGTTACGTCGACAACATCCGCAGCTACCTCGACATCCTGGAGTGGGTGGCAGCGGACAGCGGGCCGAAGAGCGCCGCGAACCAGTGATCAGCCGAAGTAGATGGTCTTCATCTCGAAGTAAGGATCGAGCCCTTCGATTCCGCCTTCGCGTCCGATGCCTGATTGCTTGAACCCGCCGAACGGCATCTTGATGTCGACGATCATGCCGTTGACGGTCACGCTGCCGGAGCGCACCCGGCGCGCGACGTCATAACCGCGCTCGCGGTCCGCGGTGTATACAGCGCCGTGCAGTCCATAGATCGTGTCGTTGGCCTTGGCAACGGCATCTTCAAGGTCGTCGTAACTGATGAAGGAGACTACCGGCCCGAAGATCTCCTCCTGCGCGATCGTCATCCGGCTCTGTACGTCCGCGAACACCGTAGGTTCGACGAAATAGCCGCGCTTGAGGTCAGCGGGGCGCCCGCCGCCAGTCACGATCCTGGCGCCCTCTTCCTTACCCTTGGCGATGTAGCCCTGCACGCGCTCGAGCTGTCGCGCCATTGCGAGCGGGCCCATCTGCGTCTCCTTCTCGAACGGATCCCCGACCTTCACAGTGCGAACCGCGCTGACGTATGCATCGAGTAGCTCGCGTTTGCGCGACTCGGGAACCAGCACGCGCGTCAGCGCGAAGCACACCTGCCCGGTGATCGGCATCGAGAACGGCACGAGGCTCTGCAGCACCTGGTTGGTGTCGGCGTCCTCGAGCACAATGCGGCGGACTTGCCGCCGAGCTCGAAGCTCGCGCGCGTGAGCCGCTCAGCGGCAATGGCACCGATCTTTCGGCCGGCAGCCGTGCTGCCGGTGAAGCTGATCTTGTCAACGCCTGGGTGACGCACCAGGTACTCGCCCACCTCGCGGCCTGCGGGCACGACATTGAACACACCCGCAGGAATCCCTGCCGCCTCGATGCACTCGGCGAGGATGTATGCATCCAGCGGCGTTTCCGGTGCGGGCTTCGCTACGACCGTGCAGCCCGCCGCCAGAGCCGCAGCGACCTTGTAGCAGAGCAGCACGAGTGGTGCGTTCCACGGCGTGATCGCCGCAACGACGCCCACTGGCTCCTTGGCGACCCGCACGATTCCGCCGTTATCGCGTCGCCGCTCATCGACGAGGGGATAGGTCTTGATGAGGTTTGCGTAGTACTCGAACAACCCGGCGGGCTGGGCAGAGGCGTAGCGCGTGAACGAAATGGCGGCGCCGACCTGGGCGGTCCAGGCCCTGGCAAGCTCCTCGTGGCGCGCGCGCAATGCCTTGGCGACCTCGAGCAGCGCCGCCGCGCGCTCCTGCGCCGCCATGCGCGGCCATGGACCGTTGTCGAATGCATCTCGCGCGGCAGCAACCGCACGATCGATATCCGGCTGCATGGCTTCCGCAAAGGTGACCAGCACCTCCTCGGTCACTGGCGAGATCACGCTCAGCGTGCGGCTCGTCGCGGGCTTTACCCACGCCCCGCCAATGAACAAGGAATGAGGATTCGTGACGCTCGACTGGAGTGATGGGTCTGGTTTCACAGGCATCTCCGCTATTTGTGCTGGCTATTCGCGCTTACGCTCGAAGAAACGACGCAATAGCGTGCCACATTCTTCAGCGAGAACCCCGCCGAACGTGTCGACGCGGTGATTGAAGGCTGGAGCATTCACCAGGTTGAGCGCGCTGCCCGCTGCACCGACGCGAGGATCCCACGCGCCGAAAACCAGGCGGGCGACGCGCGCGTGGACCATTGCCGCCGCACACATCGCACAGGGTTCGAGCGTGACGTAGAGCGTCGTGCCGGTAAGGCGATAGCTGCTGAGTGCGCGAGCGCCCGCACGGATGGCTTCGATTTCGGCGTGGGCAGTCGGATCGTTGCCTCCGATCGGACGATTACAGCCCTCGGCGATGATGACACCGTCCTTGACCAGCACCGCCCCTACCGGAACTTCGCCCTCTTCCTCTGCGCGGCCAGCGAGCTCCAGCGCGCGCGCCATGAAGTCGCGATCGCTATTCCCACTCAATGGTCGCGGGGGGCTTGCCGGAGATGTCATAGGTCACGCGCGAAATGCCTGGAACTTCGTTGATGATGCGTAGCGAGACGTGATCGAGAAATTCGTACGGCAGATGTGCCCAGCGCGCGGTCATGAAGTCGACCGTCTCGACCGCACGTAGCGCCACGACGTAATCATAGCGACGCCCATCGCCCATCACGGCGACCGAGCGCACCGGCAGGAACACCACGAACGCCTGGCTGACACGGTCGTAGAGATTGTGGCGGCGCAGCTCCTCGATGAAGATCGCATCGGCCTTGCGCAGCAGATCCGCGTGCGGCTTGGTCACTTCCCCCAGGATGCGGACGCCGAGGCCGGGACCGGGGAACGGATGACGCAGCACCATCTCGTGCGGCAAACCGAGTTCCACTCCGATCCGACGCACCTCGTCCTTGAACAGCTCACGAAGTGGCTCGAGCAGCTTCAGGTGCATGCGCTCGGGCAGTCCGCCCACGTTGTGATGCGACTTGATCACATGGGCCTTGCCGGTGCGTGCTCCGGCCGATTCGATGACATCGGGGTATATCGTGCCTTGCGCCAGCCACTCGATGCCCGGGATCCTCTTCGACTCCTCTTCGAACACCTCGATGAAGAGCCGTCCGATTGTCTTGCGCTTCTTTTCCGGATCCGTTTCCCCCTTGAGCGCCGCAAAGAAGCGATCCTCGGCATTGACGCGGATCACCTTCACGCCCATGTGCCGTGCGAAGGTGTCCATCACCTGCTCGCCCTCACCGAGGCGCAGCAGGCCGTGATCGACGAACACACAGACGAGCTGCGGACCGATCGCGCGGTGCAGGAGCGCTGCGACGACCGAAGAATCCACGCCGCCCGACAAGCCCAGCAGCACCTTTCCCTTGCCGACCTGTTCGCGCACTCGCGCGATGCTGTCCGCGATGATGTTTCCTGCATCCCACAGCGCTTCGCAGCCGCAAATCTCGCGTACGAAGCGCTCGAGAATCGCGCGGCCCTGCAGCGTGTGCGTCACTTCGGGATGAAACTGCACCCCGTAGAACTTGCGCTTCTCGTCTGCCATCGCTGCAAGCGGAATGGTCGAAGTGCTCGCCTCTGCCGTGAATCCCGGCGGCAGCGCATCGACGTGATCGCCGTGACTCATCCAGACGTCGAGCACCCGGTGACCGTCGGCATCAGTGTGATCACTCAGGCCGCGCAGGAGCGACGCCTTGGCCGCATTCGTGACGCGCGCGAAACCGAACTCGCGATGCTTCGCCGCGGTGACCCTGCCGCCGAGCTGCTGCGCCATGGCCTGCATGCCATAGCAGATGCCGAGAACTGGAACGCCGGCCTTGTAGACGAAGTCAGGTGCTAGAGGGGGCCGGGCGTCGGTAACGGACTCTGGTCCGCCCGAGAGGATGATTCCGCGGGGCTTGAACGCACGGATCTCGGCCTCGCTCGCATCCCAGGGGAAGATCTCGCAGTAAACGCCGATCTCGCGCACGCGACGCGCGATCAACTGCGTGTACTGCGCGCCGAAGTCGAGAATCAGGATGCGGTGGGCGTGGATGTCCGCGGCGGGGGGCGTGACGGACTGAAGCAGCTCTCTGGCCATTCTCAGCTGGTGCGGTAGTTCGGCGCTTCCTTGGTGATGCTCACGTCGTGCACGTGACTTTCGCGTACTCCGGCAGTCGTGATTCGTACGAAGGTCGGCCGCGTACGCAGCTCCTGGATGTTGCGGCTGCCAGTGTAGCCCATCGCAGCGCGTAGTCCGCCAGCGAGCTGATGGAGGATGGTAACCAGGCTTCCCTTGTAGGGAACGCGGCCCTCGATGCCCTCGGGGACGAGCTTCTCCAGCTCGGTCGCCGTGTCCTGAAAGTAACGATCAGCCGAGCCGTGTTGCTGTCCCATGGCGCCGAGCGAACCCATGCCGCGATACGACTTGTACGAGGCGCCCTGGTAGAGCTCGACTTCGCCGGGGGACTCTTCGGTGCCGGCGAACATTCCGCCGATCATCACCGCATGCGCACCGGCCGCAATCGCCTTGGCGATATCACCGGAATAACGGATGCCGCCATCCGCGATGAGCGGGACATCGCTGTTCTTGAGTACCTCAGCCACGCGAGCCACGGCGCTGATCTGTGGCACGCCGACACCCGCTACGACCCGCGTCGTGCAAATCGAACCCGGACCGATCCCGACCTTGACGCCATCCGCGCCCGCCTTCACCAGGTCCTTGGCCGCTTCCGGCGTAACGACATTTCCGCCGATGACCTGTAGTTCGCCGAACGTCTCCTTGAGACGGCTCACCATTTCGAGCACGCCCTTGGAGTGACCGTGCGAAGTATCGACGACGACGAGATCGACTCCCGCCTCGCGCAGTGCCGTGACGCGCTCGATCGTGTCGGGCGATGTTCCGACTGCCGCGCCCACGCGCAGTGCACCGTTCGCGTCCTTGCAGGCGCGCGGAAACTCCGTCGCCTTCTGGAAATCCTTGACGGTGATCATGCCCTTGAGCTCGAAGGCGCCATTCACCACCAGCACCTTCTCGATGCGATGCTTGTGCAGAAGCTGCAGGACTTCTTCCTTGGGCGCATTCTCACGCACGGTCACGAGGCGCTCTTTTGGCGTCATGACGCTAGCGACCGGCGCATCGAGCTTGGTTTCGAAGCGCAGATCCCGATGCGTGACGATTCCGACCACCTTGTCGCCGACCACGACCGGGACGCCGGAGATTCCCTTGGCACGCGTCAGGTCGATGACCTCGCGGATCGTCTTGTCAGGCGTGACCGTGATCGGATCGACGATGACGCCGCTCTCGAATTTCTTGACGCGTGAGACTTCGCGTGCCTGACCCGCGATCGTCATGTTCTTGTGGATGATGCCGATGCCGCCTTCCTGGGCGATGGTGATCGCGAGACGCGCTTCAGTCACCGTGTCCATGGCTGCGGACAGGACCGGGAGATTCACACTGACTTTGCGCGTGATGCGCGTGCCGAGATCGACTTCGCGAGGCAGGACTTCGGAGTACGCCGGCACGAGCAGGACGTCGTCGAAAGTCAGGGCTTCTTCCAGAATTCGCATCGGCTCTGCCCGTCTCGTCCGGGGCCCTGGGCGCCCCGCGAGTAAAGGGCGCGATTGTACGCGCGACAACGAGCCGGGTAAACCGCCAAACGCGCCGCACTCGAATCGTGCCTGCCGCAGGGCGGGAAATTGCCCGGTATGATCCGCCCGTGACTTCTCTCGATCTGTTCGTCACGGCTACCGCCACGAATCGTGACGTGTACACGGTCTCGCGCCTGAACCGCGAGGCTCGCCTGCTGCTCGAACAGGGTATGCCGCCGCTGTGGATCCAGGGTGAGATCTCGAACTTCGCCGCGCCCGGCTCCGGCCACTGGTATTTCTCGCTCAAGGATTCCGGCGCACAGGTGCGTTGCGCGATGTTCCGTCAGCGCGCCCTGCTCTCGAAGTGCCAGCCGCGCGACGGGCTCCTCGTGCTCGCGCGGGCGCGTGTCAGTCTCTACGAGCCGCGTGGTGAGTATCAGCTGCTCATCGATCATCTCGAGGAAGCCGGCGAAGGCGAGTTGCGCAGGCAGTTCGAGCTGCTCAAGGCGAAGCTGCAGGCGGAAGGTCTGTTCGCGGCCGAGCGCAAGCGCTCGCTGCCCGCCTTGCCGCAACGCATCGGCGTCATCACTTCACCGACCGGCGCAGCGATTCGCGACATCCTCAATATTCTGCGCCGCCGCTTCCCGGCCATTCCGGTGCTCATCTACCCCGTCCCGGTGCAAGGGGCCGGAGCGGGACAGAGGATCGCAGCCGCGGTTCGCTTCGCGTCGGCGAGTGCCAGGTGTGACGTGCTGATCCTCGCTCGTGGCGGCGGCTCCCTCGAGGACCTGCGGGCCTTCAACGACGAAGCGCTCGCACGTGCGCTGGCGCAGTGCCGGATTCCGACGGTGACCGGAATCGGGCACGAAGTCGACTTCACGATTGCCGATTTCGTCGCCGACGTGCGCGCGCCAACGCCCTCTGGCGCGGCCGAGCTGGTGGTGCCCGATCAGCAGCAATGGCTCGCGCGCTGGAATGCAACGCTGCATCGCCTCGCCGGCGCGATGAACCGCAACCTGACACGCCGCTCCACTTCGCAGGAGTGGCTGATCGGACGGCTGCGACAGGCGCATCCGGGCGTGCGTCTGCTGCACCAGGTGCAGCGACTCGATGATCTCGAGCAACGCCTGGCGTTGTCCGCGCGGCGCTGGCTCGAGCGCTCGAGCGCACGCTTGCATCGCCAGACGGCGAGCTTGTCGGGATTTTCACCGCTCGCCCGGATTCGCAAACTGTCGAGCAGGTGTGCGGAATTTCAGCTGCACCTGAGAGCCGCGGCGCGAGCCCGCGTGGGCGGAGCCAGGGCGCGTCTCGATCTTGCGATGCGAGCGCTGAATGGGGTGAGCCCGCTCGCTACGCTGGAACGCGGCTACGCCATCGTGATTCGCAGCGCGGATGGACAGGTATTGCGCTCAGCGAGTGAAGTGCGATCCGGCGAAGACATCGAAGCGCGCTTGTCGAAAGGCCGGGTCATTGCGCGCGTCAAGGACGTCAAGGAATGATTCGACGGCCCCGCGTGTGCCTCGCGAGCGTCACGGGCGCGCTCGGCGCCCTGGCGCTGGTCTGCGCACATGCCGAACACGAGCTGCCGGAAGCCGCGGCCGTGCCGGGCGGCGTAGTGATCCTCGATGTCGGGCCCCTGTCCGCACCGGCTCCGGAGATTCGCTACAACGATCATCGCGTGATGGTGCTCGCGGACGCGGAGCGCTGGCGCGCGATCGTAGGAATTCCCTTGGCGGTCGAGCCCGGCAGGCAATTGGTGCGCATCGGGCGGGACGGCGAAAAGCCGAGCTACCGGTCGTTCAACGTGGCGTCGAAGAAATACGCGGTGCAACGCCTCAAAGTCCCACCTGCCCAGGTGAATCTATCCAAGAAAGATACCGAGCGCGTGGCGCGCGAACGGGTGCGCATCGACGCCGCGCTCGATACATGGACGGATTCCGAGCCGCCGAATTTACGCCTGCAACAGCCGGTCGAAGGCGTTCGCTCCAGTTCGTTCGGACTGCGGCGCGTCTTCAACAACGAGCCACGCAATCCGCACAGCGGCATGGATATCGCCGCAGACTCCGGCACGACGATTCATGCGCCCGCCCCCGGGATTGTGGTGGATACCGGTGAATACTTCTTCAACGGTCGCACCGTGTTCATCGATCATGGCGCGGGACTCATCACCATGTACTGCCACATGAGCGAGATCGACGTGCAGCCGGGGCAGAAGGTCGCAACGGGCGACGTGCTTGGGAAAGTCGGGGCGACCGGACGGGTAACCGGGCCGCACCTGCACTGGGGCGTCAGCCTGAATCGCGCCTTCGTGGATCCGGCGCTGTTTCTGGGACCGCCGCCAGCCGAAGGGCAACCGAAGGACGAGCGCGCGCCTTAGAGATCGAGCCCGAGGGATTTCTCGCGACGCACGAACCAGTCGCCACCTGCCGGCTCGAACACCGCGCAGTGGTCCATGTCGCCGCCATAGATGTGGATCGAAATCGCGGTGTCGGTGCTGCGATTCGCGATGCGGTGATACTCGTGCGGCGGAATGAGGCAGCCGGCACTGCCGGTGCCGGCCTGGAACGAATTGCGTTTCTCGAAGCGGTAGCGGTCGGCGCGCTGCTCGACGAGCTCGTATTGCTGCACATCGATGCTGCCGTCCCAGACCCCCTCGACACACCACATCCCGCCATGATCGTGGAGCGGTGTCGCCTGCCCCGCCGCCCAGGTCATCGCGACCACTGAATAGCCCCGTGCGTCATCGCGATGGATGAGGCGCCGCGCGTAGTGATCGGAGCAGGTGCGGTGGAATTCCTCCGGCAGCTTCACACTCGCTGCGCGGATCAACTCGCACAGCCCGGTGCGCAGTTCATCGACGATCTGCTCGACGTCGTCGTGAGCGACGGCCCGATCGACGAGTGAGACCAGGGGTTCTGCGCCGGAAAAGGACATGTGGCTACCTAGGGCAACCCTGATAGGCGCGAAGTTTACCAGCCTGTCACGCCATTGCGCCTGAATCACTCATAACTTCTCGACGAACTCGCCGATCGCGGGACGGAAGCGCTCCATGTCGACCAGGAATGAATCGTGGCCCTGGATCGACTGTAATGGCTTGAATTCCGTGGCCACACCCACCCGCGTCAGGGCGTCGGCAATCTCGCGCTGACTCCAAAGCGGGAACAACAGGTCGGTTTCGACCCCGATGACGAGGGCGCGTCGCAACTCGCTGCGCTTGAGCGCTGCGTCGACCGAGCCGCCATGCTCACTGAGGTCGAACAGGTCCATCGCCCTAGAAATGTAGAGGTAACAGTTGGCGTCGAACTGACCGACGAACTTGTTTGCCACGGCCTCCAGGTAGGCCTCGATCTCGAAATCGATGCCGAACGGGTCCCCGCTCTTGCGTTCGGCTGCCATGCGCTGCCGCCCGAAACGCTGCTGCCATTCCTGCGCGGAGCGGTAGGTGATCATGCCGAGCTTACGTGCCATGCGCATGCCGGTGACCGGACCTGCTCCCGAAGGAAATTCCCCCTCGGCCCAGGCGGGATCGCGGCGGATCATCTCCCGCTGCAGTGAGCGCAACGCGATCGCGAACGGTGTCGAACGCGCCGCGGCCGAGATCGAGATCAGGCTCCTCGCGAATCCCGGGAACATCGTGCAGAACGCGAGTGCGGTCACGCCTCCGAGCGAAGGCCCGATCACTCCGGCCAGTGTTTCGAGGCCGATACTGCGTATCGCCTCAAAGCCGCCGTGGGCAATGTCCTCGATGGTGAGCACCGGAAAGCGCAATCGGTACGGCTGCCCGGTTGCCGGATCGATGGATGCCGGTCCGGTCGAACCGAAACAACTTCCGAGCGAATTCACACAGATAATGAACCAGCGGCTGCTGTCGAGCGGTCGGCCGGGACCGATCATGTCTTCCCACCATCCCGGAGCCGGATCCTCGTAGCGATGAAGCCGCATGCGCCGAAGGAGACAGGCCGGTAAAGATGAGCAGGCCATTGTCGCGCGCCGTGTTGAGCTCGCCCCAGGTTTCGTAGGCGATCTGCGCTTGCGGCAGTGTGCCGCCCAACCGCATCGGGAATGGCTGTTTCAGCCGGGCAATGCGACGCGCGCTCATGTGGCGCTACTTTCGCACGATTCGGCGTCGTTTGCGCCGTTGCCGAGGCGTGAGGACGTTGCGCCGTCCCGCGTAGGGATTTTCGTCGGAGCGAAATTCGATGCGCACGGGTGTGCCCTGCAGGCCGTAGGTCTTGCGAAACACATTGATCAGATAGCGCCGGTAGGCCTCTGGAACATGCTTCGTCTGGTTGCCGTGAATCACGATGACGGGCGGATTGCGCCCGCCCTGGTGTGCATACCGCAACTTGATCCGCCGCCCGCGTACCAACGGCGGCTGGTGCGCTTCGAGCGCGCCTTCCAGCGTGCGGGTGAGCTCGGGCGTCGCGATCTCGCGCATCGAGGCGCGATACGCTTCGTGCACCGATTTCATCAGCTCACCGACCCCGCTCCCGTGGCGCGCGGAGATGAAGTGTAGCGGCGCGAAATCGACGAACGGCAGACGGACAGCGAGCTGCGAGCGAATCAGTTCGCGCTGCTCGGCAGGCAGCGCATCCCACTTATTGACGCCGATCACGAGTGCGCGCCCGCGATCGACGGCGAGGCCCAGCAGGCTTGCGTCCTGCTCCGCGACCGTCTCCTGCGCATCCAGAAGCGCGATCACCACGTGTGCGGAATCGATCGCCTGCAGGGTCTTGATGACGCTGAAGCGCTCCACGCCTTCATCCACGCGTGCGCGGCGGCGGACTCCCGCGGTATCGATCAGCGTGTAGCGCACGGAGTCGCGCTCGAACGGAATCAGGATACTGTCGCGCGTCGTGCCGGGCTCATGACTCGCAATCACCCGTTCCTCGCCGAGCAACCGATTGATCAGCGTCGACTTGCCGACGTTGGGTCGGCCGATAACCGCGACGCGAATACCCTCATCCGGGGGCGCAGGAGCCTCACCGGGCGCGAGCCCTTCGAGCACCTGCTCCATCAGCGCACCGACACCCTGTTCGTGGGCGGCCGAAATGCAGATCGGCTCTCCGAGCGCGAGGGCGTGAAATTCCGCCGCCGTGAGTGCGGGATCGCGACTCTCACACTTGTTGACGGCCAGCGTCACCGTCTTGCCGCCGCGGCGCAGGCTCTTTGCGACGTATTCGTCCGCCGCCGTCAGGCCTTCCTTCGCGTCCACTACGCAGCACGACGCGATCGGACTCGCCGACTGCGCGCAGGCTCTGCTCTGCCATCTGAGCCTCGAGGCCGCCGGGATACTCGATGAGGCCGCCGGTATCGATGACGATGTAAGGGAGCGGGCCGACCTTGCCGAAGCCGTACTTGCGATCGCGCGTCAGGCCCGGCTGGTCTGCGACGAGTGCATCGCGCGTGCGGGTAAGCACGTTGAACAGCGTCGACTTGCCGACGTTGGGTCGACCGACGAGTGCGATGACGGGTAGCACTGACTCACAACCTTAGGGAGTGAGCATTCTCAGCTCTTCTGATCTTTCGGCGGCTCGCGCCGGAAGGCACTCAACCGGCCACCATCGGTCAGCACGTACACGGTACCGTCGACCACCACGGGCCGGCTCGTGACGCGATTGCCGTCCGTCGAGACACGTGCCAGCAGTTCACCGGTGGCGGCGTCGAGCCAGTGCACGTAGCCCTCGAAGTCCGCGACGACGATCGCGGAGCCGTCGAGAACGGGCCCGCTCAAGCCCCGTCGATGCAGCGCCGCCTGCTTCCAGAGTGGCGTGCCGTCACGGCGCTTGAGTGCCTGGATGTCGCCGTCAGCATCAGTGATGTAGATCGTCTCGGCATCGACGACCAGGCCGCGATCACTCGATTCATCGCGAGCCCACCAGATCTGCCCGGTGTCCAGCGCCAGCATCGCCGCACGCCCCTGGAATCCCACGACATACAGATCCTTGTCGACCAGCTGCACCATCGAATCGATGTCGACCAGTCGCGCAAGCTCGGTACGCCCTTTCGACGAGGCGACCTGCGTTTCCCATTGAACGTCGCCGTCGGCGAGTCCGACCGACACCACCTTGCCGTTGTCGAATCCGCACACCACCACGTCGCCGACGATCACTGGCGCCGCAGTGCCGCGCAACGAAAGTCGCGGCACTTGCTGCTCGGTGTTCCAGCGCTCCTGCCCGTCCGCCAGGTTGAGTCCAACCAGGCGACCGTCGACAGTGCGCACGACGACGATGTCGGAGCCGACGGCGGGAGGCGACAGCACTTCGCCGTTGACGCGAACCTTCCAGACCTGCTTGCCGTCGGCGGCGTTGAGCGCGATGACATCGCCTTCCGAAGAGCCTGCGACCACGCGTCCGGAACCGACGCCCGGCCCGCCAGCGAGCATCAGCTTGGTGGCCACACGCCACACCGTGCGCCCCTTCTTGAGGTCCAGCGCGAGGACATCGCCATCGTGTGACGCCGCGTACAAGCGCTCGCCGTCGGATGCCGGGCGCAATCCCAGACGCAGGGCGCTGGTGTTACCGCCGACGCCGGTGCTCCAGACCTTGTCGATCTGGATGCGCGGTTTCATCTCGACCAGCTCGGCCGGCGGATCGACTTCCTTTTCCTTGTCGCAGGCACTAAGCCCGGCGAGCAAGGCGACGGCCGCCAGCGTCGACAGTAAACGCATCATCATTGAGCAGGGCCCCTTTGGTGCCGGCGCCGCGCTCTCCTGAGCGGGTTCTTCGGCAGCCAGATCGGTGATCTTGAGCTGCAACAGACCCGTCTCGGTGATGCCGGGTTCCATCGCGGCGAGCGCCTGGCGATAGGCGGCAAGCGCACCCTTGCGATCGCCCTTCTGCAGCAGCGCATCTCCACGGACTTCCTGGTAGCTCGCCGTGAACGCAGCAGGTTCGCCCGTACCCAGGGTCTTCAACGCCTCATCCGCTTTGCCCTGGGCAAGCTGCACGCGCGCCAGTCGTTCGCGCGCGACCGGTCGCAGCTGCTCGTCCTTGGAATTCAGCATGACATCGTTGAGACGCTGAGCGGCCTCCTCGAGCTCGCCGCGCGTGACATGCATTCGCGCCAGAGCGAGCTGCGCCTGGTCGACGTAGGGTGTCGACGGAATAATCCTTCCTGAGCTGCTCAGTCAGCTCGATTGCGCGCGCCTTGTCATTGCGCCCCAGCGCATCCAGCACGTCCAGGTAGCGAGCTGCTGCCGCATTGGAGCGCGTCGTGACGTGATCGCCCCACCACGACCATCCCCACAGGACGCCCGCGCCGAGCAAGACGCCGACGACCATCGCCACGCCGTTCTCGCGGACGAAGGTCTTTACTCGTTCCCATTGATCGCTTTCGGTCAAATAGTCGTCCACGCTTCACTCCACGCTCTATAGATAGGCTTCAATCCAGTTCCGATACCCATTCGCCGATGCGCGACGCCAGCGCCTCCTGCGCGCAGTGCACCTGTTCGCCCTCGGATCGCAATGGTTTGACCGCCACGATACCGCGCTGCATCTCGTCCTCACCCAGGATGATGGCCACCTGTGCACCACTGCGGTCTGCCCGCCGGAATTGCGCCTTGAAGTTGCCGCCCCCCACATTGGTGTGAATTCGCAACCCGGGGTGTGCATCGCGCAGCTGCTCCGCGAGGCGCAATCCCGCGCTTTCGGCGCGCTCGCCAACCACGACCATAAAGATGTGCGGCGGTGCCTGCGTCAGCGAGCCGTGCGCCTGCGCCATCAGGGCGACGACTCGCTCCTGCCCCATCGCCCATCCGATCGCAGGCGTCGGCTCGCCCCCTAGCTGCGCGAACAGGCCGTCATAACGTCCGCCCGAGCACACGGCGTCCTGGGCCCCGAGCGCATCGGTCACCCACTCGAACACGGTGCGCGTGTAGTAGTCGAGCCCGCGCACCAGACGCGGATTGATCCGGTAGTCAATCCCCGCCGCGTCCAGATGCGCGCACAACGCACCGAAATGCGCGCGCGATTCCGCATCGAGGTGATCGGTGATCAGGGGCGCCGCGTCGATCACGGCGCGCAGCGCGGGATTCTTGCTGTCGAGGATTCGCAGCGGGTTGCCGCCGAGCCTGCGTCGGCTGTCCTCGTCGAGTGCGCTCTCGTGCTTGCGCAGGTACTGCACCAGCTGCTCGCGGTACACCTTGCGCGATTCAGGGGTGCCGAGCGAATTCACCTCGAGCCGCACGGATCCAATATCGAGCCGCTTCCACAGGCGCGCCGCCAACGAGAATCAGCTCCGCATCGACGTCGGGTCCGGGATAACCGAACGCTTCCGCGTCGATCTGGTGAAACTGCCGGTAACGGCCTTTCTGCGGCTTCTCGTGCCGGAACATGGGTCCCATGGACCATACGCGCAGGCGCTGATTGTGAGTGATGCCGTTGGAGATGGCCGCGCGCACCATTCCGGCTGTCGCTTCGGGCCGCAGCGTCAGGCTCTCCCCGCCCTTGTCGATGAAGGTATACATCTCCTTCTCGACGATGTCGGTGAATTCGCCGATCGAACGCTTGAAGAGGTCGGTCTGCTCCACTACGGGTACCCGCATTTCCTCGTAGCCATAGGCGGCGAGCACCTCGCGCGCCACGGCCTCGAGTCGCTGCCAGTAAGGGATCTCCGACGGCAGGATGTCGCTCATGCCGCGGACCGGCTGGATGGTGCTGTTCAATCCTGACTCCAGAGATTTTCAGCGCGGCCGTCGGGCGCCCACATGACCGCGCGCATCGAGTGAGAATTCAGCGAGGTTGCCACGCCTGGCTTCTGCGGGCACTTCGACCACCTGTCCATCGAGCTCCAACGCGACACCGTCCGCATACCCCAGAAACACGCGCAACGGCGCTTCGGCGGATATCGCCCGCGACGTTCCGGTTGCCCCCATATCGAAAAACACTCTTTGCTCGGCAGAGTCGTAGATTTCCACCCACGAATCCGCAGTAAAGTTCATGCGCACCCGCACCCGCGCAGCTGCGGCACCTGCCTCTTCATCCGATCGAACCGCAGCCGGCGTGATCACGGCCGCGGGCACTGCCGAGGTCGCAACCTGCGGCTCGACAGGCGCCTTTGCCGCCGGATTCGCCTCGACTTTCGCAGGCGGGTTCTCGACGACGCTCGGCCGAGGCTCGGGTGGACCCGCCGCTTTGCGGTTCGCCAATACCCAAGCGACCGCGATTGCCGCCACACCCGCCACGACAATTGCAACTGCTGTGCGACTGACCCGAAACCTCGGAGGCCGTGTCGCGGGCTTCAGCGGCACCAGCTCTGGCACCGGCGGCTGTGTGATCTCACACGCCGCCAGCAAGGCCTCGGCATCGAGACCCAGCAGCATCGCGTACTTGCGCAGGTGTCCCTTCACATGGACCGGCGCGCCCAGGCTCGACAGCTCACCGGCTTCGAGTGCCTCGATAGTGCTGACACCGACGTGCAGATCGTCTGCGGCCTGCTGCACGCTCAGGCCGCGGCGCTCTCTTTCCGCTTTTAGCCGCTGTCCTGGTGCGGTGCCTGCGTTTGGGTCGGTCGGGCTGCCAGCCCCTTCGCTCATCCGTTCTGCCGTTCGTAGGCGAGCAACGCGCGGGTCTGCTCAGCCTGCGGATACTCATTCTTGAGGCGCCGCGCATAGGCATCAGCAGTTGCCTTGTCGCCGCGGGCGCGCTCGACGCGCACGCCGAGCCACAGGATCTCGGGACCTGCCGCAGCCACGACCGCCAGGTAGCGCTTGATCAGCCCGCTCGCCTCGTCGTTACTTTCCTTGGTGCCGCGTTGGAAATCCAGGTCCGCGAGCTGCAGCAGCGCATCGCCGTATCGAGGTCTGCGGCTCAATACCTGGCGGAAGTAGCTCTCTGCTTCTTCCATCCTGCCCGCACCGCGCATGCACATCCCCGCATTGGTCAGCGCCAGCTCGGGCGTCTTGTAGACGGGATCGTTGGCCGCCTTGAGCAGCAGCTTTTCGCCCTCGTTCGGCTTGCCCTTGCGGCACAGGTACACGCCGTAATTGTTCAGCATGTCAGGGTCATTGGGCTTCAGTCGCAGGGCGGCCGCATAGTGTTCGTCCGCCTTCTTGTCCTCGCCGAGCCGGTCGTACACCAGGGCTGCTGTCATCTGCACCGAAACGTTCGACGGATCCTGCGACAGGGCGCGTTCGATCTTTTCGCGCGCCACCGCGAGATCGCCCTTGCGCAGGTATTCGATGGCGAGCTGCGAATTGAAAGTCGCTGCTTCCTGCGGCGACTTCTTGCCCCCGCCGGGTTCAGTAGGAGTGCTGACGCAGGCGCCGAGCGCCAGCAGGATGAGACCAGCCGCCAAGGTGCGCATAGTGTTCATGCTTCAATTGCCACGCTGTGAAGCTTTTGGCCCAGCCGCACGGTGGTGCGGTCGCGCACGCGGCCCACCAGCTGTCCGCAGGCGGCATCGATATCGTCGCCGCGCGTGCGTCGCGTCGTCGCGATCACACCACGCGCATTCAACAGGTCCCGGAAGCGGCTGATGGCCTCGGGCGGCGAGCGCCGATACTGCGTCCCGGGGAAAGTGTTGAAGGGAATGAGGTTCACCTTGGCGGCTCTGCCACGTAGCAGCCGCGCGAGCTCCAGTGCCTGCGCCGGAGAATCGTTGACGCCATCGAGCATCACATACTCGAACGTGATGCTGCGACCGTTCTGCGCATCGAGATAATGCCAGCACGCCTCGAGCAGCTCCTTGATCGGATGCCTGCGGTTGATCGGCACGAGCTGATCGCGCAGCTCATCGTTCGGTGCGTGCAGCGAGACCGCGAGCGCCACGTTGCAGTCTTCGGCGAGCCGGTAGATCTGGGGCACGAGCCCGGAAGTGCTGAGGGTTACCCGCCGGCGCGACAGATCGAAGCCGAGATCATCGAGCATGACCTGGATCGCCGGCAGCACGTTGCGGTAGTTCGCGAGCGGCTCGCCCATGCCCATGAACACGACGTTGCTGATGATCCGCTCATCGCCGGTCCCGAAGCCGAGCTCGTGGCTCGCCAGCCACACCTGGCCAACGATTTCAGCCGCGGTGAGGTTGCGGTTGAAGCCCTGCTGCGCAGTGGAGCAGAACGAGCAGTCGAGCGCGCAACCCACCTGGCTCGAGATGCACAGCGTGCCGCGCCCCGGCTCCGGGATGAACACCATCTCGATGCCCTGCGCCTCGTCCATGCGCAGCATCCACTTGCGCGTGCCGTCCGCCGAGTGCTGCACGGTGACGATTTCCGGCGTGCGAATCTCGGCATGCGCCTGGAGCAGCGCGCGAAACTCGCGCGCGAGGTCCGTCATCGCCGCAAAGTCGCCCGCGCCCTGCTTGTAAATCCACTTCATGAGCTGGCGTGCACGGAAGGGTTTCTGCCCGAGCCCCACCACGAATGCCTCCAGCGCGGTGCGGTCCAGGCCGAGCAGGTTCGTGCGCGCAGGAGATGTGATCGGAGTGTCCACGAGACAGATTGGGGCGCTAGCGTGGGCGCTCGCAGATCTCGCTGTCGCTGAAGAAGAACCGGATCTCACGCGCGGCGGTGTCGGGTGCATCCGAACCGTGTACCACGTTCTGCTCGATGCTGGCGGCGAGATCGGCACGGATGGTTCCGGCCGCTGCCTTCCTGGGATCGGTCGCTCCCATGATGTCGCGATTGCGCTGAATCGCGTCTTCTCCCTCCAGCACCTGCACCATCACGGGTCCCGAGGTCATGTACCGCACCAGGTCCTTGTAGAACGGGCGCTCGCGGTGCACCGCGTAGAACGCTTCGGCCTGCGCCTGCGAAAGGCGCTGCATGCGGCCGGCGACGATGCGCAGCCCCGCCTTCTCGAAGCGACGATAGACCTCGCCGATCAGATTCTTTTCAACGCCGTCAGGCTTGACGATCGACAGGGTGCGCTCCAGCGCCATGCGTGAACCTCGGTGAATTCGCGGGGCAGTCGGGGGTCTTATTCGGCGCGCAACTATACCCGCCACCCGCCCTCGCCGCAATGAAGCGGGCGCGTGGAAGTCCGCGTCGCAAAAGGAGATTCCGGCTTGAGTCTAGACGGTGAAGCTTTCGCCGCAGCCGCACTCACCCTTGATGTTCGGGTTGGAGAAGCGAAAGGCCTCGTTCAGGCCCTGCTTGACGAAATCGACCACGGTACCGTCGATGTAGCGCAGGCTCTCGGGATCGACGATGACCTTCACACCGCGATCCTCGAATACCACATCTTCGCTTCCGACCCGGTCAGCGTAGTTCACGACGTACGCGAAGCCCGAACAGCCGGTTTTCTTGATTCCCAGGCGCAGGCCAACACCATGGCCGCGCGAGTCGATGAAATTGCGAATGCGGCCTGCCGCCGCCTCTGTCAGCTTGATTGCCACGGAATTGTCAGCACCTCGTCAAAACGGATCAGCATGAGCGTGAATTTTACACGCCCGTCGCCTGTCTTTCGCAGATCCGCACCACATCTTCGATCACGAGCAACCGCCCAAGTTTCTCCACCGGCACTTCGAGCGGCCGGCACAGCGTCGCAATGCCCTCAGGCAGAAGAGCATTCGCACTTCGACCGAGAACCTGCTGCGCCAACCAGGCCGTCGCAGCCACAGTATGAGGGCATCCATAAACCCTGAACCGGGCGTCGGTCACACGTGCGTCCTGAATCTTCAGTTTCAACCTCACCCATGTACCTCGCGAAATGCTGCCCGCTTCACCGATCAGCCAGGCCTCGCCCGATTGCTCGCTCGGAGGGCTTCGATCTCGGCGCCGATGAAGAGTTCGCGTACCAGGCTGTTGTAGAGCCTGGCCGCTCACTCAGGCCTCCGCCGCGGGACTCAGCTGCCTCAGCCTTTGGACTTCGTTCGAGACCACGCGCAAGGCGTAGTCGACGTCTTCGGCGGTCGAGAACTTGCCCAGGCTGAACCGCACCGATCCCTGCGCCAGCGCATCGCTGCGTCCGAGCGCGCGCAGGACATAGGACGGCTCCTGCGTCGCCGAATTGCAGGCGGACCCCGTCGATACGGCGAGCCCCGGCATGCCGAAGATGAGGCTCTCCCCTTCGATGCCTTCGAACGATACGTTGAGCACATGCGCGATGCGTCGCTGCGGATGTCCGTTGAAATGAACATCTCCAAGTGCTTCGAGACCGGCGAGGAGCCGCTCGCGCAACGCTTCGATGCGTTGCGCGTCACTCGCGAGTTCGGCGCTCGCAATCGCACACGCCGCGCCGAGCCCAACGATCTGATGCGTCGCGAGCGTTCCGGATCGCACGCCACCTTCCTGTCCACCGCCGAACATGAGTGGCGCGAGCCCGATACGCGGCCGCCGCCGAACGTAGAGCGCACCGCTCCCCTTGGGGCCATAGAATTTGTGCGCCGTGAAAGACAGCAGATCGATGTGCAAGGCAGCGACATCGACCGGAATCTTGCCGACACTCTGCGCGCCATCCACGTGCAGCAGTACGCCGCGCTCGCGGCACGAGCGACCGATCGCCTCGATGTCCTGGATCACGCCGATCTCGTTGTTCGCGTGCATGATCGACACCAGGACCGTGTCGGTTGTCAGTGCCTCAGTGATCTGATCCGGCGCAACGATTCCGTATCGGTCCGGGCGCAGGTACGTGACGCGAAACCCCTCCTTCTCGAGCTGCCGACAGGGATCAAGTACCGCCTTGTGCTCTGTCTTCGCGGTGATGACATGCGTGCCGCGGTCGCGCAGAAAGCGCGCAGCCCCCAGGATCGCGAGATTGTTCGATTCGGTAGCGCCCGACGTCCAGACAATGCTGGCGGGCTCGGCGCCGATGAGTTGTGCGACCTGCCCGCGTGCTTCCTCCACGCGCCGGCGAGCCGCAGCCCCGGCCCCGTGCCCGCGTCGATGAGGCGTTGCCGAAGGTGCCCTCGAGCGTCAAGGCACTCCGCCATGGCGGCAGCAACGCGCGGATCGACCGGCGTGGTGGCCGCGTAGTCCATGTAAACGATCCGCTCTGTCATCTCGGGCATCTCTCAATCTCCGTCGCGGCGCTGTCCCGAGCCTGCCGTACGCCTCTTGCCCTGGATGGCGGTGAGTAGACCGCGCAGGATGTTCACCTCGTTCTGATCGAGCTCGGCGCGCATCAACATCCTGCGGATGCGGCCCATCAGGTGTGTGCCTGACTGGGTACGATCAGCAAAGCCGACCTCGGTCATCACCTCATCGAGGTGCGAGCGCAAACGATCCATCTCCACTACGGTCGCAGCGGGTGTGTCACGGACCTGGGCGGGCAGCTCCGCGCCACGAGCGAGATGCAGCTCGTAGGCAACGATCTGTACTGCCATCGCCAGGTTCAACGATTCGTAGTCGGGATTGGCCGGAATGCGGATCAGCCAATTGCAGTAGGCGAGCTCATCATTGGTGAGCCCGACCCGTTCGGAACCGAACAGGATCGCCACTCGGCCACTCGTCGCCGCTGAAACGATTCGCGGCGCCGCCTCCCGCGGGCTCAGCGTGTCGAAGTACTGCATGCGTGATCGTGCAGTCGCGCCGACGATGAGGCCGCAATCCCCGATCGCGCTTTCGAGGCTCGTATGCACACTCGCCTGCGACAACAGGTCGCCTGCACCCGAAGCTCGCGCCGTAGCTTCGGCATGCGGGAAGGTCTCGGGCCGCACCAGCGCCAGATCACCCAGCGACATGTTCTTCAGCGCGCGCGCGGCGGCTCCGATGTTGCCGGGGTGAGTCGTGCCGATGAGCACGATGCGAATGGCTGGATGCATGCTTGGCGCTTCAGATCGCAGGCTGAGGTTAGAGGCGCATCTGCTATTCTAGCGGCTCGATTTCTTCATCGTGTCATCGAGTTCCAGCCGCTCGGCACAGCCCGCATGCAACCTCTACTCAACATCGCAGTGCGGGCCGCCCGTCGAGCCGGCGACGTCATCGTACGGAGCCTCCCTCGTCTCGACTCCATCAAGGTCGCGAGCAAGGGGCGTAATGACTTCGTTACGGACATCGATCGCCACGCCGAGCAGGAAATCATCACCACCATCCGGCGCGCGTACCCCGATCATGGAATTCTCGCCGAGGAGAGCGGACGCAGCGGCTGCGGACGAATTCGTGTGGATCATCGATCCGCTCGACGGCACCACGAATTTCGTGCATGGATTTCCGACCTTTGCGGTGTCCATCGCGCTCGAGCACCGCGGCCGGCTCGAACAGGCCGTGGTATACGACCCGATGCGCCAGGAGCTGTTCACTGCCTCGCGAGGCACTGGCGCGGTCCTCGACGGGCGGCGCATTCGAGTCAGCAACATGCGCGGCCTGGAAGGTGCGCTCATCGGCACCGGCTTCCCCTATCGCGAAAATGCGCGCTGGCTCGAAAGCTATGTCGCGATGATGAAGACCGTGATGTCAGTGACCGCAGGCATACGCCGGCCCGGCTCTGCGGCGCTCGACCTTTCTTACGTGGCGGCGGGCCGGCTCGACGGCTTCTGGGAAATCGGCCTGCATCCGTGGGACACGGCGGCCGGGTCGCTGCTGATCACCGAGGCGGGCGGGCTCATCGGCACGCTCACCGGCGCCGACTACAAGCAGGGCGGCAACATCATCGCCGGCAGTCCAAAGGTATACGCCGCGCTCGTCGAATGCCTCGCGCCTCACATTCCAGAAGGGCTGCGCGAGTAGCGTTGAAGGTGCCAGTTTGCTCGCGCACGAATGGCAGCTCGAACGTGCCGCGCACGGTCGCAGGCGCTGGCACGCAAACCTGTGGAACCCTGGAGTACATTCCGCCGAATTGTGCGCTGCCCAGGCGCGAAATCTCGGGAGATCGCATGAGCCTACTCAGAACCAAGCCGATCGGCGACTGCAATGCGGACACTGGATTGAAACGCGCTCTGACGGCGTTCGACCTCACATTGCTCGGCATCGGTGCGATCATCGGCGCCGGCATTTTCGTGCTGACGGGCATCGCCGCCGCGACCAAAGCGGGTCCCGCAATTGTGCTGTCCTACGTCGTCGCCGGCGGAGTGTGCGCCCTCGCCGCCCTTTCGTACGCCGAACTCGCCGCAGCGGTGGGAGGATCCGGCAGCGCATATGGCTACGCGTACGCGGGACTCGGTGAGATCATCGCGTGGATCATCGGCTGGGCGCTGATGCTCGAATACGGCGTCGCCGTCTCGGCGGTCGCGATCGGCTGGTCCGGCTACTTCAACAATGCGATGCAGGCAATAGGTATACCGCTACCCGCGGTGATCGCCACGGCACCTCACGTTGGACAGGGCGGGCTCGTAAACCTTCCGGCCATGGGCATCATCGCTGCATTGACCGGGCTGCTGTGCATCGGCGTGACAGCGAGCAAGTGGGTCAACACCGCGGCAGTGCTCATCAAGCTGGCGGTGGTCATCATCTTCATCTTCGTCGCTGCCGCGCACGTCAAGCCGGCAAACTGGGACGATTTCATGCCGTTTGGCTTCAACGGGGTGATGAACGGCGCCTCACTCATCTTCTTTGCGTACATCGGTTTCGACGCCGTCTCCACCGCGGCCGAGGAAGCGCGCAATCCGCAGCGCGATCTGCCCATCGGCATCATCGCCTCGCTCGCCATCTGCACGGTGCTGTACATCATCGTCGCCGGGCTTCTCACTGGAATCGCCCACTACTCCACGCTGAACAATCCTTCGCCCGTGGCACAGGCGATGCTGGACCTCGGATTCACCTGGTTTGCGGGCGTCATCGCGTTTGGCGCGATCGCCGGCCTCACCACTGTGATGCTGGTGGTGTTCTACGGACAAACGCGGATCCTGCTCGCCATGTCACGCGATGGACTGCTGCCGAAATTCTTCTCGCGCATCAGTCCCAACACCAAGACGCCGACTACTGTGATCATTGGCACCGGCACCATCCTCTCGATCATTGCCGGTTTCGCCCCGATCGGGACCGTGGCGGAAATGGCCAATATCGGCACGCTGGCAGCGTTCGTCGCAGTGTGCATCGGGGTGATCGTCCTGCGCAGCAAGCGGCCGGATCTGCACCGCCCGTTCAAGACGCCGTTCATGCCGTACCTGCCGATTCTCGGCGTCGCGGGATGCCTGTGGCTGATGAGCCATCTCGGGCCGCACACCTGGATGTACTTCACGATCTGGATGACGCTCGGACTCATCGTGTACTTCCTGTACTCGATGCGCTCCAGCGTGCTCGCGCGCCAGAGCTGACAACCACATCGATGTCTCCGCAGGTACGGGGCTGCGCGGCTTGATCGGCTGCGCGGCTTGATCAGCATCGAGGACAGCACGCCGATCGCGAGCAATCCGAGGATGATCGCCAGCGAGATCAGGTTGGGGATGTGATAGTGAAGCGCCAGGATCATCTTCACACCGACGAATGCCAGGATCAGGACCAGGGAGTACTTGACGTAGCGGAACTGATCCATCAGCCCCGCGATGGCGAAATAGAGCGCGCGCAAACCGAGAATCGCGAACGCGTTTGACGTGAAGACGATGAACGGGTCCTGGGTAACTGCGAGGATCGCCGGGATCGAGTCGACCGCGAACACGACGTCGGCGAAGTCGACCAGCAGCAGCGCGACGAACAACGGCGTCGCGGCGAGCCTGCCACCGATGCGTGTGAAGAAGCGTTCCCCGTCGAGTTGATCGCTCACCGGAAACAGCGCTCGCGCCGCTCGTACCAGCACGCTGCGTGAGGGATCGAACTGCCCCTCGCCGGCCTTCAGCATGCGGAGCGCGGAGAGCAGCAGGATTCCGCCAAAAACGTAAAACATCCAATCGAAGGCGTGGATCAGCGCGGTGCCGGTCGCGATCATCGCGCCACGCAATATGATCGCACCGACGATGCCCCAGAACAGGATCCGGTACTGAAACCTCGGCGGTACGCGCAGGTAGGAAAAGATCAGCGCGATCACGAAGATGTTGTCGACCGAAAGGGACCACTCGAGGACGTACCCTGTAACGAACGCAATGAGAGCATCGCGTCCGTCGGACTGACCCTCGGCCCCCGGGTCCCAGTCGAACCAGCGATATTCGTACAGCCCGTACACCAGCATGGCGAACCCGAGCGCGACGACGATCCATCCGAGGGTCGCCTTGAGAGCCTGCGGAACGCTGAGCTCATCGGACTCGCGGTGCAGGACGCCGAGGTCGAGCCACAGCAACCCGAGAAACAGGACGAGAAACGCCGACCAGACCAGGAGGTGCACGACGGCGCCCGATCAGGAGCGAGGGAAGTCAGGCGCGCGCGCACGAGGCGCGAACTGCCCTGCAGCGGAATGAAACATCCTCTCCGCTCACGGGAGGTCGTCGACCGGGGCTTTCCCCTTACGCGTCGACAGCAGATCGGTTGCGGAGAGCCCCAGATCGAGCGCCGAGGCACTGGCGATGTAGATTGAAGAGTAGGTGCCGACGATGATGCCGACCAGGAACGCCGTCGCGAAGCCGCGCAACGTTTCCCCACCCAGGACCAGGAGCGTCGTGACCACGATGGAGGTCGCGCCGTGCGTGATCACCGTTCGTGACAGAGTCTGATTGATCGCCGCATCGAGCACTTCCGCGGGTGGCGAGCCGCGCATCAGCGGAAAGCGTTCGCGTGCGCGATCGAACACCACCACCGTGTCGTTGATCTGATAGCCGACCACCGCCAGCACCGCCGCGAGCACGGTGAGGTCGAAGGTCATGCGCGTCACCGCGAAGAACCCCAGGATGATGATCGGAGTGTGCAATGCCGCCAGGATCGCGCCGCAGCTCAACTTGAATTCGAACCGAAACCACAGATACGCCATGATGAAAATGAAGGTAAAGAGCAGTGCCAGGTAACCCTTCTGGCGCAGCTCCTCGCCCACTTGTGGACCGACCACGTCAACGCGCCGCAGTTCAACGCCCGGATCGACCCTCTTCAGCGCTTCGATGATCTTGGTGCCAATGACATTGCCGCTCATGCCTTCGTGCGGTTCGAGGCGGATCACGACGTCGCGCGAAGTGCCGAAGTACTGTGTCTGTGCCTCCGGGAAGCCGGCGGTCGCAATGGCGTGGCGCGCCTTGTCCAGATCGGCGGTGCCCGGAAACGCCACCTCCACCGCGACGCCACCGGTGAAGTCGATGCCGTAGTTGAGCCCAGGGCGAATCAGCGCGACGATCGAGGCAATGATCAGCAGGCCGGAAATTGCGTAGCACACTTTCCGCGATGCCATGAAGTGGATGCGAGTGACCTTGTGGAAAAATTCCATCGCTTGACCGCTCCTCAGATCGACAGGCGCTCGACGCGGGCGCGCCGGCCATAGATGGCATTGATAAGCGCGCGGCTACCCATCAGCGCCGTGAACAAGGTCGTGAGGATCCCGAGGCACAGTGCGACCGCGAAGCCCTTGATCGGCCCCGTGCCGAGCACGAACAGCACCACGCCCGCGATCAGCGAGGTGATGTTCGAATCGGTGATCGCCGAGAATGCTTTGTCGAAGCCTGCCGAGATCGCCGCCAGCGGCGAATTGCCGTTACGCAGCTCCTCACGGATGCGCTCATAGATCAGGATATTGGCGTCCACTGCCATCGCGACCGTCAGCACGATGCCAGCAATGCCGGGCAGCGTCAGTGCGGCCTGCAGCATTGTGAGCAGGGCAACCAGTAGTATCACGTTGCAGGTAAGCACGACGTTCGCGATCCAGCCGAACGCCCGGTAGTAGATCGCCATGAACGCGAACAGCAGCAAGCTCCCGACGAGCAGCGCATTCACACCACGATCGATGTTGTCCTGGCCGAGGCTCGGGCCGATGGCGCGCTCTTCGATCGCATACAGAGGCGCAGCCAGCGATCCGGCGCGCAGCAACAGGGCGAGCGACTTCGCTTCGCCCATCTTCAACCCAGTGATCTGGAAGTTGCTGGAAAACACGCCGCGAATCGTCGCGACATTGATGACGTGCTCCTCGGTCGAGTCGACTGGCACGCTCTGGCCATCGCGATTTACGTAGCGGCGGACTTTTTCGATGAACACGACCGCCATCGGGCGATTGAGATTCGCCTGCGTGGTCTTGAGCATTTCAGCCGCCCCGCGCGCGTCGAGACGCACTGAGACCGCGGGGCCTTCCTGCGGATCGATGTGCGACTTGGCATCGGTGAGCTGATCGCCGGTGACGATCACGTCACGCTTCAGCAGCACCGGCCGCTTGTCCTGCGTGTAGTAAAGCTTGGTGCCGAGCGGTGCACTGCCGCGACGGGCCGCCTCATAGGGATCGCCCGAGGTGTCGGCCAACCGGAATTCGAGAGTCGCCGTCTTGCCAAGGATGTCCTTGACCTCGGCAGAATTCTGCACGCCGGGCAGCTGCACGTTGATGCGGTCCAGGCCCTGGCGCTGCACGATCGGCTCCGACACGCCGAGCTCGTTGACGCGGTTGCGGAGCGTCGTGATGTTCTGCTGGATCGCGTAGTCCTGGCGTTCCTTGATCTGCTGCGGAGTGAGCCGGGTGACGAGCGTGGGGGCTGCGGTGCTGTTGTCGACCTCGAACGTCATGTCGCGATTGGCTTTCGTGAGCGCCGCGCGTGCCGCTTCGAGGTTTGCCGCGTCACGTAGCACGATGCGCACGCTGTTCGGGTCGCGGTTCTGACCGCTCGGGAGTCCGCCCGGCCCCGCCTCGACGCTCTGGTAGGGAATGCGCTCATCGCGCAAGGTCCGACGGAAATCCTGCTCGAGGCGATCAAGGACCTGCTTGACGGCTCCTTCAACATCGACCTGATAGAGCAGATACAGGCCGCCGCGCAGATCGAGACCCAGGTTCATGGGCCGCAATCCCACTGCGCGTAACACGCGCGGCGTGCGCGGTGCCTTGGTCAATGCAACGATGTAGGTATCGGCCAGAGATTCCGAGATCAGATCACGCGCCTTGAGCTGCTCGGCCGTCTGGCTGAAGCGTACCGCGAGCTTCCCATCCTCGAGATAACTGTCGATGAAGGCCACTTGCTTGTCGCGCAGAAAGGTTTCGACCGCCTTCTCCTGCGCCGGCGTGATCCCCTCGTAATTGCGGGCCGCGAGTTGCACCGCGGGATCGGTGCCGTACAGGTTTGGGATCGCGAACAGGACCCCGAAGATCAGGGCCACGAGGACCGTGATCGATTTCCAGCGCGGGAATTGGCTCATCGGTTGGCGGTCCCTTCGCTCACGCGCTCTTGAAGGTGCCTTTCGGCATCAGCGCGGTGACCTGCCCTTTCTGGACCTTGAGCCGCACGTTGTCGGCAACTTCGACGGTGATGAAGTTGTCTCCGACCTCGGTCACCCGGCCGAGAATTCCGCCGCCGGTGACGATCTCGTCCCCCACCGCCAATGCCGCCAGCATTGCGCGATGCTCCTTGGCCCGCTTGCTCTGCGGGCGGATCAACATGAAGTAGAAGATCGCGAAAAACAGGCCCATCAGGATCACGAAGTTGATCATTCCGCCGGGCTGGCCGGGCGCGCTCTGGGCCCAGGCGTTTTCGATTAGGAAGCTCATGGTTGTCCCTTCGACTGGTTGGCCGCCGTTCTGTGGGCGGCTGGCAAAAAGAGCGCGGTATTATACAGAAGCGGCTTCGCCCTGCGGCCTGGCACGGAAATTAGCCGCAAATTCCCCTAAACGACCCTCCCCGATTGCAGCGCGCAGGTCGGCCATCAGCTGCAGGTAGAAGAACAGGTTGTGGATCGTGTTGAGGCGCGAGGCGAGGATTTCTCCGGTCTGATCGAGGTGGCGCAGATATGCGCGGCTGTAATGGCTGCACGTATAGCAGGCGCAAGCCTCATCGAGCGGGCGCGTGTCTTCGCGATATGTGCTGTTGCGGATGTTGACGACGCCCGTCGAGGTGAAAAGGTGACCGTTGCGGGCGTGACGTGTCGGCATCACGCAGTCGAACAGGTCGATGCCACGCTCGACCGCGGCAACGATATCCTCCGGCCGCCCGACTCCCATCAGGTAACGCGGCCGCTCCGGCGGCAGCAATGCCGTCGTATGCTCGAGCACCGCGATCCTTTCCTCGGCTGATTCGCCGACGGCGAGACCTCCCAAGCGCGTAGCCGTCGAAACCGATCGCCCGCAGACCTTCCACCGACGCCGCGCGCAACGATTCATGTACACCTCCCTGCACGATGCCGAACAGAGTGCCGGGAGGCGGCTCGGCGTAGTACGCAGCACGGCTGCGAGCGGCCCAGCGCAGCGACAATTCCATCGATTCGCGCGCTTCGCGTTCGGTCGCCGGATAGGGCGTGCACTCATCGAACACCATCGCGATGTCCGAGCCCAGGTCGCGCTGCACCTGCATCGAGATCTCCGGACTGAGGAATACTTCGCTCCCGTCGACCGGCGAACGAAAGCGCACGCCCTCCTCGCTCAGCTTGCGCCGGCTCGCGAGGCTGAAGACCTGGAACCCGCCCGAATCGGTGAGGATCGGGCCGTGCCAATTCATGAAGCCATGCAAGCCGGCATGCGCGCGGATTATCGCGGCACCCGGTCGCAGCATGAGATGAAATGTGTTGCCCAGGATGATCTGTGTGCCGATGCCGATGAGCTCCTCGGGTGTCATCGCCTTCACGGTCCCGTACGTGCCCACCGGCATGAATGCCGGAGTGTCAACGACGCCGCGCTTGAATTCGAGGCGCCCGCGCCGCGCGCGATCGGACGTTGCGAGCAGTTCGAACTTCACGTGGCCTCCGCTGCCGGCGTCAGGAACATCGCGTCGCCGTAACTGAAGAAGCGATAGCGCGCCGCAACGGCATGCGCATAGGCGGCCATGACGTGAGCGAAGCCGCCGAAGGCGCACACCAGCATGAGCAGCGTCGACTCCGGCAGATGAAAGTTGGTGAGAAGCCGGTCCACCATGCGGAACCGGTAACCGGGACGAATGAAGAGCTGCGTTTCGCCGCTATAGGGTGCCAGCACGCCACCGCTCGCCGCCGTCTCCAGGCCACGCACCACTGTAGTCCCGACGGCGACGATACGACCGCCGCGTGAGCGGGTCGTGTTGATCGCCTCGCAGGCCTCGGCACTGATCTCGAGCCGCTCCGGATGCATGCGATGCTCATCAAGGTTCTCGACCCGCATCGGCTGAAAGGTGCCCGCGCCCACATGCAGAGTGATCTGCGTGCGCGAGACACCGGCCGATGTGAGCTGTCCCAGCAGCGCCGCATCGAAATGCAGCCCCGCCGTCGGCGCTGCAACCGCGCCGTCGATGTGCGCGAAGACCGTTTGATAGCGCTCGCGATCGATTGGCCGCCGGCTTGTGTTCGATGTACGGAGGCAATGGCACTTCGCCGTGCAGGTTGAGAAACTCGAGCAGCGGCGTGCTGAATTCGATCTCGGTGAATCCGCCGCGCCGCGCGATGATCCGCGCGCTCTGCTTATCGGCCAACTCGAGGTTCGAACCCGCGCGCAGGGGTTTACTGGCACGCGCCTGGAACAGGCCGCGGTGCTGGTCCAGTACGCGTTCGAGCAGCAGCTCGACCTGGCCGCCGCTTGGTTTGCGCGCAAACAGCCTCGCGTTGATGACGCGAGTGTCGTTGAACACCAGCAGATCGCCCGCGCGCAGGAGTCGCGGCAAGTCGCGAAACACGAGATCGCGAAGCTCGCCGCTTGCACCATCGAGCGCGAGAAGCCGACTCGCGCTGCGCTCAGGCGTCGGCGCCTGGGCGATCAGTTCCGGTGGCAGCTCATAGTGAAAATCCGCGCGTCGCATGCGCGGCGGATGGTAGCAAAGAGTCCCGAGCCCCCACCCAATGGCCGCCTCTGATTGGCTGGCGATATCAGGTCGGCCCTTCGCTTTGCGGCGGAGGCACCGCCTTCGGCACGCCCGGGAACGGCTTCACTTCGGGTGGCGGCACCGGCTCGTTGAACCACATGGCGTTGCCGCCACCGTGAATCACCATGGGGCCGCGCTCCGACACCGTGACCGAGAGCTTTACCGGCTTACGATCGCGCAGAACATTGATCGCGACCTTTTCGCCGGGCTGGTACGAACCCAGGATTCGCAATGCGTGTGCGCCGTTCTGCGGTGCGCGCCCGTCGATGTCGAGGATCACATCGCCATCCTCGAGCTTCAGCTCGGAATCTCCGGGTGCCCGCACCACCAGCACGCCCTTGTCCGTGCCGAAATACTTGCCGAGCTTCGGTGTCATCGCGACGAGCTCCATGTCGAGCACGTTCGCTGCGGGGAATGCCATCGTGAACGGAGCGGGAGGCACAGGCGGCACGCCCCCGAATGGCCCGGGTGCTCGCATCATGAATACGCGATCAGCAGGGCTCGCCATCGCGAAGCTTCCCGCACCGAATGCTTCCGTCGTGATCTCCGCGCTGTTGGTCTTGCCGTCGCGCAAGTAGTCCACCTTCACCTTGTCACCAACCTTCACCGTGCGCATGTACTCGACCAGTGCTGCTGCGGAGGACTTGTCCTTGCTGCGCAGGTTCTTGCCATCGACGCCGATGATGACGTCACCGGCACGCAAGCCCGCGTCACTCGCAGGCCCGCCCGGCGTCACGCTCTGCACTCGCACGCCCTCTTTGGCCTGGCGGTCATCGCCGAGGTTGATTCCAAGCATCGCCCGGGAGGGCATGCCCGCTACGCCCGCGATCATATAGTCCTGCATGATGGGACCGGTGAGCTGTCCACTGAGCTCTGCGACTTCGCGTGCCGCCGCCTCCAATCGCGCTCGCGCGTCGGCGAGCTGCGCCTCGATGTCGGCCTGGCTCTTCTGTGCCTCATCATCGTGTGCGAGTGCCAGCGCCGGCAGCAGCGCCAGGAGCAGCAGCACGCGTCGAGAAACGTGGGTTCGCTTGTGCAAGGACATCGGTTCCTCCGGGTTCTTTGATTGATCGTTCTCAGAAGGCGCGCGTGCGCGCGTCGGCGTAGCGCACGGCCACCAGTGAATTCAGCAGTTCCACCCGCTCGCGCCACAGCAAGTCCTCCTGGCGCGGATTGATGCCGGCTTCGCTCGCCAGGCTGAGCCGATAGTCGACCCAGCGGATGCGATCCTCCAGGTTCGCGACGGTCCACGCGGTACCGGCGCGAGTGACGCGCGTGTCAGCAGGCAATGTCGCGAGCATCGCCTCGAGTCGCTGCGACTCGGCGACCAGCAACTGTTGTGGAGGAGCCGCAACGTTCGGCACATCGCTGGCGACCAGCCTGCGAACGGTACTTTCCTGCTGTGGGCCGTGGCTGCTAACGGTGAGCAGAACGGCGCACAGCACGATAGCTGCGCTTGCGGCCGGCAGCAGCCATCCAGGCCGGCGCACTCGTCGTGAAGAACGAGCCGCGGCCTGCGCAAGAAACGCGGTTCGGATCGCCAACCAGCGATCGGGCGGCGTGACCCGCATGGGCAGCTCACGCAATCGGGCCGCGATGCCACGGGCGCTCTCGATCGTCGCACGGCATTCCGCGCAATTGCGCACGTGGACAGCCACGTGGTCCTCCGGCGCATCACTCTCGCGCAGGCTCAGAAGCTGGTCGAAACTGGGATGCATGTGGAACTCTCCGGCTGTTCCTGCAGCAGCTCTCGCAGACGCAGGTGCGCCCGCATGAGCTGTGACTTCGAAAAGCTGACCGTCATGCCGAACTGCCTGGCGATCTCGTCGTGAGTAAATCCCTCGACGTCGTGCAGCCAGACCACGGCCCGCGCACGCGCCGGGAGCTTCGCCAAAGCCACCTCGAGATCCCGTTGCAGCGCTGGGTTCACCGGGTCTGGCGTGATGATTGCCGCGGACAGCGCCGGCAGGTCATCGTTGTCGACCGCGCGCTGATCCAGCCACAAGAGGCTCCGATGCCAGGGTGAGCGCAAGTACATGAGGCATTTGCTGACTGCGATACGGCGAATCCAGGCGCCGAGCGGCGCTTCGCCACGAAACGACGGCAGGCTCTGCAGTACCTCTACGAACGTGTCCTGAAACAGGTCGTCGGCGATCCCGGCGCGTGGCATCACGCGCCGGATCAGCGCGTACGTCGGGCTTGCAAAGGCAAGGTACACGTGAGCCTGTGCATCGGGCTCGCCCGCCTGGGCGCGCGAGAGCACATCCGCATCGATCGCGATGTCGGTCAGCCGGGTCATTGCCTCTTAGGATGCGCGAGGGTGGCGAAGCGTCGCACCCCTGAAGATGAAACTCTATACTGCACGCCCGTATAGGGACTTCGTAGACCTGATCGATTCACGAAGGTTCGAGTTACACAGCTTTACACCTTGCCGGTGTGGCGGAACTGGTAGACGCGCCGGACTCAAAATCCGGTTCTGGCAACAGAGTGTGGGTTCGATTCCCTCCACCGGCACCACACAAGCTCCGCCGCTGACGATGCACTTCTTCGCGGTCGTTGTTCGCGCGTTGTAGATTATGCTGTGCGTCGTTACACGCCCCATGTCCACGACGGTAGTAAGTGCGCAGAGCGAGGCTATTCTGTAGCCGTTTGGCGACATCCGTCACTGCGCGAGGTTGCTCTGGCATCGAAGGGCACTCTCAAGGCCACTCGGGTTGCGAGCTTCTTGCAGGCGGAGTAGATGTACAGGTAAATAAAGTCTCAAGTGTCAGAAGATCGCGCGGACGCAGAGTCGGTATTTGGACACCAGGACGTCCGACGGCAAAGGAGGAGCCGATGAAGGGTTTTCGAGTTCGCACCTGGGCATCGCGGGCACATGACTCTCTGCGACGAGTGCGAAGCATTGGTGGACGCACGCTCAATGCCCATTGACTCCGGGACGCCGAAAACCAGCCTGCTGCGCGCCGCCGTCCTGCTAGCCTTCGGCCTTGCCAGCGGCGCCTGGTCGTCAGGTGCTTCAGCAGATGTACATTCCCAGCCCGACGCGGCCACAACACCAGAAGACACGGCAATCGACGTGGCCGTGCTCGCTAACGACTTGCAGGACTTCATTTGCGCCGGTACTCCATGCCAGATACCCGTGTTCAGGATCGGGCGGGTGGTGACACAGCCAGCGAATGGTACCGTCCGCATCATCCAGAACTCGGCCTTCCAACCGGATCTCGTGACGTACACGCCAGGACCCAACTTTTCCGGGACTGTTACCTTTACCTATACGGCGCTCGACTTCACGCCAACAGAGGGCGCGCCGACGACGGTGACGATCACCGTCACACCCGTCAACGACCCACCGAAAGCAGTCGACGACTCGGCCACGACCGGACAAGACAGGGCGGTCACCATTTCCGTGCTCGCGAATGATACGGACGTCGAAGGCGATTCACTGACTATCGCCTCGGTCGGCCAGCCCAACAATGGGACGGCGGCCATCGCGGGAAACGCTGTGACTTACACGCCGAATGCAGCTTTCAGCGGTACCGACCGATTTACCTACAGAGCCCGCGATGCCACGGCCACTTCCGCGCCGGCGACCGTGACCGTCGTTGTGACGCCCAACGTCGCTCCCACCGCCACGATTACGGACGGCAATCGTACGATTCCCGACAGCGATCGCGTTGCCGGGGAAACCGTGCACCTCGACGGTTCCACCTCATCGGATCCAGACGGCACGATCGCGTCGTACATGTGGTTCAACCAGCAAGAGGCCATTGGCTCGGGCCCGACGATCGATGTCCGTTTACCCGACGGAGACACTGTGATCAGGCTGGTCGTGACTGATGACGACGGTGCGACTGGATCGAGCACGGCAACCATCTCAGTCGCAACTCCCCCGCCGCGCACGTCGCTTCAATCGCTGCCCGATCTCACTCCGAACGAGCGCTCCGTCGCTGTGGCGCTCGATGATCTGTGCCTGCGCCTGACTCAGCAACCCACACTGACCGAAGAGGAATCCGATCTGCTCGCCCGATGCAACGGGATCGTGTTCGACAACGACCCGGCACGCCAGACGACTGCGGTCAGCGAGCTCGGCGCGCAGGACCTCAATGCAATCAAGTCGCAAACGTTGATTCTGGCGCGCAGCCTCTCCGCCGGTGTCCTCGATCGCCTCCTGGCCTTGCGATCGGGTGCGGATGGTCTGAGCGCTGCGCCCGGATTGAGCCTGATCGTCAACGGGCAGAACGTGCCACTGAACATGCTCCAGCCTGCCGAGGAGCAGTCGCAGGGTTTCGATGAGATCGATCGAGAGCCCCTGTTCAGTGAACGATGGGGGTTCTGGATGCGGGGCAGCTTCGGCTCCAGCGACAAGGAGAGCTCAAGCGCCGATCAAGGCTTTGACTCCAATCAATGGGGTATTTCCGGAGGCGTCGACTATCGGGTCCCGGAGCAGCAAGCGATGGCGGGGCTCGCCCTCGGATATGGCAAGGCCGACACATCCTTCAATCCCTCTGGCGAGGGCGGCCTGGACATGAGTGCATGGAGCGTCTCGCTGTACGGTGGGGTATACCCAGTCGACAGCTACGTCTACGCGGACGGATTTCTGAGCTACGGCCACTCCAGTGTCGATTCTGAGCGGCGGATTCACTACACGGATGCCGATGGCGAAATCGATCGCACGGCACAAGGATCTACCGGCGGCAGTATGCTGAGCGCCGGCGTTTCCGTGGCACATGATTTCCTCTTCGGCCAGGTGACGATCTCACCCACTGCCCGCCTCTACTATATCGATGCGAGCGTGGATGGCTTCCAGGAAACCGGAGCCTCCGGTCTGGATCTTGCCTACGAAAAACAGGACTTCGACTCGGCCACAGCCAGCGTCGGAATACGCATCACAGGGGCGTTCAACCTCGGCTGGGTTGTGCTCCTGCCACACTTCCGGGGCGATGCAGTCTGGGAGTTTAGCGATGACGCCGGGGCTTTCGGGGTGCGCTTTGCGAATGATCCGTTTGCGGGCACGGCAAGTCCGACGCCCCCGATCATCGTCACCGGAGAGACAGCGGATCAGTCTTACATGGCCCTCGCCATCGGGGCCGCCGTGCAGTTCCGATACGGAATCTCGGCTTACGTCGATTACCAACGGCTGGAGGGGCTCGAATTCATGAACGTCGAGGACCTCGTACTCGGCATGCGCATCCAGTACAGCTTCCGATAAGAGCTCGCACCTCGGTGCAACGCGCATGGATGCGCGATCAGGTAGAGACTCTTGATCATTGGCGGGTGACAGCCTCGACTCATCAAGTTCGGTAGCCATTTGACGACATAATCCGCGTCGAGAGGGTGCATTGACGCGGCTGGGTTGCGTGCTTCTGCGAGGCGGAGTAGATGTACGGATAGTAAGACTCACAGCTGCCGAACAAGAAGCAGCGGTATACGTCGGTATTCGGACCAGGTAAAACGTCCGACGGCGAACGAGGGATCGATGAAGGCGTTTCCAGTTAGCACTTGGGCATCGCGGGCACCCGTCTCTGCGCCACGAGTGTCAAGCGCTGACGGACGCACGCTCAATGCCGCTGATTCGCCGACACCGCGACGAACCGGCCTGCCACTCGTTATCCTGCTCGCTTTCGGCGTTGCCAGCGGCGCCTGGTCCTCAAGTGCTTCAGCAGATGTACATTCCCAGCCCGACGAGGCAACGACAGCAGAAGACAGGGACGTCGAAGTAGATGTGCTTGCCAACGACTCGCAGGAGCTTCCTTGCCCATTTAGTCCGTGCCCGGCGGCAGACGTGTTCGATATCGGGAGGGTGACAGATCCCGCGAACGGTACCGTCGACATCGACCGTAGGGGAGGCCGACCGGATCTCGTGAGGTATACGCCACGAGACGACTTTTTCGGGACTGACACCTTTACCTATACAGCGCTCGACTTCTCGCAAACCGAGGGCGCGCCGACAACGGTGACGATACACGTCACACCGGTCAACGACCCACCGATCGCCCACGACGACTCGGCCACCACCCGGCAAGGCAGAGCTGTCAACATTCTCCGTGCTCGAGAACGACACGGACGTCGATAACGATCCCATTCGCTCACGATCGCCTTTGTGGAAAATCCCCACCATGGGACGGCGGCCATTGCGGGAACCGCCGTGACTTACACGCCGGATCCAGACTTTAGCGGGACCGATCATTTTGACTACCGGGCCCGCGACGCCAGCGAGAATTCAGAGCGTGCGACGGTGACAGTCACGGTAACGCCCAACGCCGCTCCCATCGCCCGGATCAAGGACGGCAATCGCACGATTCCCGACAGCGATGGCGAAGCCGGGGAAAACGTCCACCTCGATGGTTCCACCTCAGAGGATCAAGACGGCACCATCGCATCGTACAAGTGGTTCAACCAGCAACAGGTGATTGGCTCGGGCAAGACGATCGATGTCCGTTTACCCGACGGAGACACCGTGATCAGGCTGGAGGTGACGGACAACGACGGTGCGACCGATTCGAGCACCGCAACCATTTCAGTCGAAAAGCCCAACGTCGCGCCAACCGCCCGAATCAAGGGCGGCAATCGCACGATTCCCGACAGCGATAGCGTGGCCGGGGAAAACGTGCACCCTCGATGGTTCCACCTCATCGGATCCAGACGGCACCATCGCATCGTACAAGTGGTTCAACCAGCAACAGCTCATTGGCTCGGGAGCGACGATCGATGTCCGTTTACCCGACGGAAACACCGTGATCAGGCTGGAAGTGACTGACGACGACGGTGCGACCGGATTCGAGCAGCGCAACCATTTCAGTCGAAACGCCAAACGGCACTCCCACCGCCACGATCACGGGCGGCAATCGCACGATTCCCGACAGCGATCGCGTTCCCGGGGAAAACGTCCACCTCGATGGTTCCACCTCATCGGATAAAGACGGCACCATCGCATCCTACAAGTGGTTCAACCAGCAACAGGCCATTGGCTCGGGCCCGACAATCGATGTCCGGTTACCCGACGGAGACAACGCGATCAGGCTGGTCGTGACGGACAACGACGGCGCGACCGGATCGAGCACCGCAACCATCTCAATCGCAATGCCACCGCCCAACGTCGCGCCCATCGCCACGATCACGGGCGGCAATCGTACGATTCCCGACAGCGATCGCGTTGCCGGGGAAACCGTGCACCTCGACGGTTCCACGTCATCGGATTCAGACGGCACCATCGCATCCTACAGGTGGTTCAACCAGCAACAGCTCATTGGCTCGAGCCCGACGATCGACGTCCGGTTACCGGACGGCGACACTGTGATCAGGCTGGAGGTGACTGACGACGGCGGCGCGACCGGATCGAGCACCGCAACCATCTCAGTCGAAATCCCATCGCCACGCACGTCACTTCAATCGCTTCCCGATCTCACTCCGAACCAACACTCCGTCGCCGTGGCGCTCGATGATCTGTGTCTGCGCCTGACTCAGCAAACCACCCTGACCGAAGAGGAATCCGACCTGCTTGCCCGCTGTAATGGAATCGTGCTCGACAATGACCCGGCGCGCCAGACGACTGCGGTCAGTGAGCTCGGCGCGCAGGATCTCAATGCCATTAAGACACAGACCCTGCTGCTGGCGCGCGATCTGTCAGTTGGAGTCATGGATCGGCTGATGGCGCTCAGGTCCGGCGCAGGGGGTCTTAGCGCTGCTCCAGGACTGGGATTGACCTTGATCGTCGACGACAAGCCCGTTCCGCCCGAGATGCTCAAACTGGCGGCAGATGAGGTGGCCGGAAGTCCCACGTTCGACACTCGGGAACCCCTGTTCAGCGACCGCTGGGGTTTCTGGATGCGCGGCAATTTTGGCTCCAGCGATAAGAGCAACTCGAGCGCAGATGCAGGCTTTAGTGCCGATCAGTGGGGCATCAGCGGCGGCGCCGATTATCAAATTCCGGATGAGCAGGCGATGGTCGGTCTTGCCCTTGGATTTGGCGAGTCCGATGCGTCCTTCAATCCGTCTGGCGAAGGCGGACTGAACACGAGCGCCTGGAACATTTCTCTCTACGGTGGGCTGTACCCTGTGGACGGGCCCTTCTATGCAGATGGCTTTGTGGCCTACGGCAACTCCAGCCTCGATTCCGAGCGCCGGATTCGCTATGTCGACGCCGGCGGCACCATCGATCGCACGGCGCAGGGGTCGAGCGACGGAAGCACGCTGAGCGCCGGCGTTTCCGCTGGTCATGACTTCCTCATCGGTCCAATTACGATTTCGCCGAATGCACGTCTTTACTACATCGACGCAACAGTGAACGAGTTCCGGGAAAGCGGCGCCGCTGGCCTGGATCTCATTTACGAGAAACAGGACTTCCAGTCGGCAACCGCCAGTGTCGGAGCACGCATCACCGGGGCGTGGAACCTGGGATGGATCATATTGTTGCCGCACCTGCGAGCCGATGCAGTTTGGGAGTTCAGCGATGAAGCCAACGTGTTCGGCGTACGCTTTGCGAACGATCCCTTTGCGGGCACGGCAAACCCGACGCCGCCCATCGTTGTGACATCGGAAGCAGCCGATCAATCATTCATGATATTCGCCGTAGGTATGGCCGCTCAGCTTCGATATGGCATTTCAGCCTACGTTGAGTACCAGACGCTCGAAGGGCTCGAATTTCTCGACGTGTCCGATCTTGCACTCGGCATGCGCATCCAATACAACTTCCGCTGATGGTGCGCGCGAACCCGGCATGAACTTCTGCAGTGCCTGCGGGCAACGCGTCAGCCTGAGAGTCCCGCCGGGTGATCACCTGCCCCGCTTCGTCTGCGAGAGCTGCGGGACGATCCACTATCAGAATCCGAAGCTGGTCGCTGGCTGCGTGCCGGAGTGGGAGGGGAAGATCCTGATCTGTCGCCGCGCGATCGAGCCGCGCCTGGGCTACTGGACGATCCCCGCAGGTTTCATGGAGAACGACGAAACGTTGATGCAGGCGGCGGCACGTGAAGCGGTTGAAGAGGCCGAGGCGCTGGTCGAGATCGGCTCGATACTGGCGATATTTCATGCCCTGCGCGCGCGCCAGGTGCACGTGTTCTTCCGTGCCCACCTCATCGAACCTCGCTTCGGGGTCGGTCCGGAAAGCCTCGAGGTGAAGCTGGTCGAGGAGCGCGACATCCCCTGGGAGGAGATCGCATTTCAAAGCGGCACTTTCGCGCTCCGACGCTACTTCGCGGACCGCGCCGCCGGGCGCGAGGAACTGCACATCACCGACAGCGACCGGGCCAGGAGCGACCTGCTCGCCTGACATGCTCCTAGGGCACCGGGGAACGCGTGTGGCAGAATAACTCGCCCTGGACCAGCCGCGGATCATGTGCTCATGACATTCGTCGTCACCGAAAACTGCATCAAGTGCAAGTACATGGACTGCGTCGAGGTCTGCCCGGTCGACTGCTTCCACGAGGGACCGAATTTCCTGGTGATCGACCCGGACGAGTGCATTGACTGCACACTGTGCGAGCCCGAATGCCCGGTCGAGGCGATCTTTTCCGAGGAGGAATTACCTGCGGGTCAGGAGCAGTTTACGGCACTCAACAAGGAACTCGCCCGCAAGTGGCCGGTGATCACTGAGAAGGGCGAAGCCCCGGCCGATGCCAAGGAATGGGAGGGGAAACCCGACAAGCTCAAGCTCCTGGAGCGCTGAGCGAGCTACTTCTTTCCCTGTTCCAGCGACTTGAGATGCGCAACCAGGTCCTGCGGCGGCAGGTACCCGGAGATGTAGTCGCCCGCTGGCGTGAAGATTCCTGGCGTGCCGTGAACGTTGAGATCGAGCGCCATCTGGTACTCGCGCGCGACCGGAGTTGCTCCGCAGTCCTTTGCCTTGATTGCCTCGCCGCGCTTAGCGCGCGTCAGCGCATCCTGCCGGTCGGCTGAGCACCAGACCGCTTCAGCAGTCTTCCAGGACTCGCTTCCCGGGCCCTCGCGTGGGTAGAACGCGTAGCGTACGCGCACGCCCATGCGGTTGAGATCCGCAATCTGGCTGTGGAGCTTGCGGCAATAGCCGCAGTCGACATCCGTGAACACGGTGATCGTGTACTTGGGATCCTTTGGTGAGAACACGATCAATTCGCTCTCCGACAGCGAACTGAGCACCTTCCGACGCACATCGCTGCGGCGCTGGTCGGTGAGGTTCACACCTTCCTTGATGTCGTAGAGGTCGCCACCCAGAAAGTAGCGCCCGTCACTGGTCACATAACCAACGTCTGCGCCCTTCGAGAACTCGTAGATGCCCGGGATCGGGGTCGCCTTGAGCTGGTCAACGGTGACCCCCGGCATCTTCTTGGCGATGTCCACGCGCGGGTCGGGAGCCTCGTCTCCGGCCCACGCCGTCAGCGATGCCCATGTAAGTGAGCACGCTCAACAGCGAATATTGGGCCAGGCGTTTGAATTCGGACATGCCGCGGACTCCAGGCTGACTGGCGCTGTTCGACCCGAGGCAGGCAGGATGGTTCACGCCCATGGCGGCGCGCAGTCTAGCAAACGGCGGAGCTGAAAAATAAGTTTAGTACCTGTCGGCGAGGGGCCAGCAGGTTCAGCCGCGCGGGTGATGCTGCGAATGCAGCTCTTTCATGCGCTCGCGCGCGACGTGGGTGTAGATCTGGGTCGTGGAAAGGTCACTGTGCCCAAGCAGCATCTGCACGACGCGCAGGTCCGCGCCGTGGTTCAGCAAGTGGGTCGCGAACGCATGACGCAGCGTGTGTGGTGACAGTTCCTTCTGCACGCCGGCCTTGCGCGCGTAGCGCTTGATGATGTGCCAGAAGGCCTGGCGCGTCATCTTGTCGCCGCGACGCGTGGGGAACAGGAAATCCGTCTGGCGCTCGAGCAGGATCTCGGCGCGCGGGCCCTGAACGAACTGCTGCAGCCAACGCACCGCTTCTTCGCCGAGCGGTATCAGCCGCTCACGATTGCCCTTGCCGACGATCCGCAGCACGCCCTGGTTCAGGTTGACCTGGTTGTGCTTGAGGTTGACGAGCTCGGAGACCCTGAGCCCCGTGGCATAGAGCACTTCGAGCATCGTGCGATCGCGGTGACCGAGCGGATCCGTCACAGTCGGCGCCATCAGCAACGACTCGACCTCATCTTCGGTCAGCGACTTCGGCAGCGAGCGTCCGATCTTGGGCATCGCGATCTGCGCGGTAGGATCCTCGCTGATCATTCCTTCGCGTGCGAGGTAACGGAAGAAGCGGCGGAAGCTCGAGAGCTGCCGCGCGGTTGAACGGGGACGGGCGCCGGCTTCCACTCGCCAGGCGATGAACCCCAGCAGGTCGTTGCGAGCCGTCTTGATGATCGGGATATCTTTGCGCTCGAGCCAGCGATTGAGCGCCGTGAGGTCGGCGCGGTACGCGGCCAGCGTATTGGGCGAAAGCCCGCGCTCCATCCAGACGGCTTCGAGGAAACGGTTAACGACCGGGTCCGGCTCGTCTGCCGTCCTTTCCGCCTGCGATGCAGACTTCAGGTCTACCGCTTTCTTGACTGCTGAACTCATGCCTGCCGGATCTGTCCTTGCGGTTGAATGCAGGCGTGTGGATATGCAAGCGCCTGCGCCATCACGCAAAATGCCCGGGGAGTATGCGGACGGGGTACCCCCCTAGGCGTGATTACATTCACAGAATGCGGCCTCCGTTAACATAAAGAGAAGCAGTTCACACCCCTCCCACCGTTACCTGTGTCGCAGACAGCGTTTCCCCGGACCTGAACGATGTGTTGATGAAGCTTCTCAAATGGCCGTTGCGCGTGAGCTACGGCGTGTATTGCTGGGCGGTGTTCGTGCTCCTCGCCCTGCTCGCGCTCGTCGCGATGCTGCTGGTGCCGGGACTCGAGCAGCGGCGCCGTATCGCACGCCTCACGGCTCGAGCGGTTTTTGCTGCCTGGGGAGTAAGGCTCAGAGTCTTCGGCGCCGAGCGTCTGCCGGCGGAGCGCTGCATCGTGGTGGCCAATCACGCGAGCTACCTGGATGGCCTGGTGCTCACCGCCGCCCTGCCGCCGCGCTTCGCGTTCGTCATCAAGAAGGAAATGGACCGCGTGCCGCTCGCGAGCCGGTTGTTGCGACGGATCGGCTCGGAATTCGTCGACCGGCACAATCGTCACAAGGGGGCCATGGACGCCCGCCGGGTCCTAAGACGTGCGAGCACAGGACAGTCGTTGGTGTTCTTCCCCGAGGGGACGTTTTCGACCCGGCCCGGATTGCTGCGCTTTCATACCGGCGCGTTTGCCACCGCCGTGCGTGCGAATTGCACCGTCACTCCCGCCGTGATTCGCGGCACGCGCACGGTACTCTCCTCCAGCAGCGTGATTCCGACGCCCGCGCCGATCACCGTCGAGCTACTGCCCAGCCTGGTGCCGCAAACCGAACACCACGAGGCGGCGGCACACCTTCGAGATGCCGCGCGGCGAATCGTGCTCCTGCACCTGGGTGAGCCTGATCTCGAAGCTGAGGAGGAGCCGCGCGCGCCTGCGCAGCAGACGGCATAGGGAAGCTAAACGTTGCGGCGATACTGCCCGCCCACTTCGTAGAGTGCTCGCGAGATCTGGCCCAGCGAGCACACCTTTACGGATTCCATCAATTCCGCAAAAACGTTGCCGCGGCCTGCAGCGACGGCCTGCAGGCGTTCGAGTGCCGTGGTGCTCTCCTGCGCATGACGGGCCTGAAAGTCGCGCACGCCGGTGACCTGGCCCTGCTTCTCTTCTTCGGTGGAGCGAATCAGCTCCGCGCCGCGCACTTCCTCGACGGCATCCCCGCTGGCAAGAAACGTATTGACGCCGATGAGCGGCAAGGAGCCGTCGTGCTTGCGTGATTCGTAATAGAGGCTCTCTTCCTGGATGCGCCCGCGCTGGTACATCGTTTCCATGGCTCCGAGAACCCCGCCGCGCTCGGCGATGCGATCGAACTCCTGGTAGACCGCCTCCTCCACCAGGTCGGTGAGTTGATCGACCAGGAAGGACCCCTGCCACGGGTTCTGATTCTTGTTGAGCCCGAGCTCGCGATTGATGATGAGCTGGATCGCCACCGCGCGTCGCACGCTCTCCTCGGTGGGCGTCGTCAGCGCCTCGTCGTACGCATTGGTGTGCAGGCTGTTGCAGTTGTCGAACAGCGCGTAGAGCGCCTGCAGCGTCGTGCGAATGTCGTTGAACTGTATTTCACGCGCATGCAGGCTCCGGCCGGACGTCTGGATGTGGTACTTGAGCATCTGGCTGCGTGGGCCGGCCGAATACAGATCTCGCATCGCGCGCGCCCAGATGCGCCGTGCCACCCGGCCAATCACCGCGTACTCCGGATCCATGCCATTGGAGAAGAAGAACGAGAGGTTCGGCGCGAAATCGTCGATCTTCATGCCGCGGCTCAGGTAGTACTCGACGATCGTGAAACCATTGGCGAGCGTGAACGCGAGCTGCGAGATCGGGTTCGCGCCGGCTTCGGCGATGTGATAGCCGGAGATCGACACCGAGTAGAAGTTGCGCACGCCGCGTTCGCTGAAATACGCCTGCACGTCGCCCATCATCCGCAACGCGAACTCGGTCGAGAAAATGCAGGTGTTTTGCGCCTGGTCCTCTTTCAGGATGTCGGCCTGCACCGTGCCACGCACCAGCGATAACGCTTCGGCGCGGATCTTCTCGTATGTCTCGCGATCGAGGATCCGATCCCCGGACACACCGAGGAGCGCAAGGCCCGAACCGTCATGGCCTGCGGGCAACTCGCCACGATATTGCGGGAGCGAGCGCTCCTGGCCGAGCGCCGCGATCTTGCGCTGCGCTTCCGGCCAGCCGCCACTCTCGCGCAGATACCGCTCGACGCGCTGATCGATCGCGGTATTCATGAACATCGCGAGGATCATCGGCGCGGGTCCGTTGATCGTCATCGACACCGAGGTGCTTGGCGCGCACAGGTCGAAGCCCGAATACAGGCGCTTCATGTCATCGAGCGTCGCGATCGAGACACCCGAGTTGCCGGTGCGTCCGTAGATGTCCGGCCGCTCGTCGGGGTCTTCGCCGTAGAGCGTGGTCGAATCGAACGCGGTCGACAGGCGTGTCGCCTCGTGTCCACCCGCCAGGTAGTGGAAACGGCGGTTGGTACGCTCCGGCGTGCCCTCGCCGGCAAACATGCGTGTCGGGTCTTCTTCTTCGCGCCGATATGGATAGACGCCTGCCGTATACGGATAAGCGCCCGGCAGATTCTCCTTCATCAGGAAGGTGAGCAGATCGCCCCAGTCGTGCAGCTTCGGCACCGCGATCTTCGGGATCTTCTGGTGGCTCAGCGTCTCGCTGTAGTTCTCGCCGGTAATCTCGCGCCCGCGCACCTGGTATCGGTACTGTTCTTCGGTGGCGGCCCGAGCTCGCGCTGGCCAGCGCTTCAGCAGCTCGACACCTTCGGTGCCGACCTCCGCGAGCGCCTGGTTGTACGCCCGACGCAAAGTCGACCGGGAAACATCCCCGGTGTCGCTGATTGCCGCATCCGTGAAGGGCTCCAACGGCTCCGGAAGCGAAGGGTCGCCCAGCGCCTCGAGTGATTCGTGCAGGCCTTGCGCGCGACTCGCCGCACGCGCTCTGCGCTCGATCGATTCACGCACCTTGCGCCCGTCGGCTGCGATTTCGGCGAGATAGCGCACCCGCTCTCCTGGAATCACCGGGTCGCGCCGCGGTAGCTCATCGATGTGATGACCGGCGAGTTTCCAGCTCTTGCCGCCCACCGGTTCCGCTTCCAGACGCTGGCAGAGCGCCGTGAACAGGCGGTTGACGCCCGCATCATTGAACTGGCTGGCGATGGTCGGAAACACGGGAACCGCATCGTCAGCCACACGTTCCTTGGGATGATTGCGCCGCCACTGCTTGCGCACATCGCGCAGCGCATCCTCGCCGCCGCGCTTTTCGAACTTGTTGATGACGATGAAATCGGCGAAATCGAGCATGTCGATCTTTTCGAGCTGGCTCGGTGCGCCGTATTCGCTCGTCATCACATACATCGACAGGTCTGCCAGATCGGCGATCTCGCTGTCGCTCTGCCCGATGCCGGCGGTTTCGACCACGATCAGGTCGAAGCCCGCGAACTTGAGCAGCGCAATCGTGTCGGCGAGCACCGCGCTGGTGGCCAGATGCTGGCGGCGGGTGGCGAGCGAGCGCATGAAGATGCGTTCGTTGCTGAGGCTGTTCATGCGGATGCGATCGCCGAGCAGCGCACCACCCGATCGCCGCCGCGTGGGATCCATGGCGACGACCGCGATCTGCCGATCCGGGAAGTGACGCACGAAGCGGTTAAGAAGCTCGTCATTGAGTGAGCTCTTGCCCGCACCGCCCGTACCGGTGATTCCGACCACCGGCGCACGACGTTCGCTCTTGGCAAGCGCACGCCGGATGGTCTCGAGCGAATGCCCCGCATCGCTCGAGCCCTCGAGAACCGAGATCGTCCTGGCGATCTGCTGATACTCGCGCGGACCGAACGGCCGGAATTCGTAGCGCGGCTTGCTGTAAGCCCGCACCCGGCGGAACACGTCCTCGATCATGCCGTCGAGCCCCATCTGCCGGCCGTCTTCGGGGCTATAGATCTTCTCGATGCCGTAGGCTTCGAGCGCCGCAATCTCATCCGGGGAGATGGTGCCGCCACCACCAACGACGACGCGGATGTGCTCGGCCTTGAGGTCGCGCAGCATGTCCACCATGTAGCGGAAGTATTCGTTGTGCCCGCCCTGGTAGGAGCTGACCGCGATACCGTCGGCGTCTTCCTGGATCGCCGCGCGGACGATGTCGGAGACACTGCGGTTATGCCCGAGGTGGATCACCTCGGCGCCATGTGCCTGCAGGATGCGGCGGATGATGTTGATGGCGGCGTCGTGCCCATCGAACAGGGACGCGGCACTGACGAAGCGCAGGGGCGCGCGCTCCAGGGCGCGGCTCTCGTCGAGCTCAGCAGCAGGAATACCCATTGGAAATCAAGGCTTACGTGCTGAGAAAGGGAACTGAAGTCTATCAGTCCGAACGCGCAAGCGCACCCGCGAGCTGCGTGCGGGCAGCCTATAATTCGCGTCCGCATCGTGTCGTTGAGTGAAGGATTGGCGGCTCGAGAAGTCGCCCGGAGAAACTGTGCAGAACTCGCCTGTGGTCATTCTTGCCGCCCGCCGCACGCCGATCGGCGCGTTTCTGGGCGCATTCAATCCCGTCAGCGCTATCGAGCTCGGCAGCGTCGCGATCGCCGCAGCACTCAAGGATTCGGGCGTGTCGCCGGACGAGATTCAGGAAGTGATCATGGGCTGCGTGCTGCCCGCCAACCTCGGTCAGGCGCCCGCGCGGCAGGCGGCGCTCGCCGCCGGAATTCCGGCGTCGGTTCCGGCGACCACGGTCAATAAGATGTGCGGCTCGGGAATGAAGGCAATCATGATGGCCGCCGACCAGATCCGCGCTGGCGATGCCGAGGTGGTCGTGGCAGGCGGCCTGGAGTCGATGTCCAATGCGCCGTACCTGCTGCCGAAGGCACGCTCTGGATATCGAATGGGTCACGGGGAAGTGATCGATCACATGTTTCGCGACGGCCTGCAGAGTCCCTTCGATGGCAAGTTGATGGGGCATTTCGCTGATGCCACCGCAGCGAAGTACGGATTCTCACGCGCTCAACAGGACGCTTTCGCGGCGGAGTCCGTACGCCGCGCGCTGCGCGCAGTTCAGGCCGGGGACTTCGCCGCCGAGATCGCGGCTGTGACCGTCAAGGGTCGCAAGGGCGAAACGGTGGTAGAGCGCGATGAGACTCCGTTCACCTGCGACATCGACAAGATCCCGACGCTGAAACCGGCCTTCAACAAGGACGGCACCGTCACGGCCGCGAGTTCCTCATCGATCTCCGATGGTGCGGCGGCAGTTGTGCTGATGAGCGAAGCAGGGGCGAAAGCGCGCGGGCTCAAGCCGCTGGCACGCATCGTCGGTTACACGAGCCAGGCGCAAGCGCCCGAGTGGTTTACCACCGCTCCGGGCGGGGCAATCCAGAAGCTGCTGGAACGCGTCAACTGGAAACCGGGTCAGGTGGATTTATACGAAATCAACGAAGCGTTTGCGTGTGTCACGATGGCTGCAATGCATGACGTGGATCTCGATCATGCGCGTGTGAATGTGAATGGCGGCGCTTGCGCGTTGGGGCATCCGATCGGTGCCACAGGAGCGCGCATCACCGCAACCCTGCTGCATGCCCTGCGCAAACGGGCCTTGAAACGCGGCGTCGCCTCTCTTTGTATTGGCGGCGGCGAAGCGACCGCGCTCGCGATCGAAATCAGCTAGGTCGCCAGGCGTGACTGCCTCAGTACTGGGCTCGGTCGATGCACGCGGTGTCGCAACCGTCACGCTGAATCGCCCCGCCAAGCACAATGCACTCGATGCCGACAGCCATCGCGGCACTGGGCACGACGCTCAGTACGCTGGAGCGCGACGCGACAGTGCGCGTCATTGTCTTGACTGGAGCCGGCTCGACCTTTTGCGCTGGCGCCGACATCGAGTCGATGCGCGCAGCGGCCCGGGCCAGTCCGTCAGAAAACCTGCAGGACGCGCTGCGGCTCGGCGAAATGCTCGCCACGTTGAACACTCTGACGAAGCCGACGGTGGCGCGGATCAACGGCAACGTGTTCGGTGGTGGCGTGGGTCTCATCGCGTGCTGCGACATTGCCATAGCCAGCGCCGAAGCGCGTTTCTCGCTGAGCGAGATTCGGCTGGGGATCCTTCCCGCAATGATCTCGCCGTTCGTAGTGGCTGCGATCGGCCCGCGCCAGGCGCGCCGATATGTTCTGACGGGCGAGCCGATCAGTGCCGCCGATGCGCAGCGTATCGGTCTGGTTCACGAGACTGCACCGCTCGCCTCGCTCGATCAGGTTGTGGAAAGGATCGTGGCAGCACTGCTGAAGGGCGGACCCGCCGCACAACGTGAAGCCAAAGAATTGATTCGTGAAGTGTCGATCGCCGGCCGAGCGCCGGATCGTGATGCACGCCTCGTCACGGCGCAGAGGCTGGCGCGGCTACGCGCGTCCGAGGAAGGGCAAGAGGGATTGAGTGCGTTCCTGGAAAAACGCATGGCGCGCTGGGTGCGCGAGGAATGACGAGGGGTGAGGTGGGTGGGCATCCTTGCCCAGCCATGTCCGATCCGTTGGCCATCCCTGGTTCCAAGCATCCGTGCCATGCAACATGGGGTCCCCATAGGTATAGCGATAAAGCCGGCATGAAATTGTCACTCCCGGCAGCAATTTTTTTGACGGACTGTCGGACTCAACGGCACTATTCAACATAATCAATGGCCTGCGCGGTTCGCGGTCGGCGGAATATTTAGGGGTTGCGATGAAGATCAAAGACGCTCGGGCCATCGTCACTGGCGGTGCATCGGGTCTCGGCCACGCAGTGGCGCAACGCGTGATTGCGGAAGGCGGTAAGGCTGCATTGCTCGATGTTCAGGACGCTGCCGGCACGGCTGCCGCGAAGGCGCTCGGGACCGAATGCGACGTTCATTCGCTGCGATGTCACATCCGAGTCGGACGTGAATGCCGCCGTCGCCACCGCGAAAGAACGCATGGGCGCACTGAACCTGGTGGTGAACTGCGCTGGTGTGGTCGGTGCGGGTCGTGTGCTGGGACGCGAAGGGCCGATGGCGGGCGAGTTCTTCACGAAGGTCATTCACATCAACCTGATCGGCACCTTCTTCGTGGACAAGGCCTGCGCTTCGCTCATGCAGAACAACACCGCCAACGAGGATGGCGAGCGTGGCCTCATCATTCATACCTCTTCGGTGGCTGCATTCGAGGGCCAGATCGGCCAGGCAGCCTATTCGGCGACCAAGGCGGGCGTCATGGGCATGACGTTGCCGATGGCGCGAGAGTTCGCCCGGATCGGCATCCGGGTCATGGCGATTGCGCCCGGAATCTTCCGCACCCCGATGGTGGCTGGGATGCCTGACGAGGTGCAGAAGTCGCTCGCCGCCCAGATTCCCTTCCCTTCCCGGCTCGGCAAGCCCGAGGAGTATGCGGATCTCGTCGTCAGCATCTTTCAGAACCCGATGTTGAACGGCGAGACCATCCGGCTCGACGGCGCCATCCGTATGCAACCCAAGTAAGGATTCTTCAATGTTCCGACAAGTGTTGATCGCGAGCATCGCGGCACTCGCCCTGGCCGGCTGTGCGGGCCAGAAGGTCTCTGAACCGGCGAAGGAGCCGGCGAGCACGGCCACTGCAACGCCAAAAGCGGCAGCTGCCCCGACCCTCAGTGTTCCGGTCGAGTACTACAAGCTCGCGAACGGGCTGCGAGTGGTACTGAGCGAAGACCACAGCGTGCCCGTCGCAACGGTAGCGGTGTACTACAACATCGGCTTTCGCATCGAGCCGCGCGATCGCACCGGCTTCGCGCACTTGTTCGAGCACATGATGTTCCAGGGCTCGAAGAATCTCGGCAAGATGGAGTTCGTGAAGCTGATCCAGAACAACGGCGGAGTGCTGAACGGCTCGACGCGCTTCGACTTCACCAACTACTTCGAGGTGGTGCCGTCCAATACGCTCGAGACGATGCTGTGGGCGGAGGCCGATCGCATGGGCGGGCTCAGTATCACCCAGGAGAATCTGGACAACCAGAACGGCGTGGTACAAAACGAAGTGAAGGTCAATGTGCTCAATCGCCCGTACGGCGGTTTCCCGTGGCTCGATGTGCCGCAATACGCCAACCGCAACTGGTACAACGCGCACAACTTCTACGGCGACCTTGGCGACCTCGACGCGGCGACACTCAAGGACGTCCTCGCGTTCCACGATACCTACTACGGGCCCAACAACGCGGCGCTCGTCGTCGCGGGCGATTTCGATCCGGCTCAAACCCGCGCCTGGATCGAGAAATACTTTGGCGGGATGACTGCGCGCCCGCTCCCGGCCCAGCCCGACATCTCCGAGCCGCCACAGACCGAGGAGCGCCGTGCGTCAAAGACCGATGCACTTGCGCCTCGGCCAGCGCTCGCAATCGCCTACCACGTGCCGGAACGCTGGACTCCCGAATGGCTCGCGTTCGGCATCATCGACGAGTTGCTGCTGCAGGGCCCGGACAGCGCGCTGCCCCGCAAACTGGTGAAAGAGCGCGGTTACACCGACGACGTGTCCGGTGGCATCAACCTGATCGGCAACATGTTCAACTACAAGGGGCCGATGCTGTGGACCGCGGGGTTGGTGCACGACCCGGAACACAGCACCGACACGATCCTTGCGGACATCGACGAGACGATCCGGAAGATCCAGGACCAGCCCGTGAGTCCCGCGGAATTCGAGCGCGCGCTCACCAAGATGCGTTCCGGCTTCTACGATGTGATCGGCTCGGCCGCGCGCTTCGGGCTCGTGGACCTCCTCGCCTCCTTCGCATTGTTCGACGACGATCCGGCGCGCATCAACAGGCTCGATGCCGAGTTCCGCAAGGTCACGCCCGAGCTCATTCAGCAGACCGCGCGCAAGTACCTGGTGCCTTCCAATCGCACGGTGCTGACCATCGAGCCCGGCAGGGCTGACGCCAAGCAGGGAGGTGCTCCATGAGACTCCTCCCTCTCCTACTCGTGCTCGCCGCAGCCAGCTCGGCCTTGGCGGTCGAGACCCCGCCATCGCCTGCGGCGCCGAAGAACTTCCAGGTGCCCGCCAAGGCGGAGCGTGCGCTCAGCAATGGGCTGGAGATGACCTTCATCGAGTTCGGAGCCATTCCGAAGACTGCAATCACTGCCATTGTCAGAGCCGGCAACCTCAACGAAGGGGCTAAGACCTGGCTTGCCGACCTCACTGGCGAGCTGATCAAGGAAGGTGCCGGCACTCGCTCAGCGAACGAGATCGCCGAGGCCGCGGCCAACATGGGCGGATCGGTCAACCTCGCCGTGGGGCCTGATCAGATCACCGTTTCAATGGATGTGCTGAGCGAGCACGGCAGTGAAGCGGTCGCACTGATCGCCGACCTGCTGCGCCGGGCGCAGCTTCCCGAGTCCGAGCTCGCGCGGATCAAGCGCGATTTTCAGCGCCAGCTCGCACTGTCACGCAGCGAGCCTGACAGCCTCGCCAACGAGGCGTTTGCCGCCCTGCTCTACCCGAACCATCCTTACGGGAAGATCTACCCCACCGAGTCGCAACTGGACGGGTACTCGATGGAAGACGTGCGTGGCTTCTATCGCGACAACTTCGGCGCCGCGCGGACTCATATCTATGTGGCGGGGCGATTCGACCGGGCCGCGATCGAGCAGGCAATCGATAAGGCCTTCAGCGACTGGCCGGCTGGACCTGCGCCGCTGATCAATACACCGACCGGCGTGAGCAAGCGACAGATCCGCCTCATCGATCGGCCCGACGCGCCACAATCGACCATCCTGCTGGGATTGCCGGCGATCGATCCAAGTCAGCCGGACTACCTGCAGCTGTCGCTCACCAACTCGCTCCTCGGTGGCGAATTCTCCTCGCGCATCACCAGCAACATCCGCGAGAACAAGGGCTACGCTTATTCGCCGCGAAGCTCACTGGATGTGCACTACCGCAGCGGTTACTGGGTCGAGGAAGCCGATGTCACCACCAAGGACACCGGCAACGCCCTCAAGGAGATCTACGCCGAGATCGATCGGCTGCAGCGCGAGCCGCCCGGCGCCACAGAGCTCAATGGCATGAAGAACTATCGCGGCGGCATCTTCGTATTGCAGAACGCGACCCGCGGTGCGCTGATCGGACAACTGGCGTACATGGATCTGCACGGCTTGCCAGATGACTACCTGACCCATCTGGTCGAGCGCATCTACGCAGTGACGCCGGAGCAGGTCAGTGCGGCTGCACGCAAATACATCCGCCCCGAAGACATGACGCTCGTGATCGTCGGCGACCTGGCGAAAGTGCGCCCGCAGCTCGCGAAAGTTCCGCAGCTCAAAGGGCTGCCGCTGAACTAAAGCCAATGCCCGATCGGGATGTGATGGAGTACGACGTGCTCGTCGTCGGCGCGGGCCCGGCAGGGCTCGCGTGTGCCATCCGGCTGAAACAGCTCAAGCCCGATACTACCGTCTGCGTGCTTGAGAAGGGTTCTGCGGTCGGTGCGCATTCACTGTCGGGTGCCGTCATGGAACCGGGACCGCTCGACGCTTTGCTGCCCGAGTGGCGACAGAGCGCCCTGGACATCTGCGTACCGGTTGGCGGCGACGAGTTCCTGCTGCTCACGCGCCGCGGTGGCGTGCGCTTTCCGAACCCGCCGCAGATGCGCAATCACGGCAATTTCATTGTCTCGCTCGGACTGCTGACACCTTGGCTGGCGAGCAAGGCCGAGTCGCTCGGCGTCGACGTCTTCGCCGGGTTTGCCGGCGCGCAGACGCTCAACAACGACGATGGTTCGGTCGCGGGCGTGCAGATCGGTGACATGGGACTCAACAAGGATGGCACGCCGGGGCCGAATTTCACGCCGGGCCCCGAAATCCGGGCGCGACTTACGGTGCTGGCCGAAGGCTGCCGCGGAAGTCTCACCAAGCAACTGGTGCGCCAGTTCAAGCTGGACGCCAACTGCGATCCGCAGACCTATGCGCTCGGGCTCAAAGAGCTCTGGCAACTCCCCGAAGGCCGCGTGCAGGCCGGGCTCGTACAGCACACACTCGGCTGGCCTCTCGATGCGGCGACCTATGGCGGCGGATTCATCTATCACCTCGATCGCAATCGCATCTATGTCGGGTATGTAGTGGGGCTCGACTATCGCGACCCGCGGTTTCAGCCGTTCGAGGCATTCCAGCAATTCAAGCACCACCCGCGGATTCACCCGCTGCTCGAAGGCGGTGAGATCGTCTCCGCCGGTGCGCGCACGATTGCGGCCGGCGGCTGGCAGTCGTTGCCGAAGCTCGAGATGCCCGGCGCGCTGATCGTCGGCGATGCCGGTGGCACGCTCAATTTCCCGAAGATCAAAGGCATCCACCAGGCGATCCGCTCCGGTGTCACCGCCGCCGAACACATCGCGGAGACCGGAAGCAGCGCTGGCTTCGATGCGCGCTGGCGCGCTTCGGAAGGCGGCCGCGAGCTGCGCAGAGTCCGCAACTTCAAACCGGCGTTCAAGCGCGGTCTGTGGTTCGGCCTGATCAACGCGGGACTCGAGACGGTGACGCTTGGCAAGCTGCCCTGGACGTTGCACAACGAAGCCAACTGGAAACTCGCGAAAATCGACTCGTTCGAATCGCCCGACCGGGACTGGGGCGCTCGCGACCTTCCGCCGCGCGATCGACTGGCCTCGGTGTTCCTCGCCGCCACGGCACACGATGAAAGTCAGCCGGTGCACCTGAAGGTCGCCGACCTGTCGATCTGTGCAGGACGATGCAGTGTCGAATACGCCAATCCCTGCACGCGGTTCTGCCCGGCCAGCGTGTACGAAATGGTGGACGATGGTGCTGGTGGCAAGCGCTTGCAGATCAACGCCGCCAATTGCGTGCACTGCAAGGCCTGCGACATCAAGGATCCGTACGAGATCATCAACTGGGTGCCGCCCGAAGGCGGCAGCGGCCCGAATTACCAGTCCCTCTAGCCGATGACGCGCACTCGCCACCAAGTCTCCGCCGCATGAGCCGCGGCGCGATTCACTCCGCGTACGTGTCGCAGGTGGCCAGCGCCGGTCTGGCGCGCGATCGCCACCAGGAGCAGGTGGTCGGCAAGCTCGATGAGCTGTGCACGCGCCTGATCGGCAATCCAGCCGTGATCTGGTTCGAGTTCCGCGACCTGTGCGAGGGACCTCGCAGCCAGAACGACTACATCGAGCTGGCGCGCACCTGTCACACACTCATCGTGGCGCACCTACCGGTGTTCGATGCGGCGCATGAGAACGCCGCGCGCCGTTTCATCGCTCTGGTCGATGAACTCTATGACCACAACGTGAACCTCGTTATTTCCGCCGCCGCACCACCGGACGCGCTTTACCGTGGCGAGAAACTCAAGTTCGAGTTCCGGCGCACTTCGAGCCGCCTGGTCGAGATGCAGACCGAGGAATACCTGGCTCGCGCCCACAAACCCTGAATACATCGTGCGGCACGTGGCCGCGATATACGGGCCCGAAGCGTTCTCGCTTACAATTCAGCGCCTCGGCCACGGAGCCTCTGAGTGCAGAAACTCTTCCCAACGGCGGACGCGGCGCTCGCCGGACTCATCCAGGACGGCCAGACGATCGCCGTCGGCGGCTTCGGCTTGTGCGGTATCCCCGAAGCGCTCATTACCGCATTGCGCGACACCGGCGCGAAGAATCTCACCGTGATCTCGAACAACGCGGGCGTGGACGATTTCGGTCTCGGTCTTTTGCTGCGAACCCGCCAGATCAGGAAGATGATTTCCTCCTACGTGGGCGAGAACAAGGAATTCGAGCGCCAGTTTCTCTGCGGTGAATTGCAGCTTGAGTTCACGCCGCAGGGCACGCTGGCCGAAAAGCTCCGCGCGGGCGGCGCAGGCATACCGGCATTCTTCACGCGCACCGGCTATGGCACGGTGGTCGCCGAAGGCAAGGAAACGCGCGAGTTCGACGGTGACCAGTACGTGCTCGAGCACTCGTTGCGCGCGGACGTTTCGCTGGTAAAGGCCTGGCGTGCCGACAAGGCAGGCAATCTCGTGTATCGCAAGACCGCGCGTAACTTCAATCCCATGATCGCGACCGCGGGCCGGATCTGCGTCGCAGAAGCCGAGGAGATTGTCGAGATTGGCGCCCTGGAACCCGATCACATTCACACGCCCGGAATCTTCGTGAAACGGCTGGTGCACAACCCGCACCCAGAGAAACGCATCGAGCAGCGCACCGTGAGGAAGGCTTCATGAGCTGGAACCGCGACCAGATGGCGCAGCGTGCGGCGCAGGAACTGCGCGACGGCTTTTACGTGAATCTCGGTATCGGATTGCCGACGCTGGTGGCCAATTTCATCCCGCCGGGCATGGACGTATGGCTGCAAAGCGAGAACGGCCTGCTCGGAGTGGGACCGTTTCCGACCGAAGAAGAAGTCGATGCCGACCTCATCAATGCCGGCAAGCAGACCGTGACCGCCCGCGTCGGCGCCGCATACTTCAGCAGCGCCGATTCATTCGCAATGATCCGGGGCGGCCATATCGATCTCGCCATTCTCGGCGCCATGCAGGTGACCGACTCAGGCGACATTGCCAACTGGATGATTCCCGGGAAACTCGTGAAGGGGATGGGCGGAGCGATGGATCTCGTTGCTGGCGTCGAACGCATCATCGTATTGATGGAGCACACGGCGAAAGGCGGCGAGCACAAGATCATCAGGAAGTGCACGCTGCCGCTCACCGGCGTGGGTGTCATCGACCGCATCATCACCGAGCTGTGCGTGCTCGATGTGACTCCAAAGGGACTCAAGCTGGTTGAGCTCGCCCCGGGAGTCGCGCTCGATGAGGTTCGCGCGAAAACCGGTTGCCCGGTGCACGCCTGAATCGAGACTGCTACGGCTCTTTACCCGCTTTGAGCGGGTAACCGCCCTCGCGCCAGGCCTTCATCCCCCCATCCAGCGCCACGGCCCGTTGGAATCCCATCTCGCGCATGGTCGCCGCGGCCAGCGTCGAGATTCGCCCGAACTCGCAGTAGGCAAGGATGCGCTTGGTCGGGTCCGGCAGATCCTCACTGGCACGGAGCTCCAGCTGACCCCGCGGCAGCAGGCGCGCTCCCGGAATGTGCCCGCCTTCATAAGCATCGCGCTCGCGCACATCGAGAATGATCAGATCGCACCCCTCATCCGCGATTCGCGCCTTCAATTCCTCGAGCGACATGAAGGGCACGACAGCGGCGGCTTCGGCGAGCATCTGCGCAACAGTTTTGCCGCCGCTCATGTTGGTACGCAGCGCTTCGGTGATGTGAGTCGGCATCGACAGATTGAGGTTGTGCATCATCTCAACGAAAGCCGCGCGCTCGCGCTTCTGCAGGCGCGGGTTGTCCTTCAGCTCCTGCGCGATGGTCGAATGACTACGGCCCTTGTATTCATGTGCCGGAAACACCTTGAGTGCGGAATCGAGCAGCAGCAGGTGCGCAAACAGGCTGTCGTAGAGCGCCTCCGCCTCACCGGTGGGCAGGTCGGTGCGACCGGTGGCCCCGATGAGAAGCGTATCGCCGGTGAACACCCGGTCGCCCGCGATCAGGCACATCGAATCGCGCGTGTGGCCCGGCGTGTGCAGCACCTGCAGGCGCATACGCCCGACGACCACCATCTCGCCGTCATCGACGCGCATGTCAACGAACGGCGCGGGGCTCGCACGATGCATCACCACGGGCACATCGAGCTGACGCGCGAGCTGACGGGTGGCCGTGAAGTGATCGGCGTGAGTGTGAGTGTCGATGACGTAGCGGATGCGAACGCCGCTGCGCGCCGCGAGCGACGGCATACCGATCCAGCTGGCTGATCTCGGGATCGATCACAGCGGCCGCACAGGTCTCGCCGCAACCGACCAGATAGGACTGGCAACCACCAGTCGTGATTTGCTCGAATATCATCGCGTTCACCTTTGCCGCGCGCCCGCGGGAGGTCCGTTCGCTCTAGGGCTTCAATTCCTCGTACAGGCTGTCCGACTCGATCTTGCGAAGTTTGTCCAGACCCTTGAGCCAATCCCGATACTCGCTGGTCGCCGCGATCTTGGCATCATCGCTTGCGAGTGCGGCAATGCTCGGATACTCGACCGACACGACCACTGCTCCGGCATTGGGGCCTGCAAACCTGGCTCTACAGACTCGAATCGTTGCGGCGCTCTGCATCTTCTTCAGAATCGCCTGGCCGCGTGCCAGTTCCTTCACGTAGGCATCGACATCATCGGTATGAACCACTACGACCCGCAGCACGGAGGGTTCAGCCGCGAAGAGGCAGGTACAAGGTGCAATGCATAGCGCAAGACCGATAAACATGGATCTGGCGATCGTTTTCA
>CAVOLM010000058.1:0-83704 GCA_963696675.1 uncultured Gammaproteobacteria bacterium | reverse complement strand
GAACCGGCCAATCGGTGGTATGTCGTCGAGCAGCGCGGCACGATCCAGCGTTTCGAGGGTACGAATCCGACCGCGACGACGCAGTGGGCCGACCTGCAGAGCATCGTCAACGACAGTGCCGGGGAATCGGGACTGCTCGGCATGGCGTTTCACCCGAGCTATGCGTCGAACGGGCGCGTATTCCTCTCTTATACGGGCGCCGGCGCCAGTCCGTTCCAGTCGCACATCTCGGAGTTCCGGCGCGGCAGCAATGGACTGCTCGACCCGACCAGCGAGCGCATCCTGCTGCGGCTCGACCAGCCGTTCGAGAATCACAACGGCGGCAACATCATGTTCGGGCCGGATGGCAATCTTTATATCGGCTTCGGCGACGGCGGCTCCGGCGGTGACCCGGAGAATCGCTCGCAGAACCGGACGATGCTGTTCGGCAAGATCCTGCGCATCAATGTCGACGGCGCGAATCCTTACACGATCCCAGCCGACAACCCCTACGTCGGCAATCCGCTCTGCAGCGCGGGCACGGGCTCTGCGTCCTGTCCCGAGATCTACGCGTACGGCCTGCGCAATCCCTGGCGCTGGAGTTTCGATCGCGCGGCCTCGGAACCCGACCTGTGGCTCGCCGACGTCGGCCAGAACGCATGGGAGGAGGTCGATCGCATCGTCAACGGCGGCAACTATGGCTGGCGCATTCGCGAAGGCCGGCATTGCTTCAATCCCTCGAGCAACTGTCCGCTCACCGCGAACGGCGCACCACTGATCGATCCGATCGCCGAGTACGATCACGGCGTCGGCCAGTCGATCACGGGTGGCTACGTGTACCGGGGCAGCGCTATCCCGTCGCTGCGCGGCCGATACGTGTTCGCCGATTTCGTGAGTGGCAGGCTCATGTACCTCGCTGCCAACGCTTCCGGCGGCTTTGATCGCCTGGACCTCATCGTGTCGACCGGGCTCAATATCTCGTCCTTCGCGCAGGACGCGGCGGGTGAGCTCTACGTCACCGACTACAACGGCGGCCTTTATCAGCTAGTTGCCGGCAGCGGCACGATCAACGACACGATTCCCGCGAACCTCGTCGACACCGGCTGCGTGAGTGCCGCCGATCCGACACAGCCGGCGGCCGGATTGATCCCCTACACGCCGAACGCGGCGTTCTGGTCCGATGGCGCGCAAAAGGAGCGCTGGATGGCGCTGCCCAACGGCCAGACGATCACGATCGGCAGCGATGGTGACTGGTCGTTCCCGAACGGCACCGTGCTGATGAAGAACTTCAGGCTCGGAAGCCGCCTCATCGAAACACGCCTCTTCATGCGGCATCCCAACGGTAACTGGGGCGGCTACACGTATCAGTGGAATGCGGCCCAGACTGCTGCAACGCTGGTGAAGGGCGGACAGATCACGAATATCAATCCGCCCGGGCAGGACTGGATCTATCCGAGCGAAGCCCAATGCCTGCAGTGTCATAGCAACGCGGCGGGGCGCAGCCTCGGCCTGGAGACTGCACAGCTCAATAGCGACCTGCTGTATCCGGCCACAGGCCGCACGGCGAATCAGCTCGCGACCTTGAACTCCATCGGCATGTTCTCAACGCCGCTCAGTCAGTCGCCGAGTGCGCTGCCCGCGTATCCCGATCCGTACGGCTCGGCCGGCACCGTCGCCGAGAGAGCCCGTGCGTACCTGCACACGAACTGCTCGCAATGTCATCGCCCGTCGGGCGGTACGCCGTCGAACATGGACCTGCGGTTCGGCACGTCGATCGCGTCGACCAATACTTGTAACGCAACGCCGGCGAGCGGCGATCTGGGCATCGCGGGCGCGCGGCTGATCGTGCCGGGCAATCCCGCGGCCTCACTCATCTTTGTACGCATGAGCCGGCGCGACCTGCACCAGATGCCGCCGCTTGCGAGCAACCTGGTCGACACCGCAGGTGCCGCTCTGATCCAGAACTGGATCATGGGCATGAACCGCCAGCTGCCAGTAAGTCCGGGGTCTCGTACAAGTAGTACGCACGCTCGAGCAGCCGCCACTCGCAGCAGCTGCCTGGCTCTAACGGCTGAAGTCCATCGTCCAATTGGTTTCCCAGCTCTTACCGCCGTTCTCGGAGAAGGCCTGCTCCCAGCGCGGGTTCGCGCTCCTCACGCGCGACCACGTGTAACGCACCAGTATCGGTCGGCCCTCGAACTGGTCACGGCCTTCGAAGATGCCGACATCGCCCGCAAAGCTGCCGACGACGGGTGGCTGCAGTACGCGTGTGCGGGTGTCGATCCAATAGATCGACCACTGCGCCGTGAGCGGATCGAAGAAGCGCAGGCTGATCCCCACGAAGTCTTTCCAGAACTCCGTGCGATACTCGTCCTGGTTGCCGATTCCGCCAGCGAGCGCGTTGCACACGCTCTGCGATTCGAACTCCTGCCATTCGTTCGAGCGCTGCAGCCGCTTGACGAGCCGCCGATTGTGGATGTGCCAGTCTCCCATGAGGAAATCGAAGCCATGCGCCTGGTCCTGCATACGCTGAGCCTCACTGAGCGCGAGCATCCACTCCGCTCTGACGTTTTCGGCCTGGCAAAGCGAGCCGAGCACGCCGGAGAGCACGATCATCGGCCATGCGATGAGCCGCAATGAAAGATGCACGATGCCTCCTCCGACCTGCGACGGTGGTTTTCGAACGGCGAGAGCAGGGTATTACGGATATAGGGCGTAACCCGCCCTGATTCGGCGTAAGCTGTTCACATGTATCACCCGACCACCCGCGTGCTCGGCGTGCTCGAGCTGCTGCAGACGCACGGCCGCATGAGCGGCGCCGAGCTGGCGCAGCGGATCAAGGTCGACGGCCGGACGCTGCGCCGTTACATCTCGCGCCTGGAGGAAATCGGCGTGCCCATCACGACCGAGCGCGGACGCCACGGCGCCTACATGCTCGTAGCGGGTTACAAGCTGCCGCCGATGATGTTCACCGATGAGGAAGCGTTGGCGTTGTCGGTCGGACTCCTTGCTGCGCGCAGCCTCGCGCTGTCGAACGCAGCGCCCGCGGTCGCGAGTGCGCAGGCGAAGCTCGAGCGGGTGATGCCCGCGAATCTCAAGCGCCGGGTTCGCGCCATCGATGAGACCGTCGCGCTCGATCTGTCGCGCACGGGTGAGCCCGCCACGAACGATGCATTGCTCGCCCTGAGCGGCGCCGCCCAATCGCAGATACGTGTGTCCATGCGCTACTGCGCGGCGCAGCGCGCGGTGACCGAGCGAGACTTCGATCCCTACGGCCTCGCCTATCGCGGCGGATGCTGGTATGTCGTCGGCATGTGCCATCTCAGAGGTGGGGTGCGATCGTTCCGGCTCGATCGCGTGCAATCCGTGCGCCCACTCGAGGTCCGATTCACGCGGCCCAAGGGCTTCGATGCGCTCGGCTATCTCGCCTTCTCGATCGCGACGATGCCGCGCACGCACGCGATCGAAGTGCTCCTCAAGACCGAACTGCGGGTGGCGCGACGCGAGCTCTTCGCCTCGATCGGGCTGCTCGAGCAAGTCCCCGGCGGCGTGCTGTTGCGCGCGCAGGCGGACAACCTCGATTGGTTCGCGCGTGAGCTCGCCCGCTTGCCCTTCGAGTTCGAGATCCGTCAGCCGAAGGAACTGCGCAGTGCGCTCTCGAGAGTGCGCCCGGCGGTTGCAGCGGCTGACGCAGTACCGGGCCGACGACGGCTCCGCGTGAGCGTGGCTCTGTAGCTCGATTATTGTCGCAACTCGCCGACGTCTGGCATGACGCAACCGGCCATGACACGATCTCCTGGGGTGAAGGCCACGGCTCCTATGGGCGAAGGCCGGTTCAGGGTGGATCGTTGATCGCAAATCTTTCCGCTTCGCGACGGGTCGTGCTCGTTGCAGTGTGCTTCGTTTCGGCCTGCGACCTCGTCGGTGTCGACAAGACTAATGATGACAGCACACCGCCGACCGCACCGTCGGGACTCCAGGTCACCGCTCCGGACCCGCAACGTGTGGAGCTGCAATGGAGCGCTTCGAGCGATAGCGGCACTGGTGTCGCCGGCTATCGAGTATTCCGCAGTGATCTCTCCACCGCGATCGGCACCGTAACGGCGACGTCTTATACGGATACCACGGTCGCGCCAGCGACCACTTATGGCTATTTCGTCACTGCATTCGATGGTGCCACGCCCGCCAACGAGTCGGGTCCGACTTCCGTCGTGCAGGTTCGCACGCCGTCCGCTGCGGATACTGTGGCGCCCGACGTACCGGCGAATGTTCAGGCAGTGGCCACTGGACCCACTCAGGTCAATCTGTCGTGGGATGTCTCTGCGGATACGGGGGGCTCGGGTCTGGCCGGTTATCGGATTTTCCGCAACGGCGGCCCCACGGCGGTCGCGACAGTCGCGACCGCCAGCTACTCCGACACGAATTTGACCGCCGGGACCGCCTACAGCTACGTGATTCGCGCGATGGACGGCGCGGGGAATGTTTCCGGACCCTCGAATGCCGTCAGCGTCACCACACCGATTCCGCCCGACGCAATACCGCCGACTGTGCCTGGCTCGCTGACCGCGACCGCGCAGGGTGCGAGCGCCGTATTGCTCAACTGGATTGCATCCACGGACGCCTCGGGGATTCAGCGCTACGAGATTCAGCGCGACGGCGTGAAGATCAGCGACGCGCCGGGGAACGCTACCAGCTTCGTCGATTCCGCAGTGAGTGCTTCGACCACCTACACGTACGCGGTTCGCGCGATCGACGGCGCGAACAACGCGTCGGCTTTTTCCAATGTCGCGAATGTGACGACCTCGGCCGCGACGGACACGACGCCGCCCACCGCGCCGTCGGCCGTTGCCGCCACCGCGAACGGCTCGCAGAGCATCGTGGTGACCTGGATTGGTTCGACTGATACGGGCGGCTCAGGCTTGGCCGGGTATCGCGTTTTCCGCGACGGCGGGGCGAACCCGGTGGGGCAGGTCGGCGCAGGAGTGCTGACGTTCACTGATAGCGGTCTCGCACCAAACTCGACCCACACATACGTCGTGCGCGCATTTGACGGCGACGGAAACGTCTCGGCTCCGTCAAACTCAGCCTCCGCCACCACATCCAGCGACACTACGGCGCCTTCTGTTCCCACCAACGTCGTGGCCAACGCGCTCGCATCGGACTCGGTTCGCGTGACCTGGAGCGCTTCGACGGACACTGGCGGTTCCGGGCTTGCCGGGTACCGAATCTATCGCAACGGCACGCAACTCACGGCGGTGGGCGCAGGCACGACGACGTTTACCGACGCCACCGCGGCGCCGGGCACCGCGTATGCGTATCGTGTATCGGCGATCGACAATGCAGGCAACGAATCCGCGCAATCGACGCCTGCAAACGTCACGACGCCGGCAGATTCTCTTGCGCCGAGCGCGCCGGCGAATCTGACCGCCACACCGACCGGTGCGAACCAGATCACTCTCACGTGGAATGCCTCGTCCGACACGGGGGGCTCGGGACTTGCGGGTTATCGCGTGACCCGGGACGGCACCCAAATTGCGCAGGTCGGTGCCGGTACTCTTACCTTTGCCGACACCGGCCTCGCGCCTCTTTCGATGCATTCGTACACGGTGCGTGCCTTCGACAATGCCGCCAACGTTTCCCCGGCCTCCAATGTCGCGACAGCGACAACTGGCAGCGATGCGACGCCACCGTCCGCGCCTGCTGGCCTGACGGCAACGGCCGCCGGCTCAACGCAGATCAATCTCGCCTGGAATGCGTCCAGCGACGCTGGCGGATCAGGCCTTGCGGGCTACCGTATTTTCCGAGGCGGTACGCAGGTCGCGCAGGTCGCGTCTGGCGTATTGTCGTTTGCCGACACCGGGCTCTCGCCTAACACGAATTATTCGTATGTCGTACGCGCGATCGATGGTGCCAACAACGTATCCGCCCCATCGAACACGGCGCAGGCAACCACTGCCCAGGACACGATTGCACCCTCCGCGCCGTCGGGACTCGTCGCGACCGCGCTCAGCTCCACGTCGGTCCGCCTGGTGTGGAATGGGTCGACCGATACAGGCGGTGCCGGGCTCGCGGGCTATCGCGTGTTTCGCGGAGGCGCTCAGATCGCAACCGGCATTTCCGGCACGACCTACACCGACAACACCGTCGCGCCCAATACGTCTTACACGTACACGGTGAGAGCGCTCGATAACGCGGGCAATGCCTCGGGCGATTCGAACACGGCATCAGTAACAACACCGTCGGATACGACCGCACCGTCGGCACCGAGCGCACTGGCGACGACCAGCGTTACCGAGACCCAAGTGGGTCTGACCTGGAATGCGTCGACCGATACGGGAGGTTCGGGTCTCGCGGGCTATCGGGTGTTTCGCAACGCGGCGCAGATCGCCACGGGAATCATTTTGACCTCCTACACCGACACGACGGTTACCGCTGGCGTGACGTACACGTACACAGTGCGGGCGGTCGACAACGCCGGCAATGTGTCAGCCGATTCGAATTCGGTGCAAGCTTCTCCACAGGCCTCGCAGCCCTCCGGACTCGACTCGCGTCCAAGTAATACGACCTGCATCGCGCCGAACCAGCCGACGACGAATACTTCGGTCGCGACGCAGCAAGTCTTCCCGAGCTTGTCGTTCACGAGCCCGATCCTGCTCACCCAGGCGCCCGGCGAGCCGACCAACCGCTGGTACGTGGTCGAGCAGCGCGGCACGATCCGGCGCTTCGAGGGAACGAACCCGTCTACCACGACACAATGGGCGGACCTGCAGAGCATCGTTGATGACAGCGCGCAGGAGTCGGGCCTCCTCGGCATGGCGTTCCATCCGAACTATGCGTCGAACGGGCGCGTGTTCCTTTCGTACACAGGGTCGGCCGCGACTCCATCTGGTCTTCAATCCCACATCTCCGAATTCCGTCGTGGCTCGAATGGTCTGCTCGATCCGACGACCGAGCGCATCCTCCTCAGGCTCGATCAGCCGTTCGACAACCACAACGGCGGCAACATCCTGTTCGGGCCCGACGGTAACCTCTACATCGGGTTCGGCGACGGCGGCTCCGGCGGCGATCCGGGCAACCGCGCGCAGAATCGCAATCTGCTCTTTGGCAAGATCCTGCGTATCAACGTCGATGGCGCGAACCCGTACACGATTCCCGCCGACAATCCGTACGTCGGGAACGGCCTGTGCAGTGCCGGATCAGGGTCCGCGCCCTGCCCGGAAATCTATGCCTACGGGCTGCGCAATCCCTGGCGGTGGAGCTTCGATCGTTCCGCGACAGACCCGGACCTCTGGCTCTCGGACGTAGGGCAGGACAGCTGGGAGGAAGTCGACCGGATCGTCAATGGCGGCAACTTCGGCTGGCGGATTCGCGAAGGCCGGCATTGCTTCAACCCCTCGAGCAACTGTCCGCTCACCGCGAATGGCGCGCCGCTGATCGATCCGATCGCGGAGTACGACCACGGGATCGGGCAATCGGTCACCGGCGGTTACGTGTATCGCGGCAGCGCGATCCCATCGCTGCGCGGTCGTTATGTTTTCGCCGATTTCGTAAGCGGCCGCCTGATGTACCTGGCGACGAACACCTCGGGTGGATTCGATCGGCGCGATCTCATTCAATCCACAGGATTGAATATTTCCTCCTTCGCCGAGGACTCAGCGGGGGAGCTCTACGTAGTCGACTACAACGGCGGCCTTTACAAGATCGTGCCCGGGAGCGGCACGATCAACGACACGATCCAGACCAATCTCATCGATACCGGCTGCGTGAGCATGGCGGATCCGAAGCTGCCCGCCTCGGGGCTCATTCCATACGCCCCGAACGCAGCCTTCTGGTCCGATGGCGCCGCGAAAGAGCGCTGGATGGCGCTGCCCAACAACCAGACGATCACGATCCAAAGTGACGGCGACTGGTCGTTCCCCAACGGCACCGTGCTGGTCAAGCACTTCAGGCTCGGCACCCGCCTGATCGAGACGCGACTCTTCATGCGCCATCCCGACACTGGAAACTGGGGTGGGTACACCTACCAGTGGAATTCCGCGCAGACGGCGGCAACCCTAGTGAAGGGCGGGCTGATCACGAACATCAATCCTCCAGGACAGGACTGGATCTATCCGAGTGAAGCGCAGTGCCTGCAGTGTCACACCAGTGCGGCCGGGCGCAGCCTCGGACTCGAGACTGCACAGCTCAACAGCAATCTGACCTATCCAGCTACCGGGCGCACGGCGAATCAGCTCGCGACGCTGAACGCCATCGGCATGTTCTCGACGCCGCTCGCCCAGCCACCGAGCGCACTGCCCGTGTACCCCGATCCATATGGCACTACCGGCACCTTGACGGAACGCGCGCGCGCATACCTGCACACGAACTGCTCACAATGCCATCGCCCGACCGGTCCCACGCCATCGAACATGGACCTGCGCTTCGGCACGGCGATCGCAGCGACCAATGCTTGTAACGCAACACCGGCGAGCGGCGATCTGGGCATTTCGGGGGCGCGGCTGATCGTGCCGGGCAATCCCGCGGCCTCACTCATCTATGTACGCATGAGCCGGCGCGACCTGCACCAAATGCCGCCGCTTGCGAGCAATCTCGTCGACACCGCGGGCGTGGCCTTGATCCAAAGCTGGATCGCGGGAATGAATTCGACCTGCCAATAGGCCCGTCGATAGCGCGACCGAAGCCTTTCCAGAACTCGGTGCGATACTCGTCCTGGTTACCGAGCGAGAGGGCAGGTCTCGTTCTGAGTCCTGCGCCCGCGAGCGCTTACAAGGCAGCCTCCCGAACCGGATCTGGCAGCCAAGCGCCCTGTTCGAGCAGCCGCTTCTGCAGTGCCTTATAGCTCAAGTGACGAGGCTCGACGCGGCCATGCAAGGCGAGTGCTGCTGCTGTACCGGCCGCCTCGCCCATCTGTATGCAGTACGGGATGAGGTTGAGCACATCGTTCGCCGACACATCGGACGAGAAACAGCGTCCCGCCACCAGCAGGTTCTCCGTGGCCTGCGGAACCAGAGCGCGATAGGGAATGCATCTGTTGGGAGACTTGGCTGAGACATTCTGGGCGAACCGCGGGATCGCCGCGATGGTGTCTGCGTAGATCGTTCCCGCTCGCAAGTCCTCCATCGTGACCACGTATTCACCACGCAGGCGTCTGCTGCCGCGCGTGCCGATTTGCGATGCGGTATCCAGGATAAAACTATGCTCGAATCCAGGCAGCTGCTCTTTCAGCAGCGCATGCGCCGGAAGCATGACTTTTCGTACCTTCAATTCTGCGCCGGTCAGGTGATCCACGTTCAGGCAGTCATTTCCTGGGACCCAATTGTTGACCCATACCTGATCGTCCCGATGCGTTGCGATGGGTAGCAGCCTGAAGCCGCCGATCGCCTCGATTTCATCCATGATCTGCCTGAAATCCTCAGGGTGCGAATGCCGGAAATTGCTGTACTCGAGGTAATCGACGCCTCCCAGCCGAAAAACAACCGCCAGCATGCCGCTCCTCAAATTGTGGTCGACGGCCCCATCGAATTCAGCTCCCGCGGACGCAAAGAGATCGCCATCTCCCGTCGTATCGATGGTCAGCTGACTCAGAACTGCCTGCCTGCCTGACTTGCTTTCAAACACCGCTCCGCGAACCTGCTTGCCGTCGACAACGGCGTTGGTTCCCCATGAATGGAGGTAGAGCTTCGCTCCTGCCTCTTCTATCATCTCGTTGAGAACACATTTCAGGAGCTCGGGATCGACGATCACGCTCATCCTGACGCGGCCGTCGACCACGAAGTCCTGGTAGTGTTTGAGCTTGTTCAACAATTCGCCGGCGTTCGATCCAAGTTCCTGCCGGCCTGGATGACGCGCACCCCCGATGGCGTCGAGTCGGTCCACGATCTCCTGACAGATACCGGCCACCTCCTGCGTCGCGGTGCCCGCGCTCATATGGGGAATCAGGATGACGAGGCCGCCTGTCGCCATGCCACCGAGATGGTTGTAGCGCTCAATGAGCGTTGTATCCGCGCCATTGCGCGCGGCGGCGATGGCTGCGGCGCAGCCTGCAGGGCCGCCGCCCACGACCAGCACCTCCGTCCGACGGCACACTCTGGTGTTGCGCGCGGGTTCGACGATGTATTCGGATGAAACTTGCGCGGGCACCATGGGTTTCTCCTCAATTGACGCGGTCGGCCGTCCAACCCGCGACAGGATGACAGGGGAACGACGCGTGAGCCAATCGGATGCCGGTACTCGGTCCGGTCCGCGATGGACCCGCAGGGGCGTGCGCGCCCTGGGTTGTCGCGTTCGCGTTTGGTCTGCTGCACGGCCTGGGTTTTGCGAGCGCACTCATCGGCAGCATTGCCATGCTCTGGGTGATCGAGCGCATTTCGGACGTCGCGATCTATTGATGTTCGGCACCAATCAGCGTCTCATCCCGCATCAATGACAACTCGCACCCGCTTCGCTCCCAGCCCCACCGGTCTGCTCCACATCGGCGGTGTGCGCACCGCGCTCTTCTGCTGGCTGTACGCGCGCCGCCATCACGGCACCTTCATCCTGCGGGTCGAGGACACCGACCGTGAACGCTCCACGGAGGCGGCGGTGCAGGTGATCCTGGATGGCATGGAGTGGCTGGGACTCAAACCCGACGAAGGCCCGTACTACCAGACGCGCCGCATGGATCGCTATCGCGAGGTGATCGATCAGCTGCTGCGCGCAGGCAAGGCGTATCGCTGTTATTGCACCAAGGAAGAGCTCGAAGCGTTGCGGGCCGAGCAGCTGGCTCGCAAGGAGAAGCCGCGCTACGACGGGCGCTGGCGCGATCGCACCGATTCGCGTCCGGGCGTTGATCCCGTGATCCGCTTCAGGAACCCGCTCGAGGGCGAAGTCATCGTCGACGATGTGATCCACGGGCGCGTGATCTTCGATAACCGCGAGCTCGACGATCTCATCATCGCGCGTGCCGACGGCTCGCCGACCTACAACTTCTGCGTCGTCGTCGACGACATGGACATGGCGATCACGCATGTGATCCGCGGCGACGATCACCTCAACAACACGCCGCGCCAGATGAACATGTTGCAAGCGCTCGGCGCGCCGCTCCCGGTGTACGCGCACGTGCCGATGATCCTGGGTCCGGACGGGGCGAAGCTGTCCAAGCGGCATGGCGCGGTGAGCGTGTTGCATTACCGGGAAGAGGGATATCTGCCGCAAGCGCTTCTCAATTATTTGGTGCGCCTCGGCTGGTCGCACGGCGATCAAGAAGTGTTCACGCTGGAGGAGATGGCACAGTCCTTCGACATCAAGGACGTCAACAAGTCCGCTTCCGCGTTCAATCCGGACAAGCTCCTCTGGCTCAACCAGCAACACATGATGCGCGCCCCGCTGCGCGATCTCGCGCTGCAGCTCCAGTGGCATCTCGCACGTGTCGGCGTGCAGGCGGGTGAACTGGAGCAGCTCGAGGGTATCGTCGGCGACGCAACGCGAGCGCGCGAAGACGCTCAAGGAAATGGCGCAGGCGAGCCTGTATTTCTTCCGCGAGTTCGAGCAGTACGACGAGAAGGCCGCCCGCAAGAACTTCACGGCCGAGAGCCGCCCGCTGCTATTAGCAGTACGGGAGCGCCTCGCCGGCCTCACGCCCTGGAGCGCTGAGGGCGTGCATGGCGCACTTGAAGCCGTTTGTGCGCAGGCCGGTGTTGGCTTGGGCAAGGTTGCGCAGCCCCTGAGAGTTGCCGTCTCGGGAGGCGCTGTCTCGCCCCCCATCGATGCGACGGTGGCGCTACTCGGCCGAGAGCTGACTCTCAGGCGTATCGATCGCGCGCTGCAATACAGCGCGTAACCCTCAGTAGTGGCTCGATTTCTTGACACACCCGCGGGCGCTACGTACAGTCGCGCCCCTCGCGTGGGGCTGTAGCTCAGCTGGGAGAGCGCCTGAATGGCATTCAGGAGGTCGTCGGTTCGATCCCGATCAGCTCCACCAAGCCCGCCCGACCCGATCGCCCGACGTCCCCATCGTCTAGAGGCCCAGGACACCGCCCTTTCACGGCGGCAACGGGGGTTCGAATCCCCCTGGGGACGCCACTCCGGAGGCTGCCATCCGCACGACATGGCCAGGGCTCCCGAGGCGGTCATATTGCGTCCTAACCCTTTGAGGGACCTTTGTGAATCGCTTCACGCGTACCATCATGCGCCCCCTCTACACTGCGCGCTGTCGCAATAGACCGACACAACGACGTGCGGATCTTCAGATTTCACGTAGCCATGCCGATCTTGGCGCTGGCGCTCGTCGAAGCGCTGGCGTTCCTGCTCGTTCCCTACCTCGCAGCGATGCTGCGATTTAGAGCGGACATCGCGACCATCGAGTCCCAGCGTCGCGGACCGCTCTGGCCGCACGCGATCGTCGCCGCAGCCGTATTGCTGATCTGCATGGTGAGCATGGGTTTGTACAGCACAAGGCTGCGAGTGACCTACCTCGGCGTTCTGGTCAGGATCGCGGCCAGCGTGTGCGCGGCTGGCATATTGCTGGTGCTGATCTACTACGTGGTGCCGCGCCTGGATTTCGGCGGCACGGTCACGCTGATCACCGGGCTCCTCGCCTTCGGGGCCGCGGCGCTGATCCGGTTCGTGTTCTCTTCCGTTGTCGGCGATGAAGTCTTCAAGCGGCGTGTGCTGGTCTACGGTTGCGGTCGCCAGGCGTCGAGCATTGCGCGGCTGCGTCGCCGCTCCGATCAGCGCGGGTTTCACATCGTCGGCTACCTCGTGCCGCCGGGCTCCCGCGTGCTCATGCCGCCCGAGCGAGTGCTGACCACACAGGGCACGCTGCTGGAGATTGCGCGGCAGCATATGGTCGACGAGATCGTCGTCGCGATGGACGATCGGCGCCGCGCGTTCCCCGTCCAGGAGCTGCTCGAATGCCGACTGAGCGGTATCGACGTCATCGACTTGGTGAGCTTTCTGGAACGCGAGACGGGGCGCGTGCGACTCGATGTGCTCAACCCCAGCTGGATGATCTTCTCGAACGGCTTTCGTCGCGATGCACTGAGCCTGTTCTCCGAGCGGGCATTCGACACGGTCGCGAGCCTGTCACTGCTGCTAGTGACCTGGCCCCTGATGCTGCTCGCAGCCCTCGCGATCAAGCTCGAGGACGGCTGGCGCGCGCCGGTGCTCTACCGGCAGGCACGCGTCGGCCTCGAGGGCCAGGTTTTCGAGGTGCTCAAGTTCCGCAGCATGAGCACTGACGCAGAGATCGACGGCCAGGCACGCTGGGCCGACAAGGATGATACGCGCATCACGCGAGTCGGGGCCGTGCTACGCAAGATGCGCATCGACGAGTTGCCGCAGATCATCAATGTGCTGAAGGGCGACATGAGCTTCGTCGGGCCGCGCCCCGAAAGGCCGGAATTCGTCGAGGCGTTGAACGAGAAGATTCCGTACTATCGTGAGCGGCATTGCGTGAAGCCGGGGATCACGGGCTGGGCGCAACTCTGCTACCCCTACGGTTCGTCCGAACACGATGCGCTCGAGAAGCTGCAGTACGACCTGTACTACGTGAAAAATCACAGCCTGGTCTTCGACATCCTTATTCTCCTGCAGACCGCAGAGGTGGTCTTCTGGGGCAAAGGCAGTAGGTGAGGCGCTCCTAAAGCAGCGCTTGCCGGCGCGGTTGCACGCAAGATTCACGCTAGTGGTTCGAGCAGCATGCGACCGCGAGAAATCCTGTCGCAAAGCAGAGACGAAGTCAGCCACCAGAGTTTTCTCTCCCCTTCCCGGAGCGTTGTCGTCGAGTTACGACAATTGCGCGCGATCAACTGTTGTTGTTAACTCGCGTTCGAAGTAAGCGCAAACCCGTCGAAAGACGGGGACGCAAAGCCTCCGGTCTAAGGGTCGTGGACCTACGATAGCGGGGTTGCCGGCGGAGACTCAGTACATGAGCGCTGCCGTCATCCCCGAGGCGTTAGGTCCGCACTTGTGATGAACGGAGCTCGAAAATCGCAGCGACGTCATGTTTGTCTGCGACCGTTGCGCTTGGGGTGAAGACGGCGGGGAGGCGAATGAAGATCGAACGCGAGCGACAGGGCGCATTGCAAGTCCATCACGTTCTCCTGTTCGGATTATGTGCAATCGCTCTGGCAGGCTGCGGTTCGGGTGCGGACGTGCAGGAGCAGGCGGCCGATCCTGCCGCGGCGCAGCCACCGCCATCACCTGCGCCGCCGCCCGGAAACAACGCGCCCACAATTGGCGGAACGCCGCCGACAGCTGCCGTGGCGGGCACTGCATATGTCTTTCAGCCCACGGCGCAAGACGCAGACGGCGATGCGCTCTTTTTTCAGGTCACCGGGCAGCCCGCCTGGGCGAGTTTCGACGCCAGCTCCGGAATGTTGAGCGGCACTCCGGGCGATGCCAATGTCGGCGATGCGTCCGATATCGTCATCAGCGTCAGCGATGGTCAGGCGAGTGCCGCGCTGCCAGCCTTCACAATCCACGTCGCGGCAGCTACCACGCCGCCGGTAGCGAATCGCGCGCCGACGATCGCGGGCAACCCGCCTCAGACAGTGCAGGTCGGGAAGTCGTACAACTTTCAGCCGTCGGCTTCTGATCCCGATGGCAACCCGATCACTTTTTCGATCTCGAATAAGCCCTCATGGGCGGGCTTCAGTCCAACGACGGGGCGGCTCTCGGGCACGCCGTCGGCCGGCAACGTCGGAACGTTCGCCAATGTCATCATCAGCGTGAGTGACGGGCAGGCGAGCGCTTCCCTGCAATCGTTCTCGATTACCGTGAATGCAGCGGCCAACACTGCTCCGACGATCTCCGGTACCCCGGCGACCTCGGCCACTGCCGGTCAGGCGTACAGTTTCCAGCCCACGGCGAGCGATCCGGATGGCAATGCGCTCACCTTCAGCATTCAGAACAAGCCGTCATGGGCGAGCTTCGACACCTCGACGGGGCACCTCTCCGGCACCCCGGCATCAAGCAACGTTGGGACGTTTTCGAACATCCTCATCAGTGTGAGTGACGGGCAAGCCAGCGCTTCGCTGTCAGCGTTCTCGATTGCCGTGACCGCAACCGCACCGGCCAATCGTGCGCCGACCATCTCCGGTACGCCGGCCACGGCGGTCACCGCAGGGCAGGCGTACAACTTCCAGCCCTCGGCGAGCGATCCGGATGGCAACCCGCTCACCTTCAGCATTCAGAGCAAGCCCGCCTGGGCGAGCTTTTCGACTTCAACGGGAAGACTTTCTGGTACGCCGGCCAGCGCAGACGTCGGCACGTTTGCCAACATCAGCATCAGCGTCAGCGATGGAACGGCCGTCGCATCCTTGCCGGCATTCTCGATTGTCGTGAGCGCGGCTGCGAATCGCGCCCCGACCATCTCCGGTACGCCCGCCACCACGGTCACGGCGGGCACCGCCTATAGTTTCCAGCCGACGGCGAGTGATCCGGACGGCAACACTCTGGTATTCGCGATTCAGAACAAGCCGGCGTGGGCAACATTCACGACCACCAACGGGCGCCTCTCCGGCACACCGTCCGCTAGCAACGTGGGCACGTTTGCGAACATCGTGATCAGTGTGAGTGATGGCCAGGCCAGCGTGTCGCTGCCGGCGTTCTCAATTGCCGTGACCGCAACCGCACCGGCCAATCGTGCGCCGACCATCTCGGGTTCGCCGATCACCTCACTCAACTTCGGAACGGCCTACAGCTTCCAGCCGACCGCGAGCGACCCCGATGGCGATGCGTTGACATTCAGCATCCAGAACAAGCCCGGTTGGGCCACGTTCACGGCGTCTAGCGGCCGCTTGAACGGCACACCAGCGGCCGCCGACGTCGGGACCTACGCGAACATCGTGATCAGCGTCAGTGACGGTAAGGCAAGCGCGTCATTGGGGGCATTCTCGATCGTCGTTACGCAGGCGGCGAACGGAAGTGCCACGATATCGTGGACGCCGCCGACGCAGAACACGGACGGCAGCACGCTGACGAACCTTGCGGGTTATCGCATCTACTACGGGACGAACCCTGGCTCTCTGTCACAAGTCATCCAAATCGCCAACGCGGGCGCATCTTCGTTTGTCGTCGACAATCTCTCTCCGGGAACTTGGTATTTCGGGCTCAAGGTCTACAACTCCAGCGGCGTGGAAAGCGATTTGACTAACCTCGCGAGCAAGACTATCAATTGAACCTCTGGTCCTAGGAGTCACACCACGGTCCAAAGGTCGCGGGCCGTGCACAGTGCAATGTCGGCGAATGAAGACATTGCGCGTCGCTTTCGGATGCTATTTACTTCTCGCGCGAGTCAACGGGCAAACCTGTCGAAAGGCGGGGACGCAAAGCCTCCGGTCTAAGGGTCGCAGACCTAGATAGCGGGGTTGCCGACGGACTTTTCCGAGGTCTGTCGTTACGCAATCCCACCCGTATCTCGAGCGATCGGAGATTCTCGCAGCGGCGGCCGTGCGGAATCTTGGTCGCATTTGCGACGAGTAAGATGGGCAGCTAGTGTGGAGAGATCGTGAGCGATAAGTTTTCGGAACGGGAAGTCGGCAGAGTGCTCTTGAGCGCGAGATTCACAAAGTCTGCGTTGGCGGTGGTGAGCTTGCTCATCGCTGCGTGTGGCGGTGGCGGCAGCTCATCGCAATCGGAAGGCGTCCAGCCACCCCCCGGTGGGTCTAACTCTGCGCCCGTCATCAGCGGCCAGGCCCCTGCATCGGTCGCTGTCGGTCAGTCCTATGCCTTTCAGCCCTCGGCGAGCGATGCGAACGGCGACAGCCTACAGTTCGCTGCGGCCAATGTTCCCCCGTGGGCAAGCTTCGACACTGCGACCGGACGCCTTACTGGCACACCAAGCGCGGGTGACGTTGGTAACTACTCGGGGATTGCCATCAGCGTGACGGATGGCAAGGCGACGACCTCGCTCCCTTCGTTCTCGATTTCCGTCACGCAGATTGCCGTAGGGAGCGCGACGCTCTCATGGGTGCCGCCGACAACGAATGACGACGGCTCCGTCCTCACCGACCTTGCTGGTTATCGCATCCGATATGGACGCAGTAGCACCAACCTCGATCAGTCCGTTTCCATCAGCAATTCCGCGATCAACAGCTTCGCAATCGACAACCTGTCTCCAGGCACCTGGTTTTTTGCCGTCGTGACGGTCAACAGCCAGGGCACCGAAAGCTCGCCGTCAAACGTCGCATCGAAGACAATCTGACCTCGATCGCGTCATTGCTCTTTGTGACGCGTATCACAACTCGAAACTACAAAAGGGGCGCTCCTTAGCGTTCTGACGCCTTCAGCATCCGGACGCGGTCCGCAGGTCGGACCCGCAATACGAAGTGTCCTGCCCAATTGGTCTATGCTCGCGCGTGCTTCGGCGAGACGACCGGGAAGGCATGCTTCATATGGACGGGGCGGGCTGATGTCCCTGGGGGCGGTGAGTTACGTCCTCGCGGCGGGGGCATTCCTGGTGCTCATGCTCCTTCTATGGACAGGTTGGCGGGGGCGGCCGCAAGGTGCCCGCTTCATTCTCGCCTCGCTGGCTACCGTGGTCTGGGCCGCGACCCTAGCGCTGCATGCGGCTACCGACCGCATTCCGTTCGTCGTCGTCTTTACGGCCGAACTGCTGCGTGACGGTGCATGGCTCGCCGTGCTAGTGGGTCTCGCCTCACCGATTCTGCCTGCGTTCCTGCGCATCGGCTTGCCGGTTCTTTGGGGGCTGCTCTTGCTCTCCGGGATTCTCACACCTCTGCTCGATCCCGCCGGCTTTTCGAATCATGCGCCGCTGCTGCTGCTATCCCGAAGCGGGCTCGTGTTGTCCATGCTCGCCCTCATTCTCGTCGAGCAAATCCATCGTGGGTCGAGTCCCGAAGCGCGGCGCGCACTGCGGTACTTGGTGTACGCGATCGGCGGGATGTTTGCCTACGACCTCTTCCTTTACTCGCAGGCAGAGCTGCTCAAGGTCATCAGCGTCGATGCATGGAATGCGCGCGGGATTCTGAACGCAGTCCTGGTGCCGCTGATCGCGATCTCGGCGCGACGAAATCCAGAATGGTCGCTGGACATCTTTGTCTCGCGCCACGTGGTGTTCTATTCCGGTGGCCTGCTGCTCGTCGGCTCGTACCTTCTCTTGATGGCGCTTGGGGGCTACTACGTTCGCGACGCCGGTGGTTCATGGGGCGATGTCGCCCAGATCCTGTTCCTGGCCGGCTCGGGTCTGTTGCTCGTGGTCCTGGTCGGTTCGGGAACGATACGCACGCGCGCCAAGGTTTTCCTCAACAAGCATTTCTACCGCAACAAGTACGACTATCGAATCGAATGGCTACGGTTCATCCGGACTCTGTCCTCGCCGGAAGGCGATATCGCCCGCACTGCAGTGCGTGCGGTCGCGCAGATCTTCTCGAGTCCCGGCGGCGTGCTCTTCGCGATTGACGACGCCGGGCGGCGCTTCGAACCGATCGCAGCCTGGCCATCGGGCCTGAACGCCGTACCACGCCTGCAGGCCCTGCCGGCGGATCACGACCTGGCGCGCTTCCTCAGCGCACGCCAGTGGATTATCGACCTGAAGGAATACCACTCATTTCCCAGCCGCTACGAGAATATCGAATTGCCCGATTGGGCCGAGGGCAACCCGGCACTGCGGCTGATCTCGCCGCTGCTCGCGCTCGATCGCCTGGTCGGCTTCATTACGCTGGACGACCCTTCTTCGTCGTTCAAGCTGAGTTACGAGGACAGAGACCTGCTCAAGACCGTCGGCAGGCACGTAGCCACTCAGATTGCGCAGCACCAGGCCGATCAGCGACTGGCCGAAAGCCGGCAGTTCGAGGCCTACAACCATCTCACCGCGTTCATGATGCACGACCTGAAGAATGCGGTGGCGCAGCTACAGTTGCTGGTTGCCAACGCCGCTCGACACAAGCACAACCCCGCCTTCATCGACGATGCGATCAGCACCATCGGCAACGCAGCCGAGCGCATGACGCGCCTCATCGAGCAGCTCAGGGAGAAGACAAGTCCAGGCAAGACGCGCGCGGCAGACCTGAACGAGCTCGCCAGGAGCGCAGTTGAGCGCTGCAAGGCTCGTATGCCAATGCCTACCTTCGCAGGCGAGTCACAGCCGACGCTGGTGAACGTGGACCCGGATAAGCTTGTTTCGGTCCTGGAGCACGTGATCCGTAACGCGCAGGACGCCACTCCCGAGGTCGGTAGCGTCGAAATTCGTCTCCGGCGCAATGGACTCGCCGCCTCGATCGAGGTGAGCGACAACGGCTGTGGCATGGACCGTGAATTCGTGCAGCAGCAGCTCTTTCGTCCGTTCGTAACGACCAAGGGAGCGGGTGGTATGGGGATTGGCGCCTATCAGGCGCGGGAGTACGTGCGCACGCTTGGCGGGGACGTAGAAGTGCAGAGCAGTCCCGGTCACGGCACCACATTCTCCATTAGTCTGCCGCTCGCCACGGCACCGATCACCGAGTAAGGGCGATAAGAATCGTGTCAACCGACAAACCTGTTCTGCTGGTCGTCGAGGATGACCTGGGGCTGCAAAAGCAGCTCAAGTGGTGCTTCGACGAGTATGAGGTCGTCGCAGCCACCAATCGCGCAGAGGCACTCACGCAACTGCGCCGCTTTGCGCCGGCGGTGGTGCTGCAGGACCTTGGCTTGCCGCCGGACGCAGAGGGGGTCGGCGAGGGCATGAATACGTTGAAGGAAATCCTCGGCGTCGCTCCGACGACCAAGGTAATCGTCGTAACGGGCAACGCCGATCGTGACAACGCCGTACGAGCGGTATCGCTCGGCGCCTATGACTTCTATCAGAAGCCGGTCGACACCGAAGTGCTGCGGCTGCTAGTTGGGCGTGCGTTCCAGATGCATTCGCTCGAGGAGCAGAACCGCACGCTGCGCGAGGTGCAGGCCAACACTCCGCTCGATGGGATCATCGCTACCGATGAGGGGATGCTCAAGGTATGTCGCATGATCGAGAAAGTGGCGCCAACCAGCGCATCGGTGCTGATTCTCGGCGAGAGCGGTACCGGCAAGGAGCTGCTGGCGCACGCGGTGCACGACCAGAGTGATCGGCGCGCGAAGCCGTTTGTCGCGATCAACTGCGCGGCAATTCCGGAGCAACTGCTGGAGAGCGAACTCTTCGGCTATGAGAAGGGCGCATACACCGGGGCGGCGAAGCAAACCATCGGCAAGGTCGAGACCGCCGACGGCGGGACGCTGTTTCTCGATGAGATCGGTGACATGCCGCTTGCGTTGCAGGCTAAGTTACTGCGCTTTCTCCAGAACCGGGTCATCGAGCGCGTCGGCGGCCGGGAAGAGATTGAGGTCGATGTGCGAGTGGTCTGTGCCACGAACCAGGATCTGGCCGCTCTGATTTCCAGTCAGCGCTTCCGCCAGGACCTGTACTTTCGAATCAGCGAAGTTTCGATACACGTTCCGCCGCTGCGCGAGCGCGGCGCTGGTATCGCAGTGCTGGCGCATGCCATCCTGCGTCGAATCAGCGCCAGCGAGCGGCGCCCCAAGCGCGGACTTGCCGACGAGGCGCTCGCTGCCATGGAAGTCTATCCGTGGCCAGGCAACGTGCGCGAGCTCGAGAACAAGATCAAGACGGCCGTGATCATGAGTGAGACTCCCATGATCAGCGCCGAGGATCTCGCGCTTGCAAAGGTCGTTGACCGCAGCCTGCTGTTGAATCTCAAGGAAGCACGGGCGCGAGCGGAACGACAGGCAATCCGGCAGGCCCTGAGCATTGCGGAGGGCAATATCTCGCGTGCTGCAGAGCTGCTGGGTGTCACCCGTCCGACGCTGTATGACCTCCTGGAGCGCTACGGCATGCGCGTTGAGAGTCGCGAAAGCAAGGCCGCGGGCTGACAAATGGCAGTGGCCGCTGAGTCGTTGATCCAGGTGAGGAACGGCGCGCTTCGCGCGAGCACGATCACGTATGGGGTTTTGCTCTTTGGTCTCGTCGCATTCTGGCCCAGCGTTCTGTTCCTGGGGAATTACTGGCTCGAGATCCATGACTATCGGCACGGGTTCCTGGTCGTCGTGGCCTCTGCAGTCTGGCTCGTCGCTGCCAGGCGCAGGATTAACGAACAGCCGGCCCGGCCCGTATTGCTAGCTGCGATGGCGTTGCTCATCGCCATCGCGTTGTGGCTGGTGGCGTTCGGAGGCAGCAGCGCGTTCGGGCAGCAGGTTCTCATTCCGCCCACGCTGTTCCTGGCGGTATTGGCGTCAGCCGGCTCGCATGCTGCAAGAGCGAGCGCGGGTCCGTTGACATTCCTGTACTTCGCGGTGCCGGTGTGGGACTACATGGTGCCGACCCTGCAGCGCGTGACCGTCCTAGCAACGGAGACAGGTCTTGCCTTGCTTGGCGTTCCTGCGGTTCTTGCAGGCAGCACGGTCACGATTCCCGCAGGCACATTCCAGATCGCCGAGGGCTGCAGCGGCAAGCGTTTCTTCGTGGTCACGCTGGCGGTCGCGTGCCTCGTCGGCGTCGTAATGAAACTGCCTCGACGCAAGCGCCTGGCGCTCATCGGTGCCGCTGCAGTGCTCAGCCTCATCGCGAACTGGATACGAGTGATCATTGTCATCTACGCGGGGCACCTCACGGCAATGAGGCACTACTTCGTTGCGGTAGAGCATTTCACGCTCGGCTGGGCCGTTTTCGCCGTACTGATGTTGGGGATAGTCGCTATTGGCGTACGCTTGGCGCCTCCTCCAGAGAAGGCGACCGACGGCGCGCGGCCCGCTGCCGCTCCTCCCACCGGCTCTCGCGTCGCCACTGCAACGTGGGTACCTTTTGGACTGTTGGTCATACCGCTGGCCTTCACCGCGTTGGCCGATAGGCGGGACTACCGGTCGCTGAAACTCGGTTCGCTGCCGGTAGTTGCGAACCACTGGCAGGGACCGCTGCCGTTCGACCCCGCGTGGCAGCCTAATTTTGTAGGAAATGACGCTGCGGTCCGGGCTGCCTACCGTTCCGGCGAGGGTACCGTCGAGGTCTATGTCAACCTTTATGAGGAGCAGCATCCCGGACAGGAGCTCGTGTACTACCTCAATGATGTCATTGCGCCCGGAGCATGGCATTCGGTCTCGACGAAGGGTGTGCCAACACAGATCGCGGTCGCCCTTGGGCGCGAGCTAGCACAAGTAGAAGCAGAGGCGTCGACAGGCGAGCGATGGGTTGTCGCTTATGTCTACGAGGTCGGCGGCATCGTCACGAGAAGTCCAATTTTAGAACAGTTTTATTACGGTGCGATGGCGCTCACGGGTGGACGCCCCTCGGGAGTGCTAGCTTTCGCGGCTCGCTGCGATGTCGATTGTGACCGGGCTCGCAGGTTGGTTGCGAAACTCTGGCAGCAGCGCGGGCAAGCTCTCCTGGCGCTGATTCCAGATTATTATTCGCACGATGACCCATCCGGCTAGTGGCCCCGACAACTCGAATGAAGAATGGCGCACATTTTCGACCGTCCAGGATGCTTCGTCCAGTAATCGCCATGGCCAGGGTGGTTACGGTGACGGGTATTCTCGTGGCCCTCACAGCCTGCAACCTGTTCGTGGGAGCCGACCAGCGGGTTGCCCGGGCACAGGTCCAGCTTGCACGAGGAGACTATCGTGCGGCCATGACGGAGCTGAAGACCGCTCTCGAGAAAGATCCGGCGCACATTGGTGCGCGTATGGCGCTCGCGCGCCTGTCGCTGGACATCGGCGATGCCGAGTCGGCACAGAAGGAACTCGATCATGCGCGGCAGGCCGGAGCAGACAGCGTCGAAGCGCGCATGCTCGGCGTTGAGATCCTCATTGCTCGCGGCCGTTTGGAGGATGCGCAACGCATCCTGGAGAAGGATGAGATGATTCCTGCCGCGCAGCGCTGGACCTGGCTGGCCATGACGCAGGAAGGACTGGGCAAGGAGGCGGACAGTGCACGGAGCGTGGCGCAAGCCCTGCGCCTCGATCCGCACGACACGGGTGCGCTGCTGCAGCAGGCCCGCCTCCTCGTCAAGCAGCAGAAGCTGGAAGCGGGGCTGGAATCGGTGCAGCAGGCGCTGGTGCAGAACCCGCGATCGACGCAGGCATGGCTGCTGCGAGGAGCGATTCTGCACGAGCGTGGCAAATTCGGCGAGGCGATCGAGTCGTTCCAGAACGGACTCGACGCTGCGCGTGGGCAGGTCAACCTGCCGCAGGAATTGGCGCTGCTCAATGGATTGGCAGACTCGCAGCTGGCGCTGCGAGATTCGAAAGGTGCGGCACAGACTCTATCGCGCCTTGCCTCACGATTCCCGAATGCCGTCGCCGCTCACTTCCTGCGAGCGCGCGTTGCGCTGTTGAACGATGACTACAAGACGGCGGTCGGCGAGCTGCGATACGTATTGAAGGCCGCTCCGGAATCGGCGCCGGCGCGGCTCCTGCTGGGCATCGCCTTGCTGTCACAAGGAGCACTCGAGCAGGCCGAGGCGGAGCTATCACAGCTACTGGCCGAGCACCCCGACAATGTCGCCGCGCGCAAGGCTCTGGCCCAGGTGTATCTTGCCCGCAAGCAGCCTGACGCAGCTCGCCGTACCCTGGCCGAAACCAGCGATGCCGTGACCGGCGATGCGCAATTCGACTGGTTGATGGGGGCGGCGCTGATACAGACCGGAAGTGAGGATGCCGGCATCGCTCATCTGGAGAAGAGCGTGGCGGCGGCGCCGGATCAGATCGAGGGGCGTGTGAGGTTGGCGCGCGCCTACCTGTCGACGGGGCGTCGGGAGCAGGCGAACGCATTGCTCGAGGGCTTGCCCCCGGAGGCGCGCAGCTCGCAGGTTCAGGCACTTCTTTTCTTCGCGAAAGTCGTTGGGAAGGAACCTGCGGAGGCCCGCCGAGCGCTCGATCAGCTGTTGTCGGCTAACCCGAATGATGCCGAGCTGCTGGGGCTGGCCGGCCGGTACTTGCTCCATCGCGGGGAGCTCGCCCAGGCTCGCAAATGCTTGACGCGGAGCCTAAGTTCTGGACCCACAGAATGTCTCATCTCGACTGGGCATGGCGCAGTTACAAGTGCGCGAATCGAGGACCGCTGAGGCGGAGAAGGAGTTGCGCCGAGTACTACAGATCGAACCGGGAAACCAGCGCGCCTACTTGGCTCTTTCGGTCCTTGCAGCTCTGCGTGGCGACCGTGCCCAAACACGCCAACTGCTCGAGGCGGCGATTGCCGCGAATCCAGCCGCTGTCGACGCGCGTCTGCGATTGGCGCAACTCGCCTTTCTGGACAACGACCCAAAGCGCGCACGTTCCCTGCTAGAGCAGGCACTCGAGGTTGCTACGGATCGTCCGGACCTGCTGAATGCCGTGGGCGAGGTGCTGATGCATGCGGGCCAACTTGACGATGCACTGGCGCGATTCAATGAGGCGGCCGCAGCCGGGTCTCAGGGCGCGATGATCAACACGGCGCGTGTGCAACGAGCGCTGGATCAGACGGTCGAGGCGCGTCGCACGCTTGAAACGGCGTTCACCATGCGCCCGATCGCCGCGCAGGCCGCCGTCATGCTGATCGAGATGAATTCACGAGACGGGAGGATCCCGGAAGCTCGTCGGCTCATCGAAAGATTGCCAGAATTCGGGTTGCCGTCATTTGCCACTCACGAGCTCGAAGGGGACGTCGACCGTTCAGCTGGAAATTTCGATGCGGCCGCGAAGTTCGTATTCAATGGCCGCGCGCGAACGCCCCAGCTCGCAGCTGGCGGTCAAGACATTTCACGTCCTGCGAGCCTCGCATGCGACGCACCCGGAACACGTGCTTGAACAGCGGCTCGAGGCCGTTCCGGAAGATCGTATCGTATCGCTGGTGTTGGCGGACTACTATCAACGCTCGGGCAAGCGCCCGGAAGCGATACATCAGTTCGAGCAGCTTGCTGCTGTGGCCAACGGCGACCCAACGGTGCTCAACAATCTGGCTTGGTTGTACTATGAGAGTGGCAACTCACGAGCAACGGAGTTCGCCCGCCGCGCCTATGAGGCGGCTCCCAAGGTCGGTGAAATCGCGGACACCTACGGGTGGATCTTGTTTCGGGGTGGTCAAGTTACACAGGGGCTGCGAGTTCTGGAAAAGGCTTCCGGAAACTCACCAGACAACATCGAGATACGCTACCACTTGGCAGCTGCTCACGCCGCGACCGGCGACAAGAAGCGCGCAACGGAAATGTTGATGTCACTGTTGCAGTCGGATGAACACTTTGCGTCGCGTACCGATGCCGAGGCGTTGCTGCGTACCTTGAAGCTGAACTGAGCTGAGAGACGTGAACAGACTTGTAAGTAGCGATTGGACGCGAACGGTCAAACGCGGCGGGGCGGTTTGCCGGGCGTGTGCGCTCGGGTGTGCGGTAATGGCAATGGCGTTCGTTTGCGAGCTGCCGGCTCGCGCGGAGGAGGAGCCAAAAAGCGCTGCGCCTAGCGCGGCGGTGCCGGCACCCGTAGCCGACAGTACTATGTCCGAGTACAAGCTCGGGCCCGGAGATGCGATCCAGGTTTTTGTTTGGCGCAATCCCGAACTCTCTGTCACTGTGACAGTGCGCCCTGACGGCAAGATCTCCACGCCCCTCGTGGAGGACCTGGTTGCGGTTGGCAAGACTCCAGCCCAGCTGGCGCGCGACATCGAGACGAAACTTGCAGAGTACGTTCGCACGCCACAGGTCAGCATCATCGTTAGCAATGCGATCAGTACCTTCAGCCAGGTCAAGGTCATTGGCCAGGTCAAAACACAGCAGGCCGTTGCCTACCGAGAGGGCATGACGGTGCTTGACTTGGTGCTCGCCGTCGGCGGCCTGACCGAATTTGCGGCGGGAAACCGCGCAAAGATCGTGCGCATGGACGCGCAGGGCAAGGAAATCGAGATCAAGGTACGCCTGGAGGATCTGATCAAGGAAGGCAAGATGTCGGAAAACGTGGCGATGAAACCCGGTGATGTCCTGATTGTTCCGCAGGCGCGCTTCTGAGAAGGGGCGGGGATTCTTATGCAGCTGCTCAGAGTGCTGGACGACGTACGGGGGAGTTGGCGCTTCAGATGGTGGGCGCTGGCCGCGGCCTGGACGGTGTGCCTTGCCGGCTGGCTCAGTGTCATTTCGCTGCCCAACGTGTTCCAGGCCAGCGCCAGAGTGTATGTCGACACACAGTCTGCGCTTCGTCCGCTGCTGAAGGGCCTGGCGGTCGACCCGGACGTCGAGTCCAATCTGGCGGTCGTCCGTCAGGCGATACTGAGCAGACCGAACCTGGAAAAGGTGGCGCGCCAGACCGACCTCGACCTGCGGGCAAAGACGCCCGAAGAGATGGAGCACCTGATCGATGGTTTGGGAAAGAGGATCGTCATCGAGGCCGACGTGCGCGCCCGCACCTCGACGAGCGACGGCCTGTATAGGATTTCATTCCAGGACTTTAACCGTACCAAGAGTCTGGAAGTGGTCCGCACGCTGCTCGATTCCTTCGTCGAAGACACATTGGGCAGCAAGCGCACCGGCCAGGAAGATGCGCAGCGCTTCCTGAGAGAACAGATCGCGGACTACGAACGCCAGCTTTCCGCCGCAGAAACACGCTTGTCTGAGTTCAAGAAGCGCAACGTGGGCAGCATGCCGAGCGACCGCGGTGACTACTTCACGCGCCTGCAGACTGAGATGACTGGTCTCGACCAGGCGCGCAAAGGACTGGCTCTCGCCGAAACGCGCCGCGCGGAATTGACCCGGCAACTAAGCGGCGAGGAACCTGTCATCTTCGGGCTTGATGCGCAGACGGGTGCGGCGGGACCTACGAGCGCGGGCGGTGGCGACGTCGCATTTCGCATCAGGGATCTCGAGCACCGTCTCGAGGAGCTGTTGCTCAAATACACGGACAAGCATCCGGAAGTCATTGCGGTACGCAAGACCATCGAGGACTTGAAGGCGCGGCAGGCCGATGAACTCGCGCGTATGCAGCACGGAAGTCAGGGGACTGGCAGCCTCGCCCAGTCGCTCAAGGCGAACCCGGTTTATCAGAGCACGCAGGTGGAGCTCAATCGCACCGACGTCCAGATTGCCGAGTTGCGCCAAGACGTCGCCCAGCGCCAGGCGCGGGTCGCCGAACTACAGCGCATGGTCAACACGGTTCCCGACGTCGAGGCCGAGCTTGCGCGGCTCAATCGTGACTACGAAGTGACCCGCAGCCAATATCAACAGCTGGTGCAACGGCTGGAGACCGCCAAGCTTTCTGAGGAGGCGGAGAAGACGGGTGTGGTCAAGTTCCAGGTTATCGACCCTCCGGCCGTTTCATACGAACCCGTCGCCCCGAATCGCGCGGTATTCCTGACGGCAGTACTGCTGCTTGGGCTGGCCGCAGCGGTGGCCGTCGCCTACCTGCTGGACCAGTTGCGGCCTGTGTTTCAGAACGTCAGGGCCTTGGCCGAAATTACCGGTCTGCCGGTGCTGGGTCTGGTCAGCAGAATATGGGTCGACAAGCACAAGGCCGAGGCGCGCCGCAACGTGATGGCGTTTTCCGGGGCGTTCGCGTTGCTGTTGCTGACATTCGGGGCCGCCCTGCTGTGGCGTGATGCTGGGGCCATCATCATTCAGCAGCTGAAAGGTTGAGGTGCTAAGTGAGTCTGGTTGAGAAGGCACTGCAGAAGCTGCACGCGGACCGTACCGTCAAACGTGATTCTGCGGATACCCAGCTGCAGAACACCGGCGCTCCGAGCCGAACCGTCAATACCTATCAGCCTCCCGCGCGCGAAACGCCATCCGTACCGCGACCCGTCGAAATGCGACCCGCAAAGACTGTGCGGATCGATCGCGACCAGTTGCGCAGCGCCGGTTTGCTGCCATCAGCGACCCAGGAGCATGAGCTCGCGACTCAGTATCGGGCCATCAAACGTCCCCTGATTCGCAACATGCTTGAGTCGCCGCAGGCGGGATTGAGCCCTCAACAGCTGGTGATGCTGACGAGCGCGCTGCCTGGCGACGGCAAGACCTTCACGTCCATCAACCTGTCACTGAGCATGGCCCTGGAACGGGACCACTCGGTATTGCTTGTCGATGCCGATGTCGCTAAGCCGCACGTCAGCCGTATATTCAACGTGGAGAACGAACTCGGGCTGCTCGATGTCCTTGCCGACCCGACGCGCCCGATCGAATCCGTGATTCTGCCGACCGACGAGCCGGGACTGAGCATCGTTCCGGCGGGGCGCCGATCAGACACCGCGACGGAACTGCTCGCCAGCGGGCGCATGCGTGAGGTTGCTGAACATCTCGCGTCGCTCTATCCGCGCGGAATCGTGCTCTTTGATTCCTCACCCATGCTGCTGACCACTGAGGCGCGGGTACTGGCATCGCTGGTTGGCCAGGTGGTCGTGGTCGTAAAAGCGGGCTCCACGCCCCAGCACGCGCTGAAAGACACGATCGAACTCCTGGGTACCGGCAAGCGAATCAGCCTGGTGCTGAACCAAGCGGAGGTGACCGGACCGACGAGCTACTACTACGGCTATCACTACGGGCATAAGAATTCCGCGGCGGACCATTCCGATGCGCCTCGTTGAGTCGCCATTCGAGCCGAGATTCGCCATGTCCTGCATAACAACAAGAAATCGCCGGATCATCCATGCAATGCTTCGCCTGGGCTGCGTCGCAGTCGGGCTGGTGGCCGCCCTCGGTGCCGGCGCGCAAACACCAGACTGGTCCGTGCACGCGGGCGTCAGCCAGTCGGACAACATTCGGCGTACGAGCGTCGATGAGGAATCGGAAACGATCGCCGAGGTGGGTCTGGATCTGAAGATGGACACCAAGCGGCCGCGATTGGATGCGAATGTCGACGCCAATCTGAGCTATCGCAGCTATCTTGGCAATGCGTACGACGATCACGCCGTGGGCGGCTTCGCAGGCAGCGCGGCCGTTGGCTTCATACCCCAGCGCTTCACGTGGCTCTTCCAGGACAATTATGGCCAGTTGGCCGACGACCCTTTCGCGGTGGAGACACCTGAGAATCGTCAAAACGTCAATTACTTCACAACTGGCCCGGACTTTGTACTGCCGCTCGGCGATCGCACGAGTCTCACGGCGCAGGGCCTTTGGTCGGATGCGTATTACGAAAAGACTCCCGAGGATTACAACCGCCTGGAGGGGTCACTGGAACTCGCTCACCGGATCTCCTCGGCGTTCACGACATCCCTTAATGCAACAGCCTCACGCGTCGAATACGACGATGAGACGATTAATAGCAGTTACGACGTGCAGAACGCGTACGCACGTTTCACCGCCAACGGCGTGCGCACGACTTTGAGCGCTGACGTGGGATACATGCTCTTGCACGACTTCGGTGAAAGTGACAATGGTTTGCTCGCACGCCTCTCATTCACACGCAAAGTTGGCGCGTTGTCGACGCTGACGCTCGATGCCGGCACTGAGTTTTCGGATACGGGGAACATCTTTGCGCGCGACCAGGCGCTTAGCGGTATCCAGCTGCAGAATGGTGAGGCAGTGGCATCCAGCGATGCATTTCGGGCTGACTACGGCTATTTCTCTTGGCACACGGCTGCGGATCGAACCACTGTCGATCTGGGAGCCAGCTGGCGCGAGGAAAGCCATGAAACCGAGACGCAGTTGGATCGCGAGCTGGTCACGGCGAATGCGGACGTATCACGCCGACTCAACCGCAGTTTACGCTAACGCTGGGTGGATCGTACTCGCAGGACGACTACACGGGTGCTGACGTCGACCTCGATGAGTGGTCGGTGAGCGGTCAGCTCGACTGCACGATTAGACGCAACGTGTCTCTGCAGCTGCGCGTCATCCACTATGAAGGTAACGGCACCGGAGCGACTCGCGACTATAAAGAGAACCGGGCTCTACGCCGGCATCAGTTACTCGGGACGAAGGTAAGGGACTGGTGCCGGGCCCGCAGTCTCAAATCGTCAACGCACTGACAATCGACGTGGAGGACTACTTCCACGTTACCGCGCTTGCTTCGGCGGTCGATCGGGACCAGTGGAACAGCCTGCAATCCGCGGGTCGTGGCCAATACCGAGAAGCTACTCGGTCTGTTGGCAGGGCGGGGCGTTCAGGCGACGTTTTTTGTGCTCGGCTGGGTGGCCGAGCGGTTCCCCGCCCTGGTGCGCAAGCTGCACGCTTCCGGCCATGAAGTCGCGTGCCATGGGTTCTCGCATCAGCTCATCTATACACAGACGCACGAGACCTTCCGACAGGAAACGCGACATGCGAAACATCTTCTCGAAGATCTCATCGGCGAGAAAGTGCGGGGCTATCGGGCCGCGACCTACTCGATTACCGAGGCCTCGCTGTGGGCGCTGGACGTGCTCGAAGAGCTGGGCTTCGAGTACGACTCGAGTGTGTTCCCGATCCGACACGATCTCTACGGCATTCCCGACGCGCCGCGCTTTCCGTATCGGGTGGGCTCGGGCGCGCTGCTGGAAGTCCCGTTGACCACACTGGAACTCGCCGGGCTTCGCCTGCCATGCGGCGGCGGTGGCTATTTCCGCTTGATGCCATACCGGCTATTCCGCTGGGCTCTGCGGCGCGTGAATGCGACAGATCATCAGCCGGTCGTGTTCTATTGCCATCCGTGGGAAGTCGACCCGGATCAGCCGCGCGTCGCGGGGACATCACTGAAGTCCAGGTTCCGCCACTATCTGAACCTGGGCGCGACTGAGCGACGGCTGGAACGCCTGCTGAGCGACTTCAGGTGGGGGCGGATGGACGCAGTCTTCGACGTACGCACAAAGCAGCAACATGTCGCGTAGCGTCGCGGCCGTCGAGACCGTTGCAGCAGACGCGACATTGTCGGTGCGCGAGTTTTTGGCGCGCGACCGCGACCGATGGAACGAATACGTGCGTGCTCACGCCGATGGCACGTTCTTTCACCTCGCCGAATGGCAGGAGATCCTGGCGACCGCGTTCCGGCATCGCACGCACTATCTGTACGCGGAACGGGCGGGAACCATACAGGCAGTATTGCCGCTTGCGGAGGTCAAGAGCCTGGTATTCGGTCACTCCCTGGTATCTACGCCGTTCTGCGTTTACGGTGGAATCCTCGCGAATGACATGGAGGCGCAGCAGGCGCTCGAGAGCGCCGCCTGCGGGCTTGGCCGGCAGCTGGGCGTCGATTACGTCGAAATGCGCAACCGGCAGTCGCATCACCCGGAATGGCCGAGCAAGGACCTGTACGTGACATTTCGGCGCACGATCACAGCGGATGCCGAGGCCAATCTGCGTGCAATACCGCGCAAGCAGCGTGCGATGGTGCGCAAGGGGCTGCAGAAGAACCTGCGGGCCGAGACTCGACAACGACGTCGATCGCTTGTACGCGACATACTCGGAAAGCCTGAGGAACCTCGGTACGCCCGTGTTCTCGCGTCGTTACCTTGAGATTCTGCGCGACACCTTCAGCGATCAGTGTGAGATTGTGACGGTTACCTCAGATGAGCGTCCTGTTGCGAGCGTGCTGAGCTTCTACTTTCGTGACGAGGTGCTGCCTTACTATGGCGGCAGCACGAGCGCCGCACGCGCCATCGCAGGCAACGACTTCATGTATTGGCAGGTGATGGAGCGTGCACGCGAACGCGGGGCGCGCCTGTTCGATTTCGGCCGTAGCAAGCGTGGCACGGGCTCGTTCGACTTCAAGGTCCACTGGGGATTCGAGCCTCAACCGCTGCACTACGAGTATTTCCTGGTCAAGGCCGCCCGGATGCCGAACCTCAGCCCGTCTAATCCGCGATACGAGCCGCTCATTCGTGCCTGGCGCAGGTTGCCTGTACCCGTGACACGGGTCATCGGTCCGCCGGTCGCCCGCTTTCTGGGTTGAGCGGGCTGATGTGCGGCATATCCAGGGCACTGAGCCTGAACGGCCCACGACGAGCGGCTCCTGCTCGGCACGCAGCCGCAGTCCATTTCGTGTCGAAATCAACTAAAGTACATTATGAAAATAGAAGTGCAAGGTATTGTTTTAAATAATGTTATATACCGATAGGAGTGCGGCTTCGAAGCGCCCTCGGCGCCTTGTTCAAGTCCGAGTTGGCGGCACTTCTGCGCGAGCTGCTGTCGGACTCGGTTCTGCTGAGACGCGGGTTGCCCGATTTGCAGGTAGTGGCGTGCATGATGCGAGGACACGGCAAGATGAAGGCGGATAGCACAGCTCATTTGCTGGCGCTCGTTAGGCTCAAGATCTCGTGCCGCATTTATCTGGACGGGCAGCCGAGTGCGCATGTGACAGATGGTCTGCGAGAGAGCGTTGCGGCGTGAGGGTGCTATTCGTCTGTCATCGAGTGCCATTTCCGCCGACGCAAGGCAGCAAGATTCGGTCGTTCAACATCATTCGTCACCTGACGGATCGGGGTCATCGTGTGACCGTCGCTTCGCTGGCGCGGACCCCTGCGGAACGAGAGGAAGCCAGCGGGCTCGCGCAGCACTGCGAGCGCGCCATCGTTGAGGTCATCTCGAGCAGCGTAGCTTGGGGACGCATGGTCGCGTGGATTCCCACCACACGCCCGTCGAGTTTCGGCTACTTTTATTCGGCAGGGCTCGGACGGCGGATCGACGAGGAGTTGCGTACTGGACAATACGATCTCGTATTCGTTCACTCCTCTTCGGTAGCGCCTTATGTCAGGCGAGCAGGCCAGGCGTTGAGCATCCTTGACTACTGCGATGTGGACTCGCAGAAATGGCGCGAGTATGCGGCGCATCGGCGCTTCCCGCTGGCCGCGGGTTACTGGCTCGAGGCCGTCAAGCTAGAGCGTGTCGAGCGCCTTCTCAGCAGAAACTTTGACCTATGTACCTGCGCGACCCGGCCCGAAGTCGATAGTCTCCGACATCTGGGCGTTGTGGCGCCGACGGACTGGTTCCCAAACGGCGTCGATACCGAATTCTTCACGCCCGCGGCGACGTATGACCGCAACCTGCTCGTGTTCGTCGGCCGCATGGACTATTACCCCAACCAGCAGGCCATGCTGAGCTTCTGCAGGGACGTTTTACCCGGCTTGAGATCGCGTCGGCCTGAGGTGCGGCTGCAGATCGTAGGTGCCGAGCCCTCGCGCCAAGTACGCGAGTTGGCTCGTGAGCCGGGCGTGTCGGTCACCGGTTCCGTGCCAGATGTGCGCCCGTACGTGACGCGCGCGGCGCTGACGATCGCACCTCTGAAAATCGCCCGAGGCACGCAGAACAAGATTCTGGAATCTATGGCGATGGGTGTGCCGGTGGTCTGCAGCGAAGCGGCGTGTGGCGGTGTCGATGCGGTGGCCGGCGAACATCTGCTCACGGCGAGCGGCCCGGTCCAGTATGTCGAAGCCATCGAGTCCGTGCTGGGCTCGCCTGCACAGCGCGATCGATTGGCAGCAGCGGGCCGTGCGCGTGTGCTGAGCCACCACAGCTGGGCCAGCTCCATGAGACGCTTCGACGGTCTGGTGGAGAGTGCCATTGAACAGCCGCCGCCGCGCGGCGTGAGCATCGGATTGGCAGGGGAACGATATGCGAATCAGCGTGTTCGGATTGGGTTACGTAGGGGCGGTCTCGGCCGCCTGCCTGGCGCGCGACGGCCACGATGTGATCGGCGTCGATGTGGATCCGCTCAAGCTCGAACTCATTCGTGCCAGGTCGCTCGCCGATCATCGAGGAGGGCATCCAGGAACTCACCCAGAAGGTCGTCGCCGCTGGCAAGGTCACGGTCACGGACGACGTGCACGCGGCGGTCCGCGATACGGAGCTCTCCTTTGTCTGCGTCGGCACGCCGTCGAGCCCCAACGGCAGCCAGGATCTCACGGCCATCAAGCGCGTGATGCAATCGATCGGCGAGGCCATCGGCGCGAAGAGCGGATTTTCATACCGTGATCCTGCGCTCGACGGTGCAGCCCGGAACCTTCGAGGAGATCGTGCGGCCGATACTTGGAGCGGGCGAGCGGCAAGCAGGCCGATCGGGACTTCGGGGTGGGCTTCCAACCGGAATTTCTGCGTGAAGGCACCTCGATCAAGGACTACGACAATCCGCCATTCACGGTCATCGGCACGCAGTCGCCCAGGTCGGCGCAGGCTGTTACAGGCGCTGTTCGGCCATCTGCCGTGCGAGTTCATTACGACCTCGGTCGGCGTCGCCGAGATGCTCAAGTACGCCTGCAATGCCTTCCACGCCGTGAAGGTGACGTTCGCGAACGAGATCGGCACGGTTTTCGCAGGCCGTGAACGTCGATGCCCGTGAAGTGATGGAGCTCGTGTGTCGCGACAAGCGGCTCAACATCTCGCCCGCCTACCTGAAGCCGGGATTTGCGTTCGGCGGCTCGTGCCTGCCGAAGGATCTGCGCGCGCTCACGTACGTCGGCAAGATCAAGGACGTCACTGCGCCCATGCTCGGCTCGGTCATGGGTAGCAATCGCGCCCATATCGATCATGTGCTGGAGAAGATCATGACGCCGGGCGTGCGTCGCGTCGCGATGATCGGGCTGAGCTTCAAGGCGGGAACCGACGACCTGCGCGAAAGTCCGCTCGTCGCTGTGGCGGAGCGGCTCATCGGCAAGGGCTATGACCTGCGCATCTACGATCCCGAAGTCAATCTGTCGCGGCTCATCGGCGCGAACAAACGTTTCATCGAGGAGACCATTCCTCACATCGGCAGCCTGATGGTGAACTCCTGCGAGGAGGCGCTGGCGCACGGCCAGGTAGTCCTGATCGGTGTCGGCGGCAAGGCGATCGTCGACGCGCTGGTGCGCGGTCTGCACAAGGACCACCGCGTAGTCGATCTCGTCGGGCTGCCCCGCGCGTCGCTTCAGTGCGGTGATTACGCGGGCGTCTGCTGGTGAGGCGCGACAGTGAGATCGACATCTGCACCCGCTGATAGCGCACGTACTCTTCCGCCTGGACTATGGCGGTCTGGAGAACGGCTTGGTCAACGTGCTCAACCGCATGCCGGCCCATGAGTTTCGGCACGCGATCGTGTGCCTCGCCGGCTATTCCGAATTTCGGTCACGCATCCGCCGCGACGACGTCGTGGTGTACTCGCTCGACAAGCGTCCCGGAAAGGACCCAGCGGCGTACCTGCGTTTCTGGCGGCTGCTGCGCAAGTTGCGGCCCGCCATCGTGCACACGCGCAATCTCGGCACGGTCGACCTGCAGTGGGTCGCCTGGGCCGGCGGAGTCTCGCGGCGCGTCCACGGAGAGCATGGCTGGGACGCTTCGGACCCGCAGGGACGCGATGCGAAGGACCTGCGAATCCGGCGCCTGTGTCGCGGCGCGATCGGGCGCTACGTGGCTATGTCGCAGGATCTCGCGCAGCTGGCTCCAGAGCCAGGTGCGAGTGCCGCCGGAACGGATACGCCAGATCTACAACGGCGTCGACATCGAAAGATTCTCGCCGGTCGGCGAGCTGCCTGCGGATGCTGCCGTGGGAAGCGTCGCGATCCGAAGCCCTTTGTGTTCGGCACCGTCGGTCGCCTCGACCCGGTAAAGCGCCAGGCATTGCTGATCGAGTCTTTCGCGCAGCTGGTGAATCGACTGCCGGGCGTTCGCGACCGTGCGCGGCTCATGATCGTCGGCAGCGGACCGATGCAGGACGCATTGCAGTCACAGGCGCGGAAACTTGGAATAGAGCAATCGGTGTGGTTCACGGGCGCGCGTGGTGACGTGCCGCAGCTCATGCGCGCGATGGACGTATTCGTGCTGCCTTCGATGAACGAGGGCATCTCCAACACGATCCTGGAAGCGATGGCGAGCGGTCTGCCGGTGATCGCGGGACGTGTGGGTGGCAATCCTGAACTCGTGCGCACCGGCGTCACCGGGACTCTCTACGAAGACAGCGCATCCGAAGAGCTCATCAGCGCCATGGCGCGCTACGCCGGCGATTCAGACCTGGCGAGGCAGCACGGTGCCGCCGGGCGCGCGCGTGCGGTCACCGATTTCAGTCTGGATTCGATGGTCAAGAACTACCTGCAGCTCTACCGAGAGCTGATGGTTTAGGCAAGCAGAGTGTGCGGCATTACCGGAATAGTTGATACGCGCGGCCGTCGTGAGCTCGATCGCGCCATCCTGAAGCGCATGAACGACTCGCAGCTGCATCGCGGTCCCGATGGCGGCGGCGAGCACCACGAGCCCGGCGTAGCGCTCGGGCATCGACGGCTGTCGATCATCGACATCGCGACCGGGCAGCAGCCGCTCTACAACGAGGACGGCACGGTCGTCGTGATCTACAACGGCGAGATTTACAACTACCAGGAGCTGGTCCCCGAGCTGCAGGCGCTCGGCCACACGTTCCGAACCCGCAGCGATACCGAAGTGATCGTGCATGCGTGGGAAGCATGGGGCGAGCGTTGCGTCGAGCGCTTCCGTGGCATGTTCGCGTTTGCGCTCTGGGATCGAAACCAGGAGACGCTGTTCCTGGCGCGCGATCGTCTCGGCGTGAAGCCGCTCTACTACAGCTTGCTCCCAAGCGGCGAGCTGCTGTTCGGTTCTGAGCTCAAGTCGCTGGCCTTGCACCCAGGACTACGTCGCGATCTCGACCCGCTGGCTCTGGAAGAATATTTCGCGCTCGGCTACATCGCTGATCCGCGCAGCATCTACAAGAGCGTGCACAAGCTGCTGCCCGGCCACAGCCTGAAGATCCGTCGCGGCGAGCCGCTGCCGAAACCGCGCGAATACTGGGACGTCAGGTTCACGCTCGACCGGCGCATCGGGCTGCAAGAGGCGTGTGAGGAATTGCGTGCGTCGGCTGCGGGACTCCATCCGCCTGCGGATGATTTCAGAAGTTCCCCTCGGGGCATTCCTGTCAGGCGGCGTGGATTCAAGCGCGGTCGTCGCGACGATGGCGCAGGTCGCAGGCCAGGCCGTCAACACCTGCTCGATCTCGTTCGACGATCCGCAATTCGACGAGTCGCGCTTCGCGCAGCAGGTGGCTGAGCGCTATCGCACCAATCATCGTGTGGAGCGCGTCGCGAGCGATGATTTCGATCTGATCGATACGCTGGCTCGGGTGTACGACGAGCCGTACGCCGACAGCTCGGCCATTCCGACGTATCGCGTCTGCGAGCTTGCGCGCAAACACGTGACCGTGGCCCTGTCGGGCGATGGCGGCGACGAGAGCTTTCGGTGGTTATCGGCGCTACGCGCTGCACCTCATGGAGGAGAGGCTGCGCCGGGCCATGCCGCTGGGGATGCGTCGCATCCTCTTCGGTGCGCTGGGCCGCTGTTACCCCAAGGCCGACTGGGCGCCGCGCGTGTTTCGCGCGAAGTCCACCTTCGAGTCTCTGGCCCGCAACACGGTGGACGCCTACCTGCACAGCATGTCGATCATCCGTGAGCCGATGCGGCAGCAGCTTGTATTCCGCTGCGCTTCGATCGGACCTGGGAGGCTATCGCGTGAACGAAGTGTTCGAGCACTTCGCTCGAACGCAGCGGAACGGATGATCCTCTGGCATTGATCCAGTACATCGACTTCAAGACTTATCTGGTCGGCGACATCAACACCAAGGTGGACCGCGCGAGCATGGCCCATTCTCTCGAGGTGCGTGAGCCGCTGATGGATCATCCGCTCGTGGAATGGCTTGCGACGCTGCCGTCGAGCATGAAACTGAACAGCACGAGCGCGAAGTTCCTGCTGAAAAAGTCCATGGAGCCGCTGCTGCCGAACGATGTGCTGTATCGGCCCAAGATGGGGTTTGCCGTGCCGCTGATCCGATGGTTCAGGGGACCTCTGCGCGAGCGCATCCGCAGCGCGCTGACGGACGGCTACCTCGAGCAGACCGGCATGTTCGAGATGGCGCGCGATCCGGCGGCTCCTCGACGAGCATCAATCGGGTCGGCGTGATCACAGCGGTCCGTTGTGGTCGCTGCTGATGTTCGAGCGCGTTGCGCACCGCAATCTGCAGGACTCGTAGCGGCCGAGCACGGATGCGAGCGCCAGGCGATGTGCGTGAATGCTCGCGTCGCAACCGGCGCAAGGGGGCACGCGCAACGGCTAGCACATGTTGCCGCCGCAGAGCACGACAGCGAGGATGACCTGCGCATCGCGAGCGTGTGCCGTCTGCTGCCACGCCTGACGACGCGAGCGCCGGATCTTCGTTCTCAACCGGCTTGCCGCGATGGCCGACGTTGCGGAGTCCGCATTCTGCAACCGGTGCCGTACTTTCCCCTTGCTACGACCGTTGCCACCCTGGGCGGCGCTGCAGCTCGCGACGCAGCAGGTGTGAGGATCGAGCACGGCGCCGATGTTTTACGTTCCGGGAGCCACTCAAGTTCCTCGATGGCCGCTGGCTCGCTCGCAGCATTGGTCTCGCATTCGTCGACTTCACAACGAGCGCTCGCTTCGATCTCATCGACGCGCATTTCGGCTACCCCGAGGGTGTTGGCTGCGCGCAGGCCGCGAACGAGCTTGGCCTGCCAGTTCTTCATCACGGTCCGCGGGCTCGAGACCGACGATGTTGGCGCGCACCTCGGTGCGCCGGCAGCTAGCTCAGGCGCTGCGTCAAGCGACCGGATGCATCAGCGTGAGTCACTCGCTGCGCGACTCATTGCCGCCAAGTGGCGTGGATCCGAAGCGCATTCTCTGTCGGTGCCCAACGCAGTCGACCGCGACGATCTTTCATCCTGGCGATCGGACGCGGCGCGGCGGCGCCTTGGCGTGCAGCGTGAAGAGCTGATCATCGTCTCGGTAGGGCACCTGCTGTCCGTAAAGCGACACACCGTCCTCATGAGGCCTGGCGCCGATTGACAGCCGATGCGGGTGAGACTCGTAATTGTCGGCGGGCCCTCCTACGAGCCCGCGTATCCATCTATGCTGAGAGCTGCATTGGAGAACAACCGGTGACCGATCGCGTGCAGTCTCGAAGGCAAGCTACCGCCGTTGCAAGGTTGCTGACTGGTTACGTGCCGCCGATGTCTTTGCGCTCGCGTCCGCACGCGAGGGCTGCTGTAACGCCGTGCTGAAGCTCTCGCTTCGGGTTCCGGTCGTCGCGACCGCAGTCGGGCGACAACCCGCATTTCATACGTTCGGGGCACAACGGCTACCTGGTACCTGTGGACGATGCGCCGGCGATGGAGCGGCGCTCGCAGGATGCAGCTGACCTCGAACTTGGGATGCAGCGGAGATCGCCAACTTTGGCGGTGCGTGGCTGGGATCACGTCGCAGCAAGTGTCGTGCGAATTCTTCGGTCAGGCGCTTGCGCAGAGGACGACACACAAGCATCGCGACGAGCGCTCGGTGCGCAATGAGCCTGACATGACGGACAAGGAAACGCTGCTGTTCGTCTCGCCGCGCTTCCTGTTCCCGGTGGATTCCGGCGGCAAGATTCGCACCACGCAAATCTTGCGCGGCCTGAAGGGCGGCAGGTTCAACATCCGCTCTGGTCTCGCCCGCGACGCCGAGCTGAGCAGGGCGATTTGCCGGAGCGCTCAGTTCCGTGTGCGATGAATTCGTTTTCTGGAATGCCGTCGACAGGCTCCTGCGCTGCGCAACCTCACGCGTCTGCGGCACATCGTGGGTAGGCTGCCGATTCCGGTTGCAACGCGATTACGCGCCGACTTGCGGCAAGAGCTCGTGCGGGAAGAATTGGCGCGCGACCCGGCAGTCGTAGTGTTCGATTTCGTGCACGCCGCAGTGCTGGCGCCGAGCGAGATCGCGAACCTCTTCCGTGATCTTCACTCACAACGTCGAAGCTGAGATCTTCGAGCGTCACGAGAAGATGGCGACGAATGCGCTGATGAAGCGCGTGTGGAAGAACCAGCATGCCAAGATGCGTGCGTTCGAAGCCGCAATCGCTGCGACGCTTCGATGTCATCGTCGCGGTATCGCAGCGCGACTCGAACAAGTTCGTCGCCGACTACGGCTGCGAGCCGGCGGCAGTGATTCCAACCGGGGTCGATCTTGAATTCTTCGCGTATTGCGCACCCGAACGCGATCGTGACGTCGTATTTTGCGGATCCATGGATTGGCTCGCTAACCGCGAGGGAGTGCAGTTCATGATGGATGAGGTATGGCCGACGCATCGTCGGGCAAGTGCCGGACGCCCGCATGACGGTCATCGGGCGTGCTCCGCCGCAGAGTCTGGTCGAAGCGGCACGGAAGCGCAACCTGGCGTGGACTTTCACGGGATTCGTGGACGACGTGCGTCCGCACTTGCGGGGCGCGGCGGTCTCGGTGGTGCCACTACGAGTGGGCGGCGGGACCAGGCTCAAGGTGTTCGAATCCATGGCGATGGGACCGGCCGTCGTTTCGACGCACATCGGTGTCGAGGGCCTGCCAGTCGTTTCCGGAACGCACTGCCTGATCGCAGACGATGCGGCGAGCTTCGCTGCTGCGGTCGTACGTCTACTGCGCGATCGAGGCGAGCGCGAAAGACTTTCGCGCGCGGCGCGCGCCTACGTGCAGCAAAGCTTCGGCTTCGATGTCGCGGCGCGGGTGTTCGAGCGCGCGTGCGGCGTCTGGCAATTGAGAAGAGAGCTGCGCCAATTGGGTGCGTCGCCTGCGAAAGCTGCGCGCATGAGCCTGGTCGAGTCATTCGAGCGTGCGGCTCCTGGGCGCGCTCTCGCCCGCCGGACGACGGGCTCGTCTGCTGATACTGACCTATCATCGCGTCGTCCCTGAGCGGCGATCCCCTGCTGCCGGAGGAGCCGGATGCGAAGGCGTTCGCGGCGCAGATGGATGTGCTGCGCGCGTATTGTCGAGTGCTGCCGCTGCCCGGAAGCCGTGAAGTCCCTGCAAAGCCGGATCGTTGCCGCCGCGGGCCGCGTGCATCACCTTCGACGACGGTTACGCCAACAACCTGCACGTGGCGCTGCCGATTCTCGAAGCGCGCGGTCTGACGGCCACGATTCTTCATTGCGGTGGATGCGATCCGACGCGGCATCATGTGGAACGACCTCGTCATCGAGGCCGTGCGCGCGGCGCAGGGCGCCGTAGGTACTGCAGGGGTGGATCTTCCGTTAATCGACCTGACCTACGGTAACCGCGTGCAGCAGCGGCGAACCAGTTGCTCGACAAGCTCAAGTACCTGCCGCTCGAGCGCCGCTGGACGGTTGCCTGCGAGCTCTTCCGGAGTCAACGCGGGCAAGGCTGCCCCGCACCTGATGCTGCGCGAAAGCGAGCTCGGGAGCATCGCCCGGCGAGGTCACGATGTCGGAGCTCACACGATCAACCATCCAATTCTCATGGAGCTCTCCAGAGAGGACGCCGAGCGCGAGATAGGCGAGAGCGGACGGTGGCTCGCGGAAGTGACCGGGATCGTTCCGAGATCGTTCGCGTACCCCAACGGGCGGCCGCTGCGGGACTACGATGACTTCACACGCGCGGATGGTGCGCGAGGCCGGCTTCGAGCTTGCCGTCAGCACGGCGTCGGGATGCGCGAGCTACCGGTCCGACGTCTACCAGTTGCCGCGCTGTGCACCGTGGACGTTGCGCTCACGGTTGTTTCCGCTGCATCTTGCGAAGACATACCTGCTGGAACGAGCGTAGAGCGACCTCAGGCGTCGATGCCGTGACAATCCAGCCATGCATCCAGCATGGCCATGTCCCAGATCGGATAGCCGTAGAACGAAGCATCGCCATCGCGGTGCCGGGCGATGATCTCATCGATGAAGGTGGGGCGCACGATGCGGCGCCGGCGCAGCGAATGCAGATGACCGAGGATCAGCTCGCGCAGCGGCGCGTGGGTCTTGAGCCAGACGCCGAACGGCAGGCCGAAGCCGTGCTTGCGCTTGGCTCAGGATCTCGGCGGGCAGAAAGTCCGCCATGGCGCGCTTGTAGAACGAACGCAGTTCCGTGCCCTCGATCTTCAGCGCGGACGGCACTCGCAGCGAAACATCGACGACGCGTCGGATCGAGCATCGGGTACGAGACTCGCGCACCCAGCGAGCGCGCACATGGTGTTGACCTTGCGCAAGTCGTTGTCGGAGAGCGTGTAGTGCCAGTCGTAGAACAGCATGCGATTCAACAGCGATATTCCCGGGATCTCCTCGAACACCTGCCGCATCGTCGCCAGCGGTGCGCTGCGGATCGATGGACTGCAGGAATTCGGGATCGATGACTCGCTCCGCACCTTCCCGGTAAATGAGATTCCAGGTCTCCAGGCGCTCCGGCAGCCGCACCGTGGCCTGGTCGACGTAGCTGCGCAGTTTTCGCAGCGGCGCGAGGGCCGAATCGGCACGCGCCGCGTGCGCGAGCGGCTCGATGATCGTCGACCTGATCCAACCCGGAATCCAGAAGTACCTTTCGAACATCTGCTGTCGCACGTAGCGTTCGTTGCCGCCGAAGATCTCGTCGCCGCCGTCGCCGGCGAGCAAATGGTCCACGCCATGTTCGCGGGCGAGCTTGGCGCAGTAGTACGTGGGCACGGCGGAAGAATTGCCAAAGGGCTCATCGTAGGCAAGCGCGATCTTGCGGAACGCATCGACGACGTCTTCGGGCGTGACTTGGTACTCGTGGCCCTGCGAGTGAAAGTGTCGATTCGCGATGCGGGCGTAAGTCAATTCGTCGTAGGCATCGACTCCGAAGCCGATCGAAAAGGTTCGCGACGAGCGGCCTTGAACCCTCGCCAGCATTCCGGCGACGCTCGAGCTGTCGAGACCGCCGCTGAGAAAGGCGCCCGTCCGCTCGTTCGGGGCGCAGGCCTCGACCGCGGCTCGCAGGTTGTCCTGCAGCTGCGACTTCAGCGTTTCGAACGCCACAGCCCGGCTGCTCGATGAATGTGGGCTGCCAGTACCTGTGGATCTCGAGGGAGCCGTCTTTGAAGATCGCGGCCGTGCCCGGCCGCAACTTCTGCACTCCCGCATAAGCCGTAGCGGGCGCGGGAACGATATGCAGCAAGAGATAATCGAAGAGGGCCTGTCGGTTCAGACCAGCCGAGACTCCTGGGCAGCGCGCCACGCGCTCGGCAGATGAGCCGAACACGATGCCATGGCGCCGGGCGCAATAGGTCATCCGTTCGATGCCCATCGGATCGATAGCCAATACGACCTGCCGTTGCGCCGGATCGATCACGGCCAGAGCAAAGCGTCCGCCGAGCTGATCGAGGACGGCCGGGCCCTTCGTGCGATAGGCCTGGACCAGCACGGCCGGCGATGCATTCTGGTACGAGCCATCGGCGCCTCGGTACCAAACCGGGCCTCCTTCCACGACGACCGTGACGTCATCGACCATTTCAGCCCGCCGGGCCCAGCACGCGGCCGGCGGATCGTTGGAGATCGAGGAGTAGAGCGGTTCGCGCCCGCCCTCGAGCTTCCTCGCGTATGCCAGAACCTCCTCCGCAGATCGGTCTTTCCCGACGGAGCCCAGAAATCCGAACAGCCTCATATGCAACCCTTAGTCGAACGCCGCCGGTCGTGGGGCCGTGGCCCCGGCGCGCAGTTTAGGCCGGAGAATCCGTAAACTGTGAGCCTGCTCATGTGGCAGGCGCCACGTGCGCTTGCGCAGCTTGTAAGATATCGATCCCGTCCGATTCACTGGAATGGCCCGGATCCGGCGGGACCTGCGAGGTCATTATGGCGTGTTCGCGAGTTGTCCGGGCATCGACAAGGCGGACCCAAAGAATCCGAGCATGGATACACTGACCAAGCTGACCAGAATCCTGCGCGACACGCTCATGTTGAGCGACAGGGCAGAAAACTTCAGACCGGACACGCGGCTGATGGGCTCGATGCCTGGATTCGACTCGATGGCGGTCGTGTCGCTCCTGACGGCGCTCGAAGATGAATTCGGGATCACCGTCCAAGATGATGAGTTGTCGGCGGACGTCTTCGAGACCGTCGGCTCACTTGAAAGATTCATCAATGACAAGCTGGCCTGAAAGGGCGCCGGCAAGTCAAGCCGAGTCACTGCGAGGGACGCCGTCCGCTGCCGAGCTCGCGAAGGACCGGAAGGTGACCGTTCGGCCGCTGCGTCTCGCGGGATCGCGCGGCTTGCTGACAGCGCTCTACTACGAGCCGCTCGGCCTCCCCGCGCGCATCGGCGATGTGCTGTTCGTGCCGTCGTTCGGCGAAGAGCTGAACCGATGTCGATCGATGGTGTCGACGCAGGCGCGCCGACTGGCCGGTCTTGGCATAGGCACGTTAATCCTCGATCCGTACGGAACCGGCGACAGCACCGGGAAACATGCGCAGGGCACCTGGTCCGGGTGGCGCGAGGATCTGCGACTCGGGATCGAATGGTTGCGGGCAGAGGGCCACGGCTGCAGCACCGTCTGGGGCGTGAGGCTGGGCGCGGTCATGGCCAGCGAACTCGCGAGCGGCGATCCGGGGATCGAGCGTCTGCTGCTGTGGCAGCCCGTAATGCAGGGGAAGACCTTCTACACCCAGTTTTTGCGCATCAGGGTTGCGGCCGAGCTCGAGCAGTCCGACGGCGTCAGATCCACGGAAGAGCTGCGGCGCTGGTCGCGCAACGGCGAAACGCTAGAAGTCTCGGGCTACCACATCAATCCGACGCTGGCGCAGGAACTCGATGAGGTGAAATTCAAGGAGCCGCAGGAGCTGCGGCGTTGTCGGCTGCTGTGGTTGGAAGTGGTCGCCTCCGAAGAAGCACCGGTGTCGCAGGCGAATCGCAAGGCGCTCGAAGCATTTCGGGCGGCCGATATCGCCCTGGATTTCAAGTGCGTCGTAGGCCCGCTCTTCTGGCACGTGCACGAACGCGTCGTGGCGCCGCAACTGTTATACGCGACCGAGCAACTGCTGGCGGCGGTAGTCGCGCAAGCGAAGTCGCCAACGCCGAGGCCCTGTCCGGTGGGAAATGCCGGCCCGCATTCATTTAGTAGAGGTTCGGCGGAGGGGACGCCGGAGGACCCCGTCGTGTTCCCTTGCGAGGGTGAAGACCTGGTTGGCGTGCTGCACCGGGCGGAAAGCACCGCCCGCCGCGGCGTGGTCATCGTGGTCGCCGGGGGTCCGCAGTATCGAGCAGGGGCTCATCGGCAATTCGTGTCGCTCGCGCGTACGCTGGTGACGGCCGGCTACCCGGTGCTGAGGTTCGACCTGCGCGGCATGGGCGACAGCAGCGGTGCCCATCGCGGCTTTCAGCATTCGAATCCCGACATCCGCGCCGCCATCGACGCGCTGCTGGCCCGGGAGCCGCAGTTGAAGGAGGTGGTGTTGTTCGGCGAATGCGAATCCGCGAGCGGCATTCTGTTCTATGCGTTCCAGGACCCGCGAGTCAAAGGCGTCGCGCTGATCAATCCATGGGTGCGCACGCAGGAAAGCCACGCTCGCGTCATCGTCAAGCACTATTATTCGCAGCGCCTCTTGTCGCGTGAATTCTGGCGCAAGGTCTTCTCGGGGAAATTCAGGGTCTGGGAATCTCTCGGTGAGTTGGCCCGAGTGTTGCGCGCTTATTGGGCCGGCTTGCAGGCGAACGCCGTGCCGCAACAGGTGGCCTCGACCTATGAGGATCTCGCCGACCTGCCGTTACCGATCAAGACCGCCGTCGGCCTCAGGAGTTTCGACGGCCAGGTGCTGATTCTTATGAGCGGACGAGACTACATCGCGAGGGAATTCGACGAAGTGGTGAAGGAGTCAAAGACCTGGGACGGCCTATTGGCGAATCCGCGCATCAAGCGTCTGGATCTCGCCGAGGCGGACCACACGTTCTCGCGCGATGTGTGGCGCAGCCAGGCGGCCGATTCGGTGCGCGACTGGATAGACAGCTGGTGAAATTCAGCGAGCGCCAGGGCGCGACGCAAGCCGACGGTTCAGTCTGCGAGCGGACCGTGCTGCTAATCGCGTTTCACTTTCCGCCGATGAAAGGCAGCAGCGGCATGCAACGCACGCTGCGCTTCGCTCAGCATCTGCCTGCATTTCACTGGCGCCCGATAGTGCTCACGGTTGGCGTTCGCGCCTACGACTCAATAGCGGAAATGCAGGGCAACGAGGTGCCTGCGCACCTTGCCGTGCATCGCGCGTTCGGATTGGACGCTGCCAGGCACCTGGCACTGTTCGGGCGCTATCCGAATTTCTTGGCGTTGCCAGACCGCTGGGCGAGCTGGCGACTCTGGGCGGTACACAAGGCTTTGCGATTGATTCGCAATGAACGTATCGACGCGGTGTGGTCGACGTTTCCAATCGCCACTGCCCATTGGATTGGCATGGAGGTCGCGCGCCGCTCGCAGCTGCCGTGGGTCGCGGAGCTTCGTGATCCGATGTGGCAGCACGATTGGCCGACCGAGCCGGCTGCGAATCGCCATTGGCGGAAGCTGGAGCGCGAGATCGTGCTCGCGGCCGACCGCCTCGTATTCGTGGCTCCGAGCGCGATCACGATGTATAGGGAGCGATTTCCAGACCTGTCCCCCTGCAAGCTGGTCTTGATCGAGAATGGCTACGACGAGGAAATCTACAAGCGCGCGGAGCTGTCGCTGCCAACGGTCCGTGCGCATCAGGCTGACCGTCCGATCACGCTGCTTCACAGCGGCATCATCTACCGCAGCGAACGCGATCCGACGCATTTCTTTGCAGCGATTGCGTCCCTGAAGAGCCGCGGATTGATCTCGGCTGGCAATCTGCAGATCGTGTTACGCGCTTCGGGCGATGAGGCCGATTTCCGCAAGGATCTGCGACGGCTCGACATCGAGGATGTGGTTCGGCTCGAGGCAGCGATCGACTACGTCAAGGCGCTGCAGGAGATGATGACAGTCGATGGTCTGCTGATATTGCAGGCTGCAAACTGCAACGCGCAGATTCCGGCGAAGCTTTATGAGTATCTGCGAGCCGCTCGACCCATCCTTGCGCTGACGGACCCGCAGGGGGACACGGCACAGACCATGAACAAGCTCGGCACGGGGCTCGTGGCGCGGCTCGATTCGACGTCCGATATCGAACAAGCGCTGTTGCAGTTCGTTGCGCAAATCAAGAGCGGCACGTGGCATAGGGCCGAAGCAGCGAGCGTCGCGACTTATTCGCGTCGGACTCAGGCCGGACAGCTCGCAGCGCTTCTGGACGCCCTTGTGGAGCATTCCAGACGAGAACTGCGTCACAATTCGCCGCCGTTCGCAGGCGGGAAGCTTTAGCTGGAAGGCCTGTCGGTGAAACTGTCGGTAAGTAGAGACGATTGCGTCGAAGCGGCTATAGAAGTTAAATCTGCAAATCGCTGAGCTTGGGCTACTCCCGCGGCGTGAGCAGATGTCTGCTCCGCAGCCCACACATGACGCGTAAACGATCGGAGCACGCAATGAGACGCAGAGAATTCCTTCGCTCTTCCACTGGCTTTGCGGCTCTCGCCGTGCCGCTGCTGGGGCGCGCGGCGACGCCGTGTCCGCCCCCTGCGATCAGCGTAGGCGGCAGCACCGTGCTGACCTCATGCGAGCCCGGGACAGTAGGGCCGGCTCCCGCATGGTTTGTCAATGCAGCGGAGGGCAGCTGGACCACGGTAGCGGGTGCAGCCAATCAGACTATCGAGAACGTGTTGCCGAATCCGGTGCCGAACAATCCGGGTAGCAGTCCCAACAGCATCACGGCCGCATGGACGGGTGGAGGAGTTGATCAGCCGAGAGGCGAGTACATACTGTGCGCGAATGGCGGACATGCGGACTACCCAGGCAATGAATGCTACGCAATCTCGATGCGGAGCGAGACGCCGGCCTGGCGACGACTCAGCGATCCGACGCCGCAGTCCCACATTGTATTTAATGACAGCGTGGGCCCGCTGGGTGCGGTAAACGCCGATGGTAGGCCCCGAGCCATGCACAGCACCTTCGAGTGTTACGGCGACGGCCGAGTATGGTTTCCCGAGCAGAATTCCTATACGAGCCCGGGAGGCGGTACGACACACGCGGTTATCTCGTACAACCGCGATGCGCTCGGGGCCGGAACAACCCCGCTGCCGTGGACGCTTGCTGATCTGGGCCCTTGGAATCTTCATCCCAAGCCAAACTTTCATGGGCGCCGACTCGACCCCCACTGGCTTCGGTCGAGCCGCGTGGGACCGTGTCTCCCACAAGGTTTGGGCCGTGGGCGGTAACAACAACGTCAACAACCCCTACTATTGGTCAGTGAATACGACCGGCGCGAATCTCGGCCAATCCACCGTCTATCACAAAGGAAACTCGCTCGACAATTTCAACAGCTGGACTGTGATCGCCCACGACCTGCGGGTCATGATCGTTGGTGGCTCGTTCGGCAATAAGATCTGGGTGTTCTCCATGGACAAGGCGGGTGCCGCAGACGATTGGCAGGCGGTGAGCAACGTGTCTGGTACGGGCTTTTTCGAAAGCGGCGCTGGCGGCGCGTACGTCCAGGCGAACCATACGATCGCCGTTGCGAACCCTGTAAGTACCGGGAGCGCTATCTATCGTCTGCGGATTCCCACCAAGATCGTCGGTGGACAGGTCCAGTACGATGCCGCCGGCTCGTGGGTATGGACCAAGTTGAGCCCGGGTGGCACTCCGCCTTTTGTACCGGCGAACGGAAACGACGACACATACTCCAAGTGGAACATCATTGAGGATATGGGCAACGGGCAGTCGGCCATCGTCGTGCTCACTGCGATTGATGGGCCCGTCTACGTCTACAAGGTCCCCAAATCAGGACTCTAGTCAGATATCGAGCGCCGCGAGCTCGCTGTACAGGTCGGTGATCTGGGAGTCGTTCAAGGTCGGACTCAGGAATAACTTCGCCTGCGTGCGGGAGCGGCAGTGGGCGAGGGGCGGCAATTCGCGGATGAAGCGGGTTTCCACTGAACTCGTCACGAACCCCTCCCGCACCAGCAAATAGTGCGTCATTAGAGACCGGTGTCTGCGGAACGCCGCGGGATCACTCACGTGCAGGATGCGGGCGCTGCGCATCCTTTTCCACCGCCCGGCCTTGTACACCACCAGGCAAGTATCGCCCTCCCGGCCGAAGGCGAGAAAGCGCAGCCAGGGAATGTCCTGGTGCAGCTCGAAGTCACGACGCACCGACGGTGGCAGATGCGACCCAATCATGTCGCGCCGAGCCTCTAGGACTGCGCCGCGCGCCGCTCGAAACGTCGGAATATTGGGAAAAAGGGCGATCTGCTCACCGAGGTCCCTGAAGCGCAGTTGTCGAAATATTTCGGCGACCTTCGCATTCGGCGTGAGCATTGTGTAGTGATAGCCGCGTTGCTTGATGATCGACAGCACCAGTCCGATGCTGTGGCGGCGGTAGTCGGCGAGCACGCACCAGCTGTGGGGATTGCAGAACTTTTCCATGCGCTCAGCGATCATCTGGTCGGAATAGATCGCGCAAAGAACACCCACGAGGCGCGAACCGTCACGTAACTGCATGCCGTAGTTCGGGCGCACCTCGCTCCAATGGTGGGTCAAGGATGCGATCCAGGCGGCCGCGGAGATCCGCTGATTGAGATTGTCATGCAGGAACCGCCCCACCTCCTGCAGATGCTCCTCCTGGATCGGCGTAATGCTGGCTCCAGCCACCGGATTCACTCGTGCAGCTGTTGCACGACCGCCAGGATGATCGGCAACGGGTCCTGTATTCCTGTCTCGAGGAGGGCGCTGGTCTGATCCGTGCGCAGACGCGGAAACCGCGGATGAAGGATCGTCGTCTGGTAATGCCGCGCGAGATCATCGCACAGCGCTTCTCCGGCAGCCTTGGCCGCCGCGTACTCGGCGAAGCCTTTCTCGGGGCGCTCCACGAAAATCGAAGACGGATACAGGAATCGGGCGCGCGGGTTGCCCGGCGGGACTGCGACCGAAACTGCTCGTACGAGCGTCGCGAAAGCGTCCACGTACGCGTGGCTGAACCGAACAAAAAGGTCCTGATTCCACTGCTGGTCAGCAGTCCTGCCGATGTGTGGCGAAGCGAAGTAGTACACATGAGTGAAGGCACCCGACGCGAGCCAGTCGGGCGGTTCCCCCGACTGCAGTGCGGCCAGCTCGAGCTGCTGCGCGGAGCAGTCGCGCTGCATCGTCCGGGCTTCCTGGCAGATGCGCTGTGCGTCATCCCGCCCTCGCGCGTATGTGATCGTCACCTTTCCGCCGCCCGCCAGCACGGCCTTGGCTGCCAGCTCGCCAAGACCGCGGGAGCCGCCGACCACGAGCGCGTGATGCCCCTCGTAGCAGCTCGCCGGTACGCTGCGGCTGATCTCAGACAGTGAGGGCTGATCGACGGGCGGCGGGCGAAAGAGGGTTTCGAGATCGCCCTGGAAGTGGCTGCCCCGCACGTGCAGGCGAACGAGTTTGAACCGCTCGTTCACCTTCGCGACCCGATATTGCATCAGCCCGGCGACTGGGCTGCCGCTCTCGATCTGCCGCAGCTTAAAGCCGGAATAGATGGAGTTCATCCCCGGACACTGCATGCCGACTATTTGCGTACTGGCGAGCAGGTCGGTGATCCAATCCTGCGCCTGGCAACGGGCGAGTCGAGGAAACAGTTCGTAAAGCTGCGCGCGACCGAGCCGCAGCTGCACATCGCCTGCATCGGGGCACGGCGGAAAAGGTGCCGCAGTGGGCGTCGCAGGCGGGTGTTCAAATCGATCGACTACAGTCGAGTTCCCGGTTGTCGACGAACTGGCGAATCTCAGGGTAGCAGCGAGCGCGGTTCGTTGTTGCGTCTCGCCAGTCAGACGCAGCCGCTGCGTGTCCTGATCCAGGCTCGCATCGATTGCGATCTTCGATGCGGTGCGGACTGGATTATTGAAGGTGACCGAGCACTCGACTGGGATCACGCCGTCCAGCAACCCGGCGCCCACGATCTGCTCGAGCGACCCGAGCAGCAGGTGAATCCCGTGGACGACGCTATCGCCGAAAGGCGTTCGCCGTGCATAGATCGGATCGACGTGCAGGGGATTGTAATCGCCGCTGAGACGCGCAAAGGCCAGGCTGTCGGCCAGCGACACGCGAAGCTCTGTACTGAAGCGATTGCTCATGAAGACTGCGGCAAGCGCGAGCCTCAGGATAGGCTCGCGGGAATCGCGAACGGCTCGTAGCCGTCCACATCCAGTATCCACTCTCCGTCGTGCGCGCCGGGTTTGAAGCCGAGGCGCTCGTACAAATCGCGCACGATGCCATTCCGGTCGGTCGGGACGAAGGCACCGACGATGCGCTTCGCACCAGCATCCCTGGCATCCGTAACGATGCGATTACAGACCGCCTCTTCGACCCGCCGATTCAGCACCCTGCAGCTCATCAGCCAAGTGTCGATCTTCCAGCTCGGGCCGGCGGTGTCGCAGATCACGACACTGATCATGCCGTTGTCGCCGAACTTGTCGCTGACCGAGACCTGCAGGGTATAGCGCTCCGGCGAGCTTTCGATTGCTTCGACCTGCTGCTCGGTGTAGCGCCGCGTCGTCACGTTGAACTGATTGGTCTTGTTGATGAGCTGCGCGATGCGCTTGCGGCCCGCGGCGTTGAAGCGAGCGAAGCGGATCTGCATCTGCAGCGAAGTCATAAAATCGTCCAAATTGCGCGAGCCCTCGAGCACGCGGGTGCGATCCGCGTTGCTGCGGTACTCCTGCGCACGCGTGACGTCTTCACGCGTGAAGGAAACCGATTCGAAATAGCCCGCGGCAAGCAGCACTCGCGCGTGACTTGCCGGATCCGCTCCGAGCTCAGGAACCGCTACTTGCGGCAGCGCCTGTCGCACCTGAGCGCGTTCCACCGGATTGTCGTCGAGGAGCACCATCGCATCGAGGCCGAGATCGAGCTGCTGCGCGACACGTTCGACATTAGTCGCCTTGTCGTCCCAGTTCGCCAGGAACACCGCGATGTCCTCTTCCTTCAACAGCATGCCCGGGTGCGAGCGAAACGGTAAACGTGCGATCGCATCGTCATTCTTGGAGCACACGGCGAGGACGATGCCGCGTTTGCGCAGGTCCAGCGCGGCTTCCTGGATCGCGCGGAACGCTTCTCCGCGGGCATCGCCCGGGTTGAGCGCGATACCTTCGAGGCCATCATCGCCGATTACGCCGCCCCACAGTGTGTTGTCGAGATCGAGAATGAGGCACTTGCGAGATTTCCCACGGATGGCTGCGAGACAGCGGGCCACGAACTCGGCGTACAAGGGCAACGCCCGTTGCGAGCACGGCATGCGCGCCAGGTACCAATGACGGTCGTCGTACCATTCGTCCAGGCCGATGCTTTGCGCGAGCCATTCGACATCGACGAGGACGTCGCCGCGCTCAGGTACATCGCGCGCCAGGTGCGCGTTGATTGTCGCTATCGTCGCTCGAAGTGTGCCGGCAGTGGCGGCATCGAAGCTGCCGAACAGCAGCGCCGGCGCGGCCGGCAGTGTCTGTACCAGGCAGGGAACGCCGCAGTGCTTCCGGAACGATTCACGCACAAGAGTCAGCTGCTCGATGGCGGCTTCCGCATCGAAAGCAGGCCAGTCCGATGCACCCGCCCGGCGCAGCGGCAAGCCTCGATGATCGATGGCAAGTAAGACGGCATGCGGCTTCGAGCAGTTGATGCGTGAGTTCGGATCCAGCGCTTCCTGCATCAACTGGCCGAAGTCGGCCGCGACGATCTCGAGCGATATGCCGAAGCGCAACGCGGTCGCGATGAGAAACGGTCGCAGGAAGTCCGTAGACGCGGTGCCCACGAGCCCGAGCGTGAACTCAGACAGTGAACGCGACGGTGCCCGGCGGCGCAGGCGGTCGTGCACCTTCGCGACGGCCATGGCTTGGTTCAGGGCGAGATACTGGTTGGCAAGCGACTGCAGCTTTGGACCCCAATCGGACCTCTCATCGCCTTCGATGGAGTGCAGCTGCGAGCGCAAATCGGCACTCGTGCGCGGTAACCACGGCAGATCGACAAGACTTGAACGCGCGTTTGACATGCAGGATTTCGGAGGAGGTTCAGGCGAGACGGCGGACAGGATCGCCGCTGATCACCGCATCAAGATTTAGTGCACGGAAGACCGACACATGCCCCGATCAACTCCTGGTCGACACGCACTCGATGATCCTACCGGCGGTCGTGAAATTCTCGATTTCCTCAATCGTGAAACTGACATCGAAGGCCTCCTCTACCGCAGCCACCAGCCGAATGTGCCCGAGACTGTCCCAGGCCTTGAGGCTCTCGCGGCCGAGGCCGTCGGAAAACTCGAATTGCTCATCCTCGAAAACCTCGAGAAACACTCTCTGCAAGGTAGTGCGGACGTCGTTCTGATCCATAATGTGATCGCTGCCAGGAGCTTTCGAATCGCGCAGGATTATCGCCGCAGCGCAGGTGGAATTTTTGCAGACTGCCTCGCAATTTGCGATCCCTGTGGGGCGCAATGCGTCGATTTGGTGTGCGACAATGCCGCCCCGTGTGTTCTAGCCACTAGACGACGCATCAGGTGACTCTCACAGGCGCCGCCTTCGTCCTGGTATTCGCGATTGGCTGCGTGCTCGCGTTCGTCAGGCATCCGATCTTCGGTACCCTTACCTATGTCGCGACTCTGTTCCTTAACCCCCAGATGCGCTGGTGGGGCCAGGGACCGCTCGTCGATGTCCGCTGGGCCCTCGTTTCGGCGCTGGTGACGGCGGCGGCGCTCATCATACGCCGCAGGCGCCTGGCGCCTGGAGCGCCCGTGATGAGTCAGGGAGCGATGATCCTCATGCTCGGGATGACGCTGTGGATGGCCGTCCAATCGGCGTGGGCGATAGATTCGACCGAGCATCAGGGCCTGCTCTGGTACTACGTTAAATTCGTTGTGGCGATGGTGCTGATCGACAAGAGCGTCGATACCGAGCGGCATGTGAAGTACTTCCTGTGGGCCTATGTTCTCGGGTGCTTCTATTTCGGATGGATTGCATTCACTTCATACGAGGGCGGGCGGTTCGAGGGGTTTGGCGGTGCCGGCCTGGATGAAGCCAACGTCGGCGCGCTGACGATCGTCGGCGGAATATTTGCGGCTTCCTCCCTGTTCCTCGCGGGGAAGTGGCGCGAACGCGCTGCGCTGTTTCTGATCATCCCCTTCCTGATGAACGGGCTGGTGACGACAGTCAGCAGGAGCGGTTTTCTCGCCATTGCCGCAGGCGGACTCATCTTCAACCACTTCACGCCCGGCAAATCTCGCAAGCAGGTGCGCGTGCTCTCCATGCTGGCGATCGTGCTGTTCCTGATCGTCGCGGGACCCTTCTACTGGCAACGGATACATTCGCTCGAATACGCGGGTGAACAGGTGGAGGGCATCGACACCGGTAGCGCGAGGCTCGAAATCATCGCAGCGCAGTGGCGCATGTTCAAAGACCATCCCTTCGGTTGTGGAGCCATGTGCACGGCGATTCTCAGCCCGAACTATATGAGCGAGCACCTGCTCGCGAGTTACGGTCAAAGCCGGGTGCGCTCATCACACAACACATTCATGAGCTTCCTGGTTGAGCAGGGACTTCCCGGCGCGCTCATTTACCTGGCGATGCTGTGGTGGATCGGTAAGCGCCTGTTGGCCCTGGGACGCGCGTACAGGAGCGCGGATGGTTTCCTGCCAACGGCAGTTCCAGCGGTCGCAGCCATCCTGGGCGCGATCACGATTGCTGACTTGTTCGTGAGCTACACGAAGTTCGAGCCCAGGATATGGTTCATCGCGGTGCTCATGGCGCTTACGCGGGAACCGCGGCCGGAGGGGGAGGCAGTGCCGCTCGTTACGCGCTCAAGCGAACCGGCGCGTAGGGGCGCGAAACTGTGACTCCGTATGCAGTCTGTTAGCCGAGCGGCTATGTGTAATTTGACACCCGCGTGGCAGCACGGATCGCCTGCCTGGAGCTACTGTGTCGCGCACTACCGACACTCGCATGCGACAAACCCATTCAGTCGAGGGGTACAATGCGGGCGGATCGCTCAATCACGGAGATGTGATCGATGACGGACGAGGGCAGTCGCGACCACAAGGGGATGAAGAGACGGGATTTCCTGCGTACGGCGTCCGGCTTGATGGGGACTGCAGTGGCTGGAGTCGGCTGGGCCGCGACACCTTGTCCGCCGCCCACGGTGTCAGTCGCAGGTGGTACGGCCAGCTCAACGCCATGCAGCGCCAGCAGTGGTTTGCCCGTTCTGACGTTGACGAGCCTGGCCGCGGCGGGGACCTATCCGTGGACGTTTGGCCAGGCTTTCAGGAAAGGCGATGTACCGGCGAGCGCCTTCATCACTAGCAACGCAAACGGCACGCAAGCAGATGTTCGCAATCGCTGGTCCGACGGCAGCGTGAAATTCGCGATCCTGAGTGGCCTGTCCTCACTCACTCCGAACGTACCGAAGGCGGTCGCGATCGCGACTAGTGCCAACGCACCTGCGGGGTCAAACGTTACAGAACCAACCACCCTCGATGTGTCGGTCACCTTTACAGGCGACGTGACGGGCACCTATACACTGCAGTCCTGTCTCGGCGTCGACCGCTCTGCGTGGAGCAAGGCAGACGCTGGCCGGATTCGACAGATCCTTGGCCCCATCATGTCGGAATTCCATTATTACCGTCCTACGACCGATCAGCACGTGGCTGTCTGGTTCTACGTGCGGCGCTATTCGAACGGTGCCACCGAGGTCGAAACGGTTGTGGAGAACGGGTGGATGAATGTGGCTGCGCCGGGTCAGCGCAACTACGGAGTCAGTCTCGCAATCAACGGCACAACGAGGTATTCCGGCACCCTGAATCACTTACACCACACACGTTGGTCGCGTGTGGACTGGATGGGCGTTGATCCGCAGATCACGCCCCGGCACGACGTTGTCTATCTGCGTAGCACGAAGCTGGTCCCGAATTACGGCTTCACCTCGCCTTCGTCTGGCGCGTTTTCTGGTCTGGCTTCGGCGCTCAATCCGGCGCCTTTCGCGCTCGGCAATTGGACGGCGGACATGGGCTCGACCGGCGCTCAGGGTCCGATCGGCCTCCTGCCCAAGTGGGAAGCCTTGTTCTGCACTTCTGCGGACTCGCGCGCGTACGTCGCGACCATTTCGAACAACCGTGGCTCCGGCCGTTGGCCAATCCACTACCGCGACGAGACGACGGGACGCGCGTGTCTCCATCAGTCTTACCCCAACATATGCCTGGTCGATGGCTGGGGCACGCCGCCACCCGCACCAAGCGGCGGCGGCACGCGGTGGGATATTCCGCATCATCCGTCAAACGGCTATCTCGCCCACTTGCTGGAGGGCCGCTGGCCGCAACTCGAGTCGCTGCAATTTGCTGCTGACTACGCGATTCTCGATTCAAATCCGGACACGCGGCAGGGTGGTGGTGTGCTCGCGTGCATCAACTCGCCTCTCACGACTCGAGGTGTCGCCTGGGCTTGGCGCACTGTTGGCCAGGCTGCTGCAATCAGCCCAACATCACTAGGGGGCTCTGTTCCGTCGCCGGCCGATGCGGCGGTTCAGAGCGCGTTCGCGTCGAGTATTGCGAACACCGCGAGCTGGGCGAAGCGAACGGTACATCGATGGTTCGATAGACTCGGGCATTCACAAGAACAATATCGGCTGGCTGGGTCAATATGACAATTACGATGCGCCGCCGGGACAGTGGTGGGGCGGAGCCTGGATGGTGCAGTTCCAGACGCTCGCGCTCGCCCATATTTCGGACCTCGGAATTGAGAACCTAACGGTGCCGGCAAACCTGACCGCAATGCGCGATCACAGTTACGACAACTGTTTACGCCTGTTCGGAAACGACTCCACATGGAATTATCGCCGCGCAGCACTTTACAGCGCGCCGTTCCTGAAGAGCACTTCGCCGGATACACCCGCTTTCATGACCACTGCGGAGGCCTTCGCTGCCTTCAGGTCTTTCGAATCGTTGAGCGCGCTATCGGCAAATCCCGGAGACTCGCTGAAAGCGCATACCTCCGACGCCGACATGGTCAACGGCGACTCGTCAAATGACGGCAACGGATACTGGTCCGTGGTCCTATCAGTCTTGGCGATGGCAGTGGAACACGGCAAGGCTGGCGCAGCTGCCAAGCGTGCGTTGGTCACCGCAGCATCAAATTACGATCCGGGCACACACGGCGCAAATGACGATCCGACATGGGCCATAGTGCCGAGATAGAGCGTGCGAGCAACTTGGGCGGCGAGCTACGAATGGTGTTGAGAACGACTGCGATCATGCTGGCGATCTGCTTTCTATGTTTGGAAAGCCAGAGCGCGCGTGCCCAGGAAGTTCCCGGGTGCGGATTTCTTGCAAAATTCATACGGTCCCTTCGACTATCGCGATTACAGCGTTCGCCAACGCAACCTGCCGGTCGTGGAGCAATACCATTTCACCCCCGATGTCCGGTCACTGCAACGTGGTAGATCCGGCACGGTGATCGGAGACATCGACTACACATTGAGGGCCTTTCCAAATCATCCGGGCGCGCTGGATTCGGTCGCTCGCTACGAGCTGCACGGAGGCAGGTTCGAATCCGAGACCATCCGCTCGGCCGATTGTTTCTTCCGTCGCGCGGTCGTCTTTGCGGAAGGCGATCCCGTGGTTCGCGTTCTGTACGCGAACTATCTCTTTAAGCGTGGCCAAAAGGACGAAGCACGGACGCAGTACGAGGAGGCGCTTAAGCTCGCACCAGATTCGCCGGAGATAAGTTACAACGCCGGATTGTTCTTCTTGGAGGTCGGGGACCTTGCGCGTGCGAAGGAGCTCGCAAAGATCGCCTATGGCAAGGGCTATCCGCTTCAAGGTCTGAAAAACAAGATCGACGCCGCCGAGGCGCACAGTGCGAAGCAGTAGATGCTGAGTGCCGAGCCGCTTGCGGTTCGAAGCCGCCCAGGAAAGCACAGCGTGGCATTGGACACTCCGGCGCCGGATGGCTCAATAGCGGGTGCCCGTACCTGTGTCCCCTGAACCTGTAGGGGTGCGGATCAGAACTTCCGGATGTGCGCAAACCAAGGCGTGCCAATACGGGATCGCTTCAGATGGTGCTCGAACCGCGTGTCGCAAACAGGCGAACTAAAATCGCTTTGAGAAACAGGATGATGTGTTCGATACAGTGTGTCGCGTCGCTGAAGACAGACGTCTTACCTTCGTCTTGTCGGCGGAGTTCGTGCGGCTGCCGCGCTACTGATGCCAGAAACGGCCATAACTCTGTCAAGCGATAAGGTCTGAGCCATCTGGCGCAAATGTTGCAGTCGTTCAAGGACTTTATGAATCCGTGAGGCGACGGGGGCGGAATGAATTTGATTTTGTTGCTCGGAATGCTTGGAGTCGGCGCACGCGGCGCGTTGCGCCGTTCGTGCGCGGCGACGCGACTCGCAATCGCTCCAGCCGGCGCTGAAATATGGTTGCCACTGCGCCGAAGCACTCGTCGGCAACGGATGAGCGCCAGAATCGCCGAAGCTTTGGGAGTCCTGGCGGTCACCGCCATTCCGGCGGCAGTACTCGCGGGAACCATCGAGATCAGACCGGGTGACAGCTTCGAGCAGGCGGCCGAGGCCCTGCGGCCGGGTGACACCCTGATCTTGCACGCGGGAGACTACTTTGACACGGGCCGCATCAGCATCACCGTACAAGGCACCGCGAGCAACCCGGTGACGATCAGAGGCGCGGATGGTGAGGCGCTGCCCCACATCGGACGAGCGTCGGGCGCGGCAGTTCAGAACACGATCAATATCGAAGGCGCGCGTTATCTTACCCTTTCGAGATTGGAAATTAGCGGAAATGGTGGTGACGCCATTAATCTGAATGGTGATCCGGCGTTCATTTCGATCGAGAATCTTGAGATCCACGACATCGACGTGGGCGTGAACTTCCGCAGCAGTATGAACAATATCGTGGTACGACACTCGCATATCCACGATACCGGCGCTGGCGGCGGAACGGGCGAAGGTATGTACGTTGGCTGCAACGACGCCACCTGCATCGTCAGCAATTCCGTGTTCGAGAACAACTGGATTCACGACACGCGAAACTCGACCCAGGGTGACGGCATTGAGGTCAAGCTTGGCTCGCACTCGAACCTGGTCCGTGACAATGTGATCTACAACACGGGTTATCCCTGCATCCTGGTCTACGGGACACAAGGAGCACCCGTAAACATCATCGAAGGTAACGTGGTGTGGAACTGCGGGGACTCGGGGATCCAGGCCGCGGCCGACGCCATCATTCGCGATAATCTCATCCTCGACAATTCAGGCAATGGCTTCAATTCGCAGCCGCACCAGGCGGCCGTGCCCTCGAACCTGCAGTTCGTCCACAACACACTGGTCGGTGGCAATCCGTGCATCCGGCTCTCTAGCTGGGACGGTCGGCCAGGACTGGTCATTGCTAACAACGCGATCTACTGCCCGTCGGGACAGTTCGCGATCGGCGGGCTCGCGGGAGTCACGATTGCGGGCAACGTGATGAGTCCCGCGGTTCCGGGCTTTCCGAGTTCCGGCAACAAGACGGGCGCTGGTTTGACGCAGGACCTCCTGAATGCTGCGCAACACGACGTGTACCCCACGTCCACATCGGCCCTCGTTGATGCTGGCGCCAGTGCCTACCGTGTTGCGCAGGATTTCAACGGCCGCGTGAGATCCGATCCTCCTGAGGCCGGCGCGTACGAATGGTCGGGTGCTGCCAATCCGGGGTGGGTCGTGCGGGAGGGCTTTAAGAATGTCTCGGCCACCGCACCGGCTCCGACAGTGAATCTCTCTGCGACCCCGGGTTCCGTTGCTGTGAACGGCACCTCGCAACTCGTCTGGAGCACGTCGGATGCCACGACTTGTTCAGGCAGCGGCGGCACTGCGGGGTGGGCTGGATCAAAGCCGCTGCAGGGTAGTGCCAACGTTGGGCCCTTGACGACCGCAACGAGCTTCGGTCTCTCCTGCACAGGCGCGGGCGGCACGACACAGAAATCGGTAACGGTGAACATCACTACGGCCCCCGGTGTGAATTTTTCTGCCAACCCGACCGCGGTGAATGCGGGGCAGAGCTCGACCCTCACATGGTCGTCGGCTAATGCCACAGGCTGCGCCGCATCGGACGGTTGGGCGGGAAACAAGGCGACGTCCGGCAGCGAATCGACGGGTGCATTGAGCGCAACGAAAAACTACACGCTTGCGTGCACGGGCTCTGGAGGAACGACCCAGCGTTCGGTCACGGTAGCGGTGAATGGGTCCACGCCCGGCGCACCGCCCGTGACACTACTCCTGAGTGCCGATCCTGCGTCAGTGAGCGCGAACGGCACGACGACGCTGACGTGGTCGTCGACGAACGCGACGAGCTGCACTGCTTCTGGGGCCTGGAGCGGGTCGAAGATGACTTCGGGAAATGAGACGACTCCTTCCCTTACCAGCACGAGTACCTTCACGCTCGACTGCACAGGTACCGGTGCGCCGGCTCAGAAGTCAGTCACGGTGGCAGTGACGTCTGGAAATGGCGGCGTGGCCCCGACACCTCCCGCTAATTCGGGCGGTGGCGGTGGTGGCCTCGACCAGCTCTCGATCGCGTTCCTGCTGGGGCTACTGCGCCTGCAGCTCGGTCGGCCCACCAAGCGCCGGCTTCACTTAGACTTTGGGCGGCCTTAGACAAGGATCTCCGCCGGCGGCGGATGGCTCAAGAACCCGAGCGGACTCGCGGTCAATCCATAGGCGCCACTTTGTAGAACGACGATCAGATCGCCCACTTCCGCACGGGCAAGATCCATACGGTCGGCAAGCAGATCGAGCGGCGTGCACAGCGGCCCGACAACCGATGCGATCTCGCGCTGGGAGCCGTGGACCCGATTGCCAACGATCACGGGATAGTTCTTGCGGATGACCTGCCCGAAATTGCCGGAGGCCGCCAAGTGGTGGTGCAGGCCGCCGTTGGTGACGAGGAACACGTGGCCACGTGAGATCTTGCGTTCGATCACGCGGCAGACATAGAGACCTGCCTCGCCGACCAAGTAGCGGCCGAGCTCGAGGACGAGTTCTACATCGGGCAGCTGATCACGGGCCAGCCGCAACACCTCATGCAGATTGCGCCCGATGCGTGCTAGATCGAGCGGTTGCTCTCCAGGAAAGTAGGGTATACCGAAGCCGCCGCCGATATTGAGCGACTGCACCGGGCCCGGCGCGGCCGGCGAGAGGCGGAGGGCGAGTTCCACCGACTTGCGCTGGGCCTCCGCGATCGCCTCCGCGCGCAGATTTTGCGAGCCTGCAAAGATGTGAAACCCGCAGAACTCGAGAGGCAATCGACCGAGTTCCGCCAGCATTGCCGGCACGCGTTCGGCATCGACGCCAAACTGCTTGGGCCCACCGCCCATTTTCATGCCGGAAGTCTTGAGCTCGAAATCAGGATTGACCCGTACCGCCACGCGCGGACGAGAGCCAGCCCTGCGCCCTATTTCCGCGAGAGCAAACATCTCGCGCTCAGACTCCAGATTGACTGTTATTCGCGCTGCCGCAGCCCTCTCGAGCTCTGCCTCGGTCTTGCCTGGGCCGGCAAAGCTGACCGTGTCCGCCTTGGCTCCGGCTTCGAACGCCACTCGCAGTTCGCCCGCGGATGCAACGTCGATGCCATCGACCAGGCCAACCATGTGGCGCACGACGTCAGGCATTGGGTTGGCTTTCATTGCATAGTGAAGCTTGACGGCGCGGGGCAGGGCGCCGCGCAACTCGTCGACCCGCCGGGTCATGACCGAGCGGTCATACACGTAGAGCGGCGTCGTGCCCACGGAGTCGGCGATTGCAGTTAGCTTGCGGCCACCGACCACAATCACGTCGTCGAGTACGTCAAGATAAGGATGCGGCGCATGCTGCGGTGACGAATCGATTGTCACGAGGCTGCCTCCGCAAACAGGGGCTTCAACTCTGTAGCCAGCCGCGGCCGATCAAACTTGCCATTGGGATTCCGCGGCAATGACTCGCGCCACTCAACGCGCAAGGGCACCATGAATGTCGGTAGTCGCTTGCGACACTCCTCCAGCAGGCGATCGCTGTCTGCTGCGCTTCCGGGCGCTACCGAGACGACTGCGACGATGGCTTGACCTAGCGCTGCGTGCGGGACACCGACGGCAACCGCATCGGCCACCAAGCCAGTCGCGTAGAGAACTTCCTCGACTTCCGTGGGACTCACCCGATAACCGGAAGTCTTGATCATTTCGTCGCGCCGCGCGACGAAATACAGAAAGCCCTCCGCGTCGCGTCGAACAGTGTCGCCAGACCAGACTGCTACCTCTGGCAGGACCAGTCCCGGATCCTGCTGCGGGACTGGACGAAAGCGTTCGGCCGTCTTGTTCGGATCGTTCCAGTAACCGAGTGCCACTAACGAACCGCGGTGCACGAGCTCGCCGGGCTCGTTGGGTTCGCACTCCGTCCCGTCGGGGCGGACCACCAGGATCTCGGCAGTTGGAATGGCTTTGCCGATCGAGTCCGGGCGGCGGTCGACCTGTGCGGGGTCGAGATACGTGGAGCGGAACGCCTCAGTAAGCCCGTACATCAGGAACACCCGAGTGCGAGGCACGGCGCGGCGGAGTTTGTCCAGGGTACTTCGCGGCATCGCCCCACCTGAGTTCGTGATATAGCGCAGGTGTTGCGTAATGCCTGTCGGCCATTCGAGATCCGCCAGTTGAGCCCACAGCGGCGGCACGCCCGCCAAGCCGGTGATGCGATCGCGCTCCAGTAGCTTCAGGACGTCCCGCGCAAACAGGTAATCGAGCAAAGACACCGAGGCACCGACGTGAAACGCCGTGGACAGTTGGCTGAAGCCGTAGTCGAAGCTGAACGGTAGAACCGCAAGCAGACGATCATCCGGAACGTTCTGCAGGTAGCTCGACACGCTGAGAGCACCAGTGACCATGTTCCGGTGCGAGAGAACGACGCCCTTAGGCTTCCCAGTGCTTCCCGACGTATAGAGGATAGCCGCCATGTCCATATCGATGACGCGGTGACCGGTACGAACCCCGAAGCTGGTGAATTGTTCCCAAGAGATCGATCGTCCAGGTTGCGGACTCGAAGCGGCAGGGCAATCAGTAAGCACTACCGCTCGAACCTCCGTACATTCACGCAGGACCTGCGCGAGTTCAGCCGCGCGGTCGGAAGATGTGACCACAATCCGCGCATCGCAGTCGTTCACGATGTGTGCAACCTGGGGTGGCTTGAGCAGGGGATTTACGGGTACGAATACCCCGCCAGCACGCACGATGCCGAAGAAAGAGGCCACCGTTTCGGGCCGCTTCGGGAGGTACACCGCGATTCGTTCGAGCCGCTTCAGGCCGAGCGCGATCAATCCGCCCGCAACTGCATCGATCTGTGCGGCGAGCTCGGAATAGGGAATGCTCCTGTCGCGGGAGCGAAGAGCTACATGGTCAGGCCGAAGCGTCGCCGACTGCAGGGGCAGCTCAAAGAGCAGCTCGCTCATTCGCGAGGCTCGGGCATGCGCAGGGTGTACCGAGCCGGCATCAGGCGTCGGCGCTGGTATGTCGGTGCCGCATGAGTTGCCAGGCCGTCCGGATGTCTGCCAGCAGGTCAGGCACGCTCCAATACCACATCTTCAGAGTCCGCATGAAAAGACGGCTGCGTTGTCCTAACGAAAGCGAGGCACGCCAGACGGCGGACGAGTAATGTGTACAGAGTTGCCAGTGCTGAAAGAGCATTCCGATGCGCGGCACCGGAAAGTAGTGAAGGCGAATCTGCTGTGCGCTCTTGAGTTTTGTGGAAGCCTCGGGGCTCATGCGCCGATAAAAGATGGCGGAGCGGTTCTCGATGATCGTGCCGGACAAGGCAAGCTCAGCGACCACCAAATTATCGCAGGAGTAACAATCGGGCATGATCGACGTGCGCATGAGCGCGTCGCGCCGAATCACTCCGTTAATGGCATTGTTGAAGCCCAGGCGATCCGTGACGCACGCGAACCTTTCGACGGGGTCGGCCATGCCGAGTTGCAGGCCATCCTCATAGTCCTTGGAATCGGCGATGGAGTTCGTGAACAGCCGGGTTTGCCCGTAGCAGAGCACCGCCTCAGGGTGCGCCTCGAGCGAGTGCACGCACTCGGACAGAAAATTGACGCTGAGCAGATCGCTGGACGTCGCCCACTTGAAGTGGCGCGCGCGGGCGTGTCCGGCTACGAATCGATAGTTAGCCGGTGCGCCCGAGTTGGTCTCTTGGCGGAAGAGTCGGATGCGAGGATCGCGCCGCGCATACTGCTCGGCGATCGCGTAAGAACGATCGGTGGAGGCGTTGTCCGAAATGATCAGCTCGAAGTCCTGTTCGCTCTGCTGGAGGATCGATTCGATCGAGTCCGCGACCCAGCTCTCTGAGTTGTAGAGCGGCATTCCGATGCTGACGAGTGGGGTGTCCGGAGTTCGATTCATTGGTTCTGGCCTAACGCGGGTTCAGGATGACCCGCTTCGCGGTCCAGCGCGATCCATGTTTGTGCGGATTGTATAGAAGCCCCAATGTGAGTCAGGAATCACGGTCACACAACAGCGTGCTAATCCCGAGGCGGACCCGCCCGCTCGCCCGGGCGCTGGTCACCCGCGTAGGTGCTGCGCGCTGTACGTGCAATGATATCGCTTGACATAATCCGTTGCGGGCCGCCCGAGGCCGGGGCCGGCATAGGTCGACCCCCCACTTGCTCCCGTCGACCAAAGCCTGCTGCGTCGGCGCGGAGAGGCTGGGCATTAGTGTGACTGCGATAACATCGCCAGCCGTTGCTGCAAGTCATGATCGCGCCAGCAAAAACGGCTCGAGGCGGCTAATTCAATCAATCAGATGCGCCGCGGGAGCCGAAAACAACGACGACCACCGGGCACTAACTCTGCCCGCGGTCAGACCCAAGGTCAGGAGCGCTCAGGCGCCCGTATGAAACACGCCCTTCAGACCGCCGTACCTTCCGGTCCAGACACGCTCGCCCAGCCCGGCGAGGTCGCTGCCTTCGGAGCACGCTGTCGCTTCTGCTCAGCTCCCTTGCGGGACAGCTTCGTGGATCTCGGGATGTCACCGCTGTGCCAGACCCACATCAAACCCGAGCAGCTCAACGCCATGGAGCCCTTCTATCCGCTGCACGCGCTCGTCTGCAGCGAGTGCTGGCTGGTGCAACTGCAGGAGTTCGTGGCGCCGCAGGACATCTTCACCGAATACGCCTATTTCTCGTCCTACGCGGATTCCTGGGTCGAACACGCGCGCCGCTACGCCGACCTGATGTGCCGGCCGGTTCGGCATCGACGGCTCGCAGCCTGGTCACCGAGATCGCGAGCAACGACGGCTATCTGCTGCAGCACTTCGTCGCCCGGCAGATTCCGGTGCTGGGTATCGAGCCGGCCGCGAACGTGGCCCAGGTCGCGATCGGCAAAGGCGTCCGCACCGAGGTCGTGCTTCTTCGGACGCGAAGCGGCGCGACGCATCGCTGCGCAGTACGGACGGCCCGATCTGCTCCTTGGCAACAACGTGCTGGCGCACGTGCCGGACCTGAACGACTTCGTCGCCGGCATGAAGATCCTGCTCAAGCCGGGCGGCGTGATCACGATGGAGTTTCCGCACCTGTTCCGGCTGATCGCCGAGAACCAGTTCGACACGATCTATCACGAGCACTTCAGCTACTTCTCGTTCACCACGGTGAGCGTGTCTTCGCGCATCACGGCCTGATCGCTGTTCGACGTCGAGGAGCTGCCGACGCACGGCGGCTCACTGCGCATCTACGGTCGGCACGCCGAGGACGACAGCAAGCCACGTGACCGATCGCGCGGCGCGAGCTGCTGGCGCGCGAGGCGAAGCTCGGTGTCGGAGCGGCTCGAGACCTACGCGAACTTCGGCGAGCAGGTGCAAGAGACCAAGCGCAAGCTGCTCGAATTCCTGATCGACGCCAAGCGCCAGGGCAAGCGAATCGTCGGCTACGGTGCTCCGGGCAAAGGCAACACGCTGCTCAACTACTGCGGCATTCGCACCGACTTCCTCGATTTCACCGTGGATCGCAAACCCGTACAAACAGGGCAAGTACACGCCCGGAACGCACATTCCGATTCTGCCACCCGGAACGCATCGCAGAGGCCGCCCGGACTACGTCCTCATCCTGCCGTGGAACCTGAAGGAGGAGATCGTCAGCGAGCCTGCGCGTACGTGCGAGGCTGGGGCGGCCGCTTCGTCGTGCCGATTCCGGAAGTGCGGTCCTGGAATAGGTGCGGACAGGTTCCGATGCTTCGATTCGGCCACGCGTTTGCCAGTCAGATTCACAGAGTCCTGTGCCTGGGCGCACACTGCGACGATATCGAGATCGGCGCGGCTGGGCTGCTGATGTCGCTGGTCGAGCTCAATCCCGCGCATCGAAATTCATTGGCACGTGTTTGGGGGTACCAAGGAGCGCAATGCGGAGACTCGCAGCGCCGCGGCGGCGCTGCTGGGAGGTGCAGCGCGCACCAATCTCGCGATTTTCGGCGTTCCGCAACAGCTTCTTCCCCGCTCAGATCGCCGCGATCAAGGACGAGGTCGAGGCCCTAAGAGCACGATCTGAGCCCGACCTCGTGCTGACGCATTGTCGCGATGACCTGCACCAGGATCACCGAGTGATCAATGAGCTCTCCTGGAACGCGTTTCGTGATCACCTGCTGCTGGAGTACGAGATTCCGAAATACGACGGTGACCTGGGCCGGCCGAACTTCTATGTGCCATTGTCCGAAGCGCTAGCCACGCCGCAAGGTGGATACGTTGATGGCCTGCTTCGCTTCGCAACGTGAACGTCGTTGGTTCACGCCCGAGCTTTTCTTCGCGCTTCTGCGACTGCGCGGCATGGAATGCAACTCGGCAAGCGGGTTGGCGGAAGCGTTCTACGTACGTAAGATTTCTCTATGAGTGAGGCGGTGGCCTGAGGAGCTGGTGCGCGCGATCATGATGACGCTTGAACAATTGCTGGACGCGGATCTCGAGAATATCTGTACGCGCCTCGAGCGGGAGTTCGGGGAACTGAGCGGCGGGCGGTTGCTGATTACGGGCGGCGGTGGTTTTCTCGGCTACTATCTTGTGCAGGCCGCACTGCACTGGAACAAGTCGCATGCGACTCGGGGACGCATCGAGGTCGTGGTGTACGACAATTACGCCCGGGGCGTGCCTGCATGGCTGGAAGCACTGCGTGGCACCGCAGGACTGACGCTTGTACGACAGGACATGATCCAACCTCTGCCCGGCGATATGGGTCATTTTGACTACATCATTCACGCCGCCGGGATAGCCTCACCGACCTACTACCGCGCGCAGCCGGTGAAGTGCATCGACGCCAATATCAACGGCCTGCGCAACCTACTGAACTACAGCGTGCAGCGAGCGTGACGCCGGCCGGCCGGTAAAGGGATTTCTGTTCTACTCGTCCAGCGAGATCTACGGGGATCCGGTGGCCGAGGCAATTCCCACGTCCGGAAACGTATCGCGGCAATGTGTCCTGCACGGGGCCGCGCGCCTGCTATGACGAATCGAAGCGCTTCGGGGAGACACTGTGCGTGGTGTTCGCGCGCAGCGAGGGCATTCCGACCCGCATGGCGCGACCGTTCAATAACTACGGACCGGGGCTGAAGATCACCGACGGGCGCGTGATTCCCGACTTTGCACGTGACGTGCTCGCCGGGCGCGACATCGTCATGCTGTCGGACGGCAGTCCGACCCGCACCTTCTGTTATGCCACCGATGCCATCGTCGGCTACTACAAGGTGCTGGTGCGCGGCGGTGCGGGTGAGGCCGTACAACATCGGCATCGATCGCCCGGAAATCTCCATCGCGGACCTGGCGCGACTGCGTCACGGAGCAGGCGCGGGAATTGTTCGGCTACCGCGGCAAAGTCGTGCTTGGCAAGAGCACCGAGGCGGAATACCTGGTGGACAATCCGAACCGCCGCTGCCCGGTGATCGACAAGGCGCGCACGCGAACTGGATTTTCGCCCCGAGGTGTTGGTCGAGGAGGGAATCCGGCGCTCACTCACCTGGTATCACTACAACCGGTATGCCGAAGCCGCGTAGATGAGAGTATCGATTGTAGGCACCGGGTATGTCGGGCTCGTGACCGGGGCCTGTCTGGCCGCGCGCGGGCACGACGTGGTTTGCATCGACGTCGATCCGCAGAAGGTCGACATGATCAATGCAGCTAAGGCGCCCATCCACGAGGAGGGACTGCCGGAGCTGCTGAGGGAAACGGTCGGGATCGCGGCTGCGCGCGACGTCGAATCTGGACAAGGCGGTCGGTGAGTCGGACGTCACGTTCATCGCGGTGGGAACGCCTGCCACCGAGGGGCGCATCGACCTGCGCTTCGTCGAGCAGGCCGCCACGAGATAGGGGCGGCGCTACGTCACAAGAATCGAGTATCACGCAGTGATTGTCAAGAGCACGGTGATCCCTGGCACCACCGACACAGTCGTGAAGCGCTGCCTGGAGGAGGGCGCCGGCAAACGCAGCGGGGAGGCGTTCGGCCTGGGTATGAACCCGGAATTCCTCACCGAGGGCACGGCCGTGCGCGACTTCATGCATCCCGATCGTATCGTGCTGGGAGGCATCGATGGGCGCACTCACGAACTGCTGCAGCGGTGTATCGGGACTTCGATGCGGTGCCGCTCATCCTGACCAACAACCGCACGGCGGAGATGATCAAGTACGCCTCCAACGTGACGCTGGCGACGATGATTTCGCTCGCCAACGAGCTGGGGCGCTTGTGTTCAGCCGTGGGCGGAATCGATGTGCGCGACGTGACGCGCGGCGTGCACCAGTCGGCGTACTTCACCAGCCGCCTGCCCTCGGGGGAGCAGATCACGGCTCCCATTGCGGCCTTTCTGGAAGCGGGCTGTGGGTTTGGTGGCAGTTGCCTGCCGAAGGACGTGACGGCCCTGGTTGCCCAGGGGGCAAGCTACGATCTCGACATGCCGTTGCTTCGCAGCGTGCTCGCCGTCAACCGCAGCCAGCCGGGCGAAGTGATGCGGCTGATTGCACGGCATCTCCCCGACCTGCGGGATGTGCCGGTCACGGTGCTCGGCCTGGCCTTCAAACCCGACACCGACGATGTGCGCGAGTCCCCGGCGTTTCCGATCATTCGCTCTCTCAAGGTCGCGGGCGCGCGCGTAACGGCTTACGATCCGGTGGCGCGCCCGTCGAATCAGGAAGTCCTTGAGGGCGTGCGCCTGGCGCCATCGCTCGCAAGCGCGGTCGAGGGCGCCGCGATCGTCGTGCTCGTCACCCGCTGGCCGGAGTTCCAGGAGCTCGAGGAGCTGCTCGGCGGCGCGTCCAGCGCGCCCCTGGTCGTGGACGGTCGTCGGATGCTCGATCCGTCGGCTTTTGCCCGGTACGAAGGAATCGGGCGCTGACACGCGCACGACACCATGCAAACACTCGCACATCCCCGTTTCCAACGCCACCTTGCCAGGGCAGCGTGCCGAAGAGCGCGGCGCATGGTTGTACGCGCTGGTCGGGAGCTCTACCCGATCTGTCGCAGCATCACCGGGCAGGGAGTGCGTGACACCCTGCAGATGCTCGAGCGCTACATCCCGCTCGAGCGCACCGCGCTGCCGACCGGCACGCGCGTTTTCGACTGGGAAATTCCACGCGAGTGGAATATCCGCGATGCCTACATCAAGGACGCTGCCGGACGGCGCGTGGTGGACTTCCGCAAGAGCAACCTGCATGTCGTCAACTATTCGGTGCCGGTGCACGCGCGTATGACGTTGCAGGAGCTTCGCCCGCACCTGCACAGCCTGCCGCAATCTCCCGACTGGGTGCCCTATCGCACCAGCTACTATCGCGAGAGCTGGGGCTTCTGTCTGTCGCACGCGCAGCTGCAGACCCTGCGCGATGCTGAATACGAGGTGTGCATCGACTCGAGCCTCGAGCCGGGCGAGCTCACCTTCGCGGAACTGAGGCTACCGGGCGAGATCGAGGACGAGGTACTTATCTATACGCACATCTGTCATCCGTCCCTGTGCAACGACAATCTGTCGGCGATCGCGGTCGCAACGCTCCTGGCCGGCCAGGTTTCACAACGCAAACGCCGCTACAGCTATCGCTTCGTGTTTGGGCCCGCGACGATTGGTTCGATTGCGTGGCTCAGCGTGAACGAGAACGAGCGTGGAGCGCATACGGCATGGCTTGGTGCTGGCATCGCTGGGCGATGCGGGCGGCTTCACCTACAAGCGCAGTCGACGCGGTAGCGCCGAGGTGGATCGCGTGGTCGAATACGCCTTGCGCCGGCACGCGGGCAGCAGCTGCGAGAATTTTTCACCCTATGGTTATGACGAGCGGCAGTTCTGCTCACCGGGCTTCAATCTGGCGGTGGGACGTCTGACGCGCACGCCGAACGGCCGCTACCCCGAATACCACACATCCGCCGATGATCTGCAGTTCGTATCGGCGCGGGCACTGGCAGAATCCTTGCAGGCCTGCGAGGAGATCCTGTCGAGCCTCGAGGGCAATCAGCGCTATCTCAATCTATTGCCGCGTTGCGAGCCGCGGCTGGGTCCACGCGGACTGTTCCGCTCCACGGGTGGGCACAATCCAAGCGAATTCGAGCACGCGGTGCTTTGGGTGCTGAACCAGTCTGACGGCAGCGCAGACCTGCTTGACATCGCGCTGAAGTCAGCCCTGCCGTTCGCGCTCATCGAGAGCGCGGCCCGGGCCCTCCTCGAGGCGAAGCTCGTACGCCCGCTGAGCGCGGGGGAGACCGTCACATTCTCCGGGGGACGCAGCGAGGCCGTGAAATGAAGGTCGTGCTTTTCTGCGGGGGCCTGGGGACGCGGCTGAAAGAGCACTCGGAGACGATTCCGAAGCCACTGGTCAATGTAGGCTTTCGGCCTCTGTTGTGGCACCTGATGCGCTACTACGCGCACCACGGGCACAAGGATTTCATCCTCTGCCTCGGCTATCGCGGCGACATGATCCGTGAGTTTTTCCTGAAGTATAACGAGTGCATGTCGAACGATTTCGTCATGAGCGAAGGGGGCCGCCGGATCGAGCCGCTCGAGACCGACATCCAGGACTGGCGTATCACCTTTCTCGACACCGGCATGCACTGCCAACGTGGGTCAGCGCCTGCTGCGCGCGCGCAAGTTCCTTGCCAACGATGAGATGTTTCTCGCCAACTACTCGGACGGTCTGTCCGATCTGCCCCTCGATCAGATGATCGCGGACTTCAAGGCCAAGAATTGCGTCGCCAGCTTCGCGTCGGTGCGCTCCTGGATGAGCTTTCATGCCGTCGAGTCGGGCCCCGATGGCTACGTGACGCGGATCGGCGCGATTCGCGATGCACAGTTCATGATCAACGGCGGCTTCTTCGTCATGAAACGGCAGATATTCGATTATCTGAACGAGGGCGAGGAACTGGTGGAGCAACCGTTTGCGCGTCTGTGCGCCGAGCGGCTGCTCGCCACGTATCGCTACGAGGGCTTTTGGATGGCGATGGACACCTACAAGGACAAGATCACACTTGACCGTATGGAAGCTCAAGGCAACTGTCCATGGATGGTCTGGAAAAGGTGAAGCGGGAGACGACGATGCTCAATGTCTGGTTCGATCGAAAAATGGCTGATGACGAGCGCCGAGCGGCCATCTACGCCGGCGATCTGTTCGTGTATTCACCCGGGGAGACGGTGCTGCGACTCTGCGGAGTGGCGCGCGAGATGCTCGAGGGCGCGTTCGCGGGCCACGATCCGCGCGAGGCGCAACATCACCTGCCGGTGCAGGAGTTCGCCCGCATCCTGCGCAGAGGTCAAGCCGCGCTTCATTCACGACCCGCGCTGCAAGGAGCTCATCGGCCGACTGCTGACGGAGCTGGGCTGCGATCCTCGAGCGCACTTACTTCGACGTGCCCCGACTGCGCAGCTCGACGAGCGGCGGCTATCTGACGACCGGCATTGCGTATGCCTTCCACGCACACCGCGACACCTGGTATTCGGCGCCCATGTGCCAGATCAACTGGTGGCTGCCGGTGTACGAGATCGTGCCCGCGAACGCGATGGCGTTTCACGCCAATTACTGGAGCCGACCGCTGCGCAACGGCTCGGCACGCTACAACTACCAGGACTGGGTGGCGCACAGCCGCTTTGCGGCCGCTGCACAGATCGGTACCGACACGCGCGAACAGCCGCATCCCGAGGAGCCTCTCGAAGCGGAGCCGGCCGTCAGTGTGCTGACACCCGTAGCAGGCCTGCTGGCATTCTCGGCCGCGCAGCTGCACTCGACCATACCCAATGAATCCGGCCTGACCCGTTACAGCATCGACTTCCGTACCGTGCACCTCGACGATGCACGCGCCGCTCGCGGCGCCAGGAACGTGGACTCGCGCTGCACCGGAACCACCATGGGTGACTACCTGCGAGGTACCGATCTCGCCCACCTGCCGGACGAAGTGATCCAGCAGTACTGGAACGGTCATCCGCAACCGGTCGCCGAGCGGAGCTGATGCTTGCAGAGCGTGCTCGTTACGGGCGCCGGCGGGTTTCTCGGCAGGCATCTCTGTCGGGCGCTGGCCGCGAACGGAGCCGAAGTCTGGGCCCTTGGGCGTCACCCGAGTGCGGACCCGTGCGAGGGCGCGCAAGCACTGCTGGCCGATGCAGCCGATCTGGCGCAGTTACGCGCCGCGTTCAGGCGCGCGCGACCAGAGCTCGTATTTCATCTCGCGGGGCACGTGACCACCGCGGCTGGACTCGATCACGTCATTCCCTCGCTCAATGACAACCTCGTGACCGCGGTCAACGCGATGGTGTGTGCCGCGGAACTGGGATGCCGGCGCTTCATCATGGCGGCTTCGCTCGAGGAGCCCGAGATCGGTGACGCGCTTCCCAGCCTCGGGTCACCGTACGCGGCATCGAAGTGGGCCGCGAGGGCGTACGGCAAGATGTTCACTGAGCTCTATGGGCTGCCGGTCGTGCACGGCCGGGTCTTCCTGGCCTATGGACCGGGTCAGGCGGGCAGCGGCAAGCTCATACCCTACACCATCGAATCGCTTCTCTCGGGCGTCACACCCCGATTCAAGAGCGAGTCCCGGCAGGTCGACTGGGTCTACATCGATGACGCGGTGAGCGGTCTGATAACCCTCGCTTCGGCGCCGGACGTGGAGGGGACGCACCGTCGACATCGGCTCCGGCGAGCTCGTGTCCGTCGGCGAAGTCGTGCGGTGCATCTTCCGGATCATGGGATCTGCGGAAGACCCGTCCTTCGACATGCGCCGCCGCGCCGCCGCACGAAGTCGTTCGGGTCGCGAACGTGGCGCAAACGCGTTCGCTGATCGGTTGGTCGAGCACAGACTCCGCTGCAACAGGGGCTTGCACGCACAATTGAATGGCACCGCTTAGAAGCCGAGAAGAAGTCCGACCGCGGCGTCGCGCGCCGATTGTGATCCTGTTCTCGGCTTGACGAGCCGGCACACCACGCGACGTCTCTCTAGCGCACAATACGCCATTCAACAAGAACCATACGAACGTGAGTTACCGGGCCGGTGACTGGGTGCAAGTGCGCAGCAGCGAGGAGATCCTGCGTACGCTCGATGGTCGGCGGCAGCCTCGAGAAGCTGCCGTTCATGCCGGAGATGCTGCGCCACTGCGGTACAGAAATTCCGCATCCAGGCGATCGCACACAAGACCTGCGACACCGTGCTCAACAAGGGCGGCCGCCGTATGCATCGCACTGTGCATCTGCAGGACCTGCGTTGCGACGGCAGCGCACACGGTGGCTGCCAGGCCGCCTGTCTGCTGTTCTGGAAGGAGGACTGGCTGAAGAAGGTCGAGCCTGATGAGCCCTCTGGCTCCCCGGCACAGCAGGCCAATCAAGAGAGCGCCGTCACGGAGCTGTCGCGCCACGCTCAGTCCGGGGGCGGCTCGGAGGGAGAGACCATCTACTCCTGCCAAGCGACGCGGTTGCTCGAAGCCACGGAACCTCTGGCGTGGTGGGATGTGCGCCAATATGTTCGCGACGTGGCGAGCGGGAACGTCGGCTTCCACGCGCGCCTGCGGGTGCTGGTGCTCGCCTGGTTTCGGGCCCTGGCTCATCTCGGCATCGGGTACCGCGTCGCGCGGCGTCTGTACGATCGCGTGCATCGGGCGCTCACGGGGCAACCCGCGCCTGGTGATGCCACACTGCTGCCGCCCGGGGCCGCGACACCCACTTGCGATCTCGGCCTGAAGCAGGGCGAATGGGTCCGCGTACGACCCTACGAGGAGATCCAGAAGACGCTGAACCCCAACAGCAAGAACCGCGGCTTGTGGTTCGACGAAGAGATGGTGCAACACTGCGGCAGAACGTATCGCGTCCTCGGGCGTGTGCACCGGATCATCAATGAGAAGAGCGGTGAAATGATGAAGTTTCAGAATCCGTGCATCGTGCTGGACGGCGTGAACTGCACGGCGTCGTACACAGCCTTGCGTCTCCTGTGTCCGCGCAGCGTCGTGACCTATTGGCGCGAGATCTGGCTCGAGCGCGAGCAGGCGCATGCACGCCGACGAGAGCAGCGACTGTGAGCGCAGACAACGTGGAGATTCCACGACGGAAGGTATTAGGCTGAACGGCATCAACACCGCGACGTCGAGGATATTTCAACGACGCGCTTCAGTCACCCGCGCAGCGGCGACGGCAGGGTGATTGAAGCACAACAAGAAGGGGGCGTGGCACGCAACGTGCCGGCCTCAAGGGGATCAGACTAACAATGAACAACTCGTGCTCGAGCCCCCGTGGAATGAACCTCACGTCGTCTCGTGTTCGTCTCGCCGCCTACGGTCTCGCCGTCGCATCGCAGTTCGCTGCTGGCCACTTCGAGCGTCGCCGATACCTTCGCCGATCCGAACTTCTCCGCCGAGACCATCGCCAGCCGTTGCGCCATACTCGCTGGTCGGCATGGCGTGGGCTCCGGACGGCCGCCTGTTCGTCTGGCAGAAGAACGGCGTGGTGCGAATCATCAAGAACGGCGTGCTGCTGTCGACGCCGTTCATCGATCTGAGCGCCAAGGTCAACACGTTCGATGACCGGGGCATGTGGGGCCTCACGTTTCATCCCGACTTCGCCAACAACGGCTACGTCTACCTCAGCTACACCTACGAGAATACCGGCAATCCGAACAGCTCCGGGCCCAAGACGTCGCGCGTCACTCGCGTAACGTCAAATCCGTCGAATCGCGACGTGGCGCTTGGCGGGCAGCGAGGTCGTGGTGCTCGGCAGCATCGGCACCCCGCCGTGCGACAACTATCCCGCCGGCTCCGACTGCATTCCTGCCGACGGCGGCTCGCATACGCTGGGCGAGCTCGTGCTTCGGCCCGGACGGAAAGCTGTATGTGGGCGTCGGCGACGGTGCCGATGTTGCCTCCGCCGATCCGCACTCGTTGCGCTCACAGGATCTCGGCAGCGTGGTCGGGCAAGATACTGCGCCTGAATGCCGACGGCACCGCGCCGGGTGACAATCCGTACGACGACGGCACGAACTCGATCCGCTCACGCGTGTACCTGTACGGCGTGCGCAACCCATTCCGCTTCCACTTTCACCCCACGACCGGCGAGCCCTACTTCGGCGACGTGGGCTGGAACACCTGGGAGGAAGTCAACCGCGGCGTGCGCGGCGGCAACTTCGGATGGCCTTGCTACGAGGGTCCTGGACCGCAACCCGACTACCAGAGCGCCTTCACTCTGTGCGCGCAGCTGCCGGCTTCCGCCGTCACGCCGCCGCTCTTTACCTACTCGCACGACACTCTGGGCAGCGCCGCGATCGGCGGTCCCTTCTACACCGGCGCGGTGTATCCCCAGATCTACCAGGGAAACCTGTTCTTCGCGCGACTACGTCGGAAACTGGATCCGGCGCATGATCTTCAACGCCGACGGCACGGTCGCGAGCGTACAAGTGTTCGCATCGAACGTGCCGGCGCCGGTGACCGTGGAGCAGGGGCCGGATGGCCTTCTCTATTACCTCTCGTTCACCACCGGCGAGATTCGCCGCATTCGCTTCAACGGCGTCATTGCCGCGGCCTCGGCTGCGCCGACACACGGCTATTCGCCGCTCCAGGTCGCATTCTCGAGTGCGGGCTCGAGCGCGCCCGGCGGCGGTCAGCTTTCCTACCTGTGGAACTTCGGTGACGGCACGACCTCGACCGCCGCCAATCCCTACTCACACCTACACGAGTCCAGCGGTCACCACCTACACAGCGACGCTTGACGGTCGAGCAGTGGTGGCACCTCCTCGTCGGCGACCGTGAAGATCACGATCAACAGCGAGCCGCCGACGCCAACGATCAGTCGCTCCGGTCGACGGTGCGGAGGTGCGGCCCGGCGAGACGGTCAATTTCAGCGGATCGGCATACGACCCGGATGACGGGCAACTCGGGCCGAGTGCGCTCAGCTGGACGGTCCTGCTCCACCACAACACTCATGTGCACACGTTTGTAGGCGGCACCGGCTCGCAGGGTGGCTTCGTGGCTGAGAATCACGGGCCGATCGGCACCTATTCCTACGAGATCATTCTCACGGCGACCGACAGCAGTGGGCTGAGCGCCTCGACCAGCGTAAATCTGCCTGTGGTGGCGGACACCGTTGCGCCGACTGCGCCCAGCAACCTGGTCGCGACCGCGGTGGCCAGCGATCAGGTCAACCTCAGCTGGACGCCAGCTACCGATGATGTAACGGTGTCGAGTTACCAGCTCGAACGCTGCCAGGGTGCGGGTTGCAGCAGTTTCGTGCAGGTCGCCGCGCCCACCGCGACGAGCTTCAGTGATTCGACGGTGGTCGCCAGCACTAGCTACACGCTATCGCGTGCGGGCTGCCGACGCCAGCGGGAATCTCAGCGGCTATTCCAACACTTCGAGCGCGACGACCCAGGCACCGACGCCGGTTGCTGGGTTAATGGCCGCTTATGCGTTCAACGAAGGATCGGGCACTACGGTTGCCGATGCGTCGGGCAACGGCAACACCGGCACGATCAGTGGCGCGACGTGGACGACACAAGGCAAGTACGGTGGCGCACTGGACTTCAACGGCACGAGCAGCCTCGTAGCGATTCCCGCCTCGACTTCGCTAAACGTGTCGTCGGCCATGACGCTGGAGGCATGGGTCTATCCGACCGCCGCCCAGAGCGGCTGGCGCACGATCATGCAGCGCCAGACTGATGCCTACTTTCTCAATGCTAGCAATTCGGGCGGTCCGCTGTGGCCGTCCGGCGGCGGCACGCTGGGCGGTTCAACCGTGTATGCCAGCGCCGGCAGTCCTTTGGCGTTAGCTACGTGGACACACGTCGCGCTCACGTACGACGGCTCCATGCTGCGTTTGTACGTCAATGGAACGCAGGTCGCCAGCGCGCCGCAGAGCGGAGCGATCCAGACCAATACGAATCCGCTGCGAATTGGCGGCAACGTGCCCTACGGCGAATATTTCCAGGGCCGCATCGATGAGGCGCGCGTCTACAACCGCGCGCTGACCGCAGGCGAGGTGCAGACCGACATGAACACGTCGATCGGCGCCGTCTCGGCAGATACCACCCCGCCCACCGCACCCTCGGGACTCACGGCAACCGCTGCGGGCACCACGCAGATCAACCTGGCCTGGACCGCGGCAACTGATAACATCGGTGTCACAGGTTATCGCGTGGAGCGCTGTCAGGGCACGGGCTGCAGTAACTTCGCGCAGATCGCAACCTCGACGGCCACCCTCTACAACGACACGGGTCTGGTGGGCGGCACGAGCTATAGCTACCGCGTGCGCGCGGTCGACGCGGCAGGCAACCTCGGTGCCTATTCGAACGCCGCAACTGCGACCACCGCGGTACCCTCGGATGCCATCCCGCCGACGGCTCCCTCGAGCCTCGCTGCTTCGGCAGCGAGCAACACGCAGATCAACCTGAGCTGGACCGCCTCGACCGACAATGTCGGGGTTGCCGGTTACCGTGTGGAGCGGTGTCCGGGTGCAGGCTGCAGCAATTTCGCACAGGTCGGCACGCCAACCAGCACAGCTTCAACGACACGGCTCTGACCGAGCAGTACGACGTATTCGTATCGCGTGTTCGCGACTGACGCCGCCGGCAATCTGAGCGGCTACTCCAATATCGCCAGCGCAACGACGTCAGACAGCACCACCGGTCACTGGCCTCGCGGCGGCTTACGCGTTCAACGAGGGTAGCGGGACGGCGGTCGGAGACGCTTCCGGTAACGGGAACACCGGAACCATCAGTGGGGGCGCCACCTGGACCGCCCAGGGCAAGTTCGGCGGTGCATTGCAGTTCGACGGCGTCAATGACCTCGTCGCGATCCCGGCGTCTAGCATCGCTGAATGTCTCGAGCGGCGATGACGCTGGAGGCTGGGTCTATCCGACCGCCAGTCAGAGCGGTTGGCGCACGATCATGCAGCGCCAGACGGACTGCCTATTTCCTCAACGCCAGCAACTCCGGCGGTCCGCTGTGGCCGTCGGGCGGGGGCACGCTCGGCGGATCGGCGGTGTACGTGTCGGGCAGCAGCTCGCTGCGCGCTCAACACCTGGACGCACGTCGCGCTGACATACGACGGCTCCACATTGCGCCTGTATGTCAACGGCACGCTCGTCGTGAGCGGCCCGGCGAGCCGGCGCAATCGAAACGAACACGAATCCACTGCGTATCGGCGGCAACGTGCCGTACGGGGAATTCTTCCAGGGCCGGATCGACGAGAGTTCGCGTCTACAGCCGGGCGTTGAGCCAAGGCGAAATACAGACGGACATGAACACCTCGATCGGTGTGATCGCTCCCGACACGACGCCGCCCTCGGCACCGCGCGGCTTCGTTGCCACGGCATCGAGCAGCACGCAGATCGCGCTCAGCTGGACAGCAGCAACCGACAACGTCGGCGTGACCGGATACCAGCTCGAACGCTGCCAGGGTTCGGGCTGCAGCAACTTCCTGCAGATCGCGACTCCAGCGACCACGAGCTACGGCGATACCGGCCTTGCGGCGTCGACCAGCTACAGCTATCGCGTGCGCGCGCTCGATGCGGCCGGGAATCTCGGTGGCCATATTCGCAGTCGCGCACCGCAAGCACGCAGGCGCTCGGTGACACGACACCGCCGAGTGCGCCAACCGGGCTCGCTGCACAGTGTCGCGGAAGCACACAGATCAATCTGAGCTGGAGTGCGGCCACCGATAACGTGGCTGTGACCGGCTATCGCGTGGAGCGCTGTCAGGGCAGCGGCGTGTAGTAACTTCGCGCAGATCGCGACGCCGACAGGAACGACCTTCAACAACACCGGCCTCACGGCGGGGACCGCGCTACAGCTACCGCGTGCGAGCGGTTGACGGCGCCGGAAATCTCGGGCCGTACAGCAACGTAGCGAGCGCGACGACTTCGCCCCCCGCAGACACACACGCCGCCACTGCACCGACTTCGCTGGTGGCCAACGCCATCCAGCAGCGTGCAGATCGATCTCAGCTGGGGTGCTGCGACTGACAACGTGGGCGTGACCGGATATCGCGTCGAGCGCTGCCAGGGTGCAACCTGTAGCAACTTTGGTCAGATTGCGACGCCGACCACGACGAGTTACAGCGATACCGGCCTGACAGCCGGCACTACGTATCGCTATCGCGTGCGAGCCACGGATCTCGCCGGAAACCTCGGGCCGTATTCCAGCATCGTCAACGCGACCACGCCGGTGCCAGCGGATGCGACGCCGCCCACTGCTCCTGGCACGCCCACTGCGTCGGTGATCAGCAGTCGCAGATCAACCTCAGCTGGATTGCGGCGACTGACAACGTTGCCGTCACTGGTTATCGCGTGGAACGATGCCAGGGCGTTGGTTGCGGCACCTTTGCCCAGGTTGCAACACCTGCTGGAACGACGCTCAACGACACCGGCCTGCTGGCGTCGACGAGTTACAGCTACCGCGTACGCGCCACGGACGCTGCGGGAAATCTCGGCCCCTATTCGGGTCCCGTCAGCGCCACGACCCAGGCCTCGTCGCCGACGACGGGCCTGGTGGCCGCATATTCATTCAATGAAGGCAGCGGATCGACCGTAATTGATGCTTCCGGAAACGGCAACACCGGCACGATCAATGGAGCAACGTGGACGACGCAGGGCAAGTACGGCAATGCCCTGAGCTTCAACGGCACAAGCAACGTCGTGGTGATCAACGGCTCGACTTCGCTCAATATCACGCGGATGACGCTGGAAGCGTGGGTGTATCCGCTTTCCACTCAGAGCGGATGGCGCACCATCATGCAGCGCGAGACTGACGCCTATTTCCTCAACGCGAATTTCGACGGCGGAACGCGTCAGCCGGCGGGAGGGGCCACGTTCGGGACTGGTTCCGTGCTGAGCTACGTGACGTCGCCTAGCTCCATGGCTCTCAACGCTTGGAGTCACGTGGCACTGACCTATGACGGATCGACTCTGCGCCTATACGTCAACGGCGTGCAGGTGCGAAGCGCCTCGCGGACTGGCAATGTGCAGACCAACGGTAACCCGCTGCGAATCGGCGGTAACGTGCCGTATGGAGAGTTCTTCAATGGCCGACTCGATGATGTCCGCGTATACAACCGCGCGCTCAGCGCGGCGGAAGTTCAGACGGACATGAATACGCCTGTAGGACCGTAGAGTCGCGATTTCGCCGAGCGTCGACGGTGTAGTCCAGTGGTTCTTAGGCCTATCCTTGACTGAAGCGCGGAGCGCCGGGGTCGACCGTCCGCACACGGGCGCGCACGCTCCGGCGGACGTCTTGGCTGAAGGGAAGAGGGCTTCCTCCGGTTCCCACGAGCCGAGCCTCGACCGAACCCTTTCGCACGGTATCGCGTGGACGGCACTTTTCCGCTGGCTCGCACAATTGCTGAGCTGGTGCGTGATGCTCTATGTAGCGCGCGTCCTCACGCCGGCGGAGTTCGGCCTGGTGGCAATGGCAAATCTTGCGATCGGACTGGGCCGCATGGTGGAAGACCTGGGCCTCGATGCGGTCATCGTGCAGGATCGCACGCTCGGACGGAACGAGATTGCCCGTCTCGGTGGCCTTGCCGTTGCCGTAGGCCTGGCATTCTTTGGAATCTATGCGGCGCTAGCACTGCCGATTGCTGGCTTTTTCGGGGAGCCGATCGTCGCCTCGCTGATCGTCGTGCTGGGAATCACATTTGTCACGGATTCGCTGCAGATCGTGCCGCGCGCGCTGCTGCAGCGCGACCTGGCGTTTCGCCGCCTGGCCTGGATCAACTTCATGACCCTGGCGGTACAGGCGCTGACGCTCGGCGCGTTCGCTGCTTTGGGCCTGTCGTATTGGTCGCTGGTCCTCAACGCGATCTGCGCAGGAGCCGTGACGGCCGTCGTCCTCAATGCTCTCCGACCTCATCCTCTGGGGCTGCCGGTGCGGCTGCGCGAGTTGTCGCGGCCGATCGGATTTGGCTGGCGAATGATCGTCTCGCGCATCGCCTGGTATGGCTATTCGAATGCCGACTCGACCATCGTGGGGAAGTTGCTCGGCAAATCCGCGCTGGGTGCGTACAGCTTCGCGATCACCATCGCGACCGTCCCGGTTACCGAGGTGACGAGCCTGATCAGTCGCGTCGTGCCGGGAGTGTTCTCAGAGGTTCAACACGATCGGCCCGCACTACGCCGGTACTACCTCGTGATCACGGAGGCGATTTCGCTCGTGACCCTGCCGATGCTGTGCGGGCTCGCGCTCACGGCAGACGATGCCGTGGCCGTGGCACTCGGTCCGCAATGGGGCGAGTCGGTGGCGCCGCTACGGATCCTCTGTGGCTATCTGGCCGTGTTGTCGGTGTCGGTCCTCATTTCACACGTGCTGGTGTGGACAGGACGCGCGCATGCCAACATGTTGCTCAATCTGCTGTCCCTGATTGTGATTCCGTTGTTTCTCTATATGGGAGCGCACTACGGTCTGGAAGGTATCGCATGGGCCTGGTTGCTGGCGTTTCCGATCAGTAACATTCCCGGTTACTGGATCGTTCTGCGGCTCCTGGATCTGAGATTCCTCGCACTGCTCAAGGCCGTCGCCCCGGCACTGCAGGGCTGCCTTGCAATGGCTGTGATCGTCCTGCTGGTACGCGCGTTGCTCGACACGCATACGGCACACGTCGCGAGACTCGCGATTGAGGCGACCGCGGGGGCTCTCGCATACGGCGCTTACGTGCTGATGTTCCACCGCCAGCGCGTTCAGTTCATCTACCGCTTCGCGCGCGGCCACGCGTGATGACGGTCAGCGGCGCATGCGCGCCGTAAGCGTGCCCACGAAACCCGCGATGCGCCTTCTCGCGATGCTTTCGGCGCCGTCCGGGCGGCCTGCAAGGATCCAGAGAATCGCGATGCTGAGGCCGTAGACCAGCACCCCGAGCGCTATCGCTGCAATCAAGCGCGAGTGCCAGTTGCGGCGTGGACGTGTCCAGCAGCGACTGGCCGGCGACGAATTCGCGCACCACCACAAACATAACGGCGGCGCCCACCAGGGGTCGCCACACCACGTGTGCAAACTGCCGGAACTTGAGGCCCATCATCGGGAACAGGTAGGCAAAGGTGACCGGCACCATGATGCTCGCCGTGACCAGGTAGGCGGCGGCCGCACCCATGATCCCTTTCCACATCGTCAGCGTGATCAGCGTGGTGAGCAGCACGGCGACGTGCAGCGCGTTGACTCGCGCCGGAATGTCCGGACGGCCCAATGCGAGATAGGCGGCATACGCGTTGCTCTGAACGACCTGGGTGATGCCAAAGAAGGCCAGCAGGGTGAGCACGGCCTGCGCATCGACCCAATTCGGGCCCAACACAACGGGTACGATGAGTCTTGCCGTGGCTGCCACACCCGCCACCGCCGGGATGGCCAAGCAGGCCCACCATGCTCATCACCGACAGATATTCCGCCCGCAGAGCGTCGAGGTCGTGGGCGAGACGCGCGTACGCGGGGAACACGGCCCGATTGATGGGCGCGACGAGCTCGGTGCCCGGCATGTTGGCGAGATCGGAGGAGACGTTAAAGATTCCGAGTGCGTGCGCTCCAGCGAGGCGCCCGACCACGAAGTCCGAAGAGCGCTCCTTGAGAAATCCGAGTGCGTTGAAAAGCAGCATCCACTTGGAGAAGTGAAACAGGTCGGCGCGCGCGGCGAGGCTGAACCGCGGCCGGTACGACTGCATCAGGTAACTGAGCGCGACGCCGTTGATCCGGCCCGCCACAGTGCCGATCACCAATGCCCAGTAGCTGCGCAGCGCGATCGCCAGGGGTACGGTCACCAGGAACACAACTATGCGTTTGCCAAGCAGATAGCGGAATTCACGCGCAAAATTGAGCTCCTTGCGGAACATCACCACGCCGATGTTCTCAAAGCCCTGTACCGCCGAGGCGAACGCCAGCGTGCAGATCACCGGAACGAGACTCGCTACGCCATAGAAGCGGCTGATCGGGATCGACAGCGCCAACATCAGTGTCCCGATGCTGAGTCCCATCACCACGTTGAAAGTCCATGCAGTATCGAAATGCGCGGGGCTGGTCGACTGGCGCTGAATCAGCGCGGTGTCAAACCCGAACGCGCTCAGCGCTTCCAGCATCACGATGAATGATGTCGCCATCGCGACTACGCCAAAGTCAGTGGGCAGCAGCAGTCGCGCCAGCAGCACAGTGCTCAGCAGACTGATCGACTTGTCGAGCAGCTTGAAGAACACCATCCATAGTGCCCCGGAGGCCATCTTTCTGCGCAGCTCGCTCATGGGCGGTCGGTACCGGCGTGCCTCACCAAGCAAACCCCGCGCTGATTTCTTCAGCGATCGCAAGTGACGCGGTGAGCCCGGGCGATTCGATGCCGAGCAGATTCACCAGGCCGCGCGATCCCATGCTCGCGAGGCGCTTCGATATGAAAATCCGCGGCGGGCTCGCCAGGCCCGGCGAGCTTGGGCCGGATCCCGGCGTACGAAGGCGCAAGTGCACCATCGCGCAAGCTGGGCCAGTAGGTGCGGACAGCCGCATAGAACTCAGCGGCCTTCGTCGGATCGACCTGGTAGTCGATCTCGTCGACCCACTGCACATCGGGGCCGAAGCGTACCTTGGCCGCGAGATCGAGGGTCGCGTGAATTCCGATCCCACCGGGGAC
>CAVOLM010000057.1:0-27575 GCA_963696675.1 uncultured Gammaproteobacteria bacterium | reverse complement strand
ATGCGCCGGGCAAGGGCAACACGCTGCTCAACTATTGCGGGATTCGCACTGACTTTCTCGACTTTACAGTCGATCGGAGCCCGCACAAGCAGGGCCGGTACACTCCCGGTACGCACATCCCGATCCTCGACCCGGACATGCTGCGCACCAGCCGACCGGATTTCGTCCTGATCCTTCCGTGGAACCTCGAGGATGAAATCCGTCAGAAGCGGCCTTCATCGCTGAGTGGGGCGGGCGCTTCGTGCTACCCATTCCCGAAGTCAGAGTGGTGTGAGGCGCTACTCGGTCGACAGCTGCGCTCCGGCCAGAAGTTGCTGTACCGATCCATGGGCCGCGTGTGACACAACCAAGCGTGCCTTCAGCACCTGAACCGCCGATCGACGGCAGCATTGGACAGCGCATGGCGAGAGGCGCGCTGTGGATGGTGCTGGCGCGAATTCTCGATCGCACCATCGGCCTGGCAAGTACCGTCATCCTCGCGCGCCTGCTGGTTCCAGCTGACTTTGGCCTCGTCGCGATGGCAACAGCGCTGCTTGCGTTGCTTGAGCTGCTTGGTATGTTCGGAGTAGATATGGCGTTGATTCAGAACGCCACTGCCACACGCCGACACTTCGACACGGCGTGGACGTTCAACGTCATACTGGGTCTGGTCATCGCGATCGCTCTGCTCGCGCTCGCCGTGCCTGCTGCGCACTTCTACAACGAACCCCGACTACAACCGATCATCATCTGCCTCGCGGCTGCGGCGGTACTTCAAGGATTCGAGAACATCGGAGTGGTCGCGTTCCGCAAGGAGCTGCGATTCGACAAGGAATTCAAGCTGCTGTTGTCGAAGAAGCTGGCGATGTTCATGGTAACGATTCCGCTCGCGTTTCTGCTGCGCAATTATTGGGCGTTAGTTGCCGGCACCGTGGTGGGGCGGGTGGTCTCAGTTGCGCTGACCTACTGGCTGCAGGAATATCGCCCGCGGTTCTCACTGGCCGCCCGGGGCGAGTTGTTTCAGTTCGGGAAGTGGATGATGATCAGCGGAGTGCTCAATTTCACCAGCAATCGAGCGGCCGACTTCCTGATCGGCAAGCTCTCGGGCCCGCGTGCGCTCGGACTATTCAGTCTTTCGTACGAGATTTCCAACCTGCCGACGAGCGACCTAATCGCGCCAATCAACCGCGCAATATTTCCAGGCTATGCGCAGAAGGCCGTCGACTTGGGAGCACTGCGGCGTATGTACCTGGAAGTGATCGGCCTCATCGCCCTGCTCGCAGTGCCGGCGGGCGTTGGAATCGCCGCTGTCGCCGAGTTGATGGTTCCAGTCGTGCTCGGTCCGAAGTGGGTCGATGCGGTGCCAGCCATGACCGCGCTCTCGTTCTACGGTGTGCTCCTCGCGCTCAAGTCCAACAATCATTACGTCTACCTGGCACTGGGCAGGCCCCGGTATCGTCACAGCGCTGGGCTTCCTGCAACTGGCCTTCCTGCTGCCATTGATAGTCGTTGGCAGTACTCGTGCAGGAGCGGACGGTGCTGCGCTCGGGTACCTGGCCGCCCAACTGCTGTTCGCTCCGATCAGCCTGACCGTGTTGCGTAAGGTTCTCGACCTGAGGGTCACGCAGCTGGCAACCGTGTTCTATCGACCCATGATTGCGGCTGCGGCCATGTACGGAGGCGTGCAACTGATGGTGAGGGCATACGAAGACGTACCGCGATATGGCGCGGCGTTGGCAGTCCCCCTTCTGGTCTGCGTTGCTTGCGGAATCGTCCTTTACGCAGGGGTCTTGCTGTTGATGTGGCTGGCTGCAGGGAGACCAGAGTCGTCGGAACAGCGCGTATGGCACTTTGTGCGCGTCAAGTTGGGTGCTTTTCTGCGTCACGAGGCGACGGCCAATGGATAACGCGCACGCAATGAATAGTGGTGCATTTCGTGGAGTGAGTGCGGCATGAGTTCGCGCCGGGGCAGGTCTCCTCCGCTGGGGTTGCGGCGTGGCGATGCGGTCGAGGTTCGCAGCGAGCAGGAGATCCTGTCGACCCTGGACGAGAGCGGTGCTCTCGACGGGCTGCCATTCATGCCGGAGATGCTTGCCTACTGTGGACAGCGACTGCTCGTCGATCAGCGAGCGGACAAGGCCTGCGACACGATCAACTACAGCGGCTCGCGGCGCATGCACAATACGGTGCATCTGGCCGGCACCCGGTGCGACGGCGCGGCGCATGGCGGCTGCCAGGCGAGATGCCTGTTCTTCTGGAAGGAGGCGTGGCTGAAACGCGTCGAGGGCGGTAGTCGCGCGACTTCGGACAAGAGACTCTCGAGTCTCGACCGCGAGGGACTGATGGCGGCTACCCGGCAGATGAGCCGACCGGGCGATACGGAGATCCATTATCGCTGTCAGGCGACGGATCTGCTCATCGCATCGAGCCCGATGCACTGGTGGGACCCGCGGCAATACGTGCGCGATGTGTGGTCCGGAAACGTCGGCGTCTTTCAGGTGATACGCGCATTGCTGTTTCGCGCATTCTGTCGGTTGCTGAAGATCGGCGGCTATCGGGCGCTGCTGTGGTCGTACAATAGGCTGCAATCGTGGCGAGGTGGAACGCCGTTTCCGTATCTCGCCGGCACGCTAACAAAAACGCCGCGTGAGACTCTGGACCTCAAACCTGGTGAGCAAGTCCGGGTCAAGTCCCAGCAGGAAATCCTGGCGACTGTGAACCAGCGCAACCGCAACCACGGCTTGTCCTTCGATCCCGAAATGGTGCGCTACTGTGGGGGCACCCATCGGGTCATCGCACGCGTGGAGCGAATCATCGACGAACGGACCGGCAAGATGGTCTCGCTGTCGCGTGACTGCATCATCCTCGAGGGAACCCACTGTCGCGCGGAGTACAGCCACAAGAGGCTGTTCTGTCCGCGTGGTCTCTATCCATTCTGGCGCGAGATCTGGCTGCGCCGCGTGACTGAGCCGGGTGCTGATGCAACCTCGATCTCGACGGTGCCCTCAGCTCCGACCGACACCAACGTCGCATGAGTTCCCGCACGCCCAACGGCCCGAGGAGCGCGCGCCGGAGCCTGTTGCGCGGGCCAGTGCTCATGCCGGCTGCGCTGCTCTTCGCAGCCGCGAGCATCGGCGGAGTTCTCTATTACCGCAGCGGTATTCCCGAGTACACGCTGCCGGTGCTTCCCCCGGCACATTCGCAAGCGTCGCACCCGGCACTCGGTCCCCTGCGGGTGCTGAAGTCCAATCAGCGCTATTTCACCGACGGTTCAGGACGCGCGGTACTGCTCGCCGGTGCGCACACGTGGTCAAACCTGCAGGACAATGGGCTGGGCGATCCGCCGCCACGTTTCGACTACGAGGCGTTCCTAGACTTCCTGGTTGCCAACCACCTCAATTTCTTTCGCCTGTGGTGTTGGGAGCAGGCGCGCTGGGCACCATGGGTTGACTCCGGCGACTACTACTTCTTTCCGGGCCCGCCGTACGAAAGGACCGGCCCAGGAATGGCTCTCGATGGCAAGCCACGCTTCGACCTCGGTCGTTTCAATGCAGCGTATTTCGAGCGCCTGCGTGAACGCGTGTCGCGTGCAGGCGAACGGGGCGTTTACGTGTCGGTGATGCTGTTCAATGGCTGGGCGATCGACGACGAACACTCGCATCTCAAACGGGGCAATCCATGGCGTGGCCATCCCTACAATCGCGCCAACAACGTGAACGGTGTGGACGGCGATCCAAATCGCAACAACGGCGGCGAGGAGACGCACGAGCTTCTGGCTCCCGCGGGTCACGGCGTATCAGGACGAATACGTACGCCGGGTGATCGATGCCGTGAACGAGTTCGATAACGTGCTCTACGAAGTCAGCAACGAGAGTTATGCGAATTCACGCGACTGGCAGTATCACGTGATCAACTTGATCCACAGCTACGAGGCTGGCAAGCCAAAGCAGCATCCGGTCGGCATGAGCCAGTATCAATGGCCCGGCAACAATGCCGATCTGTTCAACGGCCCGGCGGACTGGATCGCGCCGTGGGAGGAACTGCCTGTATACGCCTATCGCGACAATCCACGCGTTGCGGACGGCCGCAAGGTCGTGATCGTCGATACCGATCACTTATGGGGTATCGGTGGCGACCGACATTGGGTGTGGAAGACCTTTCTCCGCGGAAATAACCCGAGCTTCATGGACGGATATGATGGCGCATCCGTTGGCTGCGGCGCACCGCCGCCTTGGGACATTCGCCTCGCCGGGTGGAAGCGCATCGCGAAGGACGTGCTGGGTGTCGAGGCTCGACCGATCGGCTGGGATCCGAATGCCGAGCAGTGGGTGAGTCTGCGACGCAACCTGGGGTACGCACTGGATTTTGCGCGACGAGTCGATCTTGCCCAGATGGCGCCGCGTCCGGAACTGGCCTCGAGCAACTATTGTCTGGCGCACGCGAACGCAACTGCCGCCGAATATCTCATCTACGCCGACGATTCGAGCCGGCCATTGGACGTCGATCTGCATGGATTCGAAGGCACCTTGCATCAGGAATGGTTCGAGCCCGCGAGCGCGCGAACCCTGCAAGGGGCCGACGTCCAAGGCGGAGCTCGCCAGAGCTTTGTCTCTCCCTTCACCGGGGATGCGGTTCTGTACCTGTACTCCGCCGCAACGACCGGCCCACGTAGCCCGTCATGACAATGCGCGGCCGCACAACGCCACGAGTGAGCCTGGGCATGCCCGTATACAACGGGGAGGCATTCCTGGAACAGGCGCTCCAGTCGCTGTTATCGCAGACGTTCGAGGATTTCGAGCTCGTGATCTCCGACAACGCGTCTACCGACCGGACGCAGGCCCTTTGCCTGGACTATGCGGCCGGTGATCGGCGCATCCGCTACTTGCGTAATCAAGTCAACGTGGGCTACTGCCGCAACCAGAATAGCGTCATACGGCTGTGCGGCGGGGAATACTTCCTCCTCACGCATCACGATGACATTCGCGCGCCCGAGTACCTGGCGCGTACCGTCGCCGTCTTGGATGCAGATCCGTCGATCGTGATCTGTTACACGAAGACGAGGGACATTGATGAGTTCGGGAATCTGCTGCCGCGCGTTGATCCCCCGCTGCGCTTCGATTCGCTGGATTGGCGCGAGCGTTTCCGCGACACGATCCGCATGGACCACATGTGCGAACCTGACTTCGGCCTCACACGGTCCGACAGGCTGCGCATGACGCACCTGCACGGGGACTACGCGGACTCCGATCGGGTACTTCTCGCTGAGCTGGCGTTGCAAGGGAGGTTTCACTGCATTCCGGAAGTTCTGTTCTACCGCCGCGCTCATTCGGGACAATCAACTGCGATTGCCCCAGATCGGCAGAGCCGTACCGTGTGGTTCAATCCGGAGAAGCGAGGCAAACTGATCTTTCCGCACTTCCGTCAATTCAGGGAATATCTGGCAGCGATCCGGCGCGCACCCATCGACGATCGCCAACGCGCATGGTGCTACGGCGAGATGTTGCGCTGGGCTGGAACGAATCGCAGGCGACTTGTGGGCGACCTCGAATACGCACTTCGCCAAACGTGCCGACCGCTCAAGCATGCGTTGCTGTCGAGAATGCAATGAGCGCCACGCCCGATCCATTGATTCCGGAAATCGGCGTTCTCGCTTTGCCGTACCATCACTGGGGCACGCGCTGGATGACTCCGCATCACGTCCTTACGCGTCTGGCGCGGTATTTCCACGTTGTGTGGCTCGAACCGGCTCATCACTGGCGAGAAATTGCGACTTACGGCTCGAATCCGGTCGGCAGTGAGCTGGAGCAGATGCTGCCGCGTGGGTTCGACCGTTACGTGCCGGAGCGATGGCTGCCGGATGTATATCGACCGGCCTGGTTGCGTGCGGCACTGCTGCGCCAACGGGTTTTGCAAGCCTGGCGCCGGCTCGCCGCCCGGGGATGCCGGATTCGCGTACTGCACCTATGGCATCCGCAGTTCGAAGCTGCGCTCGATGCGGCGCACTACGATCTGTCGCTCTATCACATCGACGATGAATATCTTTTCTCGCCCGACGCGCCACCCGTGAGCGCGGAGGAGGCGAGGGTGCTGAGGCGGGTGGGCCAGGCTTTCGCCATCTCACCGGCGTTGATGGAGAGAAAGGGTGGCATCAACCCGCACTTTGCCTTCGTCCCCGAGGGGGTGGACTTCCGGCTCTACTCCACACCGATCGCGGAGCCCGAGGACTTGAGATCGATCCGCCATCCACGCATCGGGTATACGGGGAATCTGAAGCGCCAGCTCGACTGGCCATTGTTGCGCGAACTGGCGCGACGCCATCCGGAATGGGCCTTCGTCTATGTGGGACCGCGGTATCTCGATCAGCAGGGTGAGGCCATCGTCAAAGAGATGGAACTCCTGCCCAACGTGCACTTTCTGGGCGCCAAGACAGTGACTGATCTCGCAGCCTACCCGCAACACTTCGACGTGTGCACGATGCCGTACGTCGTCAACGGCTACACGGACAACATCTATCCATTGAAGCTTCACGAATACCTTGCTGGTGGCAGACCAGTCGTCGGCACGCCGATTCGGTCGCTTAAGGATTTCTCGGACGTCATTGGACTGGCATCGGGCGTGGACGAATGGTCTGCGGCGCTATCGGCCGGCCTTTCGTCATCAGCCAGTTCCGCGCAAGCGGCTCGTGCCCGTCAGGCGGTTGCGCGGCAGTACGATTGGAGTGAACTCATTCATCGCATTGCCGCGACGATCTGCGAGCGCCTGGGCCCTGAAGTGGGAGCGCGGCTGCAGCGGATCAACGTCGATACCGTGGCGCAACTCAACCGGGCTTCGGCGTAGGACGCTGTCATGACTGTACTGGTAACCGGGGGCGCAGGATACGTCGGCTCGCATGCTGTGAAGGAACTTCGCGCGAACGGCATCCGCTGCGTCATTCTCGACAACCTCTGCCGGGGCCACCGTGAGCTCGCACTCGACAACGAACTGATCGTGGGCGACGTTGCCGATACGGAATTGGTGGCTCGCGTGATCTCCGATCACGGCGTCAGCGCAGTGATGCATTTTGCTGCGTTCGCCTATGTAGGCGAGTCGATGCGCGATCCCGGGCTCTACTACCGCAACAACGTGGCAGCCACAGCCAGCCTGCTCGATTGCGTCGTGCGCGCCGGCGTGAAGCAGTTCGTGTTCTCCTCGACGTGTGCCACGTACGGCTTGCCGGAATTCGTACCCATGACGGAAGAACATCCGCAGCGCCCGGTCAATCCATATGGAGCCGGAAAGCTGATGGTGGAACGCATGCTGAAGGACTTTGACAGCGTGTGCGGGCTGAAGTCGATGGTGCTGCGCTATTTCAATGCCGCTGGTGCCGATCCGTCGTCCGAGATCGGCGAGTGGCATGAGCCAGAAACACACCTGATTCCGCTGGCGCTGCAGGCCGCCGCCGGGCTAAGGGCCGGCATAGAGGTCTATGGCACTGACTATCCGACACCCGATGGCACGTGCATTAGAGACTACATTCATGTGACCGATCTGGCGCAGGCGCACGTGCTCGCCTTGCGCCGACTGCAGGCAGGCCACGGTAGCGACGCCTTCAACTTGGGTAACGGTCAAGGGTTCTCGGTCCGAGAAGTGATCCAGGCGGCCGAGCACGTCACCGGGCGCAAGGTCGCCTGGAATGCGGCACCGCGTCGCGAGGGCGATCCGCACACCCTGGTCGGAAGCTCGGTGAAGGCGCAGCGCGTGCTTGGATGGGTACCGCGCTTTGCCGATCTGCACACGATTATCGAAACAGCTTGGCGCTGGCAATGCCGATAAGAGGTTGGGCGAGCATTGAGGACGCCAAGTCTGATGCCACGCCACTTAGTGGACAGCTGGACAGGCTGACGTAGCCGAGCAAAATTAACATAATCCCGTCGAGGTGCTCCTGTACGGAAGTGGCGGAAGCCGAGACCGTGCGCCGGGGCGCACGGTGAAATGGTGGCTTTATTGAAGTAGGCTAGGCCGCCCCGCATTGGACTGCCGGCAGCGACTGATTCTGACGCGGAGCGGTGTGTGCATCGCACACGGCTGTAGCGAACAAGAACGAGTCATCTACGATCGTGATGGTCGGCTCAACAACATCGGCCGCCGAAGCGCTACGCCAGGTGCAGCAGGTCCCTTCCGTGAGACGGCGATTGCCGTGGGCTCTCGTCGGGCTGGGCCTGTTGTGCGACTTCGCATCCGCCGCGCCCGCGTACGTACAGAGCAACTATGCGACGCCGCAGTCCTCACAGACGACAGTAAGCGTCACTTACACGAGCGCGCAGGCGGCCGGCAATATCAATGTAGTGGTTGTCGGCTGGAACGACTCGGTTGCGCATGTTCAGTCGGTGACCGATAGCCGAGGGCGCAACTACGTCCTGGCGGTGGGGCCCACGGTTCTATCCGGATTTGCGACGCAGGCGATCTACTATGCTGCAAACATTTCCGCATCCGGCGCCAACACAAATGCAGTCACGGTGACGTTCAACGCGCCGGCGGCGTATGCCGACATTCGAATCGCGGAATACAGTGGCATCGACCCCGCGAATCCGCTCGATACAGGCGTCGAGGCCACCGGCAACAGTGCGACCAGCAACAGCGGAAGCGTGACGACGTCGAACGCCAACGACTTGCTCGTGGGCGCCAACCTGGTTCAGACGAGAACCACGGGTGCAGGAACAGGGTTTACCAGTCGCATCATCACCAATCCGGACAGCGACATTCTGGAAGACCGCGTCGTGACTGCGATCGGTTCCTACAGCGCGACCGCGCCACTCTCACCTGCGGGTCCCTGGATCATGCAGATGCTGGCGTTGCGTGCGGCCGGCGGCGGCGCTGACACCCAGGCACCGACGGCGCCGACGAATCTGGGTGCGACGGCGGCCTCGAGCAGTCAGATCAATCTGAGCTGGACGGCCTCGACGGATAACGTTGGGGTGACGGGGTATCGGGTGGAGCGCTGCCAGGGTGCGGGGTGTTCGAACTTCGGACAGATCGCGACGCCGGCGGGGACGACGTTCGGCGACAGTGGGTTGACGGCGAACACGAGCTACAGCTACCGGGTGCGGGCGGCGGATGCGGCGGGGAACTTAAGCGCGTACTCCAGTGTGGCGAGTGCGACGACGCAGGCGGCTGTCGACACGCAGCCACCGACGGCGCCGACGAATCTGGGTGCGACGGCGGCATCGAGCAGTCAGATCAACCTGAGCTGGACGGCCTCGACGGACAACGTGGGGGTGACGGGCTATCTGGTGGAGCGTTGCCAGGGTGCGGGATGTTCGAACTTCGCTCAGATCGCGACGCCGACGGGGACGACGTTGAATGATAGTGGGCTGGCGGCGAACACGAGCTACAGCTATCGGGTACGGGCGACGGATGCTGCGGGCAATTTGAGTGGCTACTCCAACACCGCGACGACGGTGACGCAGAGTGCGGACACGCAGGCGCCGACGGCACCGGCCAATCTGGGGGCGACCGCGGCTTCGAGCAGTCAGATCAATCTGAGCTGGACGGCCTCGACGGACAACGTTGGGGTGACGGGGTATCGGGTGGAGCGCTGCCAGGGGGCGGGGTGTTCGAACTTCGGACAGATTGCGGCGCCAGCGGGGACGACGTTCAGCGACAGCGGGCTGGCGGCGAACACGAGTTACAGCTACCGGGTGCGTGCGGCGGATGCGGCGGGGAACCTGAGCGGTTACTCCGGCACTGCGAACGCCACGACGCTGGCGACGGCGGCGGGATTGGTGGCGGCATATTCCTTCGATGAGGGTGCAGGTACGACGGTGGCGGATGCCTCTGGCATCGGCAATACGGGCACCGTGGCGAACGGGAGCTGGACGACGGCGGGCAAGTTCAACAGTGCATTGGTGTTCAACGGGACGAGTTCGCGGGTCACGATCAACGATGCGGTCTCGCTGCGCCTCACGACCGGGATGACACTCGAGGCGTGGGTATACCCGGCGACGGCGAGCGGTCAGTGGCGCGATGTCATCTACAAGGGGGACGACAACTATTACCTGGAGGGCACATCGACCACCAACGGAACTCCTGCAGGTGGAGGCACGTTCAAGTCGGGTCCGCTCTTCGGGACTTCACCTTTGCCGTTGAACACCTGGTCACATCTGGCGTTGACCTACGACAAGGTGACGCTGCGGCTGTACGTGAACGGGGTGCAGGTGGCGAGTGCGGCGGCCACCGCCAACATTGCGACCTCCACCAACCCCCTGCAGATCGGTGGTGACAGCCTCTATGGGCAGTACTTCAACGGCCGGATCGATGAGGTTCGCGTCTACAACCTCGCGCTCAGCCCCGCGCAGATCCAGTCGGACATGGTCACTCCGATCGGCACCGGCACACCTCCACCACCGGACACCCAGGCACCGACGGCGCCGACGAATCTGGGTGCGACAGCGGCCTCGAGCAGTCAGATCAATCTGAGCTGGACGGCCTCGACGGACAACGTTGGGGTGACGGGGTATCGGGTGGAGCGCTGCCAGGGTGCGGGGTGTTCGAACTTCGGACAGATCGCGACGCCGGCGGGGACGACGTTCGGCGACAGCGGGTTGACGGCGAACACGAGCTACAGCTACCGGGTGCGGGCGGCGGATGCGGCGGGGAACTTAAGCGCGTACTCCAGTGTGGCGAGTGCGACGACGCAGGCGGCTGTCGACACGCAGCCACCGACGGCGCCGACGAATCTGGGTGCGACGGCGGCATCGAGCAGTCAGATCAACCTGAGCTGGACGGCCTCGACGGACAACGTGGGGGTGACGGGCTATCTGGTGGAGCGTTGCCAGGGTGCGGGATGTTCGAACTTCGCGCAGATCGCGACGCCGACGGGGACGACGTTGAATGATAGTGGGCTGGCGGCGAACACGAGCTACAGCTATCGGGTACGGGCGACGGATGCTGCGGGCAATTTGAGTGGCTACTCCAACACCGCGACGACGGTGACGCAGAGTGCGGACACGCAGGCGCCGACTGCACCGGCCAATCTGGGGGCGACCGCGGCTTCGAGCAGTCAGATCAATCTGAGCTGGACGGCCTCGACGGACAACGTTGGGGTGACGGGGTATCGGGTCGAGCGCTGCCAGGGTGCGGGGTGTTCGAACTTTGGACAGATTGCGGCGCCAGCGGGGACGACGTTCAGCGACAGCGGGCTGGCGGCGAACACGAGTTACAGCTACCGGGTGCGGGCGGCGGATGCGGCGGGGAACCTGAGCGGTTACTCCGGCACTGCGAACGCCACGACGCTGGCGACGGCGGCGGGATTGGTGGCGGCATATTCCTTCGATGAGGGTGCAGGTACGACGGTGGCGGATGCCTCTGGCATCGGCAATACGGGCACCGTGGCGAACGGGAGCTGGACGACGGCGGGCAAGTTCAACAGTGCATTGGTGTTCAACGGGACGAGTTCGCGGGTCACGATCAACGATGCGGTCTCGCTGCGCCTCACGACCGGGATGACCCTCGAGGCGTGGGTATACCCGGCGACGGCGAGCGGTCAGTGGCGCGATGTCATCTACAAGGGGGACGACAACTATTACCTGGAGGGCACATCGACCACCAACGGAACTCCTGCAGGCGGAGGCACGTTCAAGTCGAGTCCGCTCTTCGGGACTTCACCTTTGCCGTTGAACACCTGGTCACATCTGGCGTTGACCTACGACAAGGTGACGCTGCGGCTGTACGTGAACGGGGTGCAGGTGGCGAGTGCGGCGGCCACCGCCAATATTGCGACCTCCACCAACCCCCTGCAGATCGGTGGTGACAGCCTCTATGGGCAGTACTTCAACGGCCGGATCGATGAGGTTCGCGTCTACAACCTCGCGCTCAGCGCCGCGCAGATCCAGTCGGACATGGTCACTCCGATCGGTACCGGCACACTCCCGCCCCCAGACACCCAGCCACCGACCGTGTCGATCATTACACCTGCGCCCGGCAGCTCTCAGACCGGCACGATCACGCTGAGCGCAAACGCCGCGGATGCGCGTACCGGCGTCAGCGGTGTTCAATTCCAGATCGATGGCATCAACGTCGGTGCCGTGGCTGCACCGCACCTTATTCGATGTCGTTCAATACCGCTCAGTTCGCCAACGGCACACACACGATTGGAGCGTACGCCTGGGATGCGGTACTGAACATTGGGACGGCACAAACCATTACGGTCACGTTCTCGAATGCGAGCGCGGGAAATCCAGCGCAAACCGGCTACTGGTCGGGCCTCTTTCCGTGGCCGCTCGTCGCTGTGCACGCCAATCTGATGCACACGGGTAAGATCGTGATGTCCGACGGCCAGAGCCTGGGAACGGTTGCGCAGGTCTGGGACCCGGTGACCAGCACGTTTACCGACGCGTCGCAGTCCGACAATATCTTCTGCGGCGGTCATGCCGCGCTAGGAGACGGCCGCATCCTCGTCGCGGGCGGCCACGGCGGCGGCCACGTTGGTCTTCCCGTCACCAATATCTTCGATCCGGCGACGCAGACGTGGACCTCTGCTGCGTCCATGGCGTATCAGCGGTGGTATCCGAACGTAATAACACTGCCTGACGGGCGCGCACTGGTCACCGAAGGTGAGATCAACTGTGCGGGATGCAACGCCTCCATTCCGGAGATCTATGACCCGGCGACCAACAACTGGACGCAACTGACGAGTGCCAACCTCTCTCTGCCGTATTACCCGCACATGTACCTGCTGCCCGACGGCCGGATCTACGCAGCGGCAACCAGCGAGGCGGCGATCACGACGCGCGCACTAAACCTCAGCACCAACACCTGGAGCGTCGTGGAGTCGAGCGGTGTCGACGGCGGCGCGTCGGCCATGTATCGGCCGGGGAAGATACTCAAAGCAGGCCGCTCGCTTGATCCCGACAATCCACCATCGACTTCGACCAACAAGGCGTACGTGATTGACATGACCGCGCAGGTACCTGCCTGGCGGCAGGTGGGGTCGATGGCGTCGAACCGCACATTCCTCACGCTGACCACTTTGCCGGACGGGAATGTCCTGGCGACGGGTGGTGGCACGACGAACAATGCGGTCGGAACGGCAAACGGCGTCCTGCCGGCCGAAGTTTGGTCTGCGACTTCGGAGACCTGGTCGACGCTTGCCTCAATGCACGCGCCGCGGCTGTACCACTCAGTCGCGCTGCTGTTGCCTGACGCGCGCGTGTTGGTCGCAGGGGGTGGCCGATTCAACGGTATCAACGAGCCGACGGATCAACTGAGCGGAGAGATCTTTGCTCCACCCTATCTCTTCAAGGGGCCCCGACCGACGATCAGCGCGGCTCCCGCGCAGATCTCATATGGTCAGTCGTTTGCGGTGCAGACGCCGAATGCAGGCGGAATTTCGCAGGTCGTGCTCATGGGCACGGGCAGTATCACTCATTCGATTAATATGAATCAGCGCTACGTGCCGCTGAGTTTTGTTCCCGGCGGCTCCACCCTCACCGTGACCGCGCCAGCGAACGGGAACCTCGCACCGAAGGGCTACTACATGCTCTTCATCATCGACTCGAATGGCGTGCCGTCGGTCGCGGCATTCGTAAGGCTCTGAGCGCTTGGCATTCCGTCGCGCCGATCCGTCGGTAGATGGCGAATGCACTCATGGCTGGTCTCGACCCCCCGCGCGCGATATCGGCAATTCGGCAGCGCCTTGTCACTGCGCTCGTCTTGCTGTTCGCGTGCCTAATCGCGTTGTCCGGTTGTTCGCGGGACTCTCGATCTCGCGCAGACTGGCGCGTCGCGTCCGGTATCCGGCCAGGAGTCTCAGAGCGTTGGCGCGAAGCCGCTCTATTACCGTCACCCGATGAATCCTGCGATCACCTCGCCGGTGCCCGCCAAGGATGAAATGGGGATGGATTACCTGGCCGTGTATGCAGAACCGCCAGCTGCTGTCGGCGCCGAGGTTCACGTGTCTTCCACTTTCGTGCAGAAGCTTGGCATCCGCAGTGAGCCGGTCGTGGTGGGTCCGCTCCCGGCCGAGGTTCGAGCGCCTGGCATCGTGCGCTACGATCAGCGGTTGATCTCCGAGGCCTACGTCCCGACTGCGGGGCGCGTCGACAATCTGTCCGTGTACAGCGTCGGGCAAGCGCTGAAGGCTGGACAACTGCTTTTCGAGCTCTATTCTCCAACCGTCGCAGCTGCGGACACGCAGTATCTGCAGGTCGGCCGAGTCGGAGCGCGCAGGAGTCGAGAACCCTTTTGCCAGCGCGCTGCGCGCTCTGGGACTCACTGACGAACAGATTGCGGATGTGCGCGAGAAGCGCAGACCAGTCGGACGCATTCTGTTTCGGGCCAGTGCCGCCGGGATTGTCACTGCGCTGAACGTACGAGCGGGAGCGTGGCTTGCGCAGGGAGTGAGCGCGCTGCAATGGGCGCAACTCGATCCAATCTGGGTGATCGTGCAGTTGCCCGCTGCGCAGCTCGCCGACATCAAGGAAGGAGCGACGGCTGAAGTCACGATTGCAGCTTTGCCCGGGGAAGAATTCGCGGCCCGTGCGGACTCGATCTATCGGGAGCTTGATCCTGTCACCCGAACAGTACCCGTGCGCCTGGTGCTGAGGAACCCGAACGCTCGGCTCGTGCCAGACATGCTCGTGTCGGCCGTCCTCCACGGTGGCGATACTGCAGCCGTCCTGCACGTGCTCACGCGAGGCGGTCATCCGGGCGGGTCGCACGGATCGGGTGATCCTCGATCTTGGGGCAGGGCGCTTCGCGCCGCGCGAAGTGAAGCTCGGACGTGAGAGCGGAGAGCGCGTGGAAGTGCGCGAAGGCTTGACCGCAGCCGATCGAGTGGTTACTTCCGGCATGTTCCTGATCGACTCCGAGTCGAGCATCCGATCGAGCCTGGTACGGATGACCGATCGGGCCGATGGCGCCCGTCGCCGCGGACAGCGATTAACTATCCGTGGGAGCTGAACGCGAAGGGCTTGTCGCCCGCACTATTCGCGCCTCGCTCGCTAATTCCGCGGTCATTCTGATCAGCACCGTGCTTTTCGCGGTCGCGGGAATCTGGGCGTTGCTGCGGCACGCCGGTCGATGCGCTGCCGGATCTCGGCGACGTTCAGGTCATCATCCGCACGCCGTTTGCCGGGCACGCACCGAACCTCGTGGAAGACCAGGTCACCTTTCCTCTCAGCACCGCGATGCTGAGCGTTTCCCGGGCCGCAAAGGTGCGCGGCTACTCCATGTTCGGCGATTCATTCGTACACGTGCTGTTCGACGACGGGACCGACCCCTATTGGGCGCGCACCCGGGTGACCGAACGGCTGGCACAGATTTCCGCGCAGTTGCCGGAGGGCGTCCGGCCTGCTCTTGGTCCGGATGCAACAGGCGTGGGCTGGATCTACGAATACGCGCTCGTGGATCGCACTGGGCACCACGATCTGGCCCAGCTGCGATCGCTCCAGGATTGGCTCCTCAAGTTCGAGTTACAGGCACTCGATGGGGTCGCGGAGGTCGCCAGCATCGGCGGCATGGTGAAGGAGTATCAGGTCGTTGTTGACCCGGACCGGCTACGCGCGGCGCGAGTCACCCTCGCGGAGCTCCGGTCGGCGATCGAGAGGGGCAATGGCGAAAGCGGCGGTTCGGTGATCGAGCTCGCGGAAACCGAATACATGGTGCGGGCCACAGGATACGTCCAGAGCATGCGAAGGATCTTCGAGCGTATTCCGGTACGCATGAGCGAGAATGCAGTCCCGGTCACGATCGGCGATCTCGCCGAAGTTCGCATTGGTCCAGAGCTGCGGCGCGGAATTGCGGAGCTCGACGGCGACGGAGAAGTGGCGGGCGGCGTCGTTATACTGCGCAATGGCGGGAACGCGCGGTCAACCATCGACGCGATCCGGCAGAGGCTGTCGGAGGTGGCGCCAAGACCTGCCGGCTGGAGTCGAGATCGTGCCCGACGTACGATCGGTCCGCGCTCATCGACCGCGCGGTCGACGAATCTCAGCAGCCAAGCTGGCGGAAGAATTTGCCGTCGTCTGGCTCGTCTGCCTCGTGTTCCTGCTGCACGCGAGATCCGGCGTGGTCGATGCTGATCGCGCTGCCCCTCGGAGCGTTCGGCGCGTTCCTCCTCATGCAGCTTCAGGGCATCACGGCCAACATCATGTCACTCGGTGGAATTGCGATGGCGCTGGGCGTGATGGTGGATGCGGCGATCGTCATGGTCGAAAACCTGCACCGCAAGCTCGAGCGCGACTCCCCTCACGAAGAGAGCAACGGGAGCCTGGTCGCGCAAGCGTGCATCGAGGTCGGCCCGGCACTGTTCGTATCGTTACTGATCGTCGCCGTATCGTTCGTGCCCGTGCTTGCGCTTCAAGGAGCAGGAGGGACGGCTGTATCGCGCCGCTTGCCTACACCAAGACGTACGCCATGCTGGCGGCCGCACTACTGTCCGTAACGCTGGTGCCGGTGCTGGCGGCAAGGCTGGTCCTGGCCCGTTCGCGCAGAGACTGACAATCCCGTGAATCGCGTCCTGGCGCGTCTGTATGCGCCGGTTCTCCGTGACTGTCTCTGCGATATCCGATACGCGATCGTGTCTACGGCAATCGCGATCGTCCTTGTGACGCTGTGGCCCATGACGCACCTCGGTACGGAATTCCTGCCGGAGATGGACGAAGGAGATCTGCTCTACATGCCCACCACGCAGCCCGGACTCTCCGTGGATGCTGCGCGAGCGCTGCTGCAGCAGACCGACCGAGCCATTCGTCAGGTGCCGGAGGTCGAGCGGTGTTCGGTAAGGCGGGACGTGCGGATATCGGCCACGGATCCGGCGCCGCTCGAAATGTTCGAAACGATCGTGGCGCTCAAGCCACGCGATGAATGGCGCACGGGGATGACTTCGCGAGAAGTTGCGGGCTGAACTATCGACTCAGGTGGCCTTCCCTGGAATGGCCAGTGCGTGGCTCGCACCGATTCGTGCCCGCATCGACATGCTCGCGACCGGAATCCGCACCCCGCTCGGCATCAAGGTCGTGGGTCCGGACGCCGGAGTTGCCCAAGAAATCGCGACACGCGTGGAGGGGGTGATAAAGCAGATGCCGGGAGTATCCGTCGGTGTATGCGGAGCGTCCGGCACTGGGCCACTACATTTCCGTCGACGTCGATCGTGGCGCCGCCGCACGATTCGGGCTGAACATCGCCGACATCGAGGATGTGATCAGTCTCGCGGTGGGCGGCGCCAAGGTCGGAGAGGCGATCAACGGGCGCGAACGATACCCGATCAGCGTCCGTTACCCGCAGAGCTGGCGCGATTCGGTGGCGCGACTCGAGACGCTGCCCGTCGTGACGCCCACGGGCGCCCAGATCACGCTTGGGGACATCGCTCACGTGGAGGTTGCCGCGGGCCCGGCCGCGATCCGCAGCGAGAACGCGCGCCCCGCGGCCTGGGTCACGATCGATCCGGGCGCTCGCGACCTCGGCACATTCGTATCGGAAGCGCAGATTCGCGTCGCGGCTGCGGGGATCGTTCCGCGGGGCTATCACCTGACTGGTCTGGTCAGTATGAGTATCTGCAGCGCGCGCTGGAGCGCCTCAAGATCATCATCCCGCTGGTCGTTGGCATCATCGTATTGCTTCTTTTCGCGGCCTTTCGCTCCTGGAGCGATGTAGCGCTCATCCTCGGTTCACTCCCCGTAGCGATGGTCGGGAGCGTGTGGCTCCTGTGGGCACTCGACTACCAGATCAGCCTTGCTTCCGTTGTGGGTCTGATTGCATTGGCCGGGGTCGCAGCAGAAACAGGCGTGGTGATGCTGCTCTACCTCAATTCCGCATGGCGGGCGCGTGAGTCCACTGGCCGGGTGCTCACGCCCGGCGATCTCGAGGAGGCGATCACAGAAGGTGCGCTCAAACGATTGCGCCCGAAGGTGATGACCGTGCTTACGATCATCCTGGGGCTGCTTCCGTTACTGATCGGCCATGGCGCGGGCGCGGAGATCCTGCGGCGCATCGCGGCCCCAATGGTTGGGGGCATGGTGAGCGCCACCGTGCTCACGCTTCTGCTGGTGCCGGCGCTGTTCCTGCTGGTTCACCGGCGCTATCTGCCTTCGAAGACCTCATAAGAGACCAGCGCGAACTGACGATTGTCAGCGAATTGTCTTACTCGCGGTCGCCGACAATGCACTCTCGGCGCCCGCCGACGTAAGTGCCGTAAGCGCGAAGTAGTACGTGGCGGGCGCAAGGTTTTCGATCACGTACGTCGTGATTCCCGGATTGCTCAAGGTGACGGTCTGATTGAGAGCCGAGGCATTTGTCCCGTAATGGATCCGATAGCCCGACAGATTCGTGAGCACTGAGCCATCGGTGTTCCGTGTGGGCGGCACCCATGACAACGTCGCCGCGCCGTTGGAGATCTGCGTGACGGCTATGGTGAACGCAGGGAGTGAAGCGGTCGCCTTTCCGTCAGTCGCGCTGATCACGATGCCGGCATAGTTCCCTACGTTGGCTGCGCCGGGAGTCCCCGACAGCTTTCCGGTTGAAGTGTTGAACGACGCCCAGCTCGGCCGGTTGGCGACCGCGAATGTCAGTGTGTCGCCGTTGGCGTCCGTCGCCGTCGGCTGGAAACTGTAGGCAGTACCGGCGTTGATGGCCTTGGCCGGAGTGCCGGAAATCACAGGGGCGACGTTCGTCGTGCCCGCGGCGACGACGTCAATTCGAAATGCGGGCAGTGAGACGGTCGCCAACCCATCCGTGACCCGAATGACGATATTCGCGTACCGGCCGATGTTGCCCTTCGCGGGCGTCCCGCTCAGCTTTCCGCTTGTCGTGCTGAATGCCGTCCAGGCAGGTTTGTTCTTGATCGAAAATGTGAGTTTCTGCCCGTTGGCGTCGCTCGCCTTGGGCTGGAACGAATAGCTCTTTCCTACCACTACCGTAGTCGGCGGAGTGCCGCTGATGACAGGTGGTCGATTTGAGCCCTTGGCGACAGTGATCGCAAACGCGGGCAACGACACGGTATTTACGCCGTCACTCACGCTGATGCGAATGTTGGACCACGTACCTGCAGCCGTAGGTATTCCCCAGAGCTGGCCGGTGCTGGTGCGGAAGGAGGCCCATGCGGGGCGGTTTACGATCGAGAAAAGCATGCTGTGGCGTTCAGGATCGGAAGCGACAGGTCCGAAGTAGTAATCCACGCCGACCGTGCCACGGGTGCTCGGTTTGCCCGAGATTGTGGGAGGGCGGTTTGCTGCCTGTGCCGACGTCGTGATCATCATGGCGAGGCAGACGCTGTACAAAAGAACGGCGCGATCCAGCGGTCTCGCATGTGTCTCTCGCCCCGAGCGAAGTGACAAGCGCATCATGAAATCTCCCTTCAGTTCCAAACGCGCGCAGCCAAGCGGCTCGAGCCGCGCCTTCGCACGGCCGGGATCTTGTTTGCACACAAAGACGCAATCGCTGCCGAAATACCGAAGACAAAACTTCGTTAGCGACTCGCGCGTCCCTCACCGTTTGTCAGTCGTCGCCCGGATCCCCTAATCCGTAACGAGTCAGTGAAGTGCGCGAGCTACAGTCCGGCTATGTGAGCGATTGCTTTAACGTGCTCGAGTTTATTGCGCGAGCGCTTATGGTCAATACGCTAAACAGTCTCAAGATGGCGACAAATGCGCGCGCGATCTCGTCGCGCGCTGGCAGCGACAGCACTCGATGCAAAAATTTCAATTTTGAATTGCGATAACTTCGCGCGTGAATCGCAGGTGTTACGCGATCAGCGCTCAACCTGTAGGTGACATGACTCTTCAGCTCACTTTTTTTTGAGTGCGCACGAAACATTCACGCGTACACGCCAGTATTCGTGCTGGTTCGGCTCCGGGTTTGACCCCACACAGGCCACATCACACCGTCCGGGGGTCGGCCCGGAGCACACGTGGCGTTCGCCACAGCATTTGTCATAATTCGCCGAGCTCATCTCGCAGCCGCACTTGGCGCTTAGCCGGCCAAGGCGAGCCTGGCGAGTGCTAAAACAATGGACTGCTCACTGTCTGCGCTCTGCGACATCCGGATAATCCGCCCAATTGCGCGCCTGCCATGGGGGAATTGATGAAGGTCTTCGTTACCGGTAGCGATGGATATATCGGCTCTCGCCTGGTGCAGCTGCTGGCAAACGCCGGCCACGAGATCCGTGGCCTCGACACTGGGTACTATCGCGACGGATGGCTTTACAGCGACCCGCGGGAGCTTTCGATCACGCCGTTCACGATCAGCAAGGATCTGCGGCAGATCACGGAGGCGGACCTGCGCGGCTGTGAGGCGGTCGTGCACCTCGCCGAGCTCTCGAACGATCCGCTCGGTCAGAACAATCCCGAGGTCACGCACAAGATCAACCACCTCGGCTCAGTCGCACTTGCCGAGAAGGCGCGAAACGTTGGCATTCGCCGCTTCGTTTACACGTCTTCCTGCAGCGTGTATGGCGCGGGAGTGGGCGACTTCCTCGATGAAACCGCCGGCACCAATCCGCAGACGGCCTACGCGGAATGCAAGGTTCGCGTCGAGCGCGACGTGGGCCAGATGGCGGGCGCAGACTTCTGTCCGGTATTCCTCCGCAACGCGACCGCGTACGGCCCGTCGCCGCGCATGCGCTTCGACATCGTGATCAACGATCTCTGTGCGCTCGCCTGGACGACGAAACGCATCGCCATGATCAGTGATGGGAGCCCATGGCGTCCGGTCGTGCACGTGGAAGATATCTGCGAGGCTATTCAGTGCTGCCTGCGGGCGCCCGATGAGGCGATCCGTGGGCAGATCTTTAACGTCGGTCAAAATTCGGAGAACTATCGCATCCGTGAGATCGCGCAGATCGTCGCGGCCGAATTTCCCGGTTGTGAAGTCAGTGTCGGGCCGCCGAGTGGCGATACACGCAGCTATCGCGTGAACTTCGACAAGATCCACCGGCAGCTCCCTGGATTCAAGTGTCGCTTCACGGCACGGGACGGCGCGCGCCAGCTGCATGACATCTTTCAGCGTATCGAGATGTCGCCGGACACGTACCAGTTCCGGGCGTTCACGCGACTCAAGCAGCTCAAGTACCTGCAGAAGACGCACCAGATCGACGGCGAGTTCTACTGGAGGTAGCGGTGCGCTTCACCGAGAGCCCGCTGTCCGGCGCCAAGGTCGTCGAGATCGAGGCGCACGAGGACGAACGCGGCTTGTTCGCGCGGACGTGGTGCAAGCGCGAGTTTGCCGAGCATGGGCTGGCAGGCGACATGGTGCAGGCAAGCATCTCGCGCAACCTGCGTCGCGGTACTGTGCGCGGCATGCACCTGCAACTGCCGCCGTCGCAGGAGGCGAAGCTCGTGCGCTGTACGCGTGGGGCGATTTACGACGTGATCGTCGATCTCAGGCCAGGTTCCAGGACCTATCTGTGGCACTTCGGGATCGAGCTGACGGAGCACAACCACTCTGCGCTTTATATTCCGCCGTTGATGGCTCATGGCTTCCAGACGCTGGCGGACGATTCAGAGGTCCTGTATCAAATGAGTGATTATTACGCTCCGGAGCTGGCGTTCGGACTGCGCTGGAACGATCCCGCGCTCGGCATTCGCTGGCCGATGGTCGAGGGCATCCTCATCCTGCCGCGCGACGCTGAGTATCCGGACTTCGACCCACGTGCGTTTGCCGAGCAGGCACAGGCGTCAGCCGGGAAATCGGGCAAGCAACATCCATGAGTTTACTTGCGCGTCTTCAGTCCCCAGGCGAGCGGGAGCAACTGGTCGCCCGGGCCTGGAAACTGATGGAGGAGATCTATCCCCTGTGCCGCAGCATCACGGGCGAAAGCGTACGGGCGACCCTTGCCGCGGTAGGCCGACTCGTTCCGCTCGAGATCACCGAGGTGCCGTCAGGCACGAAGGTGTTCGACTGGGAAGTGCCGCGCGAGTGGAACCTGAAGGAAGCGTGGATCAAGGATGCGAGCGGGCGCCGCGTTGTCGATGCCGCGGTCCATAACCTGCACATCATGAGCTACAGCATTCCGGTCCATCGGAAGATGACGCTCGGCGAGCTGACGCCCCATCTTCATTCGCTCCCCGATCATCCGGACTGGATTCCGTACCGCACCAGTTACTACCGGGAGGACTGGGGCTTCTGTCTTGCGCATCGCGAGCTGAGCCAGCTGAAGGAAGGACAGTACGAGGTGCGAGTCGACAGCACGCTCGCCGATGGCAGCCTGACCTATGGCGAGTGCAGGATCCCGGGCGAAACCGCAGATGAATTCCTGATCTTCACCCATGTCTGTCATCCCTCCCTCTGCAATGACAACCTGACCGGAATCGCACTTACGAGCCTGCTGGCGAGCGAGCTGCTCAAGTCGCGCCCGCGCCTCAGCTACCGCATCGTGTTCGGCCCGGGGACGATTGGATCGATCACGTGGCTGGCCCGCAATGAAGCGAACGTCGCCCGGGTGCGTTACGGCCTCGTGCTCGGCCTGCTCGGCGATCGTGGTCCGCTGACGTACAAGCGCAGCCGCCGGTCGAACGCCGACATTGACCGCATTGCCGCGCTGATACTGCAAAGAATGGATACGAACGGCCGGCTCATAGACTTTTCGCCGTACGGTTATGATGAGCGGCAGTTGTGCTCGCCGGGCTTCAACCTGCCCGTCGGGCGATTGACGCGCACGCCCAACAATGAGTATCCCGAGTACCATAGCTCGGCCGACAATTTCTCGATCCTCGATCGGGAGGCGTTGGTGCAGTCGCTGCGAGCCTGTGGTGAGATCATCGACGCAGCCGACCGCAATGCCACGTACTTGAATACAAACCCGAAATGCGAGCCCAGGCTTGGCAAGCGCGGTTTGTTCCGCTCCGTGGGTGGCGCGCACCCGGCTGAATTCGAACACGCGCTTCTGTGGGTGCTGAATCAGTCCGACGGCGAGAAGAGCCTGCTCGATATTGCCGAGCGTTCCGGGCTGTCATTCGAGATCCTGGGGCAGGCGGCAGATCGACTGCTTGAAGTGGAATTGTTGCGCCCGGTACCGGCACGAGCCTGAGGGGAGACTGCGAGATGAAAGTGGTGTTGTTCTGCGGCGGCCTTGGAACCCGGCTGCGTGAGCACTCGGACACGATCCCGAAGCCGCTCGTGAACGTCGGCTACCGTCCGATCATCTGGCACCTGATGCGCTACTACGCGCACTTCGGCCACACCGATTTCATCCTGTGTCTCGGCTATCGCGGCGACATGATCCGTGAGTACTTCCTCAACTACAACGAGGCGATGAGCAACGACTTCGTGCTGTCGAACGGTGGGCGTGACATCGAGGTCCTGAAGCGCGACCTCGACAACTGGCGCATCACGTTCGTGGACACGGGGCTGCACAGCAACATCGGGCAGCGGCTGCTGCGCGTGAAGAAGTACGTGAAGGACGAAGAGATGTTCCTGGCCAACTACTCCGACGGGCTGTCGGACCTGAATCTCGAGGAGCTGATCAAGCAGGTTCAGGGAAAGAATGCGGTGGCGGGTTTCGTCTCGATTCACAGCCCGCAGAGTTTCCATACCGTGCAGGCGGACGCGGACGGCACAGTGACCGCGCTCAGCGCCATGAACAAGGGCGACCTGTGGCTCAATGGCGGGTTCTTCGTGCTGCGAAAGCAGATCTTCGACTACCTCAATGAAGGTGAAGAGCTGGTGGACAAGCCTTTCGCACGCCTTGCCGCGAAGAAGCTGCTCGTCACGCACCGACATCACGGCTTCTGGCAGGCGATGGACACCTTCAAGGACAAGATCCTCTTCGATCGCATGGAAGCCCAGGGTCAGTGTCCCTGGATGGTCTGGCAACGGCATCCTGCCGGCGCACCGGCGCCTTGAGCATGCTCGGGCTGTCGCTGGATCTGCCATCACGCCGGCTGGTACGGGTGCTCTGCATCGGTGCGCATTGCGACGACATCGAGATCGGCTGCGGCGGCACACTTCTCACTTTGCAGGAGAGGTACCGCAGGCTCACGGTGGATTGGGTGGTGCTGAGCGGCACACCTCAGCGTGGACGCGAAACGGCAGCGGCAATGGCGGCATTCCTTCGCGCGCGCGCACAAGGAGATCTGTTGTTCGGCGACTTCCCAGACGGACGTTTTCCGGCCTGTTACGGCGAGATCAAGGAGTTCTTCGAATCACTCAAGAGTAGGCCCGCGCCCGACGTGATCCTTTGCCACGAGGCCGCCGACCGCCACCAGGATCACCGCATCGTGAACGAAATGGTCTGGAACACGTTTCGCGATCACCTGGTGCTCGAGTACGAGATCATGAAATGGGACGGCGGCCTCGGCCAGCCGAACTTGTATATCCCGATTCCCGCCCGGCTGGCACGCGCCAAGGCGCAGGCGCTCGTTCGCAGCTACCGTTCGCAGGCGCGTAAGGACTGGTTTACCCGCGACGCCTTCCTGGCGTTGATGCGGCTGCGTGGCATCGAGTGCCGCTCCGCCAGCGGTTACGCGGAGGCCTTCCACTGCGCGCAAGGCCATCTTCTCAGGTCCGACGCGCCGCAAATGATCAAGGGCAAACAGGTGCTGGTCACCGGCGCCAGCTCCGGCATTGGAGCGGCCGTCGCTCGCAGGCTCTGCCGCATCGGGCGCGCATCTGATCGTCCTGGGCCGCAGTCGCGCGCGCCTGCGCTCCGCGCTGAAGAGGGCAGGCGGTGCAGCTTCCGTTCAGTACGTTGTCCGTCGACCTTTCGAAGCCAGGTGATGTCCGCCCGTTGTGTGCGTAGCCTGCGACGCAGACTGTCTGGGCTCGACGGGATCGTGCACGCCGGCCGGCGTATTCAGCATGATGCCGCTGAGGCAAGGCAAAGCGCGATCCCCTGCGGCAGCTGATGCAAGTCAATGTGTCGGCGGCACTGGCACTCACGCTCGGCCTGCTTTCGCAGCTCCGCAAGCGATCGGGAAGCGTGGTGTTCATCAACTCAAGCGTCGTGCAGCGTCCGGCAAGGAACGCGCCTTTCTATGCCGCAACGAAGCACGCACTGCGTGCGATTGCTGACAGCCTGCGAGAAGAAGTGAATCCAATGGGCATAAGGGTCAGCAGTATTTTCCCCGGGCGTACGGCTACGCCGATGCAGAAGGGAATCGTGCGAGCCGAGGGTCGCGCCTACCGGCCCGCACAGCTGATTCAGCCCGAGGACATCGCCCTGCTGGTCGCACAGCTCCTCGACCTGCCCGCGTCAATCGAAGTCACTGATATTTTCACGCGGCCGACCCGACCGCCCGCATGATTTCGCGGGCTTCGGGCTCAGCTGTGGTCGGTCACGGGCCATGCCCTGCTGCATCGACGAGGTAGAGCACGGCATCGCCGCTGAAGGGGGCGGTGAAGGAGTGGGAGGAGGAGCCACCGGTGATGGAGCCGCCGGAGGTGATGGCGCCGGTTGCAGGATTGAGCCACTCGACATTCAAGGTGCGCGTGGTAGCCGAGAGATTCACGGTGAAGGAGCCGCCAGAGGGCGCATATACAAGGTACTCCGCACCCGTCGCGATTGCGCTCGCGAGACAGTTGCCGGTGGAAGAGAGGCTCGGACGCGGTGTCATCTTCCCCAGGTTGAGCTTGCCATTGGCGTAGTCGAGCATGTAGCCGATGTTCTTGCGGATCGAGTCCCAGCGCGGGTCGACGCTCGTGCAGCTCGGGCCGCTCGAGCAGCCGCCGGGCGCGTTGCGCACGTTGCCCGAGCTTGTCCACGGCATCAGATACGGGTCCATGAACAGGGCGGAATTTCCGGCGGTGAAGTTCTTCCACACGAACGCGCGATTCGCCTGCGCGCCATCGGCCTTTCATCCGTACCAGAAGTAGGAGTGATCGGTGTCGTTGAGGATCACTGCACGACTTCCGTCGTTGGAAGGGAAGCGCTCCGCCGGGGAAACCCACTCGGCCGCGCTGGTGTAGAGCGTTGAATCGGGGACGCCACCAGTTGGGGAGGTGAATCCCACCGGGTGTTGCCAGGCCTTGCCAGCTTCGTAGGTCTGCACGAAGGTGATGAAATGCTGCTCCCAGCTGACCGCACTCGGCGCCGGTTCGTTCGCGATCTCGTAGAGCACATTGGGCAGATCGTTGACGGTATCGACGACCTTGCGAACGTAGGCTTCCTCTGCCGCGAGCACCGCAGCGGGAATCCCGCTCAGATTCTGCGAGCCCGTGCCGCCGCCGTCGTCGACGCCGTTGATGTTGTTGGCGCCGCTGAGCGGGAACCCGTCATCCGAGCGACGATCATTCTGGATGTGATAGCCGTCGAACAGCATGATGGAAACGTAAATACCGCGAGCGCCGGCCTGCTGCACGCGCGAGCGCATGCGGTCGAAGTAGGCCTGGTTGAAGCGCGACAGGTCAAACTTGGGCAGGCCGTCGGTCGCATTCCCCGGTCCGGTACGCAGCCACGGTTGCGGGCTCTGGTACCACGGTCCGGCATCCTGGATGCCGTAGTTCTTCTTTGGCAGGGCCTGCGCCCACAAGCGGAAGAAGTTGTGATGGTTGCTCGCCATGAAGTCGAGGTAGGCGCTGTAGTCGAACACCGGCGGCGGGGAGACGGTGCCGGAGTCGATGAAGTTCAGCCAGTGATGTGAGCCACCCAACAGCACGACCTTGCCACTCGGATCGGCGAAGTAGCGCGGGTTGACGCGTCGAGATGCTCAGGGGGCCAGTTGCTCCCGTGCCTCCGCCGCTCGCGGACGTCGTGACGTTCAGCGTAATCGATGCCATCGATGTGTTGCCGGCGCCGTCGAAGGCGACGACGACATAGGCATACGCCGTGGAAGCCGCCAGGCTGCTGTTCGTGAATGTGGTGCTGCCGCTCGCTACGGTGCCGACCACCGCGCCATCTCTGCTCACCCGGTAACCAGCTAGACCCGATCCGCCCGTGTCCGTTGACGCAGTCCATGCCAATGAAACCGAATTCGAGGTGACGGCGGTCGTGTGCAGGTTCGTTGGAATCGATGGCGGAGTCGTATCGGATACAGGTGCCGCCTGTGTGCGCGCCGACACGGTCGCAGCCGCGGACACATTCGCGGGCAGCGCGCGATCGTAGGCGACGACGCGATACTGATAGGCAGTATCCGGCGTCAGTCCCGAATCCATGTAGGACGTGCCCGTGATGTCGGCGATCGGGGTCTGCGACTGGTCGCGGAAGATCCGGTATCCGCCGACTCCGGTACCAGAGTCAGTCGATGCATTCCATGTCAGTGAAATGGAAGTGGAGGTGATCGTGGTCGTGCGCAGATTCGTCGGCGTCGATGGCGGGGTCGTGTCTGGTACGCTGGTGACCAGTGTGCGAACGGACAACGTCGCGGCAGCAGAAACATTTGCGGGCTGCGCGCGATCGTAGGCGACGACGCGATACTGATAAGCAGTATCGGGCGCCAGTCCTGAATCCATGTACGTCGTGCCCGTGATGTCCGCAATGGGAGTCTGCGATTGATCGCGAAAGATTCGATATCCGGCGACTCCTGTCCCGCTGTCCGTCGATGCATTCCACGCCAGTGAAACCGCGGTCGATGTCAGGCCGTTCGTTTGCAGATTCATCGGGACCGACGGCGGGGTCGTGTCGGGTGCGGTCACCGTCTGTGTACGTGCGGACGCCGTCGCGGCCGTGGACTCATTCGCCGGCTGTGCGT
>CAVOLM010000056.1:0-21842 GCA_963696675.1 uncultured Gammaproteobacteria bacterium | reverse complement strand
GTGTGAAGGTCGCCGGCATGGATCTCCGCGAAGTCGACCGGCTGGCTGCAGAAGTCGAACGTGTCGTGAAGCCTGTGCCCGGCGTGACCTCGGCGTTCGCCGAGCGCCTGACGGGCGGACGGTACATCGACGTGAAGATCGACCGCGACACGGCGTCACGCTATGGCCTCAACATCGCCGACGTCCAGAGCATCGTCTCCGCCGCAATCGGCGGTGACAACATCGGCGAGACGGTCGAGGGCCTGCAGCGCTTCCCGATCAACGTTCGCTATCCGCGTGAGGTCCGCGATTCGGTGCAGAAGCTGCGCGACCTGGCCGTACTGACCGCGCGCGGTGCGCAAATCCGTCTGGGGGATATCGCCTCCATCCGAATCAGCGATGGTCCGCCGATGCTGAAAAGTGAGAACGCGCGGCTCTCAGGGCTGGGTGTACATCGATCTGCACGGGCGCGATCTGAGCTCTGCCGTCCGCGAGATGCAGCAGGCCGTGGCGAAACAGATCAAGCTCCCGGCCGGGTACTCCATCTCCTGGTCCGGCCAGTTCGAATATCTGGAGCGGGCCACCGCCCGGCTGAAGATCGTCGTGCCGGCGACGCTCGTGATCATATTTGTGCTGCTCTATCTCACCTTCCGGCGCCTCAGCGACGCGCTCCTTATCATGGTGACCTTGCCCTTCGCGCTCGTCGGTGGCTTCTGGTTGATGTTTCTGCTCGGCTACAACATGTCGGTCGCCTCGGCGATGGGGTTCATCGCCCTGGCAGGCGTGGCGGCAGAGATCGGCGTTGTCATGCTCGTATATCTGAACCAGGCTGTCACGGCGCGAGCTGCGCGCTCCGGACTAAGTAATGACGAGGATCGCGCTCAGGCCATCGTCGAGGGCGCTGCGCTGCGAGTTCGGCCCATTGCAATGACCGTCGCCGTCATCATCGCGGGGCTGCTGCCGATCATGTGGGTAGCGGCACGGGTTCAGAGGTAATGCGCCGAATCGCGTCGCCGATGGTAGGCGGCATGATCACGGCACCGCTCCTGTCGATGCTGGTGATCCCCGTCGCCTATTCCTTAATGCTCAAGCGAAGGTCGGTGCTCTTCGAACGTACGCGGACAACGGCGCGGCCGGAAGGCTGATGTACGGGCTCGTCGGCGGGTAATCCGCAGCAAACAACACGACAAGCGAGCCCCCGCTACCATGTCTATCTGCGCCCCTCCTGCTGCGGCAGCGAGGGGCGTTTCGTTTAGGGCGTACGATGTACAGGGAAGCCTGCTGTGTGCACGCACGGGAAGCGCCGAATAGCATGCTGCTCGAGCAGTACGTAACGACCGCATTGCTCGCAGGTGATGTGCGCGACGGTTCGGCCAGGGGACATGCGCCGAGCGTAGCGCGGGCGGGTTGTGCATTAATAGAAAGGCCCCGACCGTTGCCAGCCGGGGCCTTCTGTTCTTTACCGGTGCTAAAGATCTAACTGCCGACGCGCGGTTTCCGCAGCGTCGCAACCAGGACGTCGTGAGCGTAGGTGTAAGCGGCGTGCAAAGCTTCCAGTTCAGGCGTGCGATTGATTTCGATCTGACGACGAATCCCGTCGATGGCCCACTCAAACACGAGCGCGAGATGCTTCTGGGCACCTGTCGGTAGCATGTCCAGCGACGACACCGTGCCATAGATACCTTCTGCGCCTTCTCGCTGCTTAGTCCGTCTGTCTACGTGTGGCGCTCGGCGCACACCGGTGACGTTCAGGTCATCGCATTGCATAGCCACCCCCTCTTTGAGTTGTTCTCGCCGCCATTACGCGCTGTCCGCGTGGCATTGTGCAAATGGACGTTACATAAGAAAAAGGCCGCCCCATCGGGAGGCGGCCCCCATCGGTTTGCGCACAACACTGCTGATTCCTCCCTCGTCAGCTCAACAGTCGTTTAGCGCTAGAAACGGAGCTCCTTCTCTAGCACGAAGAGCTTTACGGTCTCCCGCTTGACTCCATCCTGCTCCATTGCCGCGACGGTCTCTGGTGAGTCCACCATCTTCCGATAGGCATTGACGTCGGGAACCTCCGAGCAAAGGGCTACTTCGTTCCCCGTCCTCGTATATTGAATCGGACTTGTTGCTCGGCCCTGACTTCTGAAGAAGTCCCCGTGAGTTTGAAAGGCTTTTTCCCAGGCGTCGCCGTTCTTCACCTGCGCCGTAAGGATTACCTTGGTCATGATCTTTCTCCTCATATCAGAGCTTCGTCGCTCTATGACGGCCCTCAAACACCTGATGAGGGCGCGTTTAGTAAACCCTCAGGCGAGCGCGCGTCTCTTGCCACACTGCGCCCGACAGCCCCTCCTGTGTCTCGCGTGCTACCGCCAGAGCAAACCGAGAACGCCAGTGGTATGTAGTGTGCGCCGAAGTGTTGTTGCTGGCGCTTCGTACATCTACCTACTCGCCCCAGATTTGCGCCAAGCACTCGGCCGTGCGCTTCGGCATGGCCGCGCCATGCTCAAGGCCGCGATCCGAATGCATCTCACTCGCGTGTTCGCGTTGCGCTTCCCGCCTGGGCCGACGCGCGATGCGTGGCTGCCCGCCCTGGTGCCAGACCAGGCTTATCTGCGCGCGTCGATGGCCGCACGATGTACACCGGAGCCTGCGACGTAACCGCACGCTGGCGGGAAGTGCGGAGTAGCGGTGCTGCTCAAGGAGCACGCACCGGCCGCAGTGCTCGCAGCTGATGTGGGCGACAGTTCGGCCGAGCGACATGCGCCGACGATAGCGCGGGTGGGCTGTGGATTGCCGGTGGATATGCGGGTGACTGGTGCGCTCAGCATCTCGGCGCGCGTCTTCGAGGCAGCTATCAGTACCCGCAGGAATACGTATAAGCCCTGATGGCACGCGGTCCCTGACGGTGCTTATCTAGTGCGTAGGCAAAGCGCGCGCCGTGCGATGGCAGCGCGATGACTAGAGTACAGGGGGCTAGGTCATGAACACCATGCAATGTGCCAGCCGGTTGTCCGCTCTCCTCTTGGTTTCAGTGTGCGCTTTCGCGAGCAGTGCCAGCGCGAGCGCTGGGCAAGTTTTCTATGTCTCGAAGATCGGTGGGGACAGCGCGATCTGCGGGCGCAAGGACACTCCGTGTCGAACGCTGAATACAGCGATTGGCAACGCTATCGACGGGGACACTGTCGCGGTTGAGCCTGGCTTTTATGAGGATGCGGAGGAGCGGGCGGCGGCTCGCGAACCGTGTATTGGTACGATCTGCATACGCAAGCGCCTGCAGGTCTTGTCAACACACGGAGCTGAGGTAACCACAATCGTCGGCGCAACTCATGGCGCAAACACCGTCATAATCTACTCGAACGGTGTTGTCCTTGGACGCCCCGGCAAAGGCTTCTTGATTTACGCTTACGGACCTGATGCAGCAGCAGTGATCGTCTCGGACGCGGGCTATGTGGACATATCTGGAAATGTCAGCAACGCCGATGGTATCGGTTTCTTCTTGAGCGCCAAGCGCGGTCCCATCCATGCCTACGAAAATGAAGTGCTAGGAGAATTCCGTTTCGTGAGTGGCATTGTCGCTACTGCGCCTCACCAGGGCAGCCCCGGTTACGTCAACCTGCACCATAACGTTGTGATGCGCACCCTCAGCTCCGGTATTGTGCTCGATGGATTTATGCCGCATGTGGTTTATAAGAACTCGGTGTCCGAGAACGTTGTAGGCATTGAAATCCGCAATGACTCCTGGGTGAGCAACAACGTCATCAGTCGGAATCAGATTGGAATTCAGGTGTCTCATTCACGAGAGCAGAGTGGAGTCCGCTTTCTGGGTCGCGGAGCCAAGGTGAATCACAATGTCATCATGAACAGCGTCCAGGTCGGCATACTGTTTGATCCGTCTTCGGCAGCTCCCAGCCATCAGATTCACCTTAACGACTTGTTCGCGAACGATATTGGGAATTGCGGGCTGCGGAATGAGAGCGGGGGAGCCGTCAACGCTACCAATAACTTTTGGGGCTCTTCGAGCGGGCCTGGTGCAGATCCAGCAGACGAGCCGTGCGATGTATCGGGAACAACATTGGTCATTCCGTTCGGGACGAAGCGATTTTACGTTCGGAACTGAGTCTGAAGCTTACCTGAGCTTCACTTCCAGATACGCGCCAAAGCGAGCCCCCGCTACCACCTGTCCCTGCGGAGGCTCTCCTCCGTATGCAGGTTCCACCGAGCAGTTAGTCCACCGTCCGGCTCCGGAACGAGTCGAATTTCTCCGCCGAATAGCTTGCGCAGGATCACCCTGGCGTTAAGCGCTGCGCGTTGATTGCCATCAAGTCCCTGCGCGATCTGGCGTCGGTAGAGTTCGGCGGCTTTCGGCAGTACCGCAAGAGCTTTGGCCGACTGTTTTGCGGCGGGTTGCTGGTCAAGCAACTCTCGTCGCTTGGCTTCTGCCACTTCGATGGCAGCCTGGAGGCGCGGTGACGGAAATGAAAAGGGCCGTCGTTAACGGCCCTTAGCTGCGGTGTCTTGGGATACTCCATCGAGGAACCCGTGACGCCTGCGATCCACATGCTGCGCTGACTGGCTCGCTAAAGCAACGGTTGCCGATCGTTGTCGATGACGAGGCGCAAGATACGAGGGGCGCGACGGTTCGCCCGAGGGACATGCCCTAAGCGTAGCGCGGCCGGGCTGTGGAACGCTTGAGGGGTAATCTGGTGTAGTTGGCTCGATAATCCTGAGGCGGTTCGAGCGAGCGACGGTTGAGCTCAACCGGACTCGTGGTCCTTCGCTGCCGCCAACATCTCATCGCGCGCGAATGCATATGCTGAACTGAGAATCTCAAGCTCTGACGACCCAGCTCTCGCGCCATGCCGAGCCGTCCCTTCGCGAGCCCACTCGAACGAAACGGCGAGCATTCGTTGCGCCGACGCCGGCAATACGTTTCGCAGCAGGTCGAGCGAGTGATAAACCGCACTCGCGCCTCCATCATCCTGTCCCTGCAGGCTAACCTTGCGAATGCCCGTTGCATCGAGATCGTCTGGCGGCTTGTCGGAACTCATGCGATAGCTCGGTAGAGGGGTTTCTGTTTGTACCAGTCTTGGCCCTGCCGGAGCCTAGCATCAGCGATAGCCTCGCGAGCGTGAAAGATCTGTATACAGCCAACAGAAGTCTCGGATCTCCAGAGTACGTGGTGTAAGCGAAGCTACGCAGCACCTTGCGCTGCGAGGCCTCGTCAGCCAGCACGGGCAGTGTCAGCAGCGCCGACGGCGGCTCGGGATGTGGCCGTCGCGCGTGATCGTGCGCGGGCCTCGGCCGTCGTTGCGGGCGGCTGGCGGCGTTCGCCGTCGCCCGCAGCCCCTAGTCGCGAGACGGGTTGGCGGCAGGCTTCTGCTGAAGGTAACCGTGTAGCCGGGCGTCGTGCGTCTGGAAGTGCGTCTCGAACCAGGCATTGAGCCTGGCCCCAAACGCCTCCGTGTCCGCGGGCATCGCGCCTTCGATGGCGTCCATGAGGTCGCGGAGCTCGTCCAATAATCGCTCGTGATCGCGCTTGTGTTCCGGATAGCCGGGATAGCTCCACGACTGCATGTCCTTTTCCTCCAACGCGAAATGGGCGGAAATCGCCACGTGGATCTCCTCGAGCGCCGTGCGCACGGCCGCCGCGGAGTGCGGTTCTTCGAGAGCCTCGTGCAGCGAGTTGATCAGGCGGATGAGCTCGCGATGCTCGTGATCCACCTCGGGTACCCCGACAGAAAATCTGTCCTGCCATACGAGCTTCACTGGTCCTCCTCAGCGAATGCTGAATCCGCCCGCCTCGGCGCGAAAATCGATCACGAGGTTCTCCCGTGGCACGAGGTCGACCTCGGCCGTGCGCTCGAAGTCGTAGCCCTCGCGCCGCCCGCTTTCGCGCAGCCGCATCGTCAAGACCTTCGTCCCTACCGGCACGCGGAACCGCTCGTACACGGTGGATGGGCCGTCATCCCAAAGACCAGCGGGAAAATGCGTGCCGACGTAGAGCCGTTCCTCATTGACGATGAGCTCGACTTGGATCGGCCAGCGCTCACGCGGACAGTTGCGCGGCCGACGCATGTTCGGGGGCAGTCGCGCCAGCTCGTCAGGAGATAACGGCTCGCACGCCTGCTTTAGCCGCCCCGCGTGGCTGAAGCTGAGACTGATCACCGCCTGCTCAGGTCCGAGAGTTTCGTGGCGAGGCGCAACGGAGCAGTAGGCCAGTGAGACCCCCGCGAACGCGAAGACGGCGGTCTGGCCCAGCATGCGCCAGTGCAGCCTCGGGGGATCTGGCGCGCGACGCCAGGCGTTGAGCCGATCCCGATTCGCCTGCGAGCCCGAGCCGAGGTTGGTTCGAAAACTTTCGACATCGGCTTTTCGTGCCGCGGTCTGTTTCGGGCCGGCCCAGGAGACTGCGACTCGCTCGCGGCTGACGCGCTCGCGAAGTCGCGGATCGCGCGTTGCGGCAATCCGATCCTCGGACCAACGATCACCCAGGCGGTGATAGCAATCCCGTTCACGACAGCCGGCCAGCATCACTCCGTCGGCCAGCTTGCGTGCCAGCACGAAGTCGAGGAACGGGGGGGCAGCATGCCCACACACGGAACGTCAATCGCAGCCACAGAAGCGCTGTCCGTCACCGGCGCACCGTGCCTGCAGACGAATACCAGCATCCGCTGGCGGCCGGTCAGGGTCGCGGCCCGCGAGCTGACCTCTTCGCGCAGCTTCAGCAGCGGCTCGTCCGGCAGCTCGATGCCCGGCACCAGTGCGGTCGCTTGCCGGAACGGGGTGGCGGTGGGGCACGCTCCCACGCAGATACCACAGGACACGCATCGGGCGGCATCGACCTCAGCCTGTTCAGCGAACGGCGCGCCATCGGATCGGGGCACAAGCGCAATCGCGCCGAACGGGCAGTCCGCCACGCAGCGGCCGCAACCGTTGCAGTTGTCGAGGTGCACGACCGCCCGGCGCGGCGGTTTCCGCCTGTGCATCCACGGCAGAAGCGCGACCCCAATTCCGATCGCAAGAACCATCAACCACACTGTCGTTCCGCCCCAGCGATCGAGCAGTGGGTAGAGTTGCAGGTAGTACCAGTCGAGGCCGACTTGCGTGGGAACGAAATCGAGATCGGCCGGCCCCTGGCTCGACCGCAGGACGCAGCACCGCAACGGCGAGCAGCGATCCCATCACGGCCCATGCCAGACCCCGCGCAACCGTCACCCGTGCCTCGGCATATCGGGCAATGTGAATCCACATGAAGAGCAGCATCAGCAGCGGCGCCGCGATGTGCACGTAGGCCATCAACGTGAAAAAACGGCCGCTCAGATATTCGTCCGCGAGAAAGTTGCGGGCGATGGGCTTGGCGAATAACGGCAGGCGATCCAGCCATTCGGACGTGGTGACCGCCACGTACTGCGCCAGCTGGTCCCAGACCATCCAGTAGCCGCCGATGCCGCAGACATAGATGAATCCCAGGACCACGAGGCCCGTGATCCAGAAGAACCAGCGCGGACCATGGAGCCGATCGAAAGCGAACTCTCGCACCATATGTGTGAGCGCCACCACGACGAGCGCATCGGAGGCGTAGCGATGGAGGCTGCGCATGATGCCACCGGCCCACCATTGCCCATGTGTCAGCGCCCGGACCGATTCGTAGGCCTGGTTGATGCCAGTGTCGAAGAAGATGTAGAGATAGACGCCGCTGGCCGTGATGATCCAGAACAGCAGCCAGCCCAGCGCGCCGAGCTGGCGCATCGGGTTCCAGCGCGCGCCGAACACGCGCTCGATGCCGTTTTCTGCACGCTCGAAGAGCGCGCGCAAACCCGAATGCAGCCGGCTCATTGCGAATCCTGTTGCCCGTCCGCGCTACGGCTCACGGAATCAGCGGCCGTCAACGCGCTTTCATCGCCGCGCGCCAGTTACGGGCGATGAAAACCGCGATCAGGGTGAAGCATCCAATCCCGACCACGGCGGCGAGGATCAACGAGTAATCGAATCGATAGCGGCCCGACTTCGGGTCATACACCGTGCAAAGAAGCCGCACACGTTCGAGGACGCTGGGCGCGCCCGCCGCCAGCGGACTGGCTCCGATGCGCACGCGCCGCAACGGATCGATGAGCACGGGGCCAGTGAACGATTGACCGTAAAGCTGACGAAAGACGCGACCCTGATCGTCGAGTATTGTCGTCTGCACGAGGTGTTCGAAGCCACCCACCGCCGGCACGTACATGAACCCGAGGTCGCGGCTCAGTGCCGCAATGGTGGCCTCACCCGCTGTCGCGAAATACCACTGCGGATCGTCGATGCGCAGCGAACGCGCGAAGGAGGCCAGCCGCTCCGGCGTGTCGTTGCGTGTGTCGAAACCGACGCTCAGAACCGTGAATGACGACTCGCCGAGCGCCGCGCGCGCCTCGCGGACCGCGCGCCGGAGCTCCAGGGTCGTGGGTCTGCAGATGTGCACGCAGCTGGTATAGATCATGCTCACCACGATGGGCCGGCCCCGCAGCGTGCTCAGCTGCAGCCGTCCGCCACGGTGCGTCAACAGTTCATGATCTGCGACTGCACGCCCGATCGCTGCCTGGCTGTTGCGCATCGCCTCATCGGCATTGAAGTCAGCCCCCAGCGCCGTGGCGGCCACGAGCGCGAGTGAGGCTGCGCTCCACGCTCTCGGTCGCGGGGCCTTGCGACTGTGGCTCATGACACCAGGAGCAACTGGCCGCGCCATGCGCCATCGGCGATGGCGCCGACGAGGAGCAGTGTCAACTGGACGAGCGACGCTTTGAAGCATGACCACGCCGCCGAGCGCGTGGGCGCTCGCAGCAGGCGGACCGCGAACCAGGTGAAGTAGACGCCGCCGAATGCTGCACAGACGAGATAGACCGGTCCCGCATCGAGCGCCGCGGGCAGAATCGACAACAGCGCCACCACGACGACGTGAGCAAGGATCACTTGAGCCGAGCGCTTCTCATCGATCAGCGCCGGCAGCATGGGAATGCCGGTACGCACGTAATCGTCCCGTGCATAGAGCGCCAGGCTCCAGAAATGCGGTGGCGTCCAGAAGAAAAGCGCGAGCGCCAACAAGGCCGACTCGGCGGAAATGTCCGGATTCACGGCCGCCCCGCCGGCGAGCACCGCGAAGCTGCCGGCAAATCCTCCCACGACGATGTTGAGCCAGGTCGTGCGCTTGAGCCATACCGTGTACACCACTCCGTAGGTCAGGCTGCCGGCGATCACCAACCCGGCCGCGATCACATTGGTGGCTGTCAACGCAAGAGCTGCGGCCGCTGTCAGCATCGCCCCCATCGCCACGGGCCAGCGCAGATCCGCACGCAGCGCACCCGTGACGAACGGCCGATGCCGCGTACGCTGCATGCGGGCGTCGAGATCGCGTTCGGCATACTGATTGAACGCACCGGCCGCGGAAGACGCCAACAGCACCGCGCACGCGAGCGACGCGAGCTTCCACAGCTCGAGCCCATGACCGGGCGTAATGGCGACGCCTGCAAGCGTGGTCAGTGTGATCTCGGCACCGATCCGCAGCTTGAGCGCCGCGAGCACAGCGCGCACGCTCCCGCGCGAAGCATGAGTGCCATCAATGTGCGGCGCGTGTGTCGGGACGTTCACGGATCACCTCAACGGCCACACCTCGGCGAGATACTTCCAGTTGACGAAGTAGTAGAGGACGAATGCGACGAAGAAGATGCCGACCAGCACGATCGTTCCCGGAACGTGCAGCGTTCCCGCGCTGCCGTAGGTCCCGACCGCGGCGGCCGAGCGGCGGCGTTGTCGCCCTGGTCGGCGCACGACGCGGCGCTTCCTCGATGCGCTTGCCGAAGAAAACCGAAGCGACCGCGATGATCACGTACATCACGCCGCCGAGCGCCGCCAGATCGCGGACATGCCGTTGAGACGCGAGCATCAGGAACGCCGTGTCCGGGAACTTGAAGTTGAATGGCGCATCCGCGAACGTGATGTCCCAGTGCCGCCGCGCGACGCCGAGCGTGCCGGCCCCCATCATGAAGAGCGAAATGCCGCTCACGCCGAGGCCGAAATATGTAGGGCTGCCAGCGCGCCATTCGCGGGAACACGCACCTCGCGCTGGAAGATCAGCGGCACGAGGAGATAGGTCACTGCCATGAAGGCGAGCGTCGTGCCCGCCACCACGGTCCCGTGGAAATGGCCGGGCACGTACAGCGTGTTGTGCATGATCAGGTTGATCTGCTCGGTGCCCATGACGACGCCGGAGATGCCGCCGAGGAAGCCGAACATCACGAGCGACAGGAACATGCCCGCGAAGGCCGGATTGCCCCAGGGCGCCTTGCGCAGCCACTCGAAGAGGCCCTGCGTTGAAGCCCTTGGCGCGCTGCGCCGCTTCGATCGAGCCCGGCACCGTCATGCCGTGGATCATGCTGCCGAGCACCGCGAGGTACATCGCGTAGCTGGTGTTGAAGATCTTCCATTCCGAGCTCAGGCCCGGCTCGACCAGCAGGTGATGCGCGCTCGCGAGCTGCAGGAACAGGATGTAGAGCAGGAACGCCATGCGGCTGACCTTCTCGGACAGCGGCTTGGCGCCGAGCACCATCGCGGCGATCGCGTACCAGACCGCGACGTGCGCGGAGACGTTGATCTGCTGCGAGGAATGGCCCATCGCCCCACCAGACCAGCTTGTACATCAGCGGGTCGATGCGCGCTGACGATGCCGATCGACCAGAGCCACGTCGGGATCAGGATGATCGCGCCGGAGGCGAGCGTGAACACCGCGATGATCGCCGCCGTGAGCGCGCCGAAGGTGACCAGCGGGATCGATCCCTCGTAGGTCTTCTCCTCGCGCGCGATCACCAGCGTGCCGAAGAAGATCGCCGCAGCCGCGATCAGCGCGCCGACGGCGAACAGGATGAGCCCGAGGTAGAAGTGCTGGCGCCGCCAGCATCGGCGCGTAGGAGGTGAACATCACGGTCGACTGCGCCCTGCAGCACCGCGACGTTGGTCATGAGCCCGCCGACCAGCATGAGCCCGAAGGCCACCCAGGCCGAGCGCGGCGCCGCGAGCCGGCAGTTCAGCAGCACCGCGGACGGCGAAATAGAGCACCGCGATCTCGAAGAAGATGATCCACAGCAGCAGCACGTCGAGGCCGTGCGCGGTCAGCGCGAGGTAGAACCAATCCGCCGGCAGCAGGTGCACCGCGGGCCAGCGCGTCAGTGCGACCGACAGCCCGAACAGGCCACCGATGGCGAGGAACACGATGGCGGCGACGGCATTCGACCTTGATCAGCGACTGTGCGCTGAGGTCGATGCGCAGCCCGGTCGTCGGGCAGGTGCGGAAGCCGGCACCCTCCGCGGCACAGGTACGGCAATCGCTTGCGGAGTGGCAGCCATGATTCACCTCATTTACGGTCGACCACGTAGATCTTGCCGACCATCGTGTGATGGCCGAGGCCGCAGAACTCGTTGCACACGACGCCAAACTCGCCGGACTCGCTCGGCGTGATTGTGAGGACCATCTCGTAACCGGGATGCACCTGCAGGTTGATGTTGACCGGCTGCAGCGAGAAGCCGTGCTGCATAATCCATCGACGACAGGTGCAGTCGATAGCTCTGTCCCTTCTCGAGCTCGAGATGTGGATACCACATCCACACGCGGCCCATCAGATACACGTCGCTCCCGGCGGGCGGTCTGACTACCGGAAAGCCGTTGTCGTCGCGCACCTGATACTTGTCGATCATCGCCTGCGTCTTGGCGGCAAAGACCTCGGGCGTGACGCGGTAAGCCTCGTTCGAGAGGTTTTGCTGACCGAATGCGTGCCAGTAGATCATCATGAAGAACATCACGAGGCCCCAGAGAAAGGCCACGATGATCCAGATCAGCTCTTCACGCTGAATCGGCTGGTGCCACCAGATGCGTTCCGCTGGAGGAGAAATGGCCATGGCTTGCGCTCCCCGGATTCTGCGAGTTTAGGGGGGAGAAACGGGAATCTGCACGAGCTCCATGATCCCCCAGATGACGTAGATGATCGTCGGCATCGCTACGCCGAGAAAGAGCAGGAGAAAGGGATTGTCGAGCACGCGCTGCCAGAACGGTACACGCTCCACACGTCCGCTCGATGTGGGTGCTGGTGTCTCTGCCATGGTCGCCTCCCGAGTGTTACGACGGCTACTCGCAGCGCGTACAAGCAAACCGCAATCTGCGCCTCCGGGAAATAAGTACTTATCCTGTTGCGCTCTTCCGCAGCTCAGCTGAAGCGAGCGGGCAACGGAACCCCTATGACCGTAAGCTCGGTTTCGCACGTCGCGTGCGCCCTCGACAGCGCTGCGGGCGCCGATCGAACTCGTGGCGAGCCCGGCAGGATGCCGTCCGCATCAGGTTGATCGAATAGACATAGGTGCGCTTGCCCCGAAACACCCACTTCCATAGGGAATGGAGATACTGGCGCGCCATGGGTTCTACGTATTGCGGAAGAAGCCCGAGGCGCAGAGTGTTTCGATTGGTTAATTGCCGCGTGGTTAATGCTGATCGCCTGGTATACGGCGAGTGGTTGTCGAGGCGCGATCAGGCGACGGGTTAAACAAAAGGTCGCGCACCGGTGTTTGACGGCGTAGCCGTTGGCAAGTCCCTTGAGAACTCGTATGTGAAGGCGTCAAGTGGAGATCCGGCCGAACGCAGCGGCTATCTGCGCTATTTCTACCGCAACTGGCGTCCGACGCGCATGGGTAGGATCTGGAATGGAGCCTATGCCTGGGTATCCGGGCTTGGCCTAACACCGCAGATCTTGGTCACATTGACAAGTGAAGAGCCGAAGTAGTGGCCGCCTATGCTCAACAGTCCTCGTCGGTGCAAGCCACGAAGGCCAACGTTACGTTGTTTCGATGGTCGGAGACGATTCGGAGTGGGTGAAGAACGTTCGCGCGGCGCGCGGTGTGGCGTTCATCAAGCGCGGCCGAACGCACCCGGTAGTGCTTACTGAAATTCCACGAGAGAAGCGCGCACCAATCCTTAAGGCCTGGAGCCAAGTCGCCACTAGTGGCCGCAAACACCTGCCGGTAACGCACCACGCGCCGGTATCTGCCTTAATCGATCGCAGCGGACTACCCGGTCTTTCGCATCGATCCATCCGAGTAACAGCCCGTTCCATGTCGGCGTTTGATGGCAGGCATTTTGGTCTCACGGTGCTTTGACTCGGAGTCGTTATCCGCAATCGTCCGCTCTTGGGCAATCCAATTCGTGGCCTGCGAGACCGCTTCTGGTAGTGCTGATGTCGCTGCGTCAGGTGAGTCGGCCCCTCTTGATCCGTCGGTTGTAACCAGAACGCGATCAAAGGACTCTCTGGCCTTATGCACACGCGGGACTACTTCCAACTTTCACGGAGATTCAATCTTGAACACGACTCCGCAACCTTCAAAACAGGCAACGTCGCCACCGTTAAAGCCGGCGCCATACAGATTGCCACTGCTGCCCTTAACTAGAGGACCTATGGCGTAGCCACCGTCTTCACCCGTGAAGGCGTGCACAACAGTTCCCTCATCGGATTGAACATCGTACTTAAGTATGACTCCCCATCCGTTGGCTCCGCCGGCACGAGTGGTCGCGTAAAGATTTCCCGACGCGCCTAGCACCACACCGCCCTCAGGATGTTCACCCAAATCATCGCCCGCAAGGAAACTGATGAGGATCGTCATTCGGCCGTCGGCATTGAGCTTGTACACGGTACCGAAGCCCTGACTACCGCCGACAGTAGTGCCGTAAAGATTACCCGCTTGGTCACGGCTCAAACGCCCCGTCGGAGTAGATCCGTCCGAGCCTTGAAAGGCATGCATTGTTGTGAGCTCTCCATTGGGAGCCAGCTTGAAAACCGTTCCACAGCCGAGAGAACCACAGGCGGAGTCGCCGCCCCGGGCTGTGGTGCCATAAAGATTTCCAGCGGCGTCCCCGATCAAGGGTGTTGAAGGTTCATCGCCGTCGTGACCGTTGAATGTGTAGAGAGTCGTCAGCTTGCCTGCGGTACTCAACTTGAACACGGTTCCGCAATTCCGAGTGCATTTGGCAGAGGTGCTATTCAGCCCGGTAGTGCCGTAGAGGTTACCGGCGTCATCCCGGAATCCCACTTCTGGAGCAATCCCATCCGCTCCTTCGGTGAAGTTGTGCAGCACGGTCTGCTTTCCGGAACTATCCAGCTTGAACACAACTCCCGAACCGTGGGCGCCACCGAGATAGGTGCCACCGTAGAGATTGCCAGCTTCATCTCGGACCAAGCCTGCTCGAGGTGATGCGCCGTCCTTCAGCCCCCCGGCGAAAACATGTAGCGTTGTAAGAACGCCGTTAGGATCAAGCTTGAAGACGGTCCCGCAGCTATCGAAAGCGTCAACGCAGAAGCGGCCACCTCTGAAGGTGGTGCCATACAGATTGCCAGCCTCGTCCACAATCAGACCGTAGGGGTTTTCCCCGTCTCCTTCGCCCATGAAGTTGTAGAGCACGGAGTAAAGCGGCTCCGGCGCAGTCACGCGGACGGTGAGCGTAACGACGTGGACCAAGCTGCCAGGGCTCTGGCATCTGAGTACATAGTCGGTCTGCGTCGTGATTGGCCCGACGCTTTCAGTTCCGGTCGGGGCTTTGGAGCCAGACCATCCGCCCGATGCTGTGCATGCGGCGGCATTCGACGACCAAGTCAGCGTCGTGTTGGTTCCGCTAACTACGGTTGAGGGGTCGGCCCTGAATGTGATGTCGGGTGCCGGCACGACGACATGGACGGTGAGCGTAAAGGTGCTGACCATGCTGCCGGGGCTCTGGCAACTGAGCACATAGTCGGTCTGCGCCGTGATCGGCCCAACGCTTTCAGTTCCATTCGGGGCCTTGGAGCCAGACCACCCACCCGATGCCGTGCATGCGGCGGCATTCGACGACCAAGTCAGCGTTGTGTTGGTTCCGCTGACTACGGTTGAGGGATCAGCCGCGAACGTCATGTCGGGTGCCGGTGTAGGAGCTTGAATCGTGACAGACACGCTCTGGGAAGTCGTCCCACCGCTCCCACGGCAGGTCAGTGTGAATGACACGCTGTCTATCGCAGCTCCGACACTGATCGTTTCAGTCCCGGAAATTGCTTTGGACCCTGACCAACTTCCACTCGCGCTGCACCCGTTGGCGTCCGTGCTGCTCCAAGTGAGCGCAGTACTTGCGCCTGTTGGCACCGATATCGGACTCGCAGACAGAGATACAGTCGGTGCAACGGCAGCTTCCGCGGAACTATCGCCGCCCCCACAGCCTGCCAGCAGCATCGCAAATAGAAGGCACGTTAGGAGTCCTACCCACGCAATGTTCTCGTAGGCCGAACGGACCAGAGGAGATCTGGTCACCGACGAAGGCGCAGTACGCCTCATCCCTCGTCCCTGCGCGTGCACAGCGCATGGGCCATCTTTCTTATTGAGGTCGATACTAGTCTTCGACCACGATCTGACGCAACAACCTATTGAGAGGAGGAGACCCGGAATGCTCCCGCTATTCGTATCGCAATGCGAGGAGCGGATGTCTGCGGATATTAGGTACTCCTGCCCGGGATTTGAACCTAGGTCATGGGTTGTCTCTCGATGGGCTAGGCGGTGCGACTGGAACCAGGACGCGTTCAGGAGATGCGGAACCGGTCACAGGAGTCCCCAAGCGCGGAGCGATACAGTGCGCCCGACAGATCGTGAGCCGGTTAGTGGAGGATCCGGTAATGGAGACGTGGGTCTTGATCTTGACGCTCAGCACAACGCCCAATCAGGCACCGCCTGTCGCGAACATTTCGGGCTTCGACTCTCAGAGCGAGTGCGCCGCGGCGGGACAGCAATGGAAGCACGAAGCGGGCATGTCCGGTCGGGCGACGTTTACCTGCGTAAAGCAATCTGACGAGCAATGAGGGATCCTCCTCGATTGGCACGATCTCAATATCGCTCGGCCGTATGAACACCGCGTGACTCTTGACGTAGCGAGGCTCACGTTGTCGTGTTGACGGTACATCTGCCGGTACACGTCACGTTACTCGTATCAATACTGTTGTAAGTCGCGCAGATACGTCGTCACTTGCTACAGATAAACGCTCGATTGATTGCGTGCTGCGCTGGGTTATTGGGTTGGCTGATTGTCGAGCCTCAGGAAGCGCACCGCATTGTTGCAGAAGATATCTCGCTTCTGTTCCGCAGTCAGAAAGTCCGCCATACTTCGACGATGCGGCTCGCAGAGATTGCCGCTAAAGCCAAGCCCAGGCTGCTCGCGGTCTACGACCGTGCTAACCCAGGATGCGATCAGGCAGGTGCCGAGTGCGGCAAGTCCGGTAGCGAGGAAGAAATGCTTCGAGAGATTCGGGAGCACTACTCCGGCAAAGTTGTCGCCGCTCACGACCTCGAAATCTACTAGAAGAGCCGAAAGACACAGGAAGATCCGCAGCGCCGCCCGTCCGCGCTCCGGATCTGCCGCGAGAACCTCGTCAAGACGGCTGACCATAGCGAGGAAGTTTGCTCTTGGATATGAACGCTGGAATTCTGTTTCAGGCGGTTGAGGCGGTTGCGGTTGTCATCGGCGTGGGGTTCGCTGTCTATGAGGCCGACAATCATCAGCAGCGCGCCCATATTCAACCTCCTCCCAGAAGCCTTGGTGCCACACAAGGCTTATCTGCGAGGCTTGCCAAGCGGGGTATTTTCGTCTATGCGGTAGCACACATTAATGCGCGGCCGCCGGCATCAAGAAGACAAGCAGTGCACCGAGCGTAGCGTGGGCACGTGGAAACGCTTGGGAATATCGGGCGGGAATGAACAGAAAGTACGCTCTACGAGCGGGGCTTCTTCAACGTTCGAAGTTGGCAGAAAAAAACCCCGGCACCTTGCGATGCCGAGGCCTAAGTCCGACTTCACGGACCATTCACAAGACCATGATGTAGCGTCAGATAAACCGCTGGCGCCGCTGAAAAGCGCGTACACTCCGCCCGCCTCCTGAAGGCCGGGCGTGCATCTGACGAACGCTTTCCAGGTGCGCACCTTCCAGAACGAAAATTCCAGTCTTCAGAGGAAAATCACATGTCAATCAGGTATCGGATCGCCGCGTGTGCGGCGTTCGTGAGTATTGCGTGCGTGAGTGTCAGCGCGTTCGCCGATGACCACGCTTACACCGAAGGGGCCGTAGTCAACGTGGCGAGAATCCGCACGGTTGACGGCAAGTTCGACGACTACATGAAGTGGCTCAGCACCACCTGGAAGCAGCAACAGGAAGCCGGGAAGAAGGCCGGCTACATCGTGAGCTACCAGGTGGTCGCGGTCGAGCCGCGTACGCTCGATGATGCGGACCTGCTGCTGGTTACCACGTACAAGAACTGGGCGTCGCTGGACGGTGCGCTCGCGAAGAGCGATGCGATCGCGAAGCAGGTCGAGGGCTCGGTCGAGGCGTCCAACCAGGCACAGTTCGATCGCGCCAAGATCCGGCGCGTTCTCGGTTCGTCGACGATGCAGGTGCTCGAGCTGAAGTAAAACGCGACGCTCGATGCGATACGGGAAGCCGGGCTTGGATGCCCGGCTTTCTTTTTTGGTGCCGACACTAAGTGGAGGAAAGTTCGACCGCCCGAGTGAGTCGACCCGGCGTCGTGACAGCGCGCGCGGCAACAAATCTTGGCGCGCAGTAGCCCACGCGCTCGGCGGATCGAGGCCGGAAGGCGGGAGGCATGTGTTATTTTGGTCGCCTGCAATACAGGTTTCCGAGTCGGTTGCGAATGGCGATGGCCTCACATAGACACCGCACTCACCGCTCGGGATGGCTGCGCGCAGGCGTTCTGGGCGCGAACGATGGCTTGTTGTCGATCTCCAGCCTGATGCTCGGTGTTGCAGCGGCCCAGACGACTTCCGGCACAATCGTGGTCACGGGCCTCGCTGGCCTCGTCGCTGGCGCGCTCTCGATGGGCGCTGGCGAGTACATATCGGTAAGCTCCCAAGCTGATACCGAACGCGCCGATCTGGATATCGAAATGCGTTCGCTGAAGCAAGACTACGACTCGGAGCACGCAGAACTGCGCGACATCTATGTCGGGCGGGGCCTCGATAGCGAACTCGCGGCGCAGGTGTCCCGGCAGCTGATGGCGCACGATGCTCTTGGGGCCCACGCGCGAGACGATATCGGCATCACCGAAGCGCTGACGGCTCGACCGTTGCAGGCGGCTGTAGCGTCGACGGCCTGTTTCGCGCTGGGCGGCCTTGTCCCGTTTCTGGTGGGAGTGGTTGCGCCCGGGCGCATCGTTATTCCAGCCATCGCAACCGTGTCCCTCGTTTCCCTCGCCACGCTGGGCGCACTCGCCGCACACGCGGGCGGGGCGCCGATTCTCCGCGGGGCGATGCGCGTCCTGGTCTGGGGAGCAATCGTAATGGGTATCACCGCATCAGTCGGTGCGCTGTTCGCTGCGATAACGTAGCGGCGCGCTGCCAAGGATTTCGTCGGCGCTCATGTGTCAGCCGCACGAGTTGGGAACGGGCCCCGGCAGCGACAGGCACGCCACCGAGGCCCCTGAGCGCCCGCGGGACCTGAATACCGCGCAGCGGAGCCCGGCCTCGGAGGCGCCGCGCGCGGGCCGCGAAATCATCGTCGAAACGTTTGCCAAGCCCCCAACGGTGCCATCGGCACCGCTCGATCTGCGCGGGTGACTCCGTCGCCGTCCAAGCGCGTGAGCCCGCATTCGCGCGCTACGCTTCATACGTGGAGCTTCGCTTAGCAGGCACCGGAAAGTACGTACAGCAAAGTGGCAACTTTCTGTGAAAGCATCGAGGGTGTGCTTCAGGGGAGGAGGTTGAATATGGGCGCGCTGCTGGTGATTGTCGGCCTTATTTGTACAGCCATTGGCGTTGGGAATTTAATCGGCATGTCGTGGACGACCCCAAACCAAGAGACCCTGTTCGGGATGGGCCCAATGTTCAATGTGCTGCTTTTCGTGTTGCCGGGCCTGGTGGTAGCCGGAATCGGCTGGGGAACATCTGCTAGGCGCGCGAGAGAACAGCCAAGCACGGAAGCAGCCTCCAGCCAAGACAACAAGAAATGCCCCTCCTGTTCGGAACTCATCGAGTACGATGCGATTGTTTGTCGCTACTGCGATTACGACCAGCCACTGACGGGGCCACTCTTCTCACAAGAACGATTCGAGGGTTGGCTGCGCTCGCAGTCAAGGCCGATCGTCAATCCGAGCCCCGACCAGCGGAGGGAATTGCGCAAAGGCAAAGCGTACGACTGCAGGCACAGCCTACGCCGCAACTTGGGTTAGCCTGAAATGAATGAAATGCGCCTTTTGAACGATGATCAATATCGAATTCTATTCGAGCATTTAGCCGAGGAAGTGCATTTCTGGCAGATCGTCCGGGACGAAACTGGCCGGATAAAAACCTGGCGTCTGATTTATGTGAATCCACCGACGCTGAAGACCTGGGGCCACACCTCCCTCGATGAGATTGTAGGCAAGACTCCTGATGAGATATTCGGCCCTGGCGCCACCGAACACTACTTGCCAGTGGTAGAAAAAATCATAGCCGAACATCGCCCACACTCTTTCCAAGACTATTTTCCCAATCTGGATAAGTATTTTCGCTTCACTAGCGTGCCCTATGGAGACTACTTCATCACTACGGGCGCTGATATTACGGATTTTGTAAAAGAACAAGCGTCCCTCCTCAGCGACAACCAGCGGCTGGAGCAGCGGGTCCGCGAACGCACGGCAGAACTTGAGGACAGCGTCGCCAAACTCCGGTACGCGCTAGAGGAGGGGGAAGGGCTGCGCGAAGAGCTGCGCCAACAAGCCATTCGCGATCCTCTCACCCATCTATTTAATCGTCGGTTTCTGGAAGAATTCCTCGAGCATGAGATCAACCGCGCCAGGCGATCTCAATACAAAGTGGCGGTTATCATGTTCGATGTTGACAATTTCAAGGAAATCAACGATGGCTTCGGTCATGAAGCAGGTGATACGGTCCTACGTGAAATAGGCCGACTGGCCTTATCGAGTATTCGCAGGGGAGATGTGGCCTGTCGTTATGGCGGCGACGAATTCATACTCGTTTTACCTGAATCATCGCTGACTATGGGCTTGCAGAGGGCTGAAGAATTACGCGAACGAGTCAGACATCTCCAGTGGGAATTTCAAGGTGAGCGATTGGCAGGTATCACGCTTTCACTGGGAGTAGCTGAGTCTCCCAGTCAGGGCGATACGCGAGTAGAACTGCTGCAATCCGTTGATTGGGCGCTTTATAGAGCTAAACAAGCCGGACGTGACCGAGCAGTTTCGGCAGGCGATGAGAGGCTTGTGCCTGGCACGTCGCGCCTACGTGTTAGCGGCATCTGAATGAGAGTAGCTTCAATGCCACTCCCGCGTCTTTCGACGTGCAGTGCCGCCTAACCTTGGCATGCAGCGGACGCGGGGTGTGTCTTTGATGCGCCCCACGATGGCCGCATCCGCGACAACGGAGTCGCTCATACAACCGTGGCTAATACGAACAAGCACTAATGGCACACGGCTCACGACGGTGCTTCAATACCGCCACTGATGGAGCAGTGATCAGTCGACCGCCAAAAGGGCGTCACTCATTAACGGAGGTGGAACATGGCAACGTATATAAGCCTTTTAAACTTTACGGATCAGGGGATCCGGAACGTCAAGGACTCGCCGGCTCGGCTCGAAGCGTTCAAGGCGATGGCTGAAAAGCTCGACGTAGCGGTGAAGAGCGCGTATTACACCGTCGGGAATTACGACCTTGTGATAATCACAGAGGGCACCGATGAAGCGGCTATGACCGCACTGCTGAAAGTGAGCTCGCTTGGCAACGTGCGAACGCAGACGTTGCGCGGCTTTTCTGTAGACGAGATCAAGAAGATCATCGGCAAAATACCGTAGGCCCTGCGGCCGGGTCTCGGGATCGCAACCAACGGCTGTGCAGCCTTAGCCTATGCGTCGCGGGTGCGCTTTAAGCGACGTCGGAAATTAGCGAATCCGGCCCCGCCACCACGCCTATCTGCGCCCCTCCTGCTCCGGCAACGAGGGGTGCAGATGCGCGCGGCAGCTCCAACAAGCACTGATCCGCCCGCGCTCGCACCGGCCCACTGAACACCGTGCAAGTCGACGTGCCAAGCTTGTCGCCGCAGGACGCAGTCGTACCCGACTACCTGATGAGGGTCTACTGGTGGGCCTATGTGCATCCGCGGTCGGTGTGCCTGTTCGAGCGCCAGTGGTTGGTAAATCTCATCCTCTGGGGAAACTTCGCGCGTCTTAGGGATGCTGCGCTCGATGCGCTCGGGGAGCGGCTGGACGGGCGCACCCTGCAAATCGCTTGCGTCTACGGCGACCTGACGCGGCGGTTATTCGCGCGCCTGGGCGCCGATGCGAGCCTCGATGTCGTCGATATTCTGCCGATTCAACTTCAGAATCTCGCCCGCAAGCTGCCGCCCGGTGGTGGCGTGAGACACGTTCACGGCAACAGCGCCGCACTCGAGTTCGAGTCTGCGTCGTACGATCGTGCGCTACTCTTTTTCCTGCTGCACGAACAGCCTGAGGACGTGCGCCGCGCCACGATTGCCGAGGCACTGCGGGTCGTGAAGCCGGGGGGACGATTGGTAATCGTCGACTATCATCGTCCGCATCCATTGAATCCCTTCGGCCTGCCGATGACGGGAATCCTCAGCGCGCTCGAGCCCTTCGCACTCGATCTGTGGCGGCACGAGGTGACGGAGTGGTTTCCTGCTACGCGCAGATTCCTCCGCATCGACAAGTCGACGATGTTCGGCGGGCTGTACCAGGTGCTCAAGGTGACCGTGTGATGATCTCGAGTACGCGGCGAGGAGCCTTCTCTGGCCGAGACCAACCGTGGTTATAGTCCTCGCTCGGCTCCGGCCGCAAAGT
>CAVOLM010000055.1:0-78946 GCA_963696675.1 uncultured Gammaproteobacteria bacterium | reverse complement strand
CAATCGGCTGACTCACCGCGGCGCGATTGCCGCGGATGGCAAGACCGGTGACGGCTGCGGGCTGCTACTCAAGAAGCCACGCGCATTTCTCGAAGCAATCGCACAGCAGGCGGGAATCGGGCTCGCCGAGCGCTTTGCCGTCGGGTGCGTGTTCCTGAGTACATTCGATGATCAGGCGCAACGCGCACGATCGGCACTCGAGGCGCAGCTGCGGCGCGAGGAGCTCGAAGTGGCTGGCTGGCGCATGGTGCCAACCGACGCCAATGCCTGTGGCGATGAGGCACTCAAGACTCTGCCGCGCATCGAGCATGTGTTCGTCAACTGCCGCCTCGACATCGATGAAGCGGCCTTCAACCGCAAGCTGTTCCTCGCGCGCCGGCGGGCGGAGAAGGCCCTCGAACGGAAGGATCCGGTGTTCTACGTGCCGAGCCTGTCGGCTTCGACGCTGGCCTACAAAGGCATGGTGATGCCTCAACACCTGACGGAGTTCTATCCGGATCTCAGGGACGAGCGTCTCGCGACTTCGGTCGTGGTGTTCCACCAACGGTTCTCGACCAATACGCTGCCGCAGTGGCGGCTGGCGCACCCGTTCCGTCTGCTCGCGCACAACGGCGAAATCAACACCATCCAGGGCAATCGCAACTGGGCGGCTGCCCGAGGACCGCTGTTTCGCTCGCCGGTGCTTCCGGATCTCACCGACATCCTGCCGCTCGTCTCAATGTCCGGCTCGGATTCCCAGACGCTCGACAACATGCTCGAGGTTCTGCTGATGGGCGGACTCGATGCCCTGCACGCCATGCGCCTGCTGATTCCGCCGGCGTGGCAGACCGTCGATTCCATCGACGCGGACCTGCGCGCGTTCTACGAGTACTACGCGACGCACATGGAACCGTGGGACGGTCCGGCCGGAATCGTGCTGACAGATGGACGCTACGCAGCCTGTACGCTGGATCGCAACGGCTTGCGTCCTGCGCGTTACGTGATCACCCGCAACCGTCACCTCACCATTGCTTCGGAAACCGGCGTATGGGACTACGCGCCTGAGGATGTGGTCCGCAAGGGGCGGCTCGGCCCGGGCGAGATGCTCGCGCTCGATCTGCAGACCGGGGAGCTGCTCGAAAGCAGGCGAATCGACGACCTGCTGAAGAGCCGCCATCCCTACAAGACCTGGCTCAAGAAGGGCGTGCGCTATCTCGAATCGGACCTCATCGACCCCCGACTCGCGGCGGAGCCCATGGATCGCGACACGCTCGCTCAGTACCAGAAGATGTTCAACATCACGGCGGAAGAGCGCGAGGAAGTCATCCGCGTGCTGGCCGAGGATGAGAGCGAGGCGGTCGGATCGATGGGAGACGACACGCCGATGCCGGTGCTGTCATCGAAGGTGCGCTCGCTCTACGACTATTTCCGCCAGCAATTCGCGCAGGTGACCAACCCGCCGATCGATCCGCTGCGCGAAAGCATCGTCATGTCGCTGCAGACGCAGATCGGGCCGGAGTGCAACATCTTCGTGCCCGCGCCCGAGCACGCGAAGCAGATCGTGATGAACTCGCCGATCCTCTCGCAGCGCAAGCTCCGACAGATCCTGGCGCTGACGGACTTCGGTGTGACGCACGAGTTCATCGATCTGCAATACCAGCCCGACGAAGGGCTGCACCCGGCGCTGTTACGCATCTGCGATCAGGCGGAGACGGCGGTGCGCGCGGGCAAGCTCGTGCTGCTGTTGTCAGATCGGTACCTGGTACCCGACAAACTACCCGTGCACGCGCTGCTCGCTACGGGCGCCGTCCATCACCGCTTGGTGGAGAAGGGCCTGCGCTGCAAGTGCAACCTGCTCATCGAAACCGGAACGGCGCGCGAGGCACACCACTTCGCATGCCTCATCGCTTACGCGCGACGGCCGTCTACCCCTACATGGCCTACCAGACGCTGTTCGACATGATGCGCAAGGGTCGCGTGAAAATGGACGTGCACACGCGTCTTGAGCTTGGCCGCAGCTACCGCCGCGGCATTCGCAAGGGCTTGTTCAAGATCATGTCGAAGATGGGCATCGCCACGATCGCGAGTTATCGCAGCGCTCAGCTGTTCGAGATCGTGGGCCTCAATGATGAGGTGGTGGTCCTGTGCTTCCCGGGTACGGTGAGCCGCATTCAGGGTGCCGGCTTCGATGATCTGGAGGCCGACCTCAAGTTCCTCGGCGAGCGAGCCTGGGATCAGCGGGCGGCGGTCGCGCAGGGCGGCCTGCTCAAGTACATCCATGGCGGCGAGTACCACATGTACAACCCGGACGTGATCGCGACTTTGCAGGCCGCGGTGATGACCGGAGATTACGAGCAGTACCAGCAATTCGCACGGCTGGTGAACGAACGCCCGGTGTCGACCTTGCGTGACCTGCTGGCGCTTGCGCGTGACCGAAAGCCGATAGCGATCGAGGAGGTCGAGCCGATCGAGGACATCTTCAAGCGCTTTGACGGCGCGGGCATGTCGCTCGGTGCGCTTTCGCCTGAAGCACACGAGGCTATGGCAATCGCCATGAATCGTATCGGTGCGCGCTCGAACTCCGGCGAGGGAGGCGAGGACCCCGCGCGCTATCACGGCGAGAGGAACTCAAAGATCAAGCAGGTGGCTTCGGGCCGATTCGGCGTGACACCGGAATACCTGATCAACGCCGAGGTATTGCAGATCAAGATCGCGCAGGGCGCCAAGCCGGGCGAAGGCGGGCAACTTCCCGGGCACAAGGTCAACGACATGATCGCGCGCCTCAGGTTTGCGCGGCCCGGCGTCGGCCTGATCTCGCCGCCGCCACATCACGACATCTATTCGATCGAGGACCTGGCGCAGCTCATTTTCGATCTAAAGCAGGTCAACCCGAAAGCGCTCGTCTCGGTGAAGCTCGTCGCCGAGCCTGGCGTAGGCACGGTGGCCGCGGGCGTTGCCAAGGCGTATGCGGACCTCATCACGATTTCCGGCTATGACGGCGGCACCGGCGCGAGCCCCTTGAGCTCGATCAAGTACGCGGGCACGCCTTGGGAGCTGGGGCTTGCGGAGACTCACCAGACACTGCGCATCAACGAGCTACGCCATCGGGTGCGGCTGCAGACCGATGGAGGGCTGAAAACCGGTCTCGATGTGATCAAGGCCGCGATCATCGGCGCCGAGAGCTTCGGATTCGGTACCGCACCGATGGTTGCGCTTGGCTGCAAGTACCTGCGTATCTGCCACCTCAACAACTGCGCGACCGGCGTCGCGACTCAGCACAACGTCCTGCGCAGCAAGTATTTCGTTGGCCTGCCGGAAATGGTGATCAACTATTTCCGTTTCGTGGCGCAGGAATGCCGCGAGATCATGGCGCAGCTCGGCGTGAGACGCATGGCGGACCTCATTGGCCGCACCGAACTCCTGCAGATCGTGGAAGGCTCGACGGCCAAGCAGCGCAAGCTCGACCTGAGCCCGATCCTCTCGACGGCGGGTCTTGCGGACGACAAGCCGCAATACTGTACCGATCCGCACAATGCGCCCTTCGACAAGGGGGAAATGGCCGAGCGAATGCTGAGTGACATGCGTTACGCCATCGACCACAAGACTGGCGGCACCTTCGGCTACGAAGTGGCGAACTTCCACCGCTCGATTGGGGCACGCCTATCGGGCGAAATTGCGCGACGCTGGGGCAACTACGGGATGGCTCACGCGCCACTGATCGTGCGCCTGCGGGGGTCCGTCGGGCAGAGCTTCGGCGCCTGGAATGCCGGCGGACTACACCTGTACCTGGAAGGCGACGCGAACGATTACGTCGGCAAGGGCATGGCGGCCGGGAAAATCGTTCTCAAGCCACCCAGGGGCGCGAGCTATTCCGCGCGCGATACAGTGATCATGGGGAACACGTGCCTGTACGGTGCCACGGGCGGCGAGCTCTATGCGGCAGGCCAGGCAGGTGAGCGGTTCGCGGTGCGCAATTCCGGCGCCATCGCAGTCGTAGAGGGATCGGGTGATCACTGCTGCGAATACATGACGGGCGGTGTCGTGTGCGTCCTCGGGCGCACCGGGCTCAACTTTGGCGCTGGGTTCACCGGTGGATTCGCCTATGTGCTGGACCTCGATCGCGGGTTCGTCGATCGCTACAACCACGAGCTCATCGACATCCATCGCATCACGCCGGAAGGAATGGAGTCGCACCTGCAGCACCTGCGAAACCTGATCGAGCAGCACGTGCGCGAAACCGGGAGCGTCTGGGGCGAGGAAATGCTCAATGACTTCCGCTCCTTCATGGGCAAGTTCTGGGTCGTGAAGCCGAAGGCCGCGGCGATCGAGACACTGCTCGAGAACCTGCGACGGGCGGCCTGACATGGCGGCGAATCCCCTGCAATTCCTGGAGATCCCTCGTCGCGACCCGGACAAACTCCCGGTGGAGCAACGCATTCTCAGCTACCGCGAGATCTACTCGCAGTACGACGCTGAAGGTGCCGCTCAGCAGGCGGGGCGTTGCATCGCTTGCGGCAATCCCTTCTGCGAATGGAAATGCCCGGTCCACAACTACATCCCCAACTGGCTGAAGCTGATCCAGGAGGGAAACCTGTTCGAGGCCGCGGAGCTTTCTCATCGCACCAACTCGCTTCCCGAAGTGTGCGGCCGAATCTGCCCGCAGGATCGGTTGTGCGAGGGCGCATGCACGCTCAACGATGGCCTCGGCGCGGTCACGATCGGCTCCATCGAAAAGTACATCACCGACGAGGCACTCAAGGCGGGCTGGCGGCCCGACATGTCGGAGGTGCGTCGCACCGACAAGCGCGTGGCAGTCGTCGGCGCGGGGCCTGCGGGACTCGGGTGCGCGGATGTGCTGGTTCGCAACGGTGTGACGCCGATCGTGTTCGACCGGTACGCGAGGATCGGCGGCCTGCTCACCTTCGGCATTCCGCCTTTCAAGCTGGAAAAGGAAGTCGTGGAGCGGCGTCGCGAGCTGATGGAAGGCATGGGCGTGGAGTTCGTGCTCAACACCGAGATCGGGCGTGACCTGGCGTTCGAAAAGCTGCTCGCAGAGCACGACGCCGTATTCCTTGGCATGGGCACGTACTCCTACGTGAAGGGCGGCTTCCCGGGTGAGGATCTCGTCGGTGTCCACGAAGCGCTGCCCTATCTCATTTCGAACATCAATCGCGAGCTGGGGCTCGAGAAGGACTCAGCCGACTTCATCGATCTGCGCGGCAAGCGTGTCGTCGTGCTCGGCGGCGGCGACACCGGCATGGATTGCAATCGGACCGCGATTCGCCAGGGCGCGGAATCGGTCGCCTGTACGTACCGGCGCGACGAGCTCAACATGCCGGGCTCACGGCGCGACTACAGGAACAGCCGCGAGGAAGGCGTCGAGTTCCTGTTCAATCGCCAGCCGATCGAAATCGTAGGCACTGATCGGGTCGAGGGCGTCAAGCTGGTGCAGACGCGGCTTGGCGTGCCAGGACCGCGCGGGCGACGAGTTCCAGAACCCGTACCGGGGAGTGAGGAGCTCGTGCCAGCGGATGCGGTCGTGGTGGCGTTCGGATTCAATCCGAGCCCGCCGGAATGGTTCGGTGAATTTGGCATCGCGCTGCATCCGAATCAGCGGGTGCGCGTCTCGGCGACTCATGCACGCCCGTTTCAGACCACGAACCCCAAAGTCTTCGCGGGTGGTGACATGGTGCGTGGTGCCGACCTCGTCGTGACCGCGGTCTTTGAGGGACGAGAAGCGGCGCGCGGAATTCTCGACCTGCTGGACCTGCGCTGAGCTGCAGCGGGCGAAAAAAAGCCCCGCTTGAAGCGGGGCTTTCGGGCTGTCCGGGGATCCTTTCTTTTCGGTCTAATTCGAGACCCCGGGGATTCTTCTTCTTCGTTATCTTTCTTGGTTATCTCGGGCTGCGGCGACGAGACAGCGCCACACCCATGCCAATCAGACCGAGCGATAGCAAGGCCAGGGAACCGGGCTCAGGCACAGGCACGGCCGTGCCATGATCACGATGCGCTTCAATGAGGCGAGCGAGAAGGTCCCGCAGCGCGCCGTCACCGAGATCCAGATTTCCGAAGTCCAGGTTTCCGAAGTCCAGGTTTCCGAGGTCCAGGTTTCCGAGGTCCAGGTTTCCGAAGCCGAAATTGCCTAAATTCAAATTACCCTGACTACTCAAGGGGGCCAAGTCTTCGAGTGAGCCAAAGTCGTTGTTTCCAAACAGGCCTAATACGTTGTTTTGGCCGAAAAGATCACTCGAACTTTGCCCGATGTATGCCGCGCTGGCGGGACCGGCAAAACCAATCAGCAAACCGATTGCCGCAATTCCGCCGCTAAGCTTTCTTATGCAAGTCAACATGTCTTGATCCTCATAGTCGCCGCTTCTCTGAATCTTAGACTTTTTGCTCTTCATGCCGCCGACGCCTTCCACGCCGGTTGACCTGAACAAAGCAACTGACGTGCCATTCAAACAAAGAGCTTTTCAGTCAGTAAGTTAGCTCAAAACCCGGCCTCAGGAGTGACCCCTGGACTCAGGAAGTGTAAGAAGCCCCGACGGCATCCGTTCGGGCTCCTTTTCAAGCCGGATATTCCCCTTCTCACCCGGTTGCCTTGCCTCTTCCCGTGTGCCGCTCTGTGCGTCAGTTCACGGAACCCAGCTCCCGCCTGGCCAGGGCGACTTAATCCCGGCCGGCGTTCGGCCCTCCCCCAGTCGCCAGGGGGCCCGCTGCTGTAAATTCCCCCGACAATCCGGATCCGATTACGGCATCGAGTGGATTCGGACCCCGATTTTGACCGCATGCCGGTTCGGCAGATTCTCCGCGAACACACCGCCGCCATGAAACTCGGCAATCAGTCGCACGACATACAGGCCCAGGCCGAAGTGCGGTTTTCCGGGCGCATCATGCCGCTGCTGGTACATCGATTCGAACAGCCGCGCGCGAACCTCGTCGGCCAGCGGCTCGCCCTCATTCTGCACGCTGAGGACGAAATACTCGCTCTGCAGCTCCAGCGCGATCTCGATGATCGAGCCGGCAGCGCTGAAGTCGACCGCGTTGTCGACCAGCTTGTCCAGAAGCTGCACGATCAAGTCCTGGCGCCCCAGTGAACTCACACGGGCCCTCGGGAACACGGGCGCTGAATCGATGCGTCGCAAAGGCGTCGCCGTAGGCACGCGTACTGGAGCGCACCAGCTCAGCCAGGTCGAAGCGCGTGCGCTCCGCGTGGCGTATCGCTTCTTCCGTGCGCGAGGCCGCGCCCATGGCGCTCAATATCGCCTGCAGCCGATCCGTGCCTTCGCGTGCGCGTTGCAGATAAGGGCCGTCGCTCCGCCGTTCCGATTCCAGGTTCTCAAGTGAGGAGCGGACGATGGTCAGCGGGGTGCGCAGCTCGTGCGCGAGCTTGCCCGCGAGCGTGCGCAGGTACTCGGTGTACTCATTCAAGCGCGCGAGCAAGGTCGCGAAACTGCGCGCGACATCGCCGAGCTCGTCGCGTGCGCCGGTGTCAGGAATTGCCGCATTGATCACGTGGCCATCGTGGGTCAAAGAAGTTTCGGCGGCCCGCTGCAGTCGTCGCAGGCGCATGCCCAGGAGTGCTGCGAACGCCAGGCTGGCAAGAACTGCGAGGCCGCTGGCGAGCAAAGTCAGATTGAGGAGCCTCGTCAATGCCTGGCTGCGCAGGGTAAGCAGCCGATCGCCGGCCTGTTCGAGCAGCAGCACACCACCAGGCGTGCCCTCGCGAACTATCGGCACCGCTACCGCGAGCAGGATGCGGCGCTCGTCGGGCAGTCGAAACCACAGCGCCGCGCGTCTGCCATCAAGCGCCGAGTCGACCGGAGCTCCACTGAGGCGATCCAGTTGAGGAGCGCGGGCGGGAAGGCGTTCGCCCGTCTCAAGCACTCGACGGTAGAGAGCATCGCGCCACTCGTTGCGCGACTTGCTCACCGATTCGTACGGATCGGCGGGGCCTGGGTCCCAGCGAGCCCGCCTCGGCGAGAACCCAGCCGCTCGCGTCGGCGACGACTGCACGCGTGTCAGCGGGCAGCAGGGGCTCGAGTGCCAGTGCCAGTGTCGGCTGACGGCACGACGAGCTTCCCGGTGGGCTGGTGCGTACAGCCGGATCGAGGGTGCCGACTCGAACCGGCAACTCATCGCGTGCTCCGACGTCGACAACCTCGAAGCCCAGGTGCTTGCCCACCATCGCGCGCGGGAGGCGGATCTCGAGCTGATAGCCCGCTGTGCACCGGCTGCCAGAAGGCCTGGATGCGCGGCTCGATCACTTCGCGACGCTCACCGTAAGTCGAAGTTGTCGGTCGGCGAGCGCTCAGCAACCCGGGGGCCTGCGTCGCCAGCAGATACAGCTCACTGCTTCCAGCGGGCGAATCGAACGCCAGCCAAACCTGATCACCGCGCGAACGCAGCGGCGCCGATGGGTCGTTGGACTGCTCGAGCCTGGGCGTGGGATCGGTGACCACGAGCATCAGATACAAGCTGGTTTCGTCCACCGCCGCTGCGTACTCGACGCTGAGTGGCGCACCCACTGCCGTGAGCTGCGAAAAGAGGCTCAGGTGCCAGACCCCAGTCGTCCACGAAACCGTCCAACAGCGCTGGAGTCGTCAGGCGATGCGCGTATAGATCTCCTGTCCTCGCGTCGAATGGTTCACTGGAGTTGCTGTCGGTACCGAACAGCTCAGGCTTCGCAGTCAGCAAGTTGGCGAGGGTCGATGCGGTCGCGAGCAACGCCTGCTCCTGTCCGTCGCGCAGAGCGGATTCCATCTCGCGCGCATAGCGACAGCCGGCCCAGGGCAACAGCAGTGTCAGGAGGCTCAGGAGCAGCAGCTGGTAGCGAAGCGGCATTCACTCCAACCAGCGATATCCCATCCCGTACATCGTTTCGATGGCAGCGAAGGACGAGTCCACGGCCGCGAATTTGCGGCGCACGCGCTTGATGTGCGAGGTGATCGTGTTGTCGTCCAGGACGACGTTTGCTGCATCCATGAGTTGCTGGCGATTCTTGACGTGCCCCGGGTGCTCGGCAAGCGCGTGCACGATCCAGAACTCCGTGAGCGACAGCGGCACAGGCTGCTCATTCCATGTGACCTGTAGCCGCTCGGCGTCGAGCACCAGCGGTCCACGGCGCACGATCTGGGCTGCCTTCACCGGGCGACTGCGGGCCTCGATACGCTTGAAGAGTGCGACGACGCGCGCGATGAGATGCGCGAGGCTGATGTCCTTGGTGAGAAAATCATCTGCGCCCAGTCGCAGGCCCGATATCGCATCGATTTCGCTGTCGCGCGCCGTCAGGAAGATGATCGGCAACTCCCCGGATTGCGCGCGCAACTGCCGGCACAGCTCAAAACCGCCCTCGACTTCCTCTTCCAGCGAGATATCGATGATGGCGAGGTCGGGAAGCCGCGCATCGAATGCCTGCATGGCGAGCCTGCGATTCGGATAGGTGCGCACGGCATAGCCGTTGCGCTCGAACGCCGCCGCGTAGTTGGCCCTGATGGCCGCTTCGTCTTCGACGATCGCGATCTGCTTCTTCATGCCTGCAGTCTACAGTCCCGCGGCTTCGGTCTGAACGACTCGAGGCGCGCTGCCCGAATTCGCCACAATTGATCAGCGCGTTGCCCGGATTGCCTCACTCCCGACACTCACTGCCGGCGCCCAATGGCCAATGCCAGGGTTTTCCGCATCGATCGTTTGGGAGTACACATGCGCAGGACAACCGGACACGAGACCCAGCCTCAGCCAGGCACATCATTCGCCCGCGCCTTTCATGCCCGCCGCGGCACGGGTGAGCAGGCCTTCTCGCTGCGACTGTCGCGGGCGCGCCTGCTCCACCTGAGACGCCGGGACATTGCGGCCAACTGGCTGGCGCTCACGATTTCGCTCGCGCTCTATCTGCTCCTCGCGGGCTCGCCGGCACACGCGAACCCGACGGATGGTGTGCTCGCAGAGGAAGTGTCGCTTGCAAAACACGTATTTGTCGCCGCCGACAGACGCGTTGCGCGAGAACGCGCGGCTGAATCGAAAGTCTATTCCGTTGCGAATGAGGTGATGTAATGAACACGAACAACCCGTTTCGTCAGACTCGTCCGACAACTGCGCGCTGCCGTGAAGCGCAGATTCACGGCGCTACATTCGCGTTATCGAGATGCCGCGGTCAGCTGGATTGCTCTGGGTGCGCTGCTCGCGGCGTGGCACGTCGAAGCTCGTTTGGATCGCATCGATACGGCGAATCCAGACCCGCGTGTCGCCCGGGAGAAGCCGGCCCTGCCGATCGGCGACCTGCCAATCCGCATCGTGCGGGCGGATGCGCGCTCCTGGATGGAAGGAACTCCGCGTGGTCTCAGAATGCGCTGACGCCCGTGAGCTCGCGTCCGATCGTGAGCTGGTGCACCGTCTCGGTGCCCTCGTAGGTGATCACGCTCTCGAGATTGAGCATGTGACGGATCGGCACGTACTCGGCGCTGATCCCCGACCCGCCCAGCATGTCGCGACAATCGCGAGCCACATCGAGTGCCATGCGCACGTTGTTCCACTTGGCGAGCGAAACCTGGCTGGGCGTCATCTCGCCCTTATCCTTCAGTCGACCGAGTTGCAGCGCGAGCAACTGGGCCGTGGTGATGCGGCGAGCGTGATCGGCAAGCCGGAGCTGGATCGCCTGGGTATTGTCGCAGCGGGCGGCCAAACAGGACGCGCGACTTGGTGTAGTCGAGCAGTTGTGCAAGACAAGCCTGGGCTGAGCCGATCACGCCCCAGCTGATGCCATAGCGCGCCTGCGTCAGGCAGGACAGCGGCCCTTTGAGGCCGGTCACTCCCGGCAGCACGTTCTCATCGGGCACCCGCACGTTGTCGAAGAACAGGCTCGAGGTGACCGACGCGCGCAGCGAGAACTTGTGCTCGATCTCCTGCGCGGTGAAGCCCTTCATGGCCTTCTCGACCAGGAAGCCGCGGATGCCGTCATCGGTCATCGCCCAGACCACCGCGACGTCGGCGATGCTGCCGTTGGTGATCCACATCTTGGCGCCATTCAGGATCCAGTCCTTACCCTGCCGGCGCGCGTGGGTCTTCATGTTTGCCGGGTCCGATCCGCCGTGCGGTTCGGTGAGCCCGAAGCAGGCGATGAGCTCGCCCTTCGCCATTCCGGGCAGATACCTCTGCTTCTGCGCCTCGCTCCCGAAGGCGTAGATCGGGTACATGCACAGGCTCGTCTGGACCGAGACGAAACTGCGGATGCCGGAGTCGCCGCGCTCGAGTTCCTGGCAGATGAGCCCGTAGCTCACCGCGTTGAGGCCCGCGCAGCCGTAACCCTTGAGGTACACGCCGAGCAGGCCGAGCTCGGCAAGCTCCGGCACGATCTCGCGCGGGAAGCGGTGCTGTTCGAAGCATTCCGAGATGATCGGCAGCACCTTTTCGTCGACGAGGCGCGCGACCGAATCCCGCACCATCTGCTCCTCTTCGGTGAGCCGCCCGCGCACATCAGCAGGTCCATCGGATCGAGGGTGCGTGTGGTCGACTGTTCTTGGGCGCGGTGTTGCGTGCGGGCGTGGCCACGGCGATCTCCAGTCAGGACTTCAGCGTGCAGATGGGGCTGAATTGGGGCGCAAATCATAGAGGATAAGACTCGGGCGATCCTGTCATTCGCGCCCTGCGCGCCCCGCCCCTCCACCGGAAGCAATGGTGTTCGAGGGTTCGCGGTCGAATAGCAAACTTGCGCCGCGTTGTTGCGGTGCAACTCAAGGCGCCGTCCTCGAAATGGTGCCCCTCTCGACATAAAAGGGCTGCAATCGACCCTATTGTTAACTATCATTACAACATTATGGACCTCGGCTCGCTGTCCGCCTTCGTAAGAATTGTGCAGAGCGGCAGTTTCACCAAGGCCGCAGATGCGCTCGGCAGCCACAAGGCGCATATCAGCCGCAGCCTCGCGCACCTCGAGCAAGAACTCGGCATTCGCCTCCTGGAGCGAACCACGCGGCGCGTTCGGCTCACCGATGTCGGGCAGCAGATCTACGAGCAGGCGCTCGGCATCATGGCGAGCGTCGCCGAAATTGAAGCCACAGCAGCAGGGTTGCGAGGTGAGCCGGCGGGTGTGCTGCGTGTATCGGCGGATGTGGAATTTGGTCTGAATGGGCTGAGCCGCTGGCTCGACGCGTTTGCGCAAAAGTACCCGAAGGTCGCAATCGAAGCGGACCTCACCACCGGCTCGGCTGACCTGATCCGCGAAGGCTTCGATTTGTCTTTGCGCCTAGGGAACGTCGAAGGCGTGACACTCCCCAGCCAGAAGCTCGGCGAGCTCGCGTATGGCCTCTACGCCAGCCCGGGGTACCTGGAGAAGAACGGCACCCCCAAGGATGGCGATGCGCTCGCTCAGCACGTGCTCCTCATGTCCAGCACCAGTCCGCAGCGCGGCTGGCGCCTGATCACCTTGTCTCGCGAGCTTCGGGTCGATGGCCCCGCTCGCCTGCGTGCGAACAACAGCACTCTGGTCCGCGAAGCCGCCGTGCATGGCCTCGGCATCGCCCTGCTGCCGGCAGCCATCGCGAAGGAAGATGTGACGCGCGGAGCGCTGCGCCGCGTGCTGTCGGCGTGGTCAGGACCGAAAGTACCGGTCGATTGCGCTATTCCCCGCCGGTCGCCAGCACACGCCGAAGGTCCACGCATTCATCGAGTTAGCGCTCGCCTCACCCCTGACCTAGAGCCGGCCGGCTCGGCGTCATTGACGCTGCTCATCGGCAGAAATACTCACGCTGCGCTCACCGCCGCGTACCTAGAATCTTCGGCCTCAACCGCGGAGCACACCGACCATGGATGCCGTATTCATCATCGTCGTCATCGCGATCTGGGCCGTGACGCATTGGCTGATTCGGGCCGTCGTCGCGCATCGGAGGTGTCGAATGAGCGGGATGTATCTCCTCGGCGCTCTGCTCGCGCTCGGGCTCCTGGTGTATCTGCTCTACGCGCTGATCAAGCCGGAGAAATTCTGATGATGATCGAATCACTGATCCTGATCGTCGTCTTCCTGCTGGCTCTGCTCCTGTGCGTGAAGCCCGTGGGGCTCTACATGGCGAATGTCAGTCGAGGGCAAGGCGATCTGGCCATTGCGCGTGGGCGCGCGCGTCGAACAGCGGCATTTATCGGCTCTGCGGGATCGATCCGAAGAGCGAGATGGGTTGGAAGCAGTACGCAATCTCGCTTCTGCTCCTCAACACGCTCGGTGTCATCGTCGTCTATGCCTTGCAGCGGCTGCAGGCCTGGCTGCCGCTGAATCCGCAGCACTTTGCAGGCGTGTCGTGCGGATTCTTCGTTCAATACCGCCGTCAGCTTCGTCACCAACACGAACTGGCAGGGCTACTCCGGCGAAGTCACCATGAGCTACCTCACGCAGATGGCGGGGCTCGCCGTGCAGAATTTCTTTTCGGCAGCCACCGGCATCGTGGTCGCCATCGCGTTGATTCGCGGCCTGGCCCGGCACAGCGCCAAGACGATCGGCAACTTCTGGGTCGACTTCACCCGCATCACGCTCTACGTGTTGCTGCCTCTGTCGACCGTCACTTGCCATCGTCCTGGTCTCACAGGGCGCGATTCAGAACTTCAGCGCCTATAAGGAAGTGACGACGCTCGAGAGCGTCACCTACCAGCAGCCGAAGATCGACGCGCAAGGCAATCCGGTCGTCGATGCGTCGGGCAAACCAGTACAAGAGGACGTGACCACCCGCACGCAGACGCTGGCGATGGGTCCGATCGCCTCTCAGGAGAGCATCAAGGAGCTCGGGCACCAACGGCGGCGGATTCGTGAATGCGAATTCCGCGCACGCCTTTGAGAATCCAACCGCGTTGACGAATTTCCTGGAGATGTTCGCGATCCTGCTGATCCCGATGGCGCTCACCTACACCTTCGGTCGCATGGTCGGGGATACGCGCCAGGGATGGGCGGTGTTCGTGGCGATGGCAATTCTTTTCGTGTCGCTCCTCGCGGTTGCCGTCTACAACGAACAGCAGGGCAACCCGCTGATTGGCGGTCTCGGCGTCGATCAGACGGCAAGCGCTACTCAGCCGGGCGGCAACATGGAGGGCAAGGAAGCGCGCTTCGGCATCGCAGCCTCGGCGCTCTTTGCGACCATGACCACGGCGACCTCCTGTGGTGCCGTCAACTCGATGCACGACTCATATACGCCGCTCGGCGGCTTTGTGCCGCTGTTCCAGATGCAGCTCGGCGAGGTGGTGTTTGGCGGCGTCGGCACGGGGCTCTATTCGATGCTGATCTTCGCAATCATCGGCGTCTTCATTGCCGGTCTCATGATCGGGCGCACGCCCGAGTATCTCGGCAAGAAGATCGAAGCCTTCGAGATGAAGATGAGCTCGATTGCGATCCTGGTCATGCCTTTCATCGTTCTGGTGGGAACGGCGGTCGCGGTATCGGTCGACGCCGGCACCTCGAGTGTCGCAAACCCCGGCGCTCATGGCTTTTCCGAAATCCTGTATGCATTTTCTTCGGCTGCCAACAACAACGGCAGCGCATTTGCGGGAATCTCGGCCAACACGCCCTTCTACAACACCGCGCTGGGTCTGGCGATGTGGTTCGGGCGCTTCTGGCCCATCGTCGTGGTGCTCGCGGTAGCCGGCTCGCTCGCCGCAAAGAAGCGCATTCCGGTCTCGGCGGGCACGATGCCCACCCACGGACCGACGTTTGTCGTGCTTTTGATCGGCACAGTGTTGCTGGTGGGCGCGCTCACGTTCGTACCGGCGCTCGCCCTCGGGCCGATCGTTGAACACCTGATCCTGTGGGCCGCTTGATGCCGTGCAGGTTTGACGAGGAGAATCCATGACCCGTCCGAAACTATCGATGTTCGACCGTACGCTGCTTGGCCCCGCCATGCTCGCGGCGCTGCGCAAGCTCGATCCGCTCGTGCAGTGGCGCAATCCCGTGATGTTCGTTGTCTACATCGGCAGCATCCTGACGACGATCCTCTGGCTGAATGCGCTTACCGGTCATGGCGAAGCGCCCGCCTGGTTCATCCTGAACGTCGCGATCTGGCTGTGGTTCACCGTGCTGTTCGCCAACTTCGCCGAGGCGCTGGCCGAGGGCCGCAGCAAGGCGCAGGCGGCGCTCTTCGCGGTCTCAAGCAGACGGTCTGGGCCAAGAAGCTCCTCGATGCGCGTGATCGCTCGCGTCACTCGCGCGTACGAGCGGATGAACTGCGGCGCGGCGATGTGGTCGTCGTGGAAGCCGGCGACTATGTTCCGGCGGACGGCGAAGTGATCCAGGGCGCTGCGTCCGTGGACGAGAGCGCGATTACCGGTGAGTCTGCCCCTGTCATACGTGAATCGGGTGGCGACCGTTCCGCCATCACGGGCGGCACGCGCGTTCTCTCTGACTGGATCGTGGCGCGTGTCTCGGTCAACCCTGGCGAGACCTTCCTGGATCGCATGATCGCGATGGTCGAGAGTGCGAAGCGACAGAAGACACCCAACGAAATCGCGCTGACGATTCTGCTGGTCGCGCTGACGCTCGTATTCCTGTTCGCGACCGCAACGCTGGTGCCTTATTCCCTGTACAGCGTGGCCGTGGCGAAACTGGGCGCGCCGATCACGATCACTGCGATCATCGCGTTGCTCGTGTGCCTCATTCCCACGACGATCGGCGGCCTGCTCTCGGCCATCGGCGTCGCGGGCATGAGCCGGATGCTGCAGGCGAATGTCATTGCCACCTCCGGTCGGGCAGTAGAGGCGGCCGGCGATGTAGACGTGTTGCTGCTCGACAAGACCGGCACCATCACTCTCGGCAATCGCCAGGCCTCCGCCTTCCTGCCGACACAGGGGGTCACGGAGCAGGAGCTCGCCGATGCTGCGCAGCTCGCCTCCATGGCCGACGAAACACCTGAAGGGCGCAGCATCATGGTGCTCGCCAAGCAGCGCTTCCAGCTGCGCGAGCGCGACCTGGGTTCGCTCGGCGCCACCTTCGTGCCGTTCTCCGCGCACACGCGCATGAGCGGCGTGAACATCGGCGATCGACAGGTTCGCAAGGGTGCACCGGACGCGATTCAAAGGCACGTGGAAGCGCAGGGGCAGATATTTCCCAAGGGGATTCTCAGCACCGTGCAGGACGTGGGGCGGCGCGGCAGCACGCCACTACTCGTCAGCGATGGACCACGACTGCTTGGAATCATCGAGCTCAAGGACATCGTCAAAGGTGGGATCAAGGAGCGTTTTGGCGAGTTGCGCCGCATGGGCATCAAGACGGTGATGATTACCGGTGACAATCCACAAACCGCGGCCGCGATCGCGGCCGAAGCCGGGGTCGACGATTTCCTCGCCGAGGCGACGCCGGAAGCGAAGCTGCGCCTGATTCGTGATCATCAGGGGCAGGGCCGGCTGGTCGCGATGACTGGCGATGGCACCAACGATGCGCCGGCGCTGGCACAGGCGGATGTGGCCGTGGCCATGAATACCGGCACGCAGGCCGCCAAGGAAGCGGGCAACATGGTGGATCTCGACTCGAATCCGACCAAGCTCATCGAGGTCGTCGAGACCGGCAAGCAAATGCTGATGACTCGCGGCTCACTCACGACCTTCAGCATTGCGAATGATGTCGCGAAGTATTTCGCGATCATTCCCGCTGCATTTGCCAGCACCTACCCACAGCTCAATGCGCTGAACGTCATGCACCTCGCCAGCCCGTTGTCCGCGATTCTGTCGGCGGTCATCTTCAACGCGCTCATCATCGTATTTCTGATTCCGCTGGCACTCAAAGGCGTCAGGTACCGACCCTTGGGTGCTGCGCTACTTCTGCGCCGCAATCTGCTGATCTACGGCGTGGGCGGCATCCTGATCCCGTTCGCCGGGATCAAGCTCATCGATCTGGGTCTGGAACTCGTGCGTCTCGTCTGAGGAGTCCGCCATGCTGCGTGCCATGTTTCGCCCCGCTATCGCTCTGTTCGTGTTGCTGACGGCGGTGGTGGGATTCATTTATCCGCTGATCGTGACCGGCATCGGCCAGGTCGCGTTCCCCGATCGGGCGGCCGGCAGCCTCATCGTGAAGGATGGCAAGGCGGTCGGCTCAAGCCTCATCGGCCAGAGCTTCTCTGAGCCCAAGTACTTCTGGAGCCGCCCGTCGGCTACCGGGCCCTATCCCTACAATGCGAGCGCCTCGACCGGGTCCAATCAAGGTCCCTTAAACCCGGCATTGACCGACGCCGTCAAGGCACGCATCGAAGCTCTGAAGGCGGCCGACCCGACTAATACAGCGCCGATCCCTGTCGATCTGGTGACCGCCTCCGCGAGCGGCCTCGATCCACACATCAGCGTCGCCGCAGCCAACTACCAACTCGAACGTGTCGCACGCGCCCGCGGGCTCAGTGCGCCGATCGTTGCGGCCCTGGTGACCAGGCACACTGAAGGGCGACTCCTCGGTTTCCTTGGCGAGCCGCGCGTAAATGTGCTGGAACTGAATCTCGCGCTCGATGGGCTCGCTGCGCCGAGTCCGTGAGGCCAATAATCACGCGAGGGGATTGTGCTAGCGTTCGGGCACGGTGAGACACCCTAACGTGGCATGAATCATGGCCGAGCTTCGGCCGGATCCGGATCGACTCCTGGCGCAGGTCCAAGCCGAAGAGGCGAGGGCGAAGCGCGGGCGCATGCGAATCTTTTTCGGCGCATCAGCCGGCGTGGGGAAGACGCACGGCATGCTCGAGGCCGCCCGCAGCGCACGTGCTGCGGGGACGGATGTAGTCGTTGGCTATGTCGAGCCGCATGGCCGCGTCGAGACGGAGAGGCTCCTCGAGGGCCTGGAACGGCTGCCGACACTCGCGGTGCACTATCGTGGCATCGTTCGTCACGAGTTCGATCTCGATACGGCGCTGCATCGGCGGCCTGAAATCATGCTGGTCGATGAGCTTGCTCACTCCAACCTGCTCGGCGGCAGCCCCGAGCCGCGCCATCCGAAGCGCTGGCAGGACGTCGAGGAACTGCTCGACGCTGGCATCAACGTCTGGACCACGGTCAATGTGCAGCACCTCGAGAGCTTGAATGACCTCGTAGCGCAGATCACAGGAGTTCGACAACGCGAGACGCTGCCGGACCGGGTCTTCGACGAAGCTGACGAAATCGAGCTCATCGATCTGCCGCCGGACGACCTCCTCGCGCGTCTGCGCGCCGGCAAGATCTACATTCCGGATGAAATCTCGAGTGCCGCCGAGCGTTTCTTCCGTAAGCCCAACCTCATGGCGTTGCGAGAGCTCGCGCTGCGGCGCGTGGCCGACCGCGTCGAGGCGGCCGCACGAGCCTCGCTCGATGTCGACCGCGGCCGACGAGGGCGACTGGCGGGTGACCGCGTATTGGTTGCCATCGGCCCCGATCCACAGGCTGAGCAGCTCGTGCGCGCCGGCAAACGCATGGCGGATGCTCTGGATGCAAACTGGACAGTCGTCTACGTCGAGACGCCGGCGCTGTTACGGCTCTCCGAAGCCGAGCGTGACCGGCGAGTAGACCTGCTGCGCCTCGCTGAGTCCCTGGGCGCGGAGACCGTCACGCTCGACGGCCCGTCGGCGGCCGCGGTATTGATCGAGTACGCCCAGACCCGCAATGCGACGCGCCTGATCGTTGGCGCCCCGAAACGTCGTGGCTGGCGCGCCTGGATGCGCCCGTCGACGGCGACGGAGCTCGTTCGCCGCGCGCGTGGATTCGATGTCATTACGATTGCGGCATCCGACCCGTTGCTGGCCGGGCCTGCTCGGGTATCGGTGGCTGCTTCGGCGCAGAGCACCCAGCCCATCCGATGGGAGCGCTACGTATGGGCGTTGGCGATCACTGCCGTGTGCTCCGCCATCGCCTGGCTGATGGGGCCGTATTTCGAGCTCTCCAATGTGGCGATGGTGTATCTGCTCGGCGTGACGGTGGCGGGCCTGAGACTCGGACGTGGCCCGTCGGTACTGACAGCCGTGCTGAATATCGCGGCATTGGACCTGTTCTTCGTCCCGCCGCGCTTCACATTCGAAGTAGCCGATGTCCAATACCTGGTTACCTTCCTGGTGATGCTGATCATCGCGCTGGTCATCGCGACGCTGATGGCGAGCGTGCGGCAGCAGACGCGCGTGGCCGGTGCACGCGAACGGCGCACGGCGCTCTTGTACGCCATGAGCCGCGAGCTCGTCGCGACGCGCGGAATTGCCAGCATGGCCCGCGTGGCCGTGCGGCACGTTGCCGAAGTCTTCGAGTGTCAGGCGATCGTTCTGCTTCCTGACGACACTGGCAAGCTGCAATATCCTTCCGAGCCCGCCATCGATCAGTCATTGCACGATGCGGATCTGGCAGTCGCACAGTGGGTCACCGATCACGGACATCGGGCCGGGCTCGGCTCGGATACGCTTCCGGCCGCCCCCGCACTGTATGTGCCGCTGGGAGATGAAAACCGCGCGCTCGGTGTGCTCGCGGTGTTGCCATCCAACCCTCGTCGCGTGCTTCTGCCCGAACAGCGGCATCTGCTGGAAACCTTTGCGGGCCAGATCGGACTCGCACTCGAACGTGCTCGACTGGCCGAAGCGGCAGAGGCCGCACGTGTTGCGGCGGAGAGCGAGAATCTGCGCAATACCTTGCTGGCGTCCATCTCGCACGACCTGCGCACGCCGCTTGCGGTGATTGCCGCCTCTGGCAGCGCGCTTGCCGAGCATGGCGACAGCCTGGACCGGACAACGCGGACCTCGCTCGCACGCTCAGTTGAGACCAAAGCACGTGAGATGTCGGAGCTCGTCTCGAACGTGCTCGATCTCATGCGCTTCGAATCGGGTCGGATCGCACTGCGACGCGAGTGGGAAACACTCGACGACCTCGTTGGGGCCGCGCTGCATCGTGCCGAGGATCGCCTGGTCGCGCACCCCGTCGAGCTGCACATTCCTGCCGACCTGCCACCGGTGTACGTGGATGCGACGCTCATTGTTCAGGTGCTGGACAATCTGCTCGACAACGCAGCGAAGTACACGCCTCCAGGCACGCGGATTCTTGTTTCCGCAGTTGCCGATGGAGCGTTGTTGCGCGTGACCGTCGATGACGAGGGCCCGGGGCTGCCCCCGGGCGATCCTGCGCGGCTGTTCGACAAGTTTCAGCGTGGTGGCGAGGAAGGGACGATCATCGGTGTGGGGCTCGGACTTGCGATCTGCCGAAGCATCATCCAGGCCCACGGGGGCTCGATCGAGGCGCGGCGGAGACCCGGCGGAGGTGCGCAATTCGAATTGACGCTGCCCGCCACGGAGCCCATGGCATGACACTCGCGATGCATCAGGTGCTCGTGGTCGAAGATGATCAAGGCATTCGCGAGGTTCTGCGCGTACTTCTGGGGACTGAGAACTACCGTGTAGTTGAGGCTCAGACCGCAGAGCGTGCACAGGTCGAGGCACGCAGTCACAAGCCGGATCTGATGCTGGTCGACCTGGGCCTGCCGGACGGCAGCGGGTTGGAAGTCATCCGTCGCGTACGCGAATGGTCGTCGCTACCGGTGATCGTGCTGTCGGCGCGCACCATGGAAGAGCAGAAGATTGCGGCTCTCGATGCGGGCGCCGACGACTACATTACGAAGCCGTTCAGCGCCCCGGAGCTCCTTGCCCGGGTGCGCGCGGCGCTACGACGCAATATAAGGAGCCCCGACCAGAAGAGCCGTTTGCGCTTGGGCGGCGTATTCATCGATCTGGGGCTTCGCGAGACGCGCGGCATCCAGGGTGAGATCCACCTGACACCGCTGGAATATCGTGTGCTTGAGTGCCTCGCACGGCACATGGGCATGATCGTTCGTCAGGATCAGCTGATTCGCGAGGTATGGGGCCCCGATCGCATCGACGACACGCGCAGCCTGCGCGTTTGCGTCAAGAACCTGCGCAGCAAGCTCGAGCCAGATCCACGGCGTCCGAAGCACCTCATCACGGAAGCGGGCTTGGGTTACCGGCTGCGCGCAGATGAAGGCGAACCGGTCGAAGCCCGAGCTGGGAACTGATCTGCGCGGCTGGACCGCGCCTCATGCCGCTTCGATCAATCGGCCGGCGGGAGGCTCGCGTCGCGGCAGCGTGATCTCGACGCGCGTACCGCGCCCCTCTTGTCCGCCGCGTACCGAAATGCGCCCGCCCATCACTTCGACAAAACCCTTGCAGATCGCCAGGCCCAGCCCCGAACCCGGCTGGCGCTCGTCACGGTCCCGCAGCCGATAGAACATGTCGAAAACGCGCTCACGCTCCGCGGGCGGAATCCCGGGACCCTCATCGGTGACGGAAATGACGACGTCATCGGCCAGAATCGGCCGCATTGAGCTCGATGCGCGAGCCGGGTGGCGAGAATTTTGCCGCGTTGTCGAGAACATTCACGATCACCTGCTCGAGAAGCGTCGCATCCGCATAGATTCTTGCGGCTTCCGCGGCGATGTTTACTTCGAGGTGGTGTTCGCGCAGCGGTTGCTCGACGCGGGCACCGGCGCTGTCGAAAACTTCTCGTAGATCGACCCAATCACTATGGGCCGCAAGCGCACCAGAGCCGAGTCGTGTCATATCCAGCAGATTCTGGACGAAGCGGTTCAATTGCTGGGCTTCTTCGAGGACAGTGTTCGCCAGCTCCTGGCTCACCCGTGCGGGGACATCGTCCGGAAGCTGCGCCAGTTTCGCCGCGCAATCGAGGATCGAGGCCAGCGGCTTGCTGAGTTCCTGTGAGAGCGAGGAAAGGAGTGCAGAGCGCAGTCGATCCGACTCCGACATGAGTTGTGCGCGCTTCACATCTTCGGTGAGCAGAATTCTTTCCAGAGCAGTGGCGGCCTGATCGCGCATTGCGAAGAACAAGCGGCGTTGCTCGGGCGTAAGAGTAGAGCGCTTCGCGCCGAGATCCAGTCCCAGGACACCTAGCGGTTTTTGCACCGTGCCCAGCGGGGCGAACAGCCACCATGAAGCGGGTAGTGTGCCGGTGCCCCATCCCGCCGGCTCGCCGTGCCCCGCAGCCCATTCTGCAGCCGCACGATCGACATCAAGGAGCGCAGGCGTCTCAGCGGCACCGATCGGATCTCCAAGTTCTGAGCCACCGTATGCTCGCAGAGCAATCGACTCGAAGCCGAGCGTTTCGGTGAGGTACTGGCAAGTCGCTCGCAACAGGTCTTCCGCGCTGACGGCGCCAGCGATGCGCCGGCTGAAGTCGAACAGCAATCCACTCTGCTCGGCGGATTCGCGCGTGATCTGCATCTGCGCACGCAGGCGTGCGGCCAGGTTGCCCCCGATCACCGACACGAGCAGGAAGAACAGGATCGACAGCACACTCTCCGCATGCGTCACCCGGAGCGAGAAACGCGGCTCGGTGAACAGGAACGTCGACACGAGGGAAGCGAGGACTGCGGCGAGCAGTCCGGGGCCGAGCCCGTGCCGGATTGCCGCAATCAGCACCGCGAACAGGAACACGAGCGACAGATCGCCGATCGCCAGATAGCGGTCCAGCAGCGTCGCAACACCCGCGGCAAGGAGTACCGCGAACACACTCTCGACGTACGGCCGGACGCGAAGTGGACTCACTTCCGCCGGTGAGGCCACCGTGGCATCGCGTGGTGTCAGATCCTCCGATTGACTCGCGACCGTGATCTCGAAGTCATCGCCGCGTTGAATCAAGACCCACGCCAGGGCCGGCCGTAAACGCAACTGGACCAGGCGGCGGCGTGACCGGCCGACCACGATCTCGCTGACATTCTGAGCAGCGGCATAGGCCAGCACCTCGCTGGCCACGCTGGTTCCGTTCAGGGTCTCGACCCGAGCGCCGAGTTGTTCGGCGAGCGTATATGCCGCTTGCAGACGCTCGCGCTGCGGCGCCGAGAGCTCCTCGGAACCGATGGTCTGCACGTAAAGTACCGTCCACGGCAGCTGGCGCCGGTCAGCAATGCGTTTGCCCAGGCGCACGAGTCGTTCCGCGTGTGAATCCGCACCGATGCAGACGAGGATGCGCCCGCGGGCCGGCCATGGTCCCTCGATCGCACGCGATCGCATGTAGCTCTGCAGGTCTGCATCGACGCGTTCCACCGCGATGCGCATCGCCAGTTCACGCAACACCAGCAGATTCCCGCGTGAGAAGAAGTTCTGAACTGCACGCTGTGCCACGTCGGGCACATAGACCTTGCCTTCGTGCAGTCTCTTGATGAGCTCCTCAGGCGGCAGATCGATGAGTTCAATCTCGTCAGCGGTTTCGAGAACTCGATCGGGCAGACGCTCGCGAACCTTGACACCGGTAACGCGTTCGACGAGATCGTTGAGACTCTCGATGTGCTGAACGTTGAGTGTCGTGAAGACATCGATGCCTGCGTTGAGCAGTTCTTCGACATCCTGGTAGCGCTTCTCATGCCGGCTGCCGGGGACATTGGTGTGGGCAAGCTCGTCGACGAGGGCAAGGCGCGGCTTGCGCGCAAGCAACGCGTCGAGATCCAGTTCCTCGAAGTCCCGACCGCGGTAGTTGATGCAGCGGCGTGGAACAATTGGCAGGCCTTCGAGCAGCGCGGCGGTTTCTGACCGTCCATGGGTCTCGACGATGCCGGCGACGACATCAGTACCCTCGGCCTGGCGGCGCTTTGCGACCGAAAGCATCTCGTAGGTTTTACCGACGCCAGGGGCAGCGCCGAGGAAAATCTTCAGCCGGCCACGCCCTTCCCGGCCGGCCTCCGCCAAGAGTGCGTCGGGGGAGGGGCGATCGTCGCTCACTGCAATAGGCTAACCCGGGGGCGCGCCTGGCAGAAGCGTGGGGTCGAAGAGCAAAAAAATCCCCTCTCCCGCTTCGCGGTGAGAGGGGCAACGGGGGATGTCAGAAGCTGTGGCTGATCGTCACCTCACCCCAGACGGGGCTGCGCCGGGCGATGCCGCCCCGGACCTCCGCGGTCTGGTAGCGCATGACGTAGGCGAGCTGCGTGCCATTGGAGAGGCGGTTGGTGATGCCCAGCCAGGCTTCGCCGATGACGTGGTTCAGATCGCTGCCGCTCAGCGTGTGCGCGCTATCGCGGAACTGGCCTTGCAGAAAGGCGTTGTATGCGCGCAGGCGTAACTTGGCGCCCGCCCATACGTAGAGCTCACCGCGTCCATCTGCGCTGGCCGGTGCGAGCGGCGTGGGTTGCGTGAGGTAGTCGACGCGCTCCGGGGCGAAGGTCCACCACGGTGAGTTGATGGCCCCGAAGCGCGTCGACACCGCATAACTTGCTTCTGTCAGATAGCCGACGCTCGTTTCCCACGTCGTCTTGGTTTCAACGAGCTTGTCGCCGAATGCGAGGCGATGGCTGCGAAGGGTCGAGCCACCGGTCAGGTAGCGCGCCGTGAGCTCGCCGCCTGCGGAGATCTGATTCTGATAGCCGCGGGGCTCGACGTTGCCCATCGCCTTGTGAACCGCTCTCTGAATATCCGCGGTTGCTTGCAGGCCCAGGACGCCGAGAGTCAGACCGCTGTATCGGCTGTGACGTGCATCATCCGCGACGTAGTCCCGCATGCTGGTGAGGAACAGGAGGCTCGCATACGGGCGATCGTCCTCGATGACGCTCGGTCGCTTTGAGGTCCTGCGGAGTGAAAATCAGGACGCCGATCTGCAGGCCGTGATCTGGCCGAACGCCTTGCCAGGACTTGGAGCCGGCAAACAGAGGCTCGTCGATGTGCTTGAGCAGCCGGTCCAGGGACCACCAGTACCGCGCAGTGCGGGCGCCATTGATGGATAGACCGAACCCGCCGCTGTAGTCGCGATCGGTATTCGCAGGTCCAAAGAGATCGTTGTCGAGTGCGATCGACCAGCCGTTCGTCTCGGTTTCGGCCCGCCTTGATCGTTTGCTCGACGGTGATATCCGGCCCGGCTCCATCCTGCGGCGAGGGCCGGCAGCCACACGCTCAGCATCACCAGCAGCGCCGCGACTGGCGTTGACCTTCGATGCTGGGCCGTGCCCTGCGGGAACATGATCGACTCCCAGTGAATTTTTCGTAGCGCATACGTTAATGAGACTCAGGCGCCGGAAAAATCCGTTCACACGAAACTCACTCTTTCCCGAAATACACGAATCGCATGGACAGGCAGCCAATGACGCACTGCGATGATCCGAACTGGTGCGCGAGCCGGCCGTCGCACCAATCCTTTCGCGGTGCCGGTGGGCGCGGATTCAGCGCGATTGCGATGTGGAGATCACAAGAATCCCCGGCGCTCTGCCATGCCGGGGATAAGGGACCGAGACGTCGTCAGCTCAGAACGAAATGCCGACGCGGCGATAGACGTGCGAGAGGAGCCACATGGGCCCGATCATGAGGAACTGCACATCCTTGAAGAAGGAAGGACGCTTGCCTTCCATGATGTGGCCAATGAACTGGCCAATCCAGGCGAGGACGAAGATTCCGACGCACGTGATCCACAAAGGCGTCTCGAATCCCGAGAGCCAACGCACGACGGCAAGCAGCGCGACCAGCACGATGGTCATCCCGATCGCGAGCGGCGCCGAGACCATGAAGTAGTAGAGCACGGCCGCCAAAGCGAACAAGCTCGCCCAGTCGAGGTACGGCGAGATCCCGCGCAACGCTGCCGGCACTGGCAGCGAGGCGAGCAGTCCCAGCACGCTCACGAGAATCGCCGGGACGCAGATCCAATGCAGAATTTCGTTGCCGAGATTGCGATGGCTTTCGGAGTATTCGTCGAGCCAGGCTTGCGCGGTTCTCATGATGACGGCAAAGCTACGCCCGCGACCTGCGCCCTCGCAACTGGGTGTCCGAGGGGAGAGAACAAAATGAGTTCGCCGACGATAGGCCAGCGTCTCATGCAGTACTTCTCGACGGCGCGCTTCATTTCAGATGCACGTCGCCTCGAAATCTATCCGCCGTTCTTCCTGATGCGCATCAAGGTGCTCGAAGTGAGCGCTGACTGGCGCCACATCCGTATTCGGCTACCGCTCAACACGTTTTCCCGCAATCCGGGCGGCGTGATGTTCGGCGGTTACCAGGCTGCACTTGCCGATCCGATTGCAGCCGTATCTTGTGCCCGCGTGTTTCCAGGATATTCGGTGTGGACGCGCGCGATGTGCATCGACTTCGAACGAGGTGGAAGCACCGACCTGGAGCTGCGTTTCGATTTTCCAGCGGAGCTGGAAATCCAGATTCGTCGCGAGTTGCAGACAGCAGGCCGTGCGACGCCCACATTCGAGTATGGCTACCATCTTGCTGATGGCAGTCGCTGCACAGTGATCCGCAACACGGTTGCCATCCGGCCAAAGGGATACCGTAAGGCCACGACTCCGCCGGCACCGGAGCGCGGACTGTAGGTTTAGCCGTTCAAGTAGCGTTCAGCCTGCCGAACTCACAGTGGTGCCTGCAGTCGAGGGATATCTCGAGAAGTGAAGATGGAGGAGTCACGATGATGCAGTTGCGGATACACAGGATCTTGACGACGGTGGTGATCGCCGCAGCAGTGGCGCTTGCGGGCTGCGAGACCGTAAATCCCTACACGGGCGAATCGCAGACCAGCAAGGCTGCGAAGGGTGCGGGCATCGGTGCTGCAACCGGCGCCGTCGTTGGTCTCATCACTGGCCACGACGCGAAACAACGGCGCGAACGCGCCCTGATCGGCGCTGGAGTCGGCGCACTCGCCGGCGGAAGCGTCGGCTATTACATGGATGTGCAGGAAGCGAAGCTGCGGCAGCAGCTGCAAGGCACGGGCGTCAGCGTCACCCGCATTGGCGACAACATCACGCTCAACATGCCGGGAAATGTCACCTTCAAAACCGACAGCTACGATCTCAATGCCGGGTTCTTCAAGGTGCTCGACTCGGTGGGATTGGTGTTGAAGGAGTATGACAAGACTGTCATCGAGGTCGCCGGCCACACCGACAGCACGGGCGCGGCCGAATATAACCAGGCGCTGTCGGAGCGACGCGCGCAGACCGTCGCGACCTACCTCGCCGGCAAAGGCCTGATGGAGCAGCGGATCATCACTATTGGTGTTGGTGAGACGCGGCCGGTGGCGCCGAATGACACCCCCGGGGGCCGCCAGCTCAACCGCCGGGTGGAGCTCACCCTGGCGCCGATCACTGCTTCGCAATCAGGCTGATCAGGCTTCGAGAGCAGCTTCGGGCGCGATGAGCGCCCGAAGTTTCTTGATGGCATTCACCTCGATCTGGCGAATGCGTTCCGCGGAGACATTGTAACGGGCGGCGAGCTCGTGCAGCGTCGTCTTGTTCTCGGTCATCCAGCGGCTCTTGAGGATATCTCTGCTACGCGCATCCAGGGTTTCGAGTGCCTGCCCGAGCCTGTCGGCCGTGGTGTCTTCCCACTCTTGCTCTTCGACCGCAATGGAGGGATCCGAATCCGCAGCGGGCAAGTACATCGCGGGCGAGTAGGTGTCTTCGTCATCGCCATCCGGGGTCGGATCGAACGACAGGTCACGCGCCGAAAGACGCTTTTCCATTTCGGTGACCTCGGCAGGAGTCACGCCGAGATCCTTGGCGACCGCGCGAGTCTCCGCGTCCGACAGCCAGGCCAGATTCTTCTTGAGACGACGCAGGTTGAAGAACAGCTTGCGCTGCGCCTTGGTGGTGGCGATCTTCACCAGTCGCCAGTTGCGCAGCACGTATTCGTGAATTTCGGCGCGGATCCAGTGCACGGCAAATGAAACCAGGCGTACTCCGACCGAGGGGTCGAAGCGCTTCACAGCTTTCATGAGACCGACGTTGCCTTCCTGGATCAGATCGCCAACGGGCAGCCCATAGCCCATGTAGCCGCGCGCGACGTGCACCACGAAACGCAGGTGCGCGAGCACGAGTTGTCGGGCCGCGTCGAGATCGTTGTCGCGGTGAAACCGGGTGGCAAGCTCGAGCTCGGATTCGCGGCTCAGCACCGGAATCTGCGAGACGCGCTCGATATAGGCATCGAGGCTCCCAAGCGGGCCAGAAAGAAGTGTTTCGGGATTCTTGACGACAAGAGCGTTAGTCATGGACTTCGTTAGACCTCCCAAGGGCCGCAAAACGCGCGATAGTTTAGCAGTCGGGCGATTAGAGTGCTAAGACCGCGTTAAGTTCAGCCCGTGGCTGGTTATTAAGTCCTGTCAGTGGGTTACGGTTGTCCGGGCACCGACGCAGCTTGCCGGTTCTTCCCGAGGGCTGGCTGCCCCATCGCCCTAAGGTACTGATGTGCGCCTTGGCACGGCAGGCTACGATCCGAGCCCGATGCGCGCGCCGGCAGGGCGGTTCCGGAAATCGAGGTGACTATGTTCGTTCGACAGAGCAGATGGCTGGCCTTGGCCGGTTTGGCGGGATTGCTGGTTGTGACCGGTGCGCCGGCGCACGCCGGGAATCTTGAGTTCTTGAACAAGTCGCCGGTGAGCTATTTCAACGACGAAGACATGCGGCTCCTCAAGGAGGCCGTCGCCCAAGTCCTGGATGACGAGAACGCCTTCGTCAAGAAGTCCTGGAGCAATCCAGCGACCGGAAACTCCGGCGAGGTGGAAGGGCGCGGTGGCTTCAAGACCGCTGCGGGTGTCATCTGCAGGCGAGTTCGTGTGAGTAATCACGCCAAGGCTGTCGAGGGGCAGGGCACGTACACGGTCTGCCAGGATGCTGAGCGAGGCTGGGCAGTCGATTCGACCGCCAAGCCCGGCTGACTTGGCACCGCGAGGCCGAACATGAAGATCCGGACTTGGGTTTCGTTGAGTGCGGCCATGATTGCGGTCGGCTGCGTCAGTGTGGGAGACAACCCCAATCGCAAGATCAGCCCGCCTGCCGCCTCACCTGATGTGCGAATGCTCGCGGGTGCGGTATTGCCAGCGATCTACCGGGGCGATTTGCCCTGCGCTGACTGCGCGGGAATTCGCTACCAGCTCGACGTGCGTGCCGACCGTGTGTTCTTCCTGCGCACCGCCTACCTCGGCAAGGGTTCGGGCGAGGGCGAAACCTTTGACGACATCGGTACCTGGACTCTGACTCCGGATGCACAGAGCGTCGTCCTGCACGGCCGTGGTGAACCTGTGATGTTCTCAATCGAAAACTCCGAGACTCTGCGCAAGCTGGACAGCAAGGGGAAGCCGATCGAGTCGGCGCTCAACTACGAGCTCAAGCGCAACGCCAGCTACCGCCCTCTCGAACCTCGCGGACCGATGCGTGGCATGTACAGCTACATGGCCGACGCCGCGGTCTTTCGTGAGTGCCGTACGCAGATCAAGATGCCGGTGGCGCCCTCGGCGCAAACCGCGGCGCTTGAGAAGGCGTATCTCGGAGTGCGCAAGGTTCCGGGCGAGGAACTGCTGGTCAGCCTGGACGGGCAGATCGCGATGCAGGCGGGCCCCGACGGGGGCGTCGAGCGACCCACGCTCATCGTCGAGCACCTGACGAAAGTCTGGTCTGGCGCGAGCTGCGCGACCAACGTCGCGGAATAGGCTGCCCCAGGCCCTGGTCTAGATCAGACCCTCACTCTTCAGACGCCGCCTGACGAGATCCGCCACATCCTGTACCGCCGTCTCGACGAGGTGCGGTTGCATCACTTCGCTCGTGCCAGTCCACAGCAGCTTGCCACTCTGGAGTGAGTAGATGTTGCACTCGATCTGCAGCTTCTGTTCGGCGGTCAGGTAGTCCGGCGGACGATCCGCCACCCACGCGAATCGATAGTAACCCCAGACCTCGTAGTAGGCCGTTGGCACCGGATCGCGTGTCTGCTTGACCTTGGTCGTAGCATCGACCAGGCGCAGCGTGATCGCCCCGTCGAAGCCTTCTGCGGTGAGTTTCGCGCGCACCTTGTCGGCATCGCGAATGTCCGCATCCGGTATGACCTGCGATGAGGGTACCGCCTTGGGTCCGACGATCGCGGCCATCTCCTTTTCCGCAGCTCGCCGGATCGGCCCGTCCTCAGTCAGTGCGATGGTGACGACGCGCTGGAAAGCCAGCTTCTTGACGGCAGGATCCTTCCACGAGCTGACGAGGCGATTGCCCGAGGAGGAACAGGCGGCGACCAGGGCGATCAAGACCCCTGCCAACACCAGCCGCGAGTTCAGTTGCATCGTTCTTCTCCCTGTAGCGCCCGGTCGTAGGGCAGTCGCGTCATGCCGCGGAATTGAGATTGCGGATCATGCGCTCGGTTCAATCGCGCGCAAATGCCGCGCGGTGGCGAGCCATGAGCCGAGCCAGCCGAGGATCGCGCCCGCCGCGAGCAGGATCGCCGTCATGCGCGGATCGAGCCCAACGAGCTTGAAGCTGCTGCCGTAGAGGCCAGCCAGGCGATTCACCGGTGCTTCGAGCAACTGGATTCCGAGGCTCACGAGTCCCCAGGCGAGCAAGCTTCCGCCCAGGCCATACCAGAATCCACCGTAAAGAAACGGCCTGCGCACGAAGGCGTCCGATCCACCCACGAGCTTGGTGACTTCGATCTCGGTGCGACGGTTTTCGATGTCCAGCCGGATGGTGTTGCCGACGATGACGATCACTCCGACCCCGAGCAGCACTGCGGCCAGCAGCAGGAGCCGTCGCGCCACATCGAGGATCGATTGCAGTCGCTCGACCCATTCGGTGTCGACCTGCACCAGGTCAACTTCCGGCCAGTTCTGCAGATAGCGGCGCAATGCATCGATGTGCGAGGGCGAGGCGGCGCGATCCGGCGAAGGACGAATGACCAGCGTATGCGGCAGAGGATTGTCGGTAAGCGCATCGAGCGCTGCCCCGAAACCCGAGAACTCGCGAAACTCCTTCAGCCCTTCATCGGCAGCGATGACGTCCACACTCGCGATACCCGACCTTTGCCGCAGCGCGCTCGCCAGTTGTTCGGCCTTGGCAAGCTTGACCTCGGGCTTGAAGTACACCGACAACTCGACGCTGCCGCCCCACGTGCCGGTCGCGGCACGCACATTGTCGACCAGGAGATTGAGACAAAGTGGCAGAGCGAGAGCGATCCCGATGACTGCAACGGTCATCAGCGTCGCGAGTGGCTGACGCGTAAGGCGACCGAGCGATGCGACGAAGGTCTGCGCGTGCCGCTCGATGTAGACGCCGAGGAACTCCAGCGGACCTCGGCGCGCCGTCGCGATGCGCGGTCGGGAAGGTGCCGTGATGCTATCCGGCATGACCCACCTCGTCGTCATTCTCCGCAACACGGCCGTGGTCGAGCGCAATGCGCCGCAGGCCGAAATGGTCGACGAGGTGTACGTCGTGCGTCGCTACCATCACCGTGACGCCGACGTCGTTGAGCCGTCGGAAGACCCGCATGATCTCGAGCGCCAGCTCCGGGTCCAGGTTACCGGTGGGCTCGTCGGCAATCAGCACGAGTGGCTTGCTGACGACGGCGCGCGCGATACCTACGCGTTGCTGCTCACCCGTCGACAGTTCCAGCGGTGCGATGTTTTCCTTGCCCAGGAGCCCAACCTGGTCGAGCGCTGCGCGCACCCGCTTGTCGAGCTCGCGGCGGCGCATGCCCGATATCACGAGCGGCAGCGCCACGTTGTCGAATACCGGGCGATCGTGCAGGAGTTTGTGATCCTGGAACACGACGCCGATCTGGCGGCGGAACGCAGGGATGCGGCGCCGGGCCACGCCGGAGGTGTTCTGGTGGTTGACGATCACGCGCCCGCGGCTGGGCCGGTCGATGAGCGCGATCAGCTTCAACACCGTGCTCTTGCCCGCTCCCGAATGGCCGGTGAGAAACACCATCTCGCCGTCGGAGACGTTGAGCGTCACATCGCTCAATGCCTCGCGGCCATTTGGATAGCGCTTGTGTACCTGCTCGAAGTGGATCATGCCTCACCGCCGATACCGAGCAGCGCGTCGACAAATGGGGCGGCTTCGAACTCGCCGAAATCTTCGGCCTGCTCGCCGATGCCGATGTACCGGATCGGCAGCTTAAGCCGCTCGGCCAGCTGGATCACGGCACCGCCCTTCGCAGTGCCGTCGAGCTTCGTCACCACCAGACCCGTTACGCCGAGCGCCTGGTTGAACTGTTCGGCCTGGGCGATGCTGTTCTGACCCAGGCCCGCGTCGAGCACCAGCAGGACCTCATGCGGCGCACTCGCGTCGAGTCTCTGGATAACGCGCTTCACCTTCTTGAGCTCGTCCATCAGGTGTGACTGGGTCTGCAGGCGTCCGGCAGTGTCAGCGATCAGCACGTCGATGCCGCGAGCGCGAGCTGCCTCGAGCGCGTCGAAGATTACGGCAGCAGGATCGGCACCCGTCTGCTGGGCAATGACGGGCACACTGTTGCGCCGACCCCAGGTTTCGAGCTGTTCGATCGCGGCGGCACGAAAAGTGTCTCCCGCGGCGAGCATCACTTTCAGTCCCTGCGCCTGGAGGCGCCTGGCCAGCTTGCCGATCGTCGTCGTCTTGCCCGAGCCGTTGACGCCGATCACGAGAATGACGAACGGGCGATGCGATGCGCCGATTTGCAGCGGCTGCGCGCAGGGTGCGAGCAGCTCGACGAGAGACCTGCGGAGTGCGCCAAGCAGTGCGTCGAAGTCCTTGAGCTCCTTACGCTCAACGCGACCCCTGAGATCCGTGAGGATTCGTTCCGTCGCATCGACGCCTACATCGGCCGTCAGGAGTCGTGTCTCGAGTTCATCCAGGACCTCAGCATCGATCGCGCGACCGGGCAGGAGATTGGCGAGATCGTAGGTGAGCCACGAGTCGCCCTTGTTGAGGCGCGCACGCAGGCGCGTGATGAACCCGCGCCGCGTGTCATCAGGGGGAGCTGCAGCCGGGGGATTGGAGCGCTTGGTGAACATCGGTTGTGGATTCGCGCGAGGATTGTAACCGATGAAAAAACAAGGGCGGCCGAAGCCGCCCTCACGCTGCCGTTGTCCGCTGACTATGGCTGAATCACGGCGACGTTCGCCGGATTGATGACGATGAAAGCTCCGTTGCTGGCAGCGAATTGCACCACCTCGCTTTGGATCTCCCGCGTTACCGTCGCGTTAGAGGTGGGGTCGATCGCCGAGCCATGGACGCCCGCCGTGAAGTTCACGTAACCGCCGTTGCCGACGCCGGTCGGATTTGGTCCCGGTGCGCTCACTTTGTGCAGCATCGATCCCGCGGCATCGAGCATTCGCTGTGTGGAGCTGTTCGGAACCACCTGATCGGGCGGCGGCCCGACGATTTGAGTGACGTGTACCGGCTTGAGACCGACCAAAGCCTGGATGTAATTGAGCGGATCTCCCGCGTCGACTGCGGTTTGTGCATCGCGCAGGAACTGGTTGTACAGAGTCGTGCCCGGAATGAGACCTTGTGCGGTCAACGCATTGTTGATTGCCGGTCCAAACGTGGGCGAGTCGGTGATCGTCCGCGCGACACCGCCGCCCGTCATTAGCAGTGATGCAGTGAGCGCGCCAGCACCGAATCGCGCATACGTCGCGCCGACGATGCTCCCAAGTGAATGGCCAACGAAATGAATATTGCCTGTATTGATGTCTGAAACGGTATCGCCGTCCAGATCGAGCACCGAGAGCGCGCGCGTGAGCGCCAGCAAATCCACCGTGCCCTGGCGCAGGTTGTCGCGTGTCGTCAGCAGGCTCGAGAGGTTCACGAAGTTCTGACCCGAGCCATCGACGACGCCATCCGGACCCGGGGCGAGGGTGGCGTTGTTGCTCACGTCAAGATCGAACGTCAGCTCGAGTCCCGGCTGGCGGAGGGGCGCGAGTGCGGTATTCGCCGGTGTGATCCCATGCAGTGGCAGATCGATTGAGACCACCACAAAGCCTGCCGATGCGAACGCATCCGCGATTGCCACTGCATCCACGCGATTGCGTGTCAGGCCGTGCTGGAAGATCGCGACCGGCCAGCCGGTCGGTGGCTTCACTCCGGCAGGACCCGCGAGCGCGTTCGGCACGGTGACGAACAGCGGTATGTCGAGATCTGTCGTTTTCGCCGGCACCGGATTGAAGCGAGTGAGATTTCGACTCGCTGGGTCGATGCCTGGAGCGAGCGAGGCGCCCGCTGCTGTCCAGAAGCGCGTGACCGGCGCAGTCGGCGCCACGCTCGGTGTAGAGAGGTAGTAAGGGACGCGCACCGTCCCCAAAAAGATATCTGCTATTCCCGGGGAACCTGAAGCGGCCCCAAGCAGGTCCTTCGTCGTGAGATGTCCGGTCGGTCCGGTGCCAGGAGGAGAGAAGGACTGCCGGTGGGGTCGGAGTGGAGGCAGCGATTTGCGTCGCGAGGATACCGAGCGTATCACCAGTCGATTCCGTCGAGAAGCTAAATGAGACGACCACCGTCGCAGGGTTCACTGTCACCGGCGGGGGAAGCAAAGCACCGATGCGCAGGTGTGCGAATGTCAGTTTGCAGATCGCATTGAGCGTTGCGTTGGTGATGGGGGTACACGTCGGCGTCGATGCACCTGCCTGGATCTCGCTGATCGCCTGATCGCGAACCGTCTGGTAGTCGGCATCCGGAACCGCCTGAGCGCCTGCTGTACTGCGAATGCCGTTGGTGAGCAGCACGAGATAGCCGATGTTCGTCCCGCCCGAAGATGCGACGAGAGGCTTGAGCGGTTGAATGATCAGCGTGCCCCCTGCCGAGCCCGCCTCCTGGGAAACCGTGGCTGTGTAGTCCGTATTGAGAGTGAGCAGCTTCGGCAGCGGCGGAACGACCGGTGCCTTGGTCGCGTTATCCAGTGTCAACTGGATCACCCGCATGTTGGCGGCAGTCAGCGTGGTCGCATCGATTGCGCCCGCCACGAAGCGCACCGACATGTACGCCGTGGTCGAGAACCCATCGAGCTGATTGATCGTCGAGGCGGTGGGCTGGAACGGATTGATCGGCAGATTCAATGTGCCGTCGGTGCTGCCGCTGAAGTACAGATCGTTCGGGTACGGGAAGATGCCACTCAGGGGCTTGAACTGCGGTCGGAAGGCTGTGGCGATCGGCGGTGGTGGTGTGGTCGGAGCTCCGTTACCGCTGGTCGTATCGGTCGGTCCGACGCTCGCTTCCCCTTCGGAAGTCGAGTCCGAGAAGCAACCTGACAACAACATCCCTGTCAGCAGCAGGATTGCAGCGCGCACGGTCCTCATGGTTTGCTCCTGAAAGATCGTGGAAAAGGGCGCGTAGGCGCTCGTTTTAATGGCGACAAGCCTACGCTGTGCGCAGCGCAGCCATCAAGTCGGCCGTCTTCGGCTGGCTGAACCCGGAAATGTCAAGAAAATCACCCGCTCGCAAGCTCTCAGCATCGCCTCCCCGGCGGCAGATCGGGCGCAACGAACTGCGCATCATCGGGGGCAACTGGCGCGGCCGGCGTGTCCGGTTTCCGCCGTCCGAAGAGTTGCGGCCGACGCCGGATCGAGTGCGCGAGACTCTCTTCAACTGGCTGCAGCCCGTGATCGCCGGCAGTCGGTGTCTCGATCTGTTCGCAGGTTCGGGTGCACTGGGGCTCGAGGCCCTGTCGCGAGGCGCCGCGCGAGTGGTGTTCGTCGATCGCGAACCGAAGGTGATCGAGCATCTTCACGCGACGCTGTCGATGCTGAAGGCCGAGGGCGCTGAGCCGAAGCTGGCCGACGCGCGCCGTTATCTCGAATCGCACGTCGAAGCCTTCGATATCGTATTTCTCGACCCGCCGTTCGCCGATGAATCGCTGCAAGCGAGCTGCGCGCTGCTCGAGTCCCGTGGCTGGCTGGCGCCTGACGCATACATCTATATCGAGCGGCCCGCCCGTGAAGGCCCGCCGACGCTCCCAGACGAGTGGATCCTGCACCGGACCGGTCGCGCCGGCGAGGTCGGGTATCATCTGGCCCGTCGCCAGGCGGCGCCACTCGCACGAGGGGACACGCGATGAGTCGCAATGCGGTGTATCCGGGCACATTCGACCCCATCACCAACGGGCACCAGGACCTGGTCCGTCGCGCGGCCGGCATTTTCGACCGCGTCGTGGTCGCGATCGCGGCCAATCCCAACAAGACGCCCATGTTCAGTCTCGAGCAACGCGTGAGCCTTGCGCGGCAGGTTCTGAAGGACGTGCCGAACGTCGAAGTGCAGGGCTACACCGGCCTCACGGTGGATTTTGCGCGTCGCAATGGCATCAGCGTCATCGTGCGCGGGTTGCGCGCGGTGTCGGACTTCGAGTTCGAGTTTCAGCTCGCCACGATGTCGCGGCATCTCTTCGCTGGCGTAGAGACGGTGTTCCTCACGCCGCAGGAGCAATTCACCTTCATTTCTTCCACGCTGGTGCGCGAGATCGCGATCTTCGGCGGCGATGTGTCCGAATTCGTGCATCCCATCGTCGCGGCGGAGCTGAAGAAGATGAAGCAGGCCTGAGTCATCACAAAACCAGCCAGGACCGTTACGAGGAGTGGCATGAAGGGTAACGACGCGAACAGATCAATCCGCATTTGGATGTCCTCTCTGTTCGCGCTGCTGCTCCTGTCGCAGTGGGCGCTTGCCGATGAAGCCCGCAAACCGCCGGTCGCGGCGATAGCCAGCGCATATCCTCTTGCGAGCGAAGCTGGGTTCGAGATCCTGGCCGCCGGCGGCAACGCATTCGATGCCGCCGTCGCGGTGAGTGCGGCGCTGGAAGTCACGGAACCGCGGGGCTCCGGGTTGGGCGGCGGCGGTTTCTACATGTTGCATCGTTCGAGCGACGGGCTCGACCTGCTCATCGACGCGCGCGAAGTCGCGCCCGCTGCAGCGACGCGCGACATGTTTCTCGATGCCGATGGCAAGCCGGTGCCCGGCAGATCGACTGATACGGCACTCGCTGCCGGAATTCCGGGCGAAGTGGCTGCCTGGGCGCATCTGGCGGAGAAGTTCGGCCGCTTGCCGCTAAAGCAGAGCCTGCAACCTGCGATTCGCCTCGCCCGCAACGGGTTTCCCGTCTATGCGCGCCTGGCCGAGGATATTGGGCGCAAGCGCCCCGCATTCGAACGCAGCCCCGACGCGGCCCGCATCTTTCTCGTGCACGGCGCAGCTCCCACACCGGGTCGCGTGCTCAAGCAGCCCGACCTTGCCCGATCGCTCAGTGTGGTGGCAGAGAAGGGTCCGGAGGGTTTCTACCAGGGACCGTTCGCTGAGAAACTCGTGGCCGGTGTGCGCAAGCTTGGCGGCATCTGGTCGCTGGAAGATCTTGCGAACTACCGCCTGATCGAACGACAACCACTGATCGGTGAGTATCGTGGCGTGCGCATCGTGACCGCGCCCCCGCCTTCATCCGGCGGCGTCGCCGTGCTCAACGCGCTCAACATCCTCGACGGTTACGAGCTTGCGCAACTCGACAGCGCGACCCGCAAGCACGTGATCATCGAGAGCCTGCGCCGCGTACATCGCGACCGGGCGGAGTATCTTGGCGACCCGGCGTTCGTATCGATGCCAATCCAGCGCCTGCTCAGCCCGGACTACGCCGCCGGCGAACGCGCCTCGATTCGCCTCGACCGCGCGACACCGAGCGCGGCGTTGCCGGGGTACATCGGCGATGCGAGCAGCGGCGTCAGCACTACCCACTTCGCGATCCTCGACAGGGAAGGTAATCGCGTCGCGGCCACGATCACGCTCAACGCCTGGTTCGGCACTGGTCTCGTGATTCCGGGCACCGGCATCCTGCTCAACAACGAGATGGACGACTTTGCGATCAAGCCGGGCGAGCCAAACATCTACAAGCTGGTAGGCGCCGAGGCGAACTCGATCGCGCCGGGCAAGCGTCCGCTCTCGAGTATGACTCCAACATTCCTGGAGTCTGAGAAAGGTATCGCCATTCTGGGTTCACCGGGCGGCAGCTTCATTCCATCGATGGTGCTGCTTGGCACGCTCAACTGGCTGAACGGCGCCGATGCCATGGGCATCGTCACCGCGGCGCGCATCCACCACCAGTATCAACCGGATGTCGTGTTCGCAGAGCCCAAGGGCCTGACGGACGAGGAGCGTCAAACGCTCGAGCAACGGGGCCACAAATTCCGCGACTGGCCGCCAACCATCGGCAATATGCAGGTGATTACCTGGGACTACGCAACGCAATCGGTGGTCGCCGCATCCGATCCGCGGGGCGTGGGCCAGGGGATGATTCGCTAGCTCACTTCTGGCAGCGCGGACAGTAGTAGGTCGAGCGCTGACCCTGGGTAAATTGCCGGATCGGCGTGCGGCAAACGCGGCATGGCTTGCCGGTTCGCTCATAGACATAGAGCTTCTGGCGGAAATAACCCGGATTTCCATCGGCGCCGACGTAGTCCCGCAGGGTCGTTCCGCCGACCTTGATGGCGAGGTTGAGGACAGCCTTGATCGCCCGTGCGAGGCGCGCCAGCTGCGCCCGATTCAGCCGACCTGCCGCGCGCCGCGGGTTGATGCGGGCACGGAACAACGCTTCGCTCGCGTAGATGTTGCCGACGCCGACGACGATCTGACTGTTCATCAGCAACTGCTTGATCGCCACACGCCGCTTGCGGGTGACGCGCTCGAGGTACTCGCCGCTGAAACTCACATCGAGGGGTTCGGGGGCGAGGCGGCGCAACAGTGGATGCGCGAGAGGATCACCCTCGGCCCATAAGAGGCTCCCAAAACGTCGCGGGTCGTTGAAACGCAGCGCAAGGCCGGAATCGAGCAGGATGTCGATGTGATCATGAGTGACCAGCGGCGTTGCAGGTGGCAGCACTCGCAGGCTCCCCGACATGCCGAGATGCAGGATGAGGCTCCCTCCCTCGAGGTCGATGAGCAAGTACTTCGCACGGCGGCGCACGCCGCGGATCGCCTGACCCGCGGCGGCCGGCGCGAGCGTCTGCGGTACGGGCCAACGCAATCGCGGCTCGCGTACTACGACGGCCGCGATGCGTCGCCCTTTCAGGGCGGGGGCAATGCCGCGGCGTGTGGTCTCGACTTCGGGCAGCTCAGGCATGGGCAGGAGTATATGAGGGCGGCTGATTGGCGCTCATTTGTATGGTCCGACAGTTCTGCCTTCACAAGAGCGTGACATGGCGCATTTGGCGGGAAGACGCCGGTTCGCTATAGTCGGCCGCCTCTCACCTCTGGGCGGCGTCCGGAGTATCTGATGGATCTCACTTTTTTGTATGGCGTACTGAATCTCAACTTCTGGGAATACGCGCTAGTCACCTTCATCATGGTGCAGACCACGGTGACGGCAGTAACCCTCTACCTGCATCGCGACGCGACGCACCGCAGCCTCGATCTGCATCCGGCGCTGCGACATTTCTTCCGTTTCTGGATCTGGATGAGCTCGGGGATGCTGACCAAGGAATGGGTCGCCGTGCACCGTAAGCATCACGCCTTCTCCGACGAGCCCGGCGACCCGCACAGCCCGGTGGTCTTTGGGCTGCGCAAAGTGCTGTTCGAGGGGCGCGAGCTCTATACCGAGGAAGCGAGCCATCCTGAGACGCTCGAGAAGTACGGGCGCGGCACTCCGGACGACTGGATCGAACGCAACGTGTACTCGCGTTTCTGGAACCTCGGCATCATCCTGATGGTGGTGACCGACCTGGTGCTGTTCGGCGTACCGGGCATCATCATCATCGCGATCCAGATGATGGCCATGCCGTTTTTTGCGGCGGGCGTCATCAACGGTCTCGGACATCACAGCGGCTACCGCAACTTCGAGTGCGAAGATGCGGCCCGCAACATCATGCCGTGGGGTGTGCTGCTCGGCGGCGAAGAGCTGCACAACAATCACCACGCTTTTCCTGCCTCCGCCAAGTTTTCCGTGCGCAGCTGGGAATTCGACATCGGCTGGTTCTTCATCCGCGTGCTGGAATTCCTCGGGCTTGCCAAGGTGATTCGCACGGCGCCGGAGCCCGCGCGGGTCGAGCCGCGGCGCGTCGACCTGGAGACGCTGCGCGCAGTCATCGTCAATCGCATGCACGTACTGCGCGAGTACAGCCGCAAGGTGACGCTGCCCGTGTTGCGCGCAGAGCGTGCCCGCGATCGTTCCGAGTCGTGCCTGAAGCGCGGCGTGCGCAAGCTCCTGGTGCGCCATCCGCGCTTGCTCGATGAGACTGGCATGCAGCGGCTGAAGGAAATCCTCGACCAGCAACCCGGCCCTGCGCACGGTTCACGAGTTCCGCGAGCGGCTCCAGCAGCTGTGGAGCGGGGCGAACGCCAGCAACGAGCGTCTCCTTGCGCAGCTCAAGGACTGGTGTGCCCAGGCTGAAGCGAGTGGTGTGAAGGTGCTGCAGGACTTCGCGACGTCACTGCGCGGCTACGCACTGCAACCGGCCTAGCAAACCAAGGCGAATTGCAGCCTGGAAAAAAGAAAACCCGCCGATCGGCGGGTTTTCTGTTTCTGGCGCGAGGGATCCCGCGCTACTTGATCTTCGATTCCTTGTACTTGACGTGCTTGCGCACGACCGGATCGAATTTCATGGTCTCGAGCTTGTCGGGGTGCAGGCGCTTGTTCTTCATCGTCGTGTAGTAGTGGCCGGTTCCAGCCGACGACACCAGCTTGATCTTTTCGCGCATGACGGCCTCCTCAGACCTTGACGCCCTGGGCGCGCAGCTCCGCCACCACCACGTCCACGCCGCGCTTCTCGATCGTGCGCAGCCCGCGAGTGGAGACTTTGAGACTCACGAAGCGCTTCTCGCTTTCCAGCCAGAATCGCTGCACGTGCAGGTTGGGAAGAAAGCGGCGTCGCTTGCGATTGTTCGCATGCGAGACCGTGTTGCCGACGACTGGCCGCTTGCCGGTGACCTGACAGACTCGGGACATGGTTACTGCCTCGAAAATGAGCCGCCAGCCAATGAGTTAGAACGACGGGCGTGCCAAAGAGCGCGGAAAGATAGCCCAAAGCGCTGACTCGGGCAAGTTGAGGTCCGGGCACGAGGTGCCTCGGAGCCCCGAAACGTCCGCTGCGGTCAGATCAGGCCCTTTTCGGCAAAACTCAGGCAGCTTCCGTCCCCGACGATCACATGGTCCAGCAGCCGGATGTCGACCAGCGCCAGGGCCTCCTTGAGTCGCTGCGTGATCAGCTCATCGGCCTGGCTGGGCTCGGCCACGCCGGATGGGTGGTTGTGAGCCAGGATGACAGCGGCGGCGTTGCGCGCCAGGGCCTGCTTTACGACCTCGCGCGGGTGGACGCTCGCCCCGTCGATCGTGCCGCGAAACAGCTCGTCGAACGCGATCAGGCGGTGGCGGTTGTCGAGGTGCAGGCAGCAGAACACTTCGTAGCTGCGGTCCCGCAGCCGCGCGGTCAGGAAATCCCGCGTCGCGCGGGGCGAGTTCGAGACCCGGGCCAATCTGTAATGCCTCCTGGTAATGACGACGCGCCAGCTCGAGCGCCGCCTGCAACTCGGCGTAACGCGCGGGACCGAGGCCCGGATGCTGACAGAAGCGCCCGATGTCGGCGCTCAGCAGCGCGCGCAACGAGCGGAATTCCTTGAGGACCTCGCGCGCCAGGTCGACGGCGCTCGCACCGCGACTGCCGACGCGAATCACCAGCGCCAGCAACTCCGCTTCCGACAGCGCGCCCGGACCGAGTTGCAGCAGTTTTTCGCGCGGGCGTTCCGCGCTCGGCCAATCGCGAATCGACATGGTGAAATCCGCGCACTCGCGGGGACTGTTGGGGCGCGGATGAAATGATCGCCGCCGCCCCGCCGCAAGTGCAGCGCGAAATGTCACGCGTGAGCCAAGAAACCGGTTTGTCACCACCACGTCAGTCGGTTTGCCCGCTTTCGCCGAGGCTCGGATAATGTCCGCCCATGAACGACTCGACTCCCCAGCGGATCCTCCTCGGCGTGACTGGCGGCATCGCGGCGTATAAGAGCCCGGACCTGGTGCGTCGGCTGACCGAGCGAGGCGCCGAGGTCCAGGTCGTCATGACTGCAGCGGCACAGAAGTTCGTGTCGCCGCTGACCTTTCAGGCAGTCTCCGGGCGTCCCACGCGCACCGATCTGTGGGACGACATGGCCGAAGCGGCCATGGGGCACATCGAGCTCGCACGCTGGGCTCAGTTGGTGCTCATCGCGCCCGCCAGCGCCAACTTCATCGCACGCCTCGCGCATGGCTTCGCCGATGACCTGCTCAGCACGCTGTGTCTCGCAACGGATTCGCCTGTTGCCGTTGCGCCAGCGATGAACCACCTCATGTGGGCGAACGCCGCGACGCAAGCCAATGTGGCGACGCTTCGAGCGCGCGGCATCGCCATCTACGGTCCCGGCGAAGGTGACCAGGCGTGCGGTGAGTTCGGGCCGGGGCGCATGCTCGAGCCGCTCGATCTGGCCGAGCGCGCGATTGCCCTGATCTCGACGCCGCGGGTGCTTGAAGGCCTGCATGTGGTCATCACTGCCGGACCGACGCGCGAGCGCATCGATCCGGTGCGCTTCATCAGCAACCGCAGCTCTGGAAAAATGGGTTTCGCGGTCGCACAAGCCGCGTATTTCGCCGGAGCACGCGTCACGCTGATCAGCGGCCCGGTGTCGATCGATACACCGCCAGGCGTTCAGCGCATCGACGTCGAGAGCGCGGAACAGATGTACGCGGCCGCGCATCGCGAGCTGCCGTCGACCGACATCTTCATCTCCGCCGCCGCAGTAGCGGACTACCGCCCGCCGGCACCGCTGGCACAGAAGCTCAAGAAGACCGGGGATTCACTGCAGCTCGATCTCGTGAAGGCGCCCGACATCGTCGCGTCAGTGGCCGCGAGCCCGCGCCGACCTTTCGTGGTGGGGTTCGCTGCCGAGACCGAGCGCGTCGAGCAGCATGCGCGCGAGAAGCTGGTGAAGAAGAGCCTGGACATGATCGCCGCCAACGAGGTGGGCGAGGGGCTCGCATTCGATTGCGACGAGAATGCGCTGCTCGTTCTGTGGCCTGGAGGCAGCCAGACACTGGAGCGCGCGTCGAAGCTACAGGTGGCGCGCGGATTGATTGCGCTCATTGCCGAACGGTACCGGCAGCGGACCGAGAGTCCGGCCAGGCAGCGGGCGCATGTCTGAACCGGCGGTCGCGGCGAGCGCGCACCGCCGTCTGAAGATCAAGATCCTCGATGAGCGCGTGGGACGCGAATTTCCGCTGCCGCAATACGCCACTTTGGGTTCGGCCGGCGTGGATCTGCGTGCCTGCCTGGCCGCGCCGCTGGTGCTCGAGCCCGGGCGCGCGGAGCTGATACCCACCGGTATTGCCATTCACCTCGAGGACCCGGGTCTGGCCGCAGTGCTGCTACCGCGCTCGGGCCTCGGCCACAAGCACGGCATCGTGCTCGGCAACCTGGTCGGGCTCATCGACTCGGATTACCAGGGACAGGTCATGGTGTCTTGCTGGAATCGCGGGCAGCAGCCCTTCACGATCCAGCCGGGCGAGCGCATCGCGCAGTTGATCGTGGTGCCGGTCGTGCAGGTGGAATTTGAAGTCGTGGCGGACTTCGAGACGAGTCGACGCGGTTCAGGAGGCTTCGGGCACTCGGGTCGACAATAGCCCGATCAGGGTTTGCGGGCGGCCACCAGCTCGGTGTAGCGCTGGATGTCGGACTCGAAGCGCTCGCGTACCGCGCCCTGTTCGGCGCGCTTGCTTGCGAGGTTGCGCTCCTGCTGCCGGATCTCCTTGATGGTTCTCACCAGGTCATCTGCCAGCCCATCCGGCATTGGCCCGGCGCCATCGTTCGAGCTGTAAGGCGCATAAAAGAGGCTCCGAGTCTGCAGGTCCTGCAGTCGTCCCTGCAGCGTGTCGAGATACTGCGCCGTCACCCTGACCTGACCCTCGATCAGATCGAGCCGCTGATCGCGCAACTGCTCGATCTGTTGCACGGAAACGTAGGTTGTCAACAGCACCTGGTCGCGATGGCGAGCGTCGGATGTCGCACGATCGCGCGCCGCATCTGCGGCCCGCTGCGCATCAGATTTCTCAGCATCGAGCCGCCCGACTTCAACGCCCTGGCGGTTCAGGACCGATCGTTCCTGCTTCGCGTACTGCGGTGGAATGCTGTCCCCGTAGTGAACGATGCCCTTTTCATCGACCCACTTATAGAGAGGCTTGTCCGAGCCGGTGTTCGCAGCGCGCAATGCACTCGGACTCGCGGCGAGGAGTGTCGCGGCCAACACGAGCTGCACGATTCGCGAAGTGGTCAAGTGTTACACCGGCCCGAGACTCGGGGCGGGCTATTGTGCCTCAAGTACCCGCGGGTTTCGCAAGACCCAGATGTGCGCCGCCGCAGCGAGTGTCGCTAAATCCCGTACTCGGAGCGATAGCGGCGCAGCGCTTCGAGCGTTTCGGCATCGCCGGCTGCAGTGAGAGACTCGATCAGGTCCGAAAGTGTGATGATGCTCACACAACGCACCGCATAGGTGACTTCGACCTCCTGAACAGCGGAGAGGGCACCCTGGCCGCGTTCCTGTCGATCCAGCGCGAGCACGACCCCGGCGAGGCGCGCACGCGCGCCGAGGATGATGTCTGCCGACTGACGGATCGCAGTTCCAGCAGTGATGACATCGTCGATGATGAGGACGCGGCCGGCGAGCGGGCTGCCGATGATCAGGCCGCCTTCGCCATGATCCTTGGCTTCCTTGCGATTGAATGCGAACGGCACGCTGCGGCCATGCATTTGCGCAAGGGCCGCTGCAGTCGCGGCGACCAGCGGGATCCCCTTGTACGCCGGCCCGAACAACATGTCGTACTCGATGCCCGATCGCACGATCGTGTCAGCGTAGCTGCGGCCCAGCGTCGCAAGCGCATGGCCCGTATTGAACAGACCCGCGTTGAAGAAATACGGGCTGATGCGGCCGGACTTGAGCTTGAATTCGCCGAAACGCAGCGCGCCCATCTCGAGAGCCAGGTCGATGAACTGTCGCTGGTGGGGAAGCATGAACGCGAGGAAGTATACTGCCGCGGCGTGCGCATCATCACGCTCAACGTCAACGGGGTTCGCTCCGCCGCGAGCAAGGGACTCTTCGACTGGCTGAAACGCCAGCGCGCCGATGTCGTGTGCCTGCAGGAAACCAAGGCGCAGGAATCACAGCTCGCCGCAGCGCATTTTCGTCCGCGCGGCTATCACTGCTTCTACTTTGACGCCGAACGCAAGGGCTACTCTGGCACGGCACTGTTCACACGACGCGAGCCGGACGATGTGGTGCGCGGTTTCGGCACGCCAGAGTTCGATCGCGAGGGACGCTACCTCGAAGCCCGTTTCGGCAAGCTGAGCATCGTCTCGATCTACCTGCCTTCGGGCTCAGCAGGACCGGAACGGCAAGCATCCAAATTCCGCTTCCTCGACCGTTTTCAGCCCCATCTGGAGACCCTAGGGCGCAGCCGCCGGCAGTACGTTCTGTGCGGCGACTGGAACATCGCGCACAAGGAGATCGACCTCAGGAACTGGCGCTCGAACCGCAAGAACTCGGGCTTCCTGCCCGAGGAGCGCGCCTGGCTGGATCAGCTCTTTGGCCCGATGCGCTACGTCGACGCCTTTCGCCAGGTCAACGACAAGCCGCACCAGTACACCTGGTGGTCGAATCGCGGCCGCGCCTGGGAGAAGAACGTGGGCTGGCGGATCGACTACCAGGTCGTGAGCAACACGCTGCGCGATGCGCCGCAGCGCGCCAGCATCTTCAAGGCACACCGTTTCTCGGACCATGCCCCGCTGATCATGGACTACGACCTTTGACCGGGCGCGAGAGCCGATCGGGGATGCGAGGCTGGCTCGACGCGCTGCTGGTTTACCGGCAACCGCGTGTCGCTGCGATGTTGTTCCTCGGCTTTTCTGCCGGCCTCCCTTTCATGCTGGTGTTCCAGACGCTCTCGGCCTGGCTGAGACAGGCTGGAATCGAGCGCGCGACCATCGGGATGCTGGCGTGGGTGGGGATCCTGTACTCGATCAAGTTTCTGTGGGCACCTGTCGTCGATCGCGTGCCGCTGCCGGTGCTGAATCGCCTGCTCGGCCGGCGACGCAGTTGGATGCTGATAGCGCAAGTCGGCGTCGTGCTCGGGTTACTGAACCTGGCACATTCCGATCCCGCGGCCAATCTCACCGCGGTCGTGTTCGGTGCGCTCTTCGTGGCGTTCGCTTCAGCGACCCAGGACATAGCGCTCGATGCGTGGCGCATCGAATCGGCGCCTGCGGACCACCAGGGTGCGATGGCGGCGGCCTACCAGCTGGGCTATCGCATCGCCATTGCGATGGGGACGGCAGGTGCATTCTGGATTGCCGCTGATCACGGATGGTCCATGACCTACGCCGCGATGGCGGCACTGATGGCGATCGGCATCGTGACGACTCTGCTGGTTCGCGAGCCGTCGGTTTACGTCGCTCCTGAATCCCAACGACGTGAACAGCGATGTCGTCGAATGGCTGGAGCGCAATGCCCATTGGCCGGCGCCGCTGCGCAACGCGGGCGCACGCTTCATCGACGCGGTCGTATGTCCGCTCATCGACTTCTTTGCGCGCTATGGTTCCAGGCTCGGCATCCTGATTCTGGTTTTCATCTGCACCTATCGACTCACCGACTTTGCGATGGGCGTGATGTCGAACCCGTTTTACCTCGACGCGGGATTTACGCTGAAGGAAATTGCGGCGGTGGTGAAGGGACCAGGCTTGCTGATGTCGATTCTCGGAGTCCTCTTGGGCGGCACGGTAGTCGCCAAGCTCGGAACCACGCGCGCGCTGGTTCTCGGGAGCGTCCTGATCATCTGCTCCAACCTGGCGTACTCGGCGCTGGCCTCTGCCGCTTCTCCGAGTCGCCTGGGACTCGCCCTGGCGAACGGTGCCGACAACCTTGCGCTGGGCGTGCACGGGACGGCCCTGATCGCATTTCTCTCCAGCCTCACCAGTGCCAGGTATACGGCGACCCAGTACGCGCTCTTCTCATCGCTCTACGCGCTGCCGGGAAAACTCCTGATGGGAGCATCCGGGTTCGTGGTCGACGCCATTGGTTATCCGCGCTTCTTTATCTACACCGCGTCCCTGAGCATCCCCGGATTGTTGTTGCTCTACTGGCTGGTCGGGCGTGTGCCGGCAGCGAGCGGACAGGCGAAATGAGCGCGGCCTGCGCGCGGCGCAGGCAGGAATTCAGAATCGCGACGAGAAATCAGCTCGACTGGTCGAAATAGTCGAGCGGGCTCAGCCACTGGCGCTCGGAATTGAGCTCATCGTTGTCTTCGACATCTTCGGGCTCGACATCGACCGACCCGGTCCAGTCCTCTGGTGCTTCCGCCGCTTCCAGAAGGGCGTCCTGCCACTGGTCGTCCCAGGACTCGAAGTCCAGCTCTTCAACCGTGCCGTCGAAGTGCTGCACTTCAATCGTGCCATCGTCTTCATCGATCGCCACGATCTCAAACAACTCTCCGCCTTGCCGGCGGTACCAGTCGCCAACGACCGGCGTCGGTATGTTCGGAGCCCTTCCTTCCATTGTGTGCTTCCCCCGTGGTCTGGCATCCAGCCTGGTTTGTGTCCTCATGCTGCGAGCCAGCCGCCACTGCTATGCTCGCGTGCACTCAAGTGTCAGCCCAGAGTCGCACACGAGGCAAGCGTAATATTTTCTGCACAGCATCATGATCGAAGCGCTGATCAAATTCTTCGTGTTGTTCTTCGTCGTAGTTGAACCGATCAGCCTCGTGCCCATGTTTGCGGCCCTCACCGAGGGCGCGAGCACGGGCTATAAGCGCAAGATGGCTTGCAAAGCTGTAATACTTGCAGGACTCATTCTCGTTGCGTTTGCACTCGCGGGCGGTGCGCTCCTCGACACGATGGGCATCAGTCTGAATGCGTTTCGCATTTTCGGCGGCCTGATGCTGTTCCTGATCGCACTCGACATGGTGTATGTGCGACCTTCGGGTGCGCGGACCACGACCAGCACTGAGGAAGAAGAGGTCAAGCGACGGCCCGACATCGCGGTGTTTCCGCTTGCGTTCCCCTTTATCGCCGGGCCGGGCGCGCTCGCAACAATCCTTCTCGTCACTGGAGGCTTGCAGCGTACCTCGCTGCTTTTCCTAGGGATGATGGGCGTCGTAATCCTCGTCCTGGCGATCACATTCGTGCTGATGTTGCTTACACCACAAGTCATGCGTGCGCTCGGTGTGACCGGCGCAAATGTCGTGAGTCGGCTTACGGGAGTCATCCTGGGGGCACTCGCCGTGCAGTTCGTCATCGACGGCGTGAAGGGCAGTCTCGCCTAGACTTTCCGATACTCCAGATCCCACACGCCATGCCCCAGACGCTGACCACGACGCTCGAAGCGCGTGAGCGGGCGGATCGAGGGGCGCTGCGCATAGCCTGATTGGCCTGCGCAGCTCGCGAGTCCTGGGCAAGCGTCCAGTACCTCCCGCATCTGTTCGGCGTAGGGCTGCCAGTCAGTCGCGAGGCGCAGTATCGCGCCACGTCGCAATCTGCTCGTTAGCAGCTCAACGAACGGTCGCTGGATCAGGCGGCGTTTGTGGTGGCGTTTCTTCGGCCAGGGATCCGGAAAAAAGATGAAGACCTCGTCGAATGAGGCATCAGGTACCTGCTGCGCGAGCACTTCGACGGCATCGTGACGAAACACCCGCAGGTTCGACAGCTCCGCGGACGCGGCCTGCAGCAAGACCCTGCCGACTCCGGGTTCGTGGACTTCGATCCCGAGACAATCCCAGTCGCGACGTTGCGCCGCCACGGCAGTGAGCACTTCGCCGTTGCCAAAGCCGATCTCCAGCAGCCGCGGCGCTGTTCGGCCGAATATCACGCTCAGATCCGCGGCATGAGGCGAGAAGTCGACACCGTATTTCGGCCACAGCTCCTTGAGTGCGCGCATCTGGGCAGTGGTGATGCGCCCCGCCCGGCGCACATAGCTGCGCACCTGCCGGTGCTCGGGCCCAGGAGCGGGATGCATCGTGGACATGCCGCTACTCTAGTCCCGGCTCGAATGTCCCGGGACAAATTTCTTGATTGATCGCGGTGCGTTGTTCCACCAGAATTTCGCACCTGCCCGCGGTGCCTTCACTCGCGAGGCATAGTGCTTCAGTCTGAGGAGAGTCGGCATGGTCAAGGACCGCATGGCAGTCCTGACGGCGATGATGGACATCGGCGTGATACCGGTTTTCTATCATCCGGACGTCGATGTGTGCAAAAAGGTGATCCAGGCCTGCGCCAACGGCGGCGCCAAGTGCATCGAGTTCACCAACCGCGGTGAGTTCGCGGCACACGTGTTCCTCGAGGTCACGCGTCATTTCGCCAAGGCGGACCCGAGCGTGATCATGGGCGTGGGATCGATCGTCGATGCGCCGACCGCAGGCATCTACATCGCGAATGGCGCGCGCTTCGTCGTTGGACCTGTGCTCAATCCCGACGTCGCCAAGCTCTGCAATCGCCGCAAGATTCCTTACAGCCCCGGCTGCGGCAGCGCTTCGGAGATCGGCTTCGCCGAGGAACTCGGTTGCGAGATCGTCAAGATATTTCCGGCCGGCTCGGTGGGGGGACCGGATTTCGTCAAGGCCGTCCTGGCGCCTTCTCCCTGGACTCGCATCATGCCCACGGGAGCTGTCGACACGACGGAGGAGTCGCTGCGTGCCTGGTTTGGCGCCGGCGTCGCGGCGGTCGGCATGGGCGCCAATCTCATCAGCAAGCAGGTGCTCGACAAGCAGGACTACGCGGGGCTGGAGGAGAAAGTGCGCCAGACGATCAAGATCATCAAGGCGATTCGCGGAAAATAGGTCATGGCCGACAACGTGCTCAAGATTCGACCGGCCGGCGAAACTCGCTGGGACTGCGCATCGCTCGGCGAGGTGATGCTGCGCTTCGATCCGGGATTCGGCCGCGTGCGCAACGCGCGCAGCTTCCAGGTGTGGGAAGGCGGCGGCGAATACAACGTGGCGCGCGCGATGCGCAAGTGCTGGGGCAAGCGTTCCACCGTCGTCACTGCGTTGCCAGTCAATGATCTCGGCTGGCTGGTGGAAGATCTGATCATGCAGGGTGGCGTCGACCTGTCGCACGTCGTATGGCGTGAGTTCGACGGCATCGGCCGCAACACGCGCGTCGGCCTCAATTTCACCGAGAAGGGATTCGGCATTCGCGCGGCGCTCGGCTGCTCCGATCGCGGTCATTCCGCCGCCTCGCAGCTCAAGCCAGGCGAAGTGAACTGGGAGCAGCTCTTCGGTGAGGAGGGCGTGCGCTGGTTTCACACCGGCGGCATCTTCGCAGCGCTCGCTTCGAATACTGCTGACACGGTGATCGAAGCGGTAGAAATCGCCCGCAAACACGGCACGATCGTCTCCTACGATCTGAACTACCGCGCCTCGCTATGGAAGAGCCAGGGCGGCAAGGAAGGTGCGCAGCGAATCAACCGCAGCATCGCGAAATATGTCGACGTGATGATCGGCAACGAAGAGGATTTCACCGCGTGCCTCGGTTTCGAAGTCGAAGGGCTCGATGAGCACATCTCCGCGATCGACCCGGCGAACTTCAAGAAAATGATCCAGACGGCCGTGAAGCAATTCCCGAACTTCAAGGTCGCCGCCACCACCTTGCGCAACGCGAAAACCGCGAGCTTCAACGACTGGTCGGCGATCCTGTATGCGGGCGGCCAGTTCTATCAGTCGATCATGCGCGAGAACCTCGAGATCTACGATCGCGTCGGTGGCGGCGATGGCTTTGCGTCCGGTCTCGCGTATGCGTTCCTCGAGGGCAAGGGCCCACAGGCTGCAGTCGAATACGGCGCGGCACACGGCGCGCTTGCGATGACGACACCCGGCGACACTTCCATGGTCAATGCCAGGGAAGTCGAGGCCGTCATGAAGGGAAAGGGCGCGCGCGTCATCCGTTGAGGCGGTTCGCGATCTCACGACAGGGAATCCAATGCGATTATTGTTGGCTCTAGTGGCGGCCGGTTTGGTCGCGGCGGTCGGCGGCGCGCACGCGGATGCACCCGCAAGCTGTTCGCGCACAAGCGCTCGATATTTTCCGCTCGATCATCGCCTTCAAGACCTCGGAAGGCCTTCACCAGGTCCCGGTCATGGCCGAGTACCTCGCCGGCAAGTTCCGCGCCGGCGGATTCGCAAGCGACGATATCCACATCATCCCGTACGACGAGACGGCATCGCTGGTGGTTCGTTATCGCGGCAACGGTACCGGCGGCAAGCCGATCCTGCTGCTTGCCCACATGGACGTGGTCACCGCGAACCGCGAAGACTGGGAACGCGATCCGTACACGCTGATCGAGGAGAACGGCTTCTTCTTCGGGCGTGGTACCTACGACATCAAGAGCGAAATCGCGATTCTGACCGCGACATTTCTGCGCCTCAAGGCGGAGCATTTCGTTCCCACGCGTGACCTGGTGATCGTCTTCAGCGGCGATGAAGAGACTGCGCAGGCGACAACTCGCGATCTCGTCGACAAGCATCGCGACCTGGTCGATGCCGAGTTCGCGCTCAACAGCGATGGTGGTGGCGGCACGTTCGACGAGCAGACCGGCAAGGCACAGCTCTACACGCTGCAGGGCGCAGAGAAGGCGTCCGTCACGTTCGAGATGACGGTGCACAACCCCGGCGGGCACAGCTCCCGGCCGCGCAATGACAATGCGATCTATGAGCTGGCGGATGCACTCAAGGCGGTGCAGGCGTATCGCTTTCCGGTGATGTGGAACGACTGGACACTGGGCAGCTTCAAGGCGTCCGCTGCCGCGACGCCCGGTGAGCTTGGTCAGGCCATGGCCCGTTTCGCCGCGAATCCGCACGACGCCGCGGCCGCGGACATCCTCTACAACAGTCCGCAGGATGTCGGACGCACGCGCACCACCTGTGTTGCGACCATGCTCAAGGCGGGTCACGCCGAGAATGCACTGCCGCAGACCGCGACCGCGGTAATCAATTGCCGTGTCTTTCCGGGCAGCAGCGTTGACGAGGTGAAGGGCAAGCTACAGAAGCTAGCGGGCGAAAAAGTCGAGCTCAAGCTCATCAACAATCCCGCGGTTGCCAAGCCGTCGCCGATTCGCAGCGACGTCATGGCGGCCGTGACCAAGGCCGTGCACAGCGTGTATCCGGGGACGATAATCGTCCCGGACATGGTTCCCTATGCGACCGATGGGGCGATCTTCAGCCAGGCAGGAATTCCGACCTACGGCGTGTCCTCGACCTTCAGCAAGGAGAGCGACGTCTTCTCGCACGGTCTCAATGAGCGCCTGCCCGTCGAGTCCTTCTATAACGGCCTGACGTACTACTACGTGCTGCTCAAGGAGCTGGCCGCAAAGCACTGATTTCCGGTGGGGGACAACAAGCGTTGCCCGTACTGGAGGTGCGCTCGTAGAATCACTGCCCGCTGCGGGTGTAGCTCAATGGTAGAGCTCTTGGTTCCCAACCAAGTGACGAGGGTTCGATTCCCTTCACCCGCTCCACGAATCCGGGACTTCCAGATAGCCGAACAGGGTGACGAAAAACGACAATCGGAAAGACTTCTTCTTTAACCCTCCTAGGTGGCTATCGAAGGTAAACCATAACAACCCGGGCAAGGGGAGCGAGTCATGGAACGTAACAACTACGGGCGACTCGGCCTGATTCAACTGATTCTCGGAGCGCTGGTGACGGTGGGCAGCGGTCAGGCTCACGCGCAAGTCATCCTTGGCGGCAAGAGCCGAACGCTGACCGACCTTCAGGTCACCGTTGCCAATGGCAGCATCTTCGCGGAGCTGGCAGCAACGCGGCCCGACCTCGCTGATTGTACGCAGGCACACGTAAGTGCCTACGTAAGGAAGACAAGCAAGCCTGCCTCAGAACGATATGACGCCGCCAGGCGCTATGAAGAGTGCGTATCTACATTGGGCGCGCTAGTGGTGGCCGAAGAAGGTTCTGAAGCGGCTCGCGCCGCGCTGGTTGTGCAGGATTTCCAAAAGCAGGCAAGCGATCAGGCGGAAGAGATCGGTGGTGAGGCGAAGTTCATGGGCCTGACTTTTGGTGTTGGGGTTGGAGTCTCCTTCTCGGGGGATAAGGTCATTTCGGAGGCAGAAATTGCTGTCGACGGAACAGTACGCGCCATCAAAGATGAAACTCAGGAGCCACGAGTGATATTGGAAAGTCACTATTACGGCTGGTGTCACATGGAGAGCTGCTATGCGGGTTCTTTCGGTGTCGGGCCGTTCTTCGGAATCGTTGCCAAGACCGATGAGCTATTGTCGGCGTTTGGAGCCGGCATCATGTTCGGCTGGAAGGACACAAAGAAGGGCCAGTCCGACGGGTTCTCAGTCGGAATTGGCGCGATATTGGACTCAGACGTCAAGTCACTAGCGGATGGATTTGATGAGGGAAAGGCTCCGCCAGCCGGGGAGACTCAGGTCAAATTCGAGACCAAGTCGCGTTGGGCAGCGCTTCTCTTTTTCACACGAACCTTTTGAGCAACTCCCTTTACGCGCGCCCTTGAAACTAAGTCTGGTGGGTGACAGAAGGCGCAAAGCGACTTCGGTATTCTGCCGGTGTGACACCCAGGGCGCGTCGAAACGCGCGCCGCAACGATTGCTCATCCGCGAAGCCGCAGCGCCGCGCGACACTCTTGAGCCGGTTGGAGCCGTCCTCGATGCAGCGTCGCGCTTCTTCGACGCGCAGGCGCTGCACGAACGCGGCAGGCGACACGCCGACCGCGTTGCTGAATTGCCGGGAGAAGTGCCGCACGCTGAGTCCCGCGACCTCCGCGAGCTTCTCCACCGAAAGATTCGCATCGAGATGCTCGAGCACCCAAAGTTGGAGCTTCCCAAAGGGATCATCGCGCTGCTGCGCCTGCAGGTAGCGGCTGAACTGCGATTGTCCTCCCGGGCGCTTCAGGAACATCACCAGCTCCTGCGCGACGGCGAGCGCGGTCGCCTTGCCCCAGTCCTCCTCGACCATGGCAAGCGCCATGTCCATACCCGCAGTGACACCAGCGGAGGTGTACACATTGCCATTGCGGACGTAGAGCGCGTCGGGGTCGACGGTGCAGCCCGGTACCGCTTTCGCGAGCCGATCGCAGTAGGCCCAATGTGTCGTCGCCGACTTGTGATCGAGCAGCCCACACGCGGCGAGCACGAACGCGCCAGTGCAGATCGAGCCTACGCGCTCCACAGTCTGCGCTTTGCGTTGAATCCAGCGAATCACCTCGGCGTTACGCGTCACGGCCTGGAAGCCAATGCCGCCAGCGAGCAGGAGAGTGTCCACACGCTCCACTTCGCGAAATGAGCGTTCGGCGACCAGCTTCAACCCGCTCGACATGGCCAATGGCCCGGCCGCAGGCGCCGTCAGCTCGATCTCATAGGCGGGAACGCGCTGGGCGCGGTGATCCTTGAGCCAGCGGCTCGTCCGTGCGAACACTTCGAGAGGACCCGTGACGTCGAGCACCTGCGCGTCGGGGTAGGCGAGCATCACGACGCGATGCGTCCGGGCGCGCTTTGGTCCCGCCGTGGTGGAATTTCGCTTCGGCATGCGTTGAGTATCCCATCGTCAACCCTCGGCAGAGAGTCAACGACATGTCATTTTCAGCCATCTGCCGCCGACCTCGCCACAGGGACGAACCGCTGCCGCGATACGCGACGACCAACTCTTTCTTTACGTTCCTTTGACATCGCGAATGTTGTCGCTCAGGTCGCCGCTTCCAGCGGCGCGCGTGCGAGAATCTCGATATGCTGTGCCGGAGATGGCCGCCAGGATCGGTGGTTTCATGAGCATGCCGCAGGAGTCGCTCGTAGAACTGTATGCCGCGTCGGGCGTCGCGACGGATGCGACTTTTCCCAGCCCTGTGTTTCGCGCCATCCTCGATCAGATCCCGACACTCACCCTGCTGCTGGATGCCGAAGCCACAGTCCTCCACGTCAATCGACGCGTGGAACTCCTTGGCCGAACGCCAGCAGAACTTATCGACCGCAACGTGCGCGACTTCGTTGTCGCCGAGGATCAGGTTCGGTTCGTTGAACAGTTCCGATCGCAGCTGGCCGGCGGCGAAACGCCGGAGCTGCACTGTCAGCTGAGACTTCTCCAGCGCGACGGCAGTGGTATCTGGTTCGATTGCACTCTGGTGAACCTGTTGGCTCAGGCCGACGTCCACGCAGTGCTGCTGAGCGCGCACGAGATCACCGAGCACAAGATGATCGAGCAGCGCCTGCGCGATAGCGAGCGGCGCTTCGAAACCGTCTTGTGGGGCGGAAACCTCGCGTACTGGGATCTCGACGTAAACCAGAAGAGCGCGCGTCGCAGCGAGCAGTGGTTCATCATGACTGGCTGGTCACCGGAGGAGTGGTACGCCGAAGCGTTTCCCTGGGCGAAGCGCGTGCATCCGGACGATCAGCGTCATATCGAGCCGGCGCTCAAGCAGCACCTGGAAGGCGACAGCGATCGCCTGGAGCTCGAGTACCGCGTGTTGTGCGCGAATGGCAGCTGGCGCTGGATGTTCGACCGCGGCCGCATCGTCGAGCGCGACGCCGCGGGGCGGCCGCTGCGCATCATCGGTACCTCGATGGACATCGATGCGCGCAAGCGCGCCGAGCAGCACCTGGCGACCAGCAACGAACGTCTGCGAGCAGTGACCCAGAGTGTCCCTGATCTGTTGTTCCTCGCGGATCTCGACCTGCGCATTCAGTTCGTGAATCGGCCGATTCTGGGCCACACGCCGGAGGAGCTGATCGGTCGCTCGATCCTCGATCTGCTGCCGCAAGAGGAGCGTGATCCGGTCCGCGCCGTCTACGATCGTGCGCTTGCGACGCGTGAGCCGCAGACCTACGAATTACGTCACGTCATCGATGGCGAAGTGCGCTGGTTCGAAAACCGCGTGGGTCTCGTGATGCACGAGGAGCAGCCCACAGGGCTCACCGTCGCGAGCACTGAGGTCACGGTGCGGCGCCGTGGCGAGGAGGCGCTCAAGATCCAGGCGCGCATTCTCGATGCGATGCGCGAGGGCGTGCTGGTGCTCGATTCCTCGAGCACGATCCGCATGGCGAACGGTGCCATCAAGCGGGTCGACTGGCTACGAGCCTCGTCATCTCATCGGGCAGAGCGGCCGCGTGCTCACGCGCTACAGCGAGAGCCAGTACGAAGAGGTCAGGGGCGAAATCAATCAGCGGCTCACCGAGGCCGAGTTCTTCGCGCGCGACCTGCATTGCGTGCATCGCGATGGCAGTTTCTTCACCGCCGGCTGCGTCATCACCCCGATCGAGATCGGCGGAGAGGCACATCGGCTGGTGGTCCTCGAGGATGTCACGCAACGTCGCGAGCTGGAGCGCGAGATCATCGACATCGCCAACCGCGAGCAGCGCCGCATCGGCAGCGATCTGCATGACGGGCTCGGCCAGGAGCTCACGGGCGTCGCGTTGATGCTGACGAGCCTGGTGAGCCGACTGAAGCGCGAGCACGCGGTCGCGGCGGAGGATGCGGAGGAGATCGTTGCTCTGGTCAACCGCGCGATCGATGGGGCTCGCGCCCTGGCACGCGGTGTCTCACCCGTGAGCGTCGAGCGCGGCGGATTGCCCTCGGCGCTGCGCGCCCTGGCCACCCGCGCGAGTGACATGTACGGCGCCGCGGTGCGCTTTCGCGGTAAGGTCTGGCCGCAGCTCACGCTCGATGCCGCGGCATGCGATCACCTGTACCGCATCGCTCAGGAAGCAGTGAACAACGCGGTCAAGCATGGCCATGCCAGCCAGGTCACGATCGATCTGCAGGTCACGACCGAGAACGTGACGCTGATCGTGCGCGACAACGGCAGCGGCATGGCAGGAGATGCGCAGCTCAGCCGCGGCATGGGCCTGAAGATCATGCACTACCGTGCCAGCATGATCCCCGCATCCGTAGCGCTCGAAGCTGCGGAGGGCGGAGGTTTACAGGTGATCTGCAGATGCCGTCAGCCACCGCCCGCCGACGGCGGTGTCGTTCGTACTTGATTCAAGGAGCAGGAGCAGATGATGACTGGAGCCCAGCCGACGATGAAACACCCGATCGGGGTCCCGACGAAAAGGAGAGGACGGCGCGTGCTGGTCGTCGACGATCATCCGATCGTGCGTCAGGGACTGCGACGCCTGATCGACCAGGAAGACGATCTGATGGTCTGTGGCGAGGTCGAGACGGTGAAGGAAGCGCGCACCGCGATTCGCGAACTGCATCCTGACGTCGTCATCGTCGACATTTCGCTCAAGCAGGGCGACGGCATCGATCTGGTCACCGATGCGCGCGCCCAGCACCCGCGCCTGCCGATCCTGGTGCTGTCGATGCACGACGAGACGATCTACGCCGAACGAGTCCTGAGCTCCGGTGCCAATGGCTACATCATGAAGCAGGCCGCGAGCGAGCAGTTCCTCGTCGCCCTGCGCAAGGTTCTCGATGGCGGCGTGTATGTGAGTGATGCCGTCAACAAGATCCTGGTGGATCGCTTCACGGCGGGCGGCCATTACGTTTCGCTCAATCCCATCGACCGGCTGAGCAACCGCGAGCTGCAGATCCTGCACTTCATCGGCAAGGGTACGAGCACGCGCGAAATCGCGGTGGCCCTCGACTTGAGCGTCAAGACGGTCGAATCGCACCGGCAGCGCATCAAGAAGAAGCTGCGGATCAAGGACGCCTCGCAACTGATCCGCTACGCCGTGAACTGGTTCGCCGGCCGCGAAACGGGCTGAGCCGGATCCGGCAGGATCCTCCCCACCGGCTAGGGTGCGTTCAGCACCCGGGCGAACCTGCATGGCGTACCACATCTGGCCTCTCTGCCGGGCGCCAAAAGGCTTCCCGGCATTCAAACCTCCGGCCCTTGAGCCGCGTCTAACTCGTCGGATCACTTCGGATTTGCACGCGGGGCGCCCGGCGCGACGCGGCTGGTAGTATCGATGCATGAGGACAGGCCAGAGCGCCGCAATGACCGTGGAATCGCGGGCGATCGACACCGAGGAACAGTGGATCGAGCGCGCGCGCGCGGGCGATCGGCTCGCCTTCGAGCAGATCTACCGGGCCTACTCGGGCAAGGTCTATGGCCTGTGTCTGCGGCTGACCCGCGAGCCTTCAGTGGCCGAGGACTGCACGCAGGAGACCTTCATCAGCGCCTGGCGCAACCTCGGTCGCTTCGAGGGTCGCAGTGCCCTCGGCACGTGGCTACACCGGATCGCCGTCAACGCGGCGCTGGCGCGCGGCCGGCGAGGCCACCTGGAAGTGGTGCCGGCTCCGCAACACGAGGAGGGCGCCGAACCGGAGAGCGCTGTGCTCATGGACGCTCTGCCGCCCATCGATGTGGAGGCCGCGATCGAATCGTTGCCGGAAGGTGCGCGTCACGTGCTGGTGCTCTACGGAATCTATGGTTACACGCATGAGGAAGCCGCAAACATGCTCGGGATCGCAGTCGGCACCTGCAAGGCGCAACTGCATCGCGCGCGGCGCCTGCTGCGCGAACGCTTGAGCGCATGAGTCTCTTATGAAAGACGTACACAACAACGGCGAGCACGGCAGCACTGAGGACAGCATCCTGAAGGCCGTCCGCGAGCTGCCGCAATCGATCGAGCCGCGTCGCGACCTGTGGCCGCAGATCGCACGCCAGCTCGACACCGGCGACACACGTCGCCCGGCGCTGCAGATCCGTTGGACCTTCGCACTCGCCGCGGCCCTCGGCTGCATGGCGCTCGGTGCGTTGCTCACCATCGGCCTGATGAAGCGCGGTGGAACGACTCCGGCGACAACCCTCGTCTCGCAGGCCAACGCTCCCGCCGAAACGGCCCCCGGATCCAGCGTGCGAGTCTCGGTGGCTACGCAATGCTCGGGCCCGAGTACGAGCAGGCGCGTGCCACCCTGATGATCGGGCTCGCCGAGCGCCTGGATCGGCTGCCACCGCTCGAGCGGCAGAAAGTCGAGCGCAATCTCAACGAGATCCACCGCGCGCTGGGCGAGATCAATGCAGCATTGCAGCTGGCTCCGAACGACACACTGCTTCGCGAGCTGCTCCTGAACACCTATCACGATGAGCTGACGCTGCTCGCCAACGTCAACCACATCGCCGACACGATTCCTTCGAGGACCGCATCATGACGATCATCAAATACTGCCTTGCCATCGCCGCACTCCTGTGCGCGCCCCTCGTCCTGGCGGACGAGGAGATCGACCGCGTCGCTCATGGCCGACGCCAAGGGCGATGTGGACATTTCCAATGTCGCCGGCACCGTGAATGTGACGGGGTGGGACCGCAATGAAGTGCGTATCACTGGGAGCCTTGCCGAGGGCGTGGAGCGGCTCGATTTCACCAGCGAAGGCAAGCGCACGCTGATCAAGGTGGTGCTCAAGAAGTCCACTCACTGGGGTGACGACGGTGGGGCTGAACTCTCGATCCGCGTTCCTGCCGCCAGCCGCCTGGATATCAACACGGTGAGCGCGGAAATCACCGTCAAGGGCGTGTCGGGCACGCAGCGCCTGCAGACGGTTTCGGGTGAAATATCGACCGATGTGGCCACGGAAGAAGCCGAGGTCAAGACCGTGAGCGGCGATGTGATCCTGCGCGGCGAAAGCGCTCCGTCGGTGCTGACGCTCACCACGGTGAGTGGCAACGCCCAGGCGAGTCGCGTCGCGGGCGAGGTCACGGCGACCACAGTGAGCGGTGATCTCAACCTGTCGCTCGATGCGATCACGCGTGCGCGCCTGCGCACGACGTCCGGAAACCTGTCGCTGCGCGGAGCGCTGAAGGGCGATGCGCGCGTCGACGGCGAAACGATTTCCGGAGATCTTTCCTTCGTATTCAAGTCGCCCGTTGACGCGGAGTTCGACATCGAGACCTTTTCCGGCGATATCGACAACTGCTTCGGCCCGAAATCGCAATCCAAGAGCGAACACGGCCCGGGGCGCGAGCTGCATTTCCGGCAAGGCCAGGGCAGTGCCGACGTGCGGGTCAATAGCCTGAGCGGCACGATCAGCATCTGCGATCGCTGAAGATTCCGGCGCCGCTGGCCGGGTAACGACCAGCGGTCGAACTCGTTCCGGACCCACCGCGGTCCACTCCTCAAGCTAGAATGGTTGGCGCATCGCCTCGGGCGATGCGTAATCCTTACAGAGGAGTGTGGAATGCGGGCCCTGAAGATTGCGGGCTGGGCGATTCTTGGTGTGGTCGTGCTGCTGGTGCTGGCGGGCATCGCGGTGGTCGCGTTCGTCGATCCGAACGACTACAAGGATGACATCGCAAAGGCCGTGCGCGATCGCACCGGGCGCGATCTGAAACTCGACGGCAATCTCTCGCTCTCGGTATTCCCGTGGCTCGCCATCGAAACCGGGCACGCCGAGCTCGGCAATCCGGCGGGTTTCGGCTCGGGCCCGTTCGTCGCCGTCGAATCGGCGGATGTCGGCGTCAAGTTGATCCCGCTGCTTCGCGGGCAATTCGAAGTGCGTCGGCTGCGGCTCGATGGCCTGCGCGTCAACCTGATCAAGGACAAGCGCGGCCATACGAACTGGGAAGACCTCACGAAGTCATCCGGCACCAGCGCTCCCGCGCAGTCCGGCGGCTCGGCGAGGATCGCCGGACTCACTCTGAAGGATGGTGCGCTCGACTACCATGATCTGGGCTCGAGCAGCCATTGGCGGCTCACCCACCTCAACGCCTCGACCGGTTCCCTGGGCGGCAGCGAGCCGTTTGACCTGGATCTGGCTGCGTCAATCGATCAGGGCGAGGGGAGTGATGCGACTGAGATCAAGCTGAAGACTGCGGCGACGCTCGACACGCAGGCGAAGCGTTACGGTGCGCAAGACCTGAAGCTCGACGTGGTCCAGATGCCGACCGCGAAGAGAGCGAAAGAACGCAAGCTCCAGGTCTCGATGCCCTCGATTGCCGCCGACCTCGGGCAACAGACGCTCGAGGCGCCGCAATTCAGCCTCCGCATCGCCGGCGCGGAACTCAGCGGCAGTCTCAAGGGCGAGCGCATCGTCGATGCACCCAGGTTCAGCGGCACGCTGAAGCTGCCAAATACCTCGCCACGCAAGCTGCTCGAAGAACTCGACGCGGAGGTTCCGAAGACACGCGATGCCAATGTACTGTCGGCACTGGCGTTTGATGCCACGTTCCACGCGACGGGCGACAGCGTGCTGTTCGAGAACCTGAAGCTGACGCTCGACGACTCGCACCTGACCGGGCGGGCCGGGATCGAGAACCTGAAGAACAAGACGATCACCTTCGATCTGGCGATGGACCAGATCAATCTCGACCGCTACCAGGAACCCGAACAGAAGAAGCCCGCTCAGAAGGCTGATGCCAAGCCGTTCGAACTGCCGGTCGAGCAGCTCAAGTCCCTGAATGCCCGAGGCACGCTCGCCGTGGGACAGCTGACCATCGCCGGAATCCGCATGAGCGCCGTGAAGCTGACCGTGGATGCGAAAGACGGACTCGTGCGCCTCAACCCTTCGCAGGCGAAGCTCTACGGCGGCGCGCATCGGGGCAACGTGGTGCTCGATGCGCGTGGCGAGGTGGCGCGCCTGTCAGTGGAGGAGCACATGAACGGTGTGCAATTCGCGCCCTTGTTCGCGGATCTGTTCGACAGCAAGCGCCTGAGTGGCACCGGGGCCGCGAGCGCGGTGCTGACCGCGCGCGGCAATGATTCCAAGGCGCTCATCCATTCCCTGGACGGGCATCTCGACTTCGAGGTGACGAACGGCGCCCTCGAGGGCACGGATCTCTGGTACGAGATGCGGCGCGCGCGAGCGCTCTGGAAGCGCGAACCGGCACCGGCCCAGGTCAGCACGGGCCGCACTGCGTTTCACACATTGAAGGGGACCGGGACCATAGATAAAGGAGTGCTCTCCAACCGCGACCTGCAGATCGACATGGACTATCTCAAGGCGAACGGCGAGGGCACGCTCGATTTCACCTCCCAGGCGGTCGACTACCGGTTGCAAACCAACGTCTATCGGATTCCGGAACAGGGCGCGGGCGCGGAAATGCAGGACCTGAAGGCCGCCGAGATTCCGGTGCGCGTGAGCGGCCCGCTTGCCGATCCGAAGGTTCGCCTCGATCTCGACGCCCTCGCCAAGGCGCAAGCCGCCAAGAAGGTCGATGAGAAGAAGGAGGAAATGACCAACAAACTCAAGGAGAAACTCGGCCAGTGGCTCGGCGTCAAGAAGCATTGAGCTGCGCTGTCGTCGCGCTCGCCCTGAGTCCGGCGGCGCACGCGCTGAACGTCGAGCGTCTCGAGGTCGATTTTCGCGATGACCGTTACGTCGTCGAGTTCGTCGCGCAGCTCGATGCGCCGACCGAGGCGGTGCACGCGGTCCTCACGGACTACGATGCGTATCCGGCACTCGATCCGCGCATCCAGGAGAGTCGCGTGCTCGGCCGAGATGGCGATCACTCGGTGCGACTCTATACGCGCATGCGCGGTTGTCTCGGCACGTTGATGTGCCGGACGATGCAGCGCGTGGAGGAAATCCAGGAGCTGCCGGATCAGTTGCTCGCGACCGCGATCCTCGATCAGAGCGATGTTCGTTTCGGTGTCACGCGATCCCAATGGCAGGCCACCGAGCATGGCACCGAAGTCATGTATCGCCTGGAGATCATGCCCAAGTTCTGGATCCCACCGCTGTTCGGTCCGCGGCTGATGATCAGTACGCTGCGCGCCGGAACGACTCGAGCTCTTTACCAACGTCGAAAAGGCGGCGCAGGAGCGCACCAGCACGGTGGCGTCGCCGTGAGTCTTTCATGACCGAAAGCTCATTCTCGGAAGCGCTGCTCGCCTGGTTCGACGTGCACGGCCGCCGGCATCTGCCCTGGCAGCGGGACCCGACGCCGTATCGCGTCTGGGTCTCGGAGGTCATGCTGCAGCAGACGCAGGTGAGCACGGTCGTCCCGTACTACGAAGCGTTCATGAACCGTTTTCCGGATGTGGCTGCACTCGCTGCGGCGCCCATCGATGAGGTGCTGCATCTCTGGTCAGGGCTCGGCTACTACGCGCGTGCGCGAAATCTGCATCGTGCGGCGCAGTGCGATCGTCGAAAACTATGGCGGGGTCTTTCCGGCACGTGCGTACAGGACATCGAAGAACTGCCCGGCATCGGCCGCTCGACCGCGGCCGCCATCGTTGCGCTGTCACGCGGCGAACGTCACGCGATTCTCGATGGCAACGTGAAACGCGTGCTCGCGCGTCACTTCGGCGTCGAGGGCTTTCCTGGCGAGCCGGCCGTGAATGCGCGACTCTGGGCACACGCGGAGGAGTGCACGCCGGCGAGCACGCGTGGCCGAGTACACGCAAGCGATCATGGATCTCGGCGCGACGGTGTGCGTGCGACGCCGGCCGCTGTGCCTCGGCATGTCCGCTGGCGAGGAGCTGCGTGGCGCGCGCAACCGGCCGGCAGGAATCACTGCCGACGCCGCGTCCTCGGAAAGCGCGGCCGTCGCGTCGCACGTACATGCTCATCGCGATTCGCGCCGGCCAGTTCGTGCTGCTCGAGCGTCGTCCGCCGCAGGGCATCTGGGGCGGCTTGTGGGGATTGCCGGAGTTTCCCTCGGCGGATGCCGCCGATCGAGTGGAGTACGCGCGAACTGCATCGAATGCCGGATCACGCGAAACGCTCGCGCCGCTTCATCATGCATTCACTCATTTCGATCTGCAGATCGATCCCATCCGCCTCGAGTGCCAGGGCGACCATCGCGTGATGGAGCCGGAGCGATACGTCTGGTATAACGCCGCCGCGCCTCAGGCGCTCGGAGTGCCAACACCGGTGAAGTCGCTGATCGATTCCGTGTTTTCCACGGGGCTCGCATGAGCCGGCTGGTCAAATGCGTGCTGCTCGGCCGCGAAGCCCCGGGGCTCGATCGGCTGCCCTATCCGGGCGAGCTCGGCAAGCGCATCTACGAGAACGTCTCGAAGGAAGCCTGGGCTCGCTGGGTTCAGCATCAGACGACTCTGCTCAATGAGTACCGCCTGACGCCTATCGACCCGAAGGCGCGCAAGTTCCTCGAGGGCGAGATGGAAAAGTTCTTCTTCGGTGCCGGCTCCGATAAGCCCCAGGAGTTTGTGCCGCGAGAATGATCTCCCGGTTCAGGCAAGGAACCGGGGAGCAAGACGGCGCTCGGGAGGACGCCAGTCAATAATTACTGGCGAGATAGTCGAGTATCTGTCGCGTCTCTTCATCACTGATCGGAGCGCCGAACCGATCAATCATCTTCCGGATCGTCTTCTCCCATCCAGCGCGGTCCAGGACCGGTGCGTTCATCGTAATGTAATCGAGGCTGTGACACGTCACGCAACGCGAGGCCACCATGTCATGCGCAGGAGCATCGGTGAGGTGGACAGTCTCTTCTCCGGCCAGCGCAGAGGCTGCGGATAGTCCTGCCAGCACGACGATGAACTGACGCGACTTGCACCTCATACAACCTCCAGCTCCAGGGACTGCACGATGTTGTGGTGATAGCCGGAGGGATTCGGGGTCAATTTCACAGGCTGACTTGCGCCCGCGCGGCTCGTGGCGCGGACTGCAACCTGGATTCGTCCGCTCTTCGATGTGTCCAGGCCGAGACTGAACCCTCGCCAGGCAAAGCGACCCAGGTCCTCACCGAGCTTTGCAGGCCGCCAGGTTTGGCCTGCATCCAGCGACACGTCCACCGTGCTGATGCCACTGCCGCTGTCCCAGGCCCAACCCGCGAGTTGCGCAGGTCGCCCGCGTGCGATCTGGTCGCCACTCGCATGGCTGGTCACGAGTGAGTTGACGAGTATCTCGGTGATCGGTGTTGTCTCGGCTGTCTCTTGACTGGCAAAGCGCGCGCCCGGAAAGGCGCCCGTTGGGATTCTGTAGCCACTCTTCATCCAGAACCCGTCAAAGGCTACCGGCTCGATGCGAATCTCGGTCAGGTGCTTGATCCAATACGTCGCCGTCCAGCCCGGTAAAACAAGTCGTGCCGGTGCTCCGTTCCAATGCGGCAGCGGCCGGCCGTTCATCTCGAATGCGATCAGCGTGTTCTCATCGAGCGCGCGCTCGATCGGAATACTCTTCACAAAATCAGGCGTCGAGGGCAGCAATCCACGATCGGCGCCATCGAATACGACTTCCAGCGCATCAGCGTTCACGCCGACACGATTCAATACGTCACGCAGGCGGACGCCACTCCACTTCGCATTACCCATGGCGCCGTAAGTCCACTGCACTCCAGCGGCGCGCGGCGTAAAGAGCCCTCTGCGATTGCCCGAACACTGATTGATGGCGGTAATGCTCGCGTGCTCGAAGCGGTGCTTCAGGTCATCGAGCGAAAGCTCGAGTGTGCGTTGCGCACTCCGACCGCTGACACGCAACCGCCAGGTTTTGGCGTCGACCTCTGGAATCAGCGATAGGTGGTAGCGCACGAAGAAGGCATCGTTGGCCGTGTACGGCTGGCGCAGGTCGGCGAGCGGCGTCTCGAGATTCGGTGGACGGAAGGTCCGCCTGATCAGAGGTTTCTTGCCGGAGAGTGCAAACAGCGTGTCCGGTGCGGTCTCGGGTCTGGTCCCCGGTTCGCCCGCCCTCGCAGCGATGCCGAGGACCAGCGCGCTGCTCCCGCCACTGATAGCCTGACGTCTTGTGATCACGAGCCCCTCTCCTGTGGCAGTCAGGTCCCCCGCAAAAGGCTGTACTCCAGCGCTACTCCTGCTCCGCTCTCGGCTTGAACGCAGTGATGAGTTCCTGCTGTTTTCTCGGCGGCACCGGATCGTAGTGACTCAATTCCATCGTGTAAGTGCCTTCGCCGCCCGTCAGTGACTTGAGACGCGACTGATACTCGTTGAGCTCCGCGAGCGGCACGAGTGCCCCGATGGTCACGCGATTGCCCGGTAGCGCGTTGTTGCCGTTGATGCGGCCGCGCTTGGTGGCGAGATCGCCGGTGATGTCGCCCATCGACCCGGAAGGCGCCGTGATGTCGACGCGCACGATCGGCTCGAGCACGATCGGGCCCGCCTGTGCGATCGCATCGAGAAACGCCTTGCGCCCCGCGGAGACGAACGCGACTTCCTTCGAGTCGACCGGATGGTACTTGCCGTCGTACACGATGACGCGCACGTCCTGCAGCGGATAGCCGGCGATCGCCCCTTCGCCCAGCACCTGGCGGACTCCTTTTTCTACTGCCGGAATGAACTGATGGGGGATGGCGCCGCCGACCACCTCGTCGACGAACTCGAAACCCGCACCGCGCTGCAGCGCTTCGACCTTGAGGTACACCTCGCCGAACTGGCCCGCGCCGCCGGTCTGCTTCTTGTGGCGACAATGCCCTTCAGCGCGACGCGTGACGGTCTCGCGATACGGGATGCTCGGTGGATGCGTCTTGACATGCACGCCGTAACGCTCGGCCATGCGCTCGAGCATCATCCGCAGGTGCAACTCACCCATGCCGTAGAGCACGGTCTCGTTCACGCTCGCATGGTGCTCGACGCGCACGCACGGATCCTCTGCCACCAGCTTGTGCAGGCAGTCAGAGAGGCGCTGTTCCTCGCCACGCCGTTCCGGTTCGATGGCGACGCCGAGCATCGGCGGCGGGAACTCGATCGACTTGAGGTGAAACTGATCCTCATCGTGTGAGTCGTGCAGCACCGCGTCGAAGTGCAGCTCGTCGACCTTCGCGACGGCGCAGATGTCGCCCGGAATGCCGGCCGTGATCTCGGTGTGCTCCTTGCCCAGCAGCCGGAACAGGTGCGCGACCTTGAAGGGCTTGCGCGCGTCGCCGACGAACAACTGGCTGCCGTTGCGCACGGTGCCCTGGTGAATCCGGAACAGGCCCAGCTTGCCAACGAAGGGATCGACCGTGACCTTGAACACGTGCGCCACGACGTGCCGCGCCGGCATCCGGTTTCACCTCGACGCGCTCGGCGTCATCACCTTCACCTTTGAGGAAAGGAGGCGGATTGCCCTCGGCCGGGTTCGGCATCAGGCGGCGCATGATGTCGAGCAGTTCGTGAACGCCCGCGCCAGTCTCTGCCGAGACGAAGCAGACGGGGACGAGGTGACCTTCGCGCAGCGCGCGCTCGAAGGGATCGTGCAATTGCTCGGGGTTGAGCTCCTCGCCCTGCTCGAGATAGAGCGCCATCAGATCGTCATCGAGCTCGACCACCTGGTCGATGATCTCGGTGTGCGCGGCTTCAGCCGAGCCGAAGTCCGTCGGGCCGCCACGCGGCTGAGAGAAGCAATCGACGACCTTGGTGCCGCCCTCGGCCGGCAGATTGAGCGGCAGGCACTCGCGTCCGAACATCTCGCGCACCTGGGCGAGCGTTTGCTCGACCCGCGCCTCGCGGCTGTCGATCTTGTTGATGATCACGATGCGGCATAGCTCGCGTTCCTTCGCGAAGGCCATCATCCGCTCGGTGACCGCTTCCACGCCCGAGATGGCGCTGACCACGACGCCGACGGTCTCGACGGCTTCGAGAACGCTCAGCGATCGACCGACGAAGTCCGGAAATCCCGGCGTGTCGATCAGGTTGATGCGCGTATCACCCGCCTCGAAACGTGCAGATCGCTGCGTCGAGGGAGTGCTGGAGCTTTTTTTCCTGCGGGTCGTAGTCGCACACGGTCGTGCCGCGCGCCAGGCTCCCCTTGGCGCGAATCGCGCCCGCGTCGAACAGCAACGCTTCGGCGAGAAGGGTCTTGCCCGCACCGGCGTGACCGACCAGTGCCAGATTGCGGATATCGGCAGTGCTATTGGCCATGACAGGTTCCCCGCTTCAAGTGGTTTCGCTTTCTTCCCACCGCCGCGCCTTTCTTCTTTGGTCTCTCCCCGCCATCGGGGAGAGGGCCAGGGTGAGAGTCTTCAAATGGGTTGCAGCAGTTGAGCGCTGAAGCACTCCTCTTTATCTGTCCAGACTTCCTCGACGCCCAGCCCCGCTTCACGTGCCAGTGCGGCGAACTGGGCGCGATCGTACTTGTGGCAGCTCTCGGTCCAGATCGACTCGCCGCTCTCGAACTCGATCTCGGCACCGCCGATGTGAACCGTCTGGCGGCAGGTGCTGACGAGATGCATTTCGATGCGACTCTCCTCTCTCCACCCAGGGCGCGCGATGCATGAACGCACCTAAGTCGAAGTCCGCGCCGAATTCGTGGTTGAGGCGCGCGAGCAGGTTGAGATTGAATTCAGCCGTGACGCCGGCCGCATCGTTGTACGCAGCTTCCAGAATGCGTGGCGACTTGCGCAGATCCGCGCCCACGAGAACACGTCCGTTTGCGCCTGCCAGCTCGCGCATCATCGCGAGCAGCGCGATCGCCTCGGAGCGATCGAAATTGCCGATAGTCGAGCCCGGGAAGAATACCAGACGTCGATTGTGCGGCGGTCGTTCCGGCCGGAATCTCGAACGGCTGAGTGAAGTCTGCGCACACCGGGAGAGTCTCGATGCCGGCGTAGCGTTCGGCGAGCGCCCGTGCCGCCGTCATCAGGTGGGAGCGCGAAATGTCGACGCAGACGTAGCTCGCCGGAGGCTGCATGGCATCCAGCAGGATGCGCGTCTTGGCGCTCGAGCCGCTGCCCGGCTCGATCAGGCGCAGGCCGGGACCCAATGCGCGAATGAATGGCGGCGCGCGCTCGGCGAGGATCGCAGTCTCGGTGCGCGTCAGGTAGTACTCGGGCAGTTCGCAGATCCGGTCGAAGAGAAGCGAGCCGCGCTCGTCGTAGAAGAATTTCGGATAGAGGTATTTCGGGCGCGAGGAAAGTCCCGCCAGGATCTCCGCCAGCAGCAGGTCACCGGCCGGCGCCGCTGCTCGGGTGAACGAGACTGCGGCGCGGTTCGGATTCATGCCGAACCTTTCGCAAGCCGGATGCCCGCGAATTGCCAGCGCGCCGTGGGGTAGAAGAAGTTGCGGTAGGTCGCACGGATGTGCGAAGCCGGGGTGACGCAGGAACCGCCGCGCAGCACGAACTGGTTGGCCATGAACTTGCCGTTGTATTCGCCGATCGCGCCCGTCGCGGGTTCAAAGCCGGGGTAGGGCGAGTACGCTGATGAGGTCCACTCCCACACATCGCCGAACAGTTGCGTGAGATCACTACGCGCGCCGCCCGCCGGTGGGATGCAGGAGGTCACCATCGAGGAAGTTGCCGTCGATCGGCTGGCGCGCGGCCACGACTTCCCATTCCGCTTCCGTCGGCAGTCGTGCGCCGGCCCAGCGCGCGAACGCATCGGCCTCGTACCAGCTCACATGGCACACGGGCGCGGCAGATTCGAGCTCGCGTTCGCCACCGAGCGTGAATTCGCCATCGAGCGCCTCGTTCCAGTAGATCGGCCGCTTCCAACCCTGCGCCTGCACCGTGGCCCAGCCATCGGACATCCACAGCTGCGCCTTGGCGTAGCCGCCATCACGAATGAACTCTCGGTATTCGGAATTGCTGATTGGGCGATGAGCGAGGGCGAATGGCGCAAGAAAGACCCGATGCCGCGGCGTTTCGTTGTCGAAGGCGAACCCGGCGCCCGAATGGCCGATCTCGTAGATGCCCTCGGGACACTGATAAAAGAGGAGTGGTTCAACCTCGTCCGCAGGCTCGGAATCCTCGAGCTCCCGATAGGCGGGGCGCAGGGGATTGCAGGACAAGAGATGCTTCAGATCGGTCAGGAGCAGTTCCTGGTGCTGCTGCTCGTGATGCAGGCCGAGATCGATGAGCGCCGTGACGTCCGGGCGTGTGCAGTGCACGAGGAGATTCAAGACGCCCTCGTCGACGTAGTCACGATAGGTGCGGATCTCCTCGAGCGTCGGGCGCGTCAGCAGTCCGCGATCCGCGCGCCGGTGCCGGTCGCCGATCGTCTCGTAGTAGGAATTGAAGAGATAGCTATACCGGCCATCGAACTCGCGATAGCCGGTGCAATGAGGGCCCAGTACGAACTGCTCGAAGAACCAGGTGGTATGCGCGAGATGCCATTTCGCCGGGCTCGCATCCGGCATGCTTTGCACCACGCAATCTTCTGCCGCCAGCGGCGCGATCAACGCGGTCGTGAGCGCCCGGGTCTGGCAGAAGCGCTCAGCCAGCGCAGTCTGGGACGCGCTGGATTGTCTGGAGAGGGAGCCTAGCGGCATGTTTTGCCCGGCGGACGCGCATAAGACTACAGAACGCGCGCCGGAGACGTCAAAAGAACTCACTCGGCGGCAAAAGTTCTGCCGGCGGACGAGGAATTTGCGGCGTACCGCTTGCAAAATCTGCCAAGATCAGACTGCGGCCGTCCGGGGAGGCGAGCGTGAGCGCAATGGATCAAATACCAATACCGGGTCTCTTCTTGTTGACTCTGCTGCTGGCGTTCGCGGCCGTGGAGCTGGGACGCTGGTTCGGAAGGCGCAGGCAGCCTCAGCAGGGCGAGCCGGAAGGCCCGGTCGGTGCGGCGGTGGGCTGCCACGCTCGGTCTGCTGGCCTTCATCCTGGCGTTTACGTTCGGGATGGCCTCCTCGCGATTCGACGCCCGCAAGCAGATGGTGGTCCAGGACGCCAACACTATCGGTACCACGTACCTGCGTACCTCCCTGATACCTGATCCACCGGCCTCGAAGCTTCGCGCGCTATTGCGTGAGTACACGGACGTCCGGACGGACGCCGGGCTGCACCCCGAACACTTCCCGGCGGCACTGGCGCGTTTGGAGGAATTGCAGCGAATGATCTGGAGCGAAGCTGCTGCTGCGGGCACCGAACATCCGAATGTCATGACCGGCCTCTTCATCGCCTCTCTCAATGAAATGATCGACACCCATGGCTTGCGCCTGGCGGCCATCCGCAACCGCATCCCGACGGTCATCTGGGTCTTCCTGTTTCTGACTGCCGGTGTCGGCATGCTGAGCATCGGCTATCAGGCCGGCTTGAGCGGATCGCGTCGTAGCGTCGCGGCGACCGCTCTCGTACTCGCATTCTCAGGCGTCATCATGCTCATTGCGGACCTGGATCGTCCCGAGCGTGGTTTTCTGCGCGTCAGTCAGCAGCCCATGATTGAGCTGCAAGCGAGCTTGAAGGCGGAAATACCTGCCCAAACGACGGCGCCGACGCCGCCCTGACGTCGGCGCGAGGTTGCGGCCAAGCGCCCATGCCCGAAGTCGGCGCCTTGACTCACGCGGGGGTGCGTCGGTCTAATACGCGCCTCTTCGGGCCGGCCTCCAGCGCCGTCCCGCCCGCATCAATGGCCAGGTAGCTCAGTTGGTAGAGCAGCGGACTGAAAATCCGCGTGTCGGTGGTTCGATTCCGCCCCTGGCCACCAACCTCTATTCGGCAAGACCCGGGTTGCGTTGGCAAGCCATCGCCTCTTGGGCATGGCAAATGCGTTGAGCAATCCGAGCAACGCCAGTAGCTCGAGGCTCGTCGTTCCGCCGCCACCGCGCGGCGGTGGTGGCGGTGGTGGCGGTGGTGGCGGGGGTGCATCGTCGTCCGCGATCGTCACGGAAGCGGTCGAATTTGGCGCCAATGCAAGTCCGCCCGTTGGGTTCGAAAGCGAAACGGTGAAGCTTTCGCTGTTTTCATCGACTTGATTATCGGTGATCGGTATCTCGATAGTCTTCGATTCCGAATCGCCGGCAGCCCATGTCAATATGCCACTGGTGGCCGAATAGTCGGAGCCCGCGACGGCAGTGCCATTGGCAGTCGCAAAGTCGACGCTCGCAGCGCTATTCGAGGCACCAATCTTCTCAACCACGATTTGCACACTGCCTCCGTTCTCGTTCACGGAAAGCGCGGTTTCAGGAAGCAAGAAGCCTGCATCATTGTCATCCGCGAGTTCGATGGTCGCATAGCTAGTCCCGAGACCCGCCTCGCCTTGTGCATCGCTAAGTATCACTCTGAAGAACTCGAACCCTTCCGGAGAATTGTCGTCAAGAATTGGCACGCGGATTTCCTGTTCCGTCATGTCGCCGTCATTCCAGGTCAGGCGACCGGCAACTTCGACATAGTCTTGGCCACTAGTGGCCGTTGGCGAATAATTCGCGACGGTCTGATAGGCAACGCTGACGCTGCCGGAATCCCCTCCGGTGCGCCGCACATTCACGACGACCGCCGGATCGCGCTCTGATGTTTGTACGACACTTTGTTCCGAGACTCCGAGTACGCCAGGGGCATTCCCTCCGTCCCTGCCCAGGAGTCGGATGACGAAGGGATGACTTGCCATGTTCAGGAGGTTGGGGGGCTCTCTCCGCCAGCCGTCACCGCCTGCGGCCAGGATGCCACCGTCCGGAAGGATGGCCATGTCGTGAACGAAAGGATTCGTACCGCCTTCCGAGGGAAGATCGATCAAGGTAGAACCCGCATTGCCGAACAATTCATCGAGTTCGCCATTGGCCTGCAGTCGGATGATCGATGCGCCGTTCGCCCCCACACCGGCGACGATGATGGAACCGTCGTCTCCCCGGGCCAACGCCGTCGCGTCCGTCAGGATGTCTGCGACGGCATTCGTGCCAAAGTTCGAATCCCGACTACCGTTCGTCAGCAAGCGCGTGACAAAGCCTTGCTCACCGGCGCCTCCCGCCACCAACAAGCGACCATCGGGCTGAGCCAGGATCGAGCCGCAGGAGTACGCCGTGGCCCATGGGGGGTCGACGTCGGCGATCCCCGCGGTGCCAAACGCATTGTTCAACGCGCCACCTGCGGTCAAAGCGACGACGTGGCAACCAGTGTCGTTTCTGATTGTGACCCGATAGCCACCGTCGGCCACTCGCAGGACACGGGGGCCATGACCAAATAAAAGAATCCCCGCTGGAACCGCCGTAAAGTCGTTTTCTGGGCCGACAAAGACGCCGGATGCGCCGAACGAGTCGTCGAATGCGCCATTGGCGAGCAGACGCAAAACGATCAACTCATTGACCCGTGATCCGGCAACGACGATGCGCCCATCGGGGTCCAGACCGATCGACGTGCCCAGGTGCAACTGGCCGTGATCCGCGATGGAAAGCTCGACGATTCCGCCGTTGCCGAAGGTAGTGTCAAGCGGCCCATCGGGTTGCAACCGAAAGACGATCAGTTGCGACGTCCGCGAGGTCGTACTGACCCTGCGCCCGACGGCGACGAGTTTGCCGTCCGGCTGCGAAATGACATCGAATACCTGAGTGTGCTCGAGCCTCGCCGCGTTGAAACTCAGATCGATTGAGCCTGTGTCGGAGAAGCGGCTAACGAAATTCGACGCGTCGTATCCGATGATGGGGTCAAAATCGCAAAAGATGGTAGTGCAAATGTATTCGAAATCACCTCCAGCCAGAAAAATGTCATCGTTGTCCAGCGCCGCGAGCGACCATGCCGGACCTTCGAGATCGAGAATCGGCCCCAAGCGGCCGACATCGGCGAAATCAGGGTCGAGGTCCCCGCGCCCGCCAAGCGCTACGGGTGCGAACATAATGGAAGCAGCGATCACAGCAGGCGCTACACCCCCCGCGAGCGACGAAATCAGTTTCTCAATCGGTTTGTTCATAACGTACGTGCCCCCTCTACAATCAGGCGCCATGTGTACCAACGGTTCTGGCCCAACCCTGCTGCCACAGCCTCCAGCGATCGATCACGCTCCTGGTCATGGTCGATCGGCAAAAGAAAGTGACCAGTCCGCTGGTACGGTCGCTAGCTGTTCGTGAATGTGCCGGTTGGCTCTGCGCTCCTCGCTCAACGGTCGGGATGGCGAATCACGCGGACTGCTCCGAACGCGTTCCACATGCCAATCAGTTCCTCGAATGCGCTGACGTCGGCGATCCTGATGACGAACACCATGTCCTCGGGCTCATCGATACAGCTCGCCGGTAGGTCGACGTGGCCGCTAAACGTCGCATCACCCGTTGTGCGTAGACGCACGGCGTCGGTATCCACGAGTTCGGCGAATCCCGGCTCCGTGTCGTTGCAAACCAGCGTGCCTTTGACTTTGGTGACAATAGTCGGGGTACCGATGTTGCAGCAGCCATAGTCGAACGCCACCACGAGGCCATGCACCGTGAAGGTGAGCTTTCCGGTATCAAGATTCACTTCGGCCCGACCGGCCGTCGTGATCCAGGGAGCCGGCGCACCCACGGCGCAAGTCTTATCGCAGCCGCCAGAGGGAGGCTCGACGCCTACAATGTTGTCCGGTACGACGATGCCAACAATCCTCCGCCAGATCACTCGGGTGCCTCCTCCATCGGTGCTCGCTTGCTCCGAGGTCTGCGTGTCCGCGATGCTCTCGGACTCGTCGGTCTGCGCCAGAGCGGCGACCGGGCCCAGCGTGAGGCAAAGCCAGCGGGAGCCAGATCAGCAAGCCGCGATGACGCTTGCGCTTGTCGTTCGGGTAATCTCATCGGAATTGTGTTCACGGGAACCTCCTTGGGAATCTCGTTCAATTGACAGGCGGCAGGCAGTGGCCAAAGACCCCTCGGCCACACTCTAGCGCTGCGCGCCGACATCGTTGCGACGTGACTTGCGATAGTGACTAAGAGCCTGTTGCAGTCAGTTCGGGTACCGGATTTTCCGATCGACTCAAATTCTGGTACCCGAATGGCTCACGAGGGACTCTATAGCGCTTAGTACCTGGGCCGTTTTCGTGGACCGCGGTACCGGGAATGGCTGAACCGAAAAAGGGGCTCGTCGAGAGATTGTTTGCGGAGCACCGCCGTGCCCTGCAGTCGTTCTTCTATCGACGCATCAGGACCAAGTCCGATGCACCGGACCTCGCGCAGGAGGTCTATGTGCGCATGCTGCGGGTGAGCGACACGGACGCGATTCGCAATCCTGAGCTCTATCTCTACACCGTGGCGAGCAATCTCGTGAAGGAACACGCGGTGCTGGATCGTTGGCAGGCCCGCGGCGTGAACCTTGATGAGGCGAACATCCAGCAACAGCTGGGCGAGCTACCGACACTCGATGGGCAACTCGACGTCACGCAACGTGTCGCGCGCTTGCGCACGGTGCTTGCGCAACTTTCTCCCAAGTGTCGAGCCGCGGTCATTCTTCAATATCGCCACGGTCTGACCTACCAGGAGATCGGCGAGCGTCTCAACGTGTCGCCGCACATGGTGAAGAAGTACCTGGCGCAGGCGCTCGCACATTGCCGGCGTCGAATGGCGCGGTTGGAGATGTCATGACACCCAGCGAAGAGCAGGTTCGCAGCGCGGTCGCCCAGCAGGCGGGGACCTGGTTCATTGCCAACCAGTCCGGATCGCTCGAGCACGCCGAGCGCGCGGCCTTCGTCGCCTGGCTCAAGGCCTCGCCGATTCACGTCGAGGAATACCTGGGCGTCGCGCTCGTCGCACACGATCTGCCCGCAGCCGCGGAAGATCCGCAGCTGCCGCTCGAGTCTCTGATTGAATTGGCGCGTGCCGATGACACGGACGGCGTCGTGTCGTTCGAGGCACCGTTGCCCGTGCGGGAACCGGCTCCGCAGCGAATAACGGCACGGCATACATGGTCATTTGCCACATCGATTGCTGCCGTAGTGCTCCTGCTGACCGCATCGGTACTGTGGTGGCTGCGTGACGGTGAGTTCCTGGGACTGTCGAAGACCTACCAGACAGCGCACGGCGAACAGAGGGTAGTGCAGCTCCCCGACAGCTCGGAGCTTCGTCTCAACACCGATTCAGCAGTTACGGTTCGGTATAACCGCAGCGAGCGGGCGGTCGAGATTGCGCGAGGTCAAGCGATCTTCAGGGTCGCGCGAGACGACCACCGGCGCTTTCGGGTCGCAGCTGGCCATGCTCATGTACTCGCCTTGGGAACGCGGTTTGATATCTACCGTAGACCCGATGCGACGATTGTGACGGTCGTCGAGGGAAGCGTCGCCGTGCTCGCCGGAGAGCCGCCCCCGCCGACCGTGACCGGATTTCCGCTGGGTGCGCTTCGCGTCCATGCGGGATACCAGGTGCACATTGACGCAGGCGGTGTGTCGGCTCAACCTACTCCCGTCGATGTGCAGCAGACCGTGGCCTGGCAGCAACGCAAGATCGCTTTTGAACAACGACCACTCGGAGAGGTGGCGGACGAGTTCAATCGCTATGGCTCCATCCCCATCGAGATCGATGACGCAGCCCTCCGTGCCCTGCCGATCAGTGGCGTGTTCGATGCGGACGACATCGACTCGTTCGTGGCGTTTCTGCAAACGCTCGATGGAGTTCGCGTGGAAAGGACCAACACGCGAATTCGGGTCTTCAGCGTGAAGTCACAGAAGGAATGAACCGGCCCCGACCGCTCGCGAAGCTGCCGCGTTGGAAGAACAGTAATGACTTCGGTGCGCAACCTGCTCGCGATCTGCGCAACCTGGGGTTTCCTCGTGTTCTCACACGCCGAGGCATCCGAAGAACTCTCACGTGACATCGCCGCTCAGCCGCTCGCACAAGCGCTGAGCGAGTTCGCCGCCCAGACCGGTCTGCAACTCATCTACGTCTCCGAGATCGCGGCCACCCAAGTCTCGAAAGGCGCGCCACGCGGTCTGCCGGCTGCTGATGCGCTCCAGCGCCTGCTGGCGGGTACCGGGCTGCGCTTCGAGTTTCTGAATGACCGGACTGTCAGGATTTTTGCGGGGTCGAGCTGCGCCTTGCCGTCGGGCTGCGCCGGTCCGTCCTGGCGCGGCCGCGCTCGCGGCTGAGAGTCCGTCAAGACCTCCCTCGACGGCATATCCGCTGGAGGAAGTGATCGTCAACGGCGAGCGCTTGTGGCTGGATCCGACCGATGCGGTGGCTCCCGTAACTGTGCTCGACCGCCGCGACATCGAGCGGGGCGGCCAGAGCTCGATCGGCAACGTCCTACAAGCGCTGCCGATGACCACCGGGTCGCCGCGCAATACGAACGTCAATGTTCCAGGCTCGTGGGACGCGCGCGACCACGTCGGCGACGGGGGCGACGGATCGGTCCGCGTCTTCTTGCATGATCTGCCCACGGTCGTGTTGCTGAACGGCCGGCGTCTGCCGAGCAGCGGCCTCGGTGCCGACGCCTCGGTTGATCTCAACACACTGCCGATGTCCTTCATCGAGCGTGTCGAGGTGCTGGCGAGCGGCGCTTCGGCAGCCTTCGGTGCGGATGCCGTCGGCGGCGTCGTCAACGTCGTCACGCGGCCAAACCATCATGGCCTCGTGCTCAGTGGATCGCAGACGATCACCGAACGCGGCGATGGGGAGATCGTCACGGGGCAGGCGGCGATCGGCTTCGACCTGCTCGGGGGAACGTGGAGCCTGGGGCTCGACTACGTCGACCAGGACGGCGTCACGATGGATCGGCGCAGCTACTCCGCGCTTCCGCTGATCATTGTCGATGGCAACGGTACGGTGAAGCCGGTTGGTTACAACTACTTCCCGCGCGACGGGATCATCGAGGTTCCGGAAGGAAACGCCTTCGGATTCCAGCCCGGTTCCTACACACGTGTGCCAGGCGCCACCGGCCAGACGGCCGCCGACTATCGACCGTACGTGAACGCTCGCGACGGTTTTGACACTGCGCCATTCAACTATTCGCAGACGCCGAACGAGCGCGCAGCACTATGGCTGCTCGGCTCGCGTCCGCTGGGCGAAAGCGCGAATCTCTTCCTCGAAGGATTCGCTCATCATCGGGAATCCGCGCTGCAGGCCGCACCAGTCGTCTATGTCACAGATTTCTGGGCTCCAGCCTGGCCAGGGGGTCATCCGGCCGACAACTATTACAACCCTTTCGGAGTTGACGTGCCGAATGTTGTGCGCCGCCTGGTCGAGGCCGGCAACCGCAGGAGCGAACACGCGGTCGATCTGTGGCGCGCGTTGATCGGGCTCGAAGGCAGCGTCGCTCGCTGGACATGGGAGCTTGCGCTCGCTGACGCCCGGTCCGACGGGACCACTGTCGAGAGAGGCTGGCTCGAGCGGTCGCGCTTACTCCCCGCCACGGGTCCATCCGGGCGGGATGACTCGGGCCGCATCGTGTGCGGCTTGCCCGATCCCTCAACCGGGCTCGTGCCCGCGGACCACATCATTCCGGACTGCGTGCCGCTCAATCTCTTCGGCGGAGCGGGGAGCATCACGGAGGAGCAGCTGGCGTACGTGATGTCGAGGCCTCTGATCAAACGCGGCACGAACGAGCAGCGGCTCGCGGAGTTCGTGCTGAGTGGTCCGGGCGGGCGAATCGGGCGGGATGTGCGGTGGGTGCTGGGCGCCGACTACCGGCGCGAAGCCGGAAGCGTGGCACAGGATCCGGAATTCAACCCGTTTGAGATACTAGATTTCGAGCGGCGTGGAGCCTACGACGTGCGGGAACTGTTCGCCGAAGTGCAGCTGCCTCTCCTGCACGATCGGCCCTGGGCCAGAGACATGGCCCTGAACATCGGCCTGCGCTGGTCAGACTTCTCCTCATTCGACGAGAACACCTCCTGGCAGGCGGGTCTGCGCTGGCAGCTCGCGGAGGAACTGACGCTGCGTGCGAATTACGCCGAGGTCTTTCGCGCCCCCAGCATCGTTGAGCTCTATGCAGAACATTCGATTGACGAGGGCGTATGGGATTTCGACCCCTGCGGAAATGATCCCACCCCCAGGCAACGCGCGAATTGTGCAGCGAACGGTGTGCCGGATGGTGCATATGTGCAAGGCGACGAGACGTTCCCAGTGCTGGATGGCGGCAATCCCGACCTCGAGCCCGAGACGGGGCACAGCTTCGGAGCCGGCGTGATTTACACGCCGGTCTGGGCCAAGGGGCTTTCTGCGAGCATCGACTATTTCCAGGTCGAACTCAGGCACTCCATCGGTCGGACGTTCCTGTTCGAAACGTTATTCGAGTGCGCGGAGCACGGTACGAGAAACGCCTGCGATGACATACGCCGGTTTCCGGACGGCCGCGTTTCCCAGGTGTCGACCTTCTACGAAAACTTTGGCGGTCGGGAAGTCCGCGGTGTCGACCTTGCGATCGGTTGGTCGGCAACGACCCGGTTTGGAGACGTGAGCTCGAGTGTGCTTGCCACCTATCTCGATCGCTGGGACGTGCAGCCGTTTCCCGAGGGTGAGGTGTATTCGTACGCGGGCAACTTCGATGCAGGCGCCCGGCCGCGCTGGCGTGCCTCAGGACACTTCGACTGGCACTTCGGCCCCTGGATGGCGAGTTACGCGGTCGAATACATCGGCAGCTACTCGGAAGCTGTGGGTAACTGGGGAATTTTCGATCTCGATATCGCCTTCGATCCCTTTGTCCGGCGGGTCGATCCGGTTCTGTATCACGACATCGAAGCGGGATTCGAATTCGGCTCGGGGGTGAGCGTGCGAGCGGCGATCACCAATGTGACTGACGAAGACCCGCCCTACCTCAACATTGCGCCCGCCAACACGGATGTGGCGACCTACCGGCTGCTGGGCCGCACCTACTTTTTGGAACTGAGTTACCGGTTCGAATAGCTCGCCCAGATTGG
>CAVOLM010000054.1:0-105656 GCA_963696675.1 uncultured Gammaproteobacteria bacterium | reverse complement strand
ACTATGTATTGCTCATAAATGATATATATTCCAATACAAATATAGCATATATGCTAAAAATTTACAGATTACATAGCATATGTGCTATGTCTAGACAGTTATCTATTCACCTCGGTCCTTGAAGTTTGGAGAATAGCGATCTTATAAAGGAGTCCATTTTTGATGCGGCCTTTTTATACCAGGCGATTTTTGGTCTTTCATCAATGATATGTTGAGGAGGGAGATGATATTCGGCACACTTGATGCAGGTTTTATCAGCAAATAGTATTCGTACTGTGTTGTACGTACTATAGTTGGCGTTGAGTACACACCACTCATTTTTAGGATCTACTTGTAGTTTGATTGTGGTGAGTTTTGTCTTAGATGGAACGTGCCAAATATGCAAGCCCGCATTTATATCCCTGCTCCAGGTAGTAAGTAGCTCATGGCTTAAGGTTGCAAAGGTATAACCGTCTTCATCAACTATTTTCTTTGTGCTGGAGGGGTACCTTATATTGAGGCTGAATAGATGTGATATACTATTTATGCTGTATGAGGTGGCATTGTCTTCATATTCTTTTAATATGAGTATTTCGTCATTTGCGGCAGAAAAAGAAATACACGTGTGGAAACATAAAGAGTACTTGAGCTGGATCCGCTCGAGCGGATGGCCGTGGAGCTGGTCGTCCAGGATCTGCACCTCCTGGCTGAGCGTCGGGTAGCCAAGTGACGTGCGCAGGAAGAAGCGGTCGAGCTGGGCCTCGGGGAGCGGGAACGTCCCCTCCTGCTCGATCGTGTTCTCGGTCGCGATCAGGAAGAACGGCTGCGGGAGCCCGCGGGTCTCGCCGTCGACGGTGACCTGGCCCTCCGCCATCGCCTCGAGCAGCGCGGACTGAGCCTTCGGCAGCGCGCGGTTGATCTCGTCCACGAGCAGGACGTTCGCGAACACCGGGCCGGCCCGGAACTCGAAACGGCGCGACTCCGGATCCCACACGGACAGCCCGGTGACGTCCGTCGGCTGCAGGTCGGGCGTGCACTGGATCCTCGACGCGACGCCTCCGTCGATGCTCGCGGCGAGCGAGCGCGCGAGCATCGTCTTCGCCGTGCCCGGCACGTCCTCGAGCAGGACGTGACCGCGCGCCGCGAACGCGGTCAGCGCGAGGCGGATCACGTCGGTCTTCCCCACGATCACCTGCTCGACGTTGCGGAGCAGCCGGTCGGCGATCTCCCCGGCCGCCCCGAGGGCGCTCTCGTGCTCCTTGTCGCAGGACGCTCAACGGCTCACCGTCTCTTGCTCGGCGGCTGATGTTACAGATTGGTAGACATATACTTGTCGTTCTGTGACATCGTGTCGCAGAACGAGGACGAGGAGGTCCTGCCGTCAGCGCCCAGCATGGAGAGGAGCAACTCGCCAGGAGTTCTCGCATCCTGGGTCCGGACGTGCCGGTGCGCGATCGCGAGATGATCGCCGGCACGCACGACGCGCTCGGGCTGCTCGCCTCGAAATGGAAGATCGACGTGCTGTACCTGCTGGCCACCGGCGCGCGGCGGTACAACCGCCTGCACGGTCAGCTGCCGATCTCGAAGAAGGTGCTCACCGAGACCCTGCGCGCGATGGAGCGGGACGGCCTCGTCAAGCGACGCATCTTTGCCGAGGTGCCGGTGCGCGTCGAGTACTCCCTCACGCCGCTCGGGTGGTCGCTCACCGAGGTGCTGATGGCGCTGTTCGAATGGGCGAGCGACCATTTCGCCGACGTGGTCGAGGCCCGGCGCGAGCACGCGGAGCGCGAGCGGACGGTCGCGACCGTGTCGCTCCTGTCCGCCGCGCGCGACCGCGAACCGTAGCCCGGCTCGCTCAGACGATCCTGAGCACGGTCCGGAGCGGCTTCGAGCCCTTCGGCCCTCTGCTGATCACCGGATACGCGCCTCGGCTCTCGAAGAACAGCTCGAACGCCCGGTAACCCTTCGCGCGCACGACGTACTTCGCCGAGCCAACCGTCAGGGTGCGATTGTGAGCGCTCCGGTTCCGGACGCGGAAGGCCACCGCGTTCTCGAACCCGACGGAGTGGTACTGCATCCTGATCGCCGAGTCGGTGAGGATCATGTTGAACGCCACGATCTGGACGGGCTCTGTCGTCGCCGGCGCGCTGCCGGCGCCTGCGGCGAGAGCTCCCGCCGCAAGCGCCGTGACCCCGAGCGCTGTGATCCGCCTGATCACGATGCTTCCTCCTGCTCTTCCTACTTCTTGACGATCAGGACGCCCTGCATGCCGCGGACGGCGTGCTCGCCGATCGTGCAGAGGTACTGGTAGCGGCCCGGCTTCTTGAAGTTGATCTTGATCGTCTGCCTCGTGCCCACCGCGAGGAAGCGCGACTTGGGAATCTTTCCGTTCACCTTGAAGTCGTGAACTTCGCTGCCCTTGTTGATGACCGTGAAGCTGACGACGCCGGTCCTGACGGTCTTCTTCGACAGGGCGAAGGCGTACTCCGTCGCGCCCACCGTGACCTTCTGCGGCGGCCGCGTGACGGCGTGCGCGGCGAGAGCGGTGCCCGCCACGACCACGGTCACCAAGGCCGCGACGCCCATGAGCGCGAGACGCATCCGATTCATTGAGCTGTAACCCCTTTCGTTTCTGTGATCGAAGTGTGCCCGAAGGAGCGGGACTCCGGCGCCCCGCTCCCTCGGATCGTTCTCTTCGTGTCCTGCCCGGCTAGTTGACTGCGAAAGCGTAGACGCTGTCGCCGTGGAGCTTCGCGTCGAGGAACGTCGCCCCGCCCGCGTAGACGGACACGTACTGCTTGCCGTTGACGCTGTAGGTGATATCGCTGAGGAGCCGGTGCCGGGCGTCGATCCGTACTACGCCGGGCGTTTCGCGGCTGAAGCGGCCGCGAACGTCCTGTATCGCATCCCGGATCTGAAGACCAGTGCCAAACCCACTCCCCCGGCTCTGGGCCGCCTCACGTTGGTGGTCGCGGATGCCGTTGCGGCGCGGGCCGCGCAGCGGGGACTCGATGACGGCGCGGCCATTGCCGACGGCATGAAGGTCACGCGTGATCTTGCCAATCTGCCGGCCAATGTCTGCACGCCGCGCCATCTCGGTCGCGCGGCTCGCAAGCTCGGCAAGAAATACCGGGCACTCAAGGTCAAGGTACTCGAGCGCCGTGCCATCGAGCGGCTGCGTATGGGCGCGTTCCTCTCCGTCACGCACGGAAGCGATGAGCCGCCCCAGCTGATCGTGCTCGAGTATCGCGGTGCACGGCGCAGCGCGCCCCCGATCGCGCTCATCGGTAAGGGCATCACGTTCGACAGCGGCGGCATTTCGCTCAAGGATCCCGCTGGCATGGACGAAATGAAGTTCGATATGAGCGGCGCGGCGAGCGTCCTCGGGACCTTCGCGAGCGCGGCGGCGTTGCGCTTACCGCTCAATCTGGTCGGCATCATTCCCGCCTGCGAGAACCTGCCGAACGGCAGGGCCACGAAACCCGGTGACATCGTGCGCAGCATGTCGGGCCAGACCGTCGAAGTGCTGAACACTGACGCCGAGGGGCGCCTCATCCTCGCCGACGCGTTGACCTACGTGCGCCGCTTCAAGCCCGCGGCCGTGGTTGACGTCGCGACGCTGACCGGCGCCTGCGTGGTCGCGCTCGGAGCTCATTTCGCCGGACTCATGTCGGCCGACGCAGGGCTCAACGAAGAGCTGGCGAGCGCCGGCGAGCGCGCCGACGATCGTGCCTGGCGCATGCCGCTCGTCGAGGAATATGGGGAGCAGCTCAAGAGCAATTTCGCAGACATGGCGAACACCGGCGGGCGCGAGGGCGGCGCCATCACGGCGGCGTGCTTTCTGTCGAAATTCGCGCAAGGCCTGCGCTGGGCGCACCTGGACATCGCCGGGGTCGCCTGGCTCACCGGGGCGCAGAAGGGCAGCACCGGCCGGCCGGTACCGCTATTGGTCGATTTTCTCCTCAACCGCGCCCGCAAGGCCGCTTGAATCGGACTGAGAGTCCCTCTGACGCGCGTCGATTTCTATGTACTCGAGGAAGCGGATGCCGGCGCGCGCCGGCGTCTCGCATGCCGGCTCGCGGAGAAGGCTTTCGCCCAGTCGCATCGTGTCCTGATGCTGACGGCCGACGACGAGGAAGCACGCCAGCTCGATGACCTCTTGTGGACTTTCCGGGACCGCAGCTTCGTGCCTCATGAACTGGCCGTGCCGGGCCAGACGAGCCAGGCCCGCGTGCTGATCGGCACGCCGGAGTCGGCGGCGGGGACCAGCGCTGATATCCTCATCAACGTTTCGGACCGCATGCCGGAGGACCCCACGCGATTCACGCGTATCGCGGAGGCGCTGGATGGCGAACCGGCCCGCCGCAAGGCGGGGCGCCAGCGCTACACTGCCTATCGCGAGCGAGGGTTGAGTCTCGAATCTCATAACGTCAATGCCAGTCATGAAGTCTGAAAGACCCGCAAGCGAGGAAACGATCCCGACGCTGACGGAGATCGTCGAGCTCGAAGGGCCGTCGATCGATCCGCAGCTCCTCGAGGTTCTGCACACGGAGATCTCCGCGCGCGTGATGCGACTTGCCGAGGAACTGATGCGCGAGGCGAGCCGCGATCTGGAGAGCATCCTGCTCAAGCGCGTCTGCGACCAGCTGCGCGTCCGCGTGCCCGAAATCGTGGAGGATGCAGTGCGCGAGTACCTGGGGACGGAGTCCTGAGCAGGCGCGCCGTTCACTGATTGATGGATAAGGTCTACTCCCCCCGCGATATCGAACCGCGCCTGTACGAGCGCTGGGAGAAATCCGGCTGACTTCGCGCCACAGGGGAGCGGCGCCAGCTACTGCATCGTCATCCCGCCGCCCAATGTGACCGGGACGCTGCACATGGGGCATGCGTTCCAGCACACGCTCATGGACGCGCTCACGCGCCTGCACCGCATGGAAGGCGACAAGACGCTCTGGCAACCCGGCACCGATCACGCCGGCATCGCCACACAGATGGTCGTGGAACGCCAGCTCAGCAGCGAAGGATTGTCGCGCCACGACCTCGGTCGCGAGGCGTTCGTCGCCCGCGTGTGGAAATGGAAGGAGGAGTCCGGGGGAACGATTTCGCGGCAGATGCGCCGCCTTGGCGAGTCCGTGGACTGGAGCCGCGAATGTTTCACCATGGATCCCGGGCTCAGCGCCGCGGTCACGGAAGTCTTCGTGCGCCTGCACGATGAAGGACTCATCTATCGCGGCAAGCGTCTCGTGAACTGGGACCCGGTGCTGCACACCGCGTTGTCGGATCTCGAAGTGCTGGCCGAGCCCGAGCCCGGTCACCTGTGGCATTTGCGTTATCCGCTGGCCGACGGTTCCGGCCACGTGGTCGTGGCGACCACCCGTCCCGAGACCATGCTGGGCGACACCGCCGTTGCCGTGCATCCGGAAGACGAGCGCCATCGCTCGCTGATCGGACGCAAGCGTCCGCCTGCCCCTGACGCGGACGGCTGATTCCGATCATCGCCGACGAGTACGTCGATGCGGCGTTCGGCTCCGGTGCGCTGAAGGTGACGCCCGGACATGACTTCAATGACTACGAGGTCGGCCGGCGACATCAGCTGCCGGTCCTCAATATCTTCGACCAGGACGCGAGAATCGTCGCCGATGCCGCCGCGGACCTCGCCGCAATTCCGCCGGAGTTGCGCGGTCTCGATCGTTTCGCAGCGCGCGAACGCGTGATCGCGACGCTCCAAGCACAGGGGCTGCTCGAGAAAGCCGAGCCGCACACCTCGCCCGTGCCACGCGGTGATCGGAGCGAGGCGGTGCTCGAGCCTTGGCTCACCGACCAGTGGTACGTGAAGATCGGCCCTCTCGCGGAGCCTGCGATTCGCGCCGTGGAAGACGGCCGGACCCGCTTCGTTCCGGAGAGCTGGGCCAAGACCTACTTTCAGTGGATGCACAACATCCAGGACTGGTGCATCAGCCGCCAGCTCTGGTGGGGCCATCGCATTCCGGCCTGGTACGACACTGCGGGCAACATCTTCGTGGCCCGCAATGCCGAGGCAGGCTCGCCGCCAGGCGCAGCAACATCACGGCCACGATGTGCCGCTGCGACAGGACGAGGACGTGCTCGATACCTGGTTCTCCTCCGCGCTGTGGCCGTTCTCCACCCTCGGCTGGCCGGAGCAGACCCCAGAGCTGAAGACTTTCTACCCGACCTCAGTGCTCGTGACCGGGTTCGACATCATCTTCTTCTGGGTTGCCCGGATGATGATGATGGGGCTCAAGTTCGCGGGCGATGTGCCGTTTCGCGAGGTGTACATCACGGGCCTGATTCGCGACGAGCACGGCGAAAAGATGTCCAAGTCCAAGGGCAACATCCTCGACCCCATCGATCTCATCGACGGGATCGACCTCGAGCCGCTCCTCGCCAAGCGCACCACCGGCCTCATGCAGCCGCACCTGCGCGCGAGCATCGAAAAGAATACGCGCAAGCAGTTCCCTGCCGGTATCCCGGCGTTCGGCACTGACGCGGTGCGCTTCACCTTCGCGGCGCTGGCTTCGCCGGGGCGCGACATTCGCTTCGATCTCGGGCGCGTGGAAGGCTATCGGAACTTCTGTAACAAGCTGTGGAATGCCGCGCGCTATGTGCTGATGGTGACCGAGGGCAAGGATTGCAGCGCGAATGCCGTACGCGAGTTGAGCAGCGCAGACCGGTGGATCCGCGGTCGCCTGCATCGTGGGATCACGACAGTGCGCGAAGCCTTCGCCGGCTATCGCTTCGATCTCGCTGCCGCCGCAGCCTATGAATTCACCTGGTACGAATTCTGCGACTGGTATCTCGAGTTCACGAAACCAGTTCTACAGTCGCCAGAGTCGAGCGAGGCGCAACAGCGTGGTACGCGTCGTACGCTGCTCGAGGTTCTCGAGGCGCTGCTCAGACTCCTGCACCCGCTGATGCCTTTCATCACGGAAGAGATCTGGCTGCAGATCGCACCGCTCGCGGGCACCTCAGGCGACACGATCATGCTGCAACCATTCCCGCGCGCCACAGATTTTGCGCTGGACGAAGCGAGCGCGCGCGACATCGAATTCGTGCGCGAGCTGATCCTGAAGCTGCGCAACATCCGTGGCGAGAATGACATTCCCAACTCCCGGCGCCTCGACCACGTCTTTATCAAGGAGGCCTCGCGCGAGCAGCTGGCCATCGTTCAGGCGCACCGCAGTTACTTCGATCGACTGGCGAATGCTGAACTGCGGCCGTTCGATTCGAGTTGTGATGTCGATGTCGCGGCGAGCGCCCGGGTCGGAAACCTCGAAATCTATGTCCCGCTGCGAGGCGTGAAGGAAAATCTCGCCGCGGAGACGGCGCGGCTGGCGAAGCTACGGGAACGTGCACGCAAGGATCTCGCCGCGGCCGAGGGGAAACTCGCGAATCCCGAATTCGTGCGCAATGCGCCTGGCGCAGTCACGCTCAAGGCCCGGGAGCGGGCCGCAGAACTCAAGCGGGAGCTCTCGCAACTGGCCACCCAGATCGAGCGGCTGGAGAAACTGAGATGAACGTCGGGGTTCCTGGCCCTGACTGCGCTATCCTCGCTGCGACCCCTGACCCGGTGGCCGCTTGATGTTGCAAGTTTCCGATCGTAACGATGATCGCGTCCTTCACGGCGGCCCACTGCCCCGCGAACGCCTGCGCGACACCCTGGATCAGCTCAATCGCGTGATCCTGGGCAAGGATGCGGAGATCCGTCTTTGCGTGGCGTGCCTGCTGGCACGCGGTCACCTGCTCATCGAGGATATTCCCGGAGTCGGTAAGACCACCCTGGCCCACGCTCTCGCACAGACGCTGGGACTCACCTACCAGCGCATTCAGTTCACGAGCGACCTCCTGCCGGCCGACATCATCGGCGTCTCGATCTTTGATCGCGCCGGCAGTCGCTTCGAATTCCAGCGCGGCCCGATCTTTGCGCAGCTGGTACTCGCGGACGAAGTGAATCGCGCCACGCCGAAAGCGCAGAGCGCGCTCCTCGAGGCAATGGAAGAACAGCAGGTGACGGTCGACGGACGCAGTCACCCCTTGCCGGAACCCTTCTTCGTCATTGCGACGCAGAATCCGATCGAACAGGTGGGCACCTTTCCGCTCCCCGAGTCGCAGCTCGATCGCTTCCTGATGCGCATCGAGCTGGGCTATCCCGATTCCGCACACGAACGTCAGCTCCTCATGGGGCAAGATCGGCGCGCCCTGCTGGCAACGCTGGGCGCGACGCTGACCGCCGAGGACCTGAAGGCGCTGCAGACCGGTGTCGGCAAGGTGCATGCCGCCCCGGCGCTGCTCGACTACGTGCAGGCCCTGGTTGCCTACACTCGCGCCAGCGGCGAATTCATCACGGGCTTGTCGCCGCGCGCCGCCATCGGCCTGCTGCGCGCCAGTCAGAGCTGGGCATTGCTGGCGGGCCGCGCCGCCGTGGTGCCTGAGGATGTGCAGGCCATTCTGCCGGCGGTCGTCGGGCATCGGTTGCGTATCTCGGGCGAGTCCGGGATCACCGCCCCGCAAAGCACGGGGCGCGACATCATCGAGAGCGTGCCCATTCCCTAGGCCACCCAGCGCAATGCCGATCTCGCGCCTGCGTGCCGCCGTAGCCGATCGCGTTCAGCGCTGGGCGCGCCGTCGCCAGGGACCTGACCACGCGCCGCTCTCCCTGGACCGGCGTCGCATCTACATCCTGCCAACCAAGTTCGGCGTGGCCTACGGCATCACGACCTTCGTGATGCTGCTCGGCTCGATGAACTACAACAACAGTCTCGGCTTCGTGCTGACGTTCCTGCTCGTGGGCCTCGGACTCGTTGCGATGCATCACTGCCACCGCAATCTCGCCGGACTGGTGATCGCCAATGTGCAGGCAGGCGAAGCATTTGCCGGCGGCTCACTGAAGCTCGCGCTGGGCTGCGAAAACCCAAGCGCGGTGGCACGCTGCGGTCTGCGCTTCGAATGTCTCGACGCCGTTGCCGATCTCGCCTACGTCGGTCGCCGCTGCGCCTGCGCTGGCGACGCTGGAACTGCGCGCCGAAACCCGCGGCCTGGCTGCGCATCGAACGCATCTGCGTGAGCACCGGCTTCCCGCTTGGCCTGTTTCGCGCCTGGAGCTGGATTCATCCGGGTATCGAGGCCGTCGTCTATCCGCAGGCCAAGGGAAACCAGAGCCCGCCGCCGAGCCTGGAAAACGATCGTGGCACCCTGGGCCTGATGCACCGTGGCGATGAGGACTTTCGGGGGTTTCGCAGCTACCGCCCTGGCGATTCGCCGCGCCACATCGCGTGGAAGGCCCTGGCGCGCGGTGCTCCCCTGCTCGTCAAGGATCACGCGGGTGCGACACGCGCCCCACTCATCTTCGATCTCGAGCACGTGCAGGCGCGTGACCTGGAGAGCCGGCTGTCGCAACTGTGTCGCTGGATCGTGACCGCTGACGTGCAACTGAATCCCTTCGGGCTGGCGCTCCCGGGTGAGCGGATCGCTCCCCAGAGCGGCGCCCGTCATCGGCGCCGCTGTCTCACCGCGCTGGCGCTATTCGGCATGCAGGCTCGCAATGCTGCGAGCTGAACGACGCCCGTGGTTGCAGGTGCCCCTGGTCTGGACACTGGCGAGTGTCGTCGCCGCGATCGCACTGCATGCGAATCACCTGCCGCTGTGGGTACTCGGCACGGTGACGCTGCTCGTCCTGTGGCGCAGCGTGATCGGACTGGGCGGTTCGCGCTTACCGTCATCGGCACTGCGCATCGTGGTCGTCGTGGCCTTGGCGATCGCGGTGTTCGCGGGCTACAACACATTGAACGGCGTCGAAGCCGGCACGACGCTCCTGTCGCTCATGGCGACGATGAAACTCCTGGAAACACGCAGTCCGCGCGATCAGCTCGTGGTGCTGTTGACCGCCTACTTCCTGGTGCTCGCCGCATTCCTGTACGGACAGCAACTGTGGCTGCTGCCGATCGCGGCCGGTGTGGTCTGGCTGATCACGGCGACGCTATTGCGCGTTGCCCACATCGATGCTCCGCTGCGGCCTGCCGCCATCGTCGGCTTGAGTGGCAGGATGCTGGTGCAGGCGCTGCCCATCATGCTGCTGCTATTCATCCTGTTCCCGCGGGTGCCGGGACCGTTCTGGGCACTGCCGACGCCCACCAAGGCAACGACCGGGCTGGGCGACAAGATGTCGCCGGGCGACATCACCGAGCTGAGCCTGTCGAGCGATGTAGCCTTTCGCGTCCGATTCGCCGGCGCGGCGCCGCCACCGGCACAACGCTACTGGCGCGGCCCGGTGCTGCACGACTTCGACGGCTACACCTGGAGCCGGCCGTTCTTCGGGGCTCCCCGCGAGACGCTCGAGTTCTCCGGCGTCGAGTATGACTACACCCTGATGCTCGAGCCGACCGACAACCGCTGGGTTTTCGCTCTCGACATGCCAACGCGCTGGAACAACGAGCGGATCACGCAGAGCTACGACTACAGCTTCAGCTCGGGGTAGAGCAGCGGATCAGCGAGCCCGTCACCTACCAGATGAGCTCGCGTCCGCGCTATCTCGCGGCCGCCGAGGATTTGAGCCGCACGCTCACCAGCGCGACACGTATTTCCCGGCCGAGACGCAACCAGCGCTCGCAGGCTTTAGCGATGCAGATGCGCGCGGCTGCAACCAGCAACGAGGCGTACATCGACTCACTGCTGGGCATGTTCCGCGAGCAGAACTTCGTCTACACGCTCACGCCATCGCGTCTGAACCTGGATTCCGTGGACGACTTTCTCTTCAACACGCGCCAGGGCTTTTGCGCGCATTTTGCGTCGGCCTTCACCCTGATGATGCGGGCGGCCGGCATTCCGGCCCGCGTCGTGACCGGTTACCAGGGCGGCGAGTACAACCGTGTGGGGGGCTATTACATCGTGCGCCAGTCGGACGCACACGCCTGGAGCGAAGTGTGGCTCAAAGGACGCGGGTGGGTGCGCATCGATCCGACTGCGGCGGTCGCGCCCGAGAGGATCGAGCGCGGCACGGCGCTCAGCGCCGCGCCGTTCGGGGAGCGCGTGATTCGCGACAACGCGTGGCTCACTGACATCCGTTTTGCGTGGGACGCGGTCAACACGCTCTGGCGCGAGAACGTCCTGCAGTTCAGTGCGCAGAAACAGGAGGAGTTTCTCGAGTGGCTGGGAATTCGTGAGCCTGACTGGCGTTGGCTCGCCGGCCTGCTCGGTGCCGGCCTTCTGGTCGCGCTGGCGCTTCTCAGCCTGGTGCTCGCGCGTGAGCTGCGCTCCCACAATCGCGATCCCGTACAGCGCGCCTATGCACACTTCTGTCATCGACTCGAACGGCGCGGACTGAAGCGCGCGAATCACGAAGGCCCGCTCGACTTCCTGGCGCGCATCGCTCGCGAGCGCCCTGACCTCGCTGTCGAATGTGAACCCATCGCCGGCCTCTACGTGCGCTTGCGCTATGCGGGCGATACAACCAAGCCCACGCTCCAGGAATTCGTGCGCCGCGTGCGCGCCTTTCGCCCCGTGGCACAGCCGGGTTGAGCCTTCCGCCTATGGCATACTTTCGCGCCCGTCGGGAGAAAGCTCATGTCCGATCTGAAAACGCGCTTCACCACGCTGCCCAGGAAGTGCAGAAGCTCAAGAGCCGGCCGTCCAATGAGAAACTGCTGCAGCTCTACGCGTTGTACAAGCAGGCGACCGAGGGCGACGTGAGGGCAGTCGGCCGGGATTTCTCGATCTCACCGGCCGCGCCAAGTACGACGCGTGGGCCACCAGGAAAGGCCTGACAAACGACAAGGCCATGCAGACGTATGTCGACCTGGTCGAGAAGCTGAAGAAGGCCTGAACTGACTTCAGGCGGCCGCAGCGCCCTTGACCCCGACCGTCATCGTCCTCGCCATCGCTATCGGTGTCATCGGGGTGCTCCTCGGTGGCCCGTTGTGGCGTGCCCGACGCCGGCAGCGCCTGCGCACGCAGCCGCTTGCCAGAAACGTGGCGCATCGAGATCGCTCGCGCCATGCCGATCTATGCTCACATTCCGTCGGCCCTGCGTGCGCGTCTCGACGGGCTGATACAGCAGTTCATTGCCGAAAAGGAATTCGTCGGCTGTCGCGGTCTGGAAGTGACGCTGCCGATGAAGCTCGTCATCGCCTCACAAGCCTGCCTGCTGGTACTGGGGCGATCCGCGCGCGTCTACGAGGATCTCTATTCCATCCTGGTCTATCCGGCCGCATTTCTCGCTCCGGAGGAACATCGCGATGAGGCCGGGGTAGTACACCACCACGAGCGAGCGCTGGCCGGCCAGGCGTGGGATACACACCGGATCATCCTCTCGTGGGACGACGTGCTCGCCGGAGCGAACTCCCCGGGTGACGGGTTTCAATGTCGTCTACCACGAATTCGCTCACTACCTCGATGCGGAGGCCGGCGAGGTGAATGGCGCGCCGTTTCTCGGCGATGCGCGACTGTACGAGCGCTGGTCGCGTGTCATGGAAAAGGAGTTCAACCGGCTGCGAGATGCCGAGGCACGCGGCGAGCCCACGGTTCTGGATCCGTACGGCGCGGAAAATCCGGGCGAGTTCTTCGCGGTCGCAACCGAGGCCTTCTTCGAATTGCCCCGCGAGGTGCAGGCGGAGCACGCGGACCTTTACGCAGAGCTCAGGAGCTACTACCGGCTCGATCCTGCGAGCTGGCTTGAGGCTCACTGACGAACCACAGGATCGCTGCGCCCGCGGCGAACAGGATTGCGATCGACAGAATCGCGAGCCGTGAGCTGCCGGTGGCGAGCGCCACCCAGCCCATCAGCATCGGGCCGATGACAGCCGCAAACTTGCCCATCATGTTGAAGAAGCCGAAGAACTCGCCCGATTTCTGCGGCGGCACGAGCCGCGCGAAGTACGAGCGGCTGAGGCTCTGGATGCCACCCTGCACCAGGCCGATGATGATCGCCAGGGTGTAGAACTGCACCACGGTCTCGAGGAAGTAGCCCCAGACCGTCACGCCGAGATACACGACGATGCACAGCAGGATGCCGAAGCGCGGCCCCCGGCGCTTTCCGATCCACCCGAACGCGAGCGCGGCCGGGAATGCCACGAATTGCGTGATGAGCAGCGCCACGATCAGGCTCTTCGAGTCGAAGCCGAGCGACAGCCCGTAATCGACGGCCATCTTGATGATCGTGTTGACACCGTCGATGTAGAGCCAGTAGGAGACGAGAAACAAGCGTCAGCGCACGATAAGCGCGCAAGTGCCCGACCGTCTGCCACAGCTCGATCCAGCCGGCCCGCATCGCTGCCAGCGGTCGCAACGGCGTTGCGGGCTTGCGTTCGCGCACGAAGAGCAGCAACGGCACGGTGAACAGCGCCCACCAGGCCGCGACGCTCAGAAAAGAAACGCGCACCGCCTGCCCGGCATCGACGAGGCCGAACAACTGCGGGTTGAGCGTCATCACGACGTTGATGAGAAACAGCAGGCCGCCACCCAGATAGCCGAGCGCGTACCCGTAGCTCGAAACGACATCGAGTTCACGCTCTTCGGCGACATCCGGGAGCAGTGAGTCGTAGAACGTCGTGCCACCCCAGAACCCGACGCCGGCAAGTGCATAGAGCACCACCGCGAGCGGCCAGTCGCCCCGCTCCACCCAGTAGAGCCCTGCTGTCATGGCGACACCGAGCAACGTGAAGAACAGCAGCAGTTTCACGCGCGCTCCACCGCGGTCGGCAATCGCGCCGAGGAGCGGTGCCATCAGCGCGATCAGGGCGCTCGCGACACCGTTGCCCATGCCGAGGCGAAACGTGCTGACGGTTGCTTCGGTTCCGACGCTCCAGTACTGCTTGAAGAAAATCGGGAAGAATCCCGCCATGACCGTGGTTGCGAACGACGAATTCGCCCAGTCGTACAACGCCCACGAAACGACGTTGCGGCGGCGCAAGACACTCATGGGAGCGCTCTCAGGCGGCGATGGCATGATGCTCGCGAGTTTCATGGAAGCGAATGCCGGGCCAGCGCTCCAGCGTCAGCTGCAGATTGACCCGCGTCGGTGCGAGATACACGAGCGCTCCGGAATGATCCACCGCGAGATTCTCGTATGCCTTGGCCTGGAACTCCTCGAGCTTCTTCGGGTCCGTCCCACCGATCCAGCGTGCCGTATAGACGTTGACGTTTTCGAACGCGCACTCCACACCGTATTCGTCCTTCAGGCGAAACGCCACGACCTCGAACTGCAGCTGGCCTACCGCACCGAGGATCAGGTCGTTATTGCGCAGCGGCTTGAAGAGCTGCGTCGCGCCTTCCTCGCACAACTGCGACAGACCCTTTTGCAGGGCCTTCATCCGCAGCGGGTCGCGCAGCACGGCACGCCGGAACATCTCCGGCGCGAAGTTCGGTATGCCGGTGAAGCTCAGACGCTCCCCTTCGGTGAACGTGTCGCCGATGTTGATCGTGCCGTGGTTGTGCAGGCCGATGATGTCCCCCGCGTACGCATCCTGTGCCTGGGTGCGGTCGGCCGCCATGAAGGTCAGCGCATCGCCGACGCGCACTTCCTTGTCGAGGCGCACGTGGAACAGGCGCATGCCGCGCTCGTAGCGCCCCGAGCACAGCCGCAGGAACGCGATGCGATCGCGGTGACCCGGGTCCATGTTCGCCTGGATCTTGAAGACGAATCCCGTGAGCGCAGATTCGCCGGCGCCCACCTGGCGCTCGCTGGTCTCGCGCGGTCGCGGCGCGGGCGCATGGGCCACGAAGCTGCCGAGCAACTCCTCGACACCGAAATTGTTGATCGCCGAGCCGAAGAACACCGGTGTCTGTTTACCGGCGAGATAGAGCTGCGGATCGAAGCGATGCGTGGCGCCGTGCACCAGCTCGATCTCATCGCGAAACCTGCGTGCCGAGTCGCCGAGAAACTCTTCGGCTGCCGGGCTCGAGATGCCGTCGATGGTCAGATTGGTGCCAGCGCGTCCGCGCTCGGCTGCCTCGTAGGCATAGATGCGATCCTCGATGAGGTGATAGATCCCCTTGAGATCGCGTGCCCATGCCGATCGGCCAGGTGATTGGCGCGCACGCGATCTTCAGCACCTTCTCGATTTCATCCAGCAACTCGACCGGTTCGCGCCCATCGCGGTCGAGCTTGTTGATGAAGGTCATGATGGGCGTATCGCGCAGGCGACAGACCTCCATGAGCTTGATGGTGCGCTCTTCGACGCCGCGTGCGCAGTCGATGACCATCAGCGCAGAGTCGACTGCCGTGAGCGTGCGATAGGTGTCCTCGGAGAAATCCTCGTGTCCCGGCGTGTCGAGGAGATTGACGATGTGCCCCTTGTACGGGAACTGCATGACCGACGAGGTCACGGAGATGCCGCGCTGCTGTTCCAGTCGCATCCAGTCCGAGGTCGCATGGCGTGCGGCCTTGCGCCCCTTGACGGTACCCGCCATCTGGATCGCGCCGCCGAAGAGCAGCAGCTTTTCGGTCAGCGTGGTCTTGCCCGCGTCCGGGTGCGAAATGATCGCAAAAGTGCGGCGGCGAGCGATTTCCTCGGCGAGATCAGCCATGGGGTGGGAGCCAATGCGTCAGGGGGCGCGCATTCTAGGGCATCTGTGCACAGGTTTCATGGGCGAGCACGGGCCGGAATGACCTGGCAACTGCAACCATCATTTCCCGCGCAGGCTGGCAGCACGCGAGGCGAGGTCGAGCCTGAGAACCGCTGCATCTTCACGACCCCCTGGCGCCTGGTAGTAGCCGCGCCGCATGCCGACCTGCTCGAAGCCGAGCGCCTGATAGAGGCGGACTGCCACGACATTCGATGGCCGCACTTCGAGAAACGCTTCCAGCATCCCGGCACCGTGCGCGCGCTCGAGCAGGTACTCGAGCATGCGCCGGCCGAGACCGCGGCAGCGCAGGTCCTCGCGTACGCAGACGTTGAGCAGGTGCGCTTCCCCGGCGCCCATCGACATGATCCCGTATCCGACCACCACTCCCGCGAGATCGATGACACGGCACACGTAGCCGACACGCAGGCAATCGCGGAAGATCCCCTCGCTCCAGGGAAAACGATAGGCGGCGCGCTCGAGTGCCACCACGGTCGCGACGTCGTCATCGTGCATGTGACGAATCGCGAGCTGCGGTAAGACAACTTCGCTTCTAACCGTGGCCACGGCTGAAGACTTCCTGTGCGAACTGCAGGTCAGTCCAGGCTTTGCGCTTCTCGCCGGGCGAGCGCAGCAGGTAGGCCGGGTGATACGTCACAACCACCGGGATCTGGCGTGTGCCGTACGAATACACCTTGCCGCGCATGCGCCCGATGGGCGTGTCGGTCTGCAACAGATTCTGTGCCGCAATCCGGCCGACCGCCAGAATGATCCGCGGCTTGATCAGATCGATCTGTCGATCGAGATACGGCGTGCAGTGTGCTGCCTCTTCGGGTCGTCGGCTCGCGATTGTTGGGCGGGCGACACTTGAGAATGTTCGCAATGAACACCTGCGAACGTTCGAGCCCGATCGCTTTCAGCATGTTGTTGAGGAGCTGGCCCGCGCGACCGACGAAGGGCTCGCCCTGCGCGTCCTCGTCAGCGCCCGGCGCTTCGCCGATCACCATCCACTGCGCCTGGCGATTGCCGACACCGAACACCGTCTGCGTGCGCGTCTTCTGCAGGCCACAGAGCGTGCAGCCGGAAACCGCCCGCTGCAGCGTGTCCCAATCCATGAGCGGCACTTCGACTGCGCCGTCCGCGGCGCGCGGCCTTTGCTGTGCGTCGCGTGCCTCACGCGGCACATACCAATCGATGCCGAGCTCCTTCAGGTATGACAAGTGCTCACGACTCATCGTGATTCTCGAACAGCTGGGGTTGTGACTCGGCCCCAGCCGCAATGCCCGTCGGCTGGCGACGCATGCGCTGCACGAGCCACCAGGCTGGGCCGGAGAGCGCGTAGGTGCTGAACAGCACGAACAGCATCACCGGCGGCTTGACCGCGATCAGCACGAACGCGAGCGGCACCAGGACGAAATAGCGAAACGGTATGTGCCCGCCCAGGTTGATGTCCTTGAAGCTGTAGTATCTGAATCGGCTCACCATCAGGGCACCGGCCACCATCGTGACGACAAACGCGACGATCAGACCGACCAGCCCCGGCTCGCGCCATTCGCTGGAGAACCACACGAATGCGGCGACGATCGCGGCCGCCGAGGGGCTGGGCAGGCCCTCGAAGAAGCGCTTGTCTGCAGCGGCGCGCGTGTTGAAGCGCGCGAGCCGCAAGGCAGCTGCAACGGCGAAGAAGAATGCAGCGAGCCACCCGGCGCGGCCCCAGATGAGGCCGTACTCCGCGATCCGCGCGACGCCCCACTGATAAGTGACGATCGCCGGCGCAAGACCGAACGACACCATGTCCGACAGGCTGTCGTATTCCTTGCCGAACGCGCTCTCGGTGCTGGTCCAGCGCGCCACGCGCCCGTCGAGTCCGTCGAAGACCATCGCGACGAACACCGCGACGCCCGCGCGCTCGAAGTTGCCGTCGATCGCGGCCACGATCGCGTAGAAACCGGCAAACAGCGCCCCGGTGGTGATCAGGTTGGGCAGCAGGTAGATGCCGCGACGTTGCGGCGGGCGAGGCGCTTCGCTCTGCATAGGCGCGCGCATCATAGGTCTGGCGGGGATGGAGGCACAATAACAGGCCAGGAAACTCTCCGCCGGTTTCATGGGCGCGACCGTGTCCTCCGCAAGCTTCTGGCTAGGCGCGAGGCGCAGTCGATATGTCGATATCGACAAGACTCGCAACACCGCCAGAAGCTTGCCGAGGCCGGTCCCGTCCGGGTTGCGTCGCGAATGGGCAGCTGCGTCGTTGCACCGCTTGCCAATGGAAGTGACCATTGGCTGCACGGTGCGCCTAGCATCTGCACCATTGGCGACGCAACGCGCACCATGAAACCGGCGGAGAGTTTCCCTAATATAAGTGCCTGAATTCAACAGCCGCGCCACCCGGCGCATGGGTCGATGAACGATGCGATTGTCCGAGCTGCCGATCAATACTTTGAAGGAGGTACCTGCCGACGCTGAAGTCGTGAGTCACCAGCTCATGCTGCGAGCGGGACTCATCCGTCGCCTGACCGCGGGACTCTACAGCTGGTTGCCCATGGGCCTGCGTGTGTTGCGCAAGGTCGAACGCGTGATCCGGGAGGAAATGGACCGCGCCGGCGCGCTCGAAGTGCTGATGCCGACGATCCAGCCCGCGGAGCTGTGGCAGGAATCGGGACGCTGGGAGCAATACGGGCCGGAGCTCCTGCGTCTGCAGGATCGTCATGAGCGCCCCTACTGCTACGGCCCGACGCACGAAGAAGTGATCACCGACATCGCGCGCCGTGAGCTGCGCAGCTATCGGCAGCTGCCCGTCAATTTCTACCAGATCCAGACCAAGTTCCGCGACGAGATCCGCCCGCGCTTCGGCGTAATGCGTGCGCGCGAGTTCCTGATGAAGGACGCGTATTCGTTCCACATCGACGAGACTTCCCTTGCCGAGGGCTATCGCGCGATGTACGACGCCTACACGCGCATTTTCACGCGCCTGCAACTGCGCTTTCGCGCCGTGCAGGCGGACACGGGCAGCATCGGCGGCACGACCTCGCAGGAATTCCACGTGCTCGCCGACTCGGGCGAGGATGCGATCGTGTTTTCCGATGCCGATGACTACGCCGCCAACCTGGAAATGGCTGCAGCGCTGCCGCCCGCTGAACCGCGTGCCGCCCCGACGCAGAAGCTCACCGCAGGTCGCGACGCCCGGCGCGAAGAGCATCGCGGAGGTGAGCGCCCACCTGAAGATCACGGCCCGCCAGTGCGTGAAGACCTTGTTCGTCGAGGGCACCGACGGAGAAGTCGTGGCTTGCGTCGTGCGCGGCGACCATGAGCTCAATGCGATCAAGGCGCAGAAGCTTCCCGGTATCGCGAGCCCGCTTCGCATGGCGAGTGCCGATCAGGTACTGGAGGCAGCGGGCGCGGAGCCCGGCTCGGTGGGACCCGTGGGACTCAGGTGCAAGGTCTACGCAGATCACAGCGCCGTGCAGCTGAGCGATTTCGTCTGCGGCGCCAATCGAACCGATGCGCATCTCACCGGCGTGAACTGGGGGCGCGACCTGCCCGAGCCGCAGCCAGTCGACATTCGCAACGTCGTCGCGGGAGATCCGAGCCCGAGCGGTCGCGGGCGCCTCGACATCGCGCGAGGTATCGAGGTCGGCCACATCTTTCAGCTCGGGCGCAAGTACAGCGAGCCCATGAATGCACGGGTTCTCGATGAGCAGGGTCGCGAAGTCACCCTGTTGATGGGCTGCTACGGCATCGGTGTGACGCGCATCGTAGCCGCCGCCATCGAGCAGAATCACGACGAGCGCGGCATCATCTGGCCGGAACCTCTCGCGCCCTTCAACGTGGTCCTCGTGCCCATCAATCTGCAGAAGTCCGAACGCGTGCGCGAGATGAGCGAGCGCGCGTATCGTGAATTCACGGCTGCCGGCATCGAGGTGCTGCTGGATGATCGCGACGCCCGCCCGGGGGTCAAGTTCGCCGATGCCGAGTTGCTCGGCATTCCGCATCGCATCGTCGTCTCCGATCGCGGCCTGGAATCAGGGCGGCTCGAGTATCGGGGCCGGCGCGACAGCGCATCGAGTGAGTTTGCGCTCGACGATGCCCTCGGCTTCCTGCGCACCCGGATGCAAAGTGCCTGAACTGCGCCCGGCGGCGGTACTTCTCGGTCTGGTGCTGATCGCACCCGGCGCACTCGCCGACCGCCAGCAGGACCCGGAGCTCAAGGCGGTACTGCAGAAGGCGATCACGGCGGGCCAGTGCTTCACCGAGAAGTACGACGCAGAGGTCTGGTACAAGCTGATGGAGCCGCGGCTGCGCAAGTACGTGGCGGATCTTGGCGAACGCATCGAGATTCTCACCAATGTGTATTGCGAAGCCCGCCACTCGCAATTGCCGGCCGAGCTGGTGCTGGCGGTCATGGATGTGGAGAGCAGCTTCAATCGCTGGGCGGTCTCCTCCGCCGGCGCCCAGGGACTGATGCAGGTGATGCCGTTCTGGCCCGAGCAGCTCGGCATGCAGCGTCACCAGCTCGTACAGGTCCAGCCGAACATCCGCATGGGCTGCGCGATATTGAAGTTTTACTACGATCGCGAACGACGTGATGTCCGCAAGGCGCTCGCGCGCTACAACGGCAGCCTCGGCCGGCGAGATTATCCAGACCTGGTGATCACCCGCTGGACGTCGCGATGGAGAGCCTGAGGCATTTCATCGCGTCACGAAACGCCCGCTCTGCGGCACAACTTCCCCGGGCACGTTCACGACTTCCACCATTTCGACCCGCGACGCACTCGAGCCCACCCAGAGCCAGCGCAGAAACTCTTCCACCGACTGCTCCTCGCCACAGGCAAGCACTTCGACCCGCCCATCGGGAAGGTTGCGCGCGTAGCCCTCGAGTCCCAGCGTGGCTGCTTCACGTGCTGCGGTGGCGCGATAGAAAACGCCTTGCACGCGCCCGCCGACCAGGGCTCGTTTGCAGATCCGCTGGGTCACATCGCTTGTCAGGACTCAGAGGCCGTCGATGCGAGCTTCTGCGCCTCGATGGCGTGTGTGCGAGCTTCCTCCGCCTGCCTGCGCGCCGTTCCGTAGTCCCCGCGCTGCAGTGCTGCTTCGGCCTTCGACAGCAGGTCGGTCGCCACATCCAGCTCGACTCCAGCGCGCTCGGCGGCACCGGCGGCGCGTGCTGCAGCAATGGCTTGCCGCGCGTCGCTCATTTCTTGAACGGGAGCGCCCGCGCACGCTGACAGAGCCATCAGAACCGCTGCCACGCCTGCAATCCGCAGACCTGCTCTGGGGAAGTTGCGCATCTTCTCGTTATATGAATGCAATAATCGAAGTGGCCCGCACGCTAACAAGCAGGTGCAGGGGCGTCAAGGTTGCAAGCCCGCGACGCCAAGCGGCGCGATCTTGAGCGCAAACTAGGGGCCGTCTGTTGCAATACGCCCGGGAGCTTCAACGTGGTGGAAATTCTCGTCTTGTATTATTCGCGCAAGGGCACGACCGCGGAGCTGGCTCGGCAGGTGTGTCGCGGCGTTGAAATGGGCGGTGCCCAAGCACGCTTGCGCACGGTTCCTCCAGTCTCCGCGGCGAGCGAACAGAGTGTCCCGCAGATTCCTGAACGGGGACCACCATACGCCACGCACGCTGATTTGACGGAATGCGCGGGCCTGATCGTGGGCAGCCCCACCCGTTTCGGCAATATGGCGGCGCCCCTGAAGTATTTCTTCGACGGGACCAGCCCCCTCTGGTTGAGCGGTGGCCTCGCCGGCAAGCCGGCTGGCGTATTCACTTCGACCCAGACGATGCACGGAGGCCAGGAGACGACATTACTGTCGATGATGCTGCCGCTCCTGCACCACGGGATGTACCTGGTCGGAATTCCGTACACCGAACCCGCGCTCTCGAGCACGCGCGCTGGGGGCAGCCCCTACGGGGCAAGCCACGTGGCAGGCATGTCCGCCGCAACCCTCTCGGAGGACGAGCAGCAGCTGGCGCGAGTCCTCGGCCGCCGTGTCGCCGAGCTTGCGGTACGTCTGGCGTCGGGCGAGGCTGCAACCGCTGCATGAGTGTGGGTGCTGTCGACCCGAAGAGCGCCGCGAGCGCGCTGCGCAATTTGATATTCGGCCTGATGGCCGTGATTGCCGCCCTGCTGGTCGCCTGGCAGCTGCGTGCCGCGAACCTGCGCTCATGGTTGCTGATCTTGTCCCTCGCGCCTCTCTTGAGTCCCCTCCCCGGCTTGATCCTCGGCCGGCGCCGCACGTTCGCGTGGTGCAGCCTGCTGACGATTCCCTACATGGCGCTCGGAGTTACCGAGCTCATCGCCGATCCGGCGAATCGCTTGATCCCGGCGGCTCTCCTCCTGCTCGCATTCGCCTGGCTCGTCGCTCTCGTTGCGTACCTTCGAGTAACGCGTGACTAGTTACGCGCCTGGCGTGGCCCAGACCGACGGTGCACAGTCCTCACCGAATGGCGGTCCGGACTGGGCTAGTCCTCGCGTTCCTGTTCGATAACTTGCTTGATGAAGGGCACGGTGAGTCGCCGCTGCGCCGCCAGCGCCGCGCTGTCGAGCGTATCGAGCAGCGCGCACAGCGATCCCAGGTCACGGGGGTAGCGACGCAGCAGGAATCCCGCCGTTTCCTCGGGTATCTCGAGCCCGCGAATTGCCGCTCGCAGCCGCAGGGCCGCTACGTGCTCGGCCTCGCTCAACGGTTTCAGATGCAGGATGAGGGCCGCGGATAGCCTCGAGCGCAGATCCGCAAGCCCCCAGTTGAGCGCTGCCGGGGGGCTCGTTGCAGCGAGCACCAGATGGCGCTGATGCTCGTTGAGGCCCAGGTACAGGTTGAAGATCGCCCGCTCCCATCCGGCATTGCCCGGCGCGAGCTGCAGGTCGTCGATGCACACGACGTCCAGGTGTTCGCAGCCCTGAAGTGCGGCGGGAGCGCTGAGGGACTCATCTCCCAGCGGAAGGTATGCGGCACGCCCGCCCGCTGCACCCGTCTCGGCGCACACCGCCTGCAAGAGGTGACTCTTGCCGCTCGCCTCCGCGCCCCAGATCCACAGCGCAGTGGGCTGAGCCACCTTGCGGCCGTACAAGCCGCGCAGCTCCTGGACCACGAGCGGGTTCGGCCCGGTGAAGAAACTCTCGAACACCGACTGGTCCCGCCAGCGCACGCCTAGGGGGAGTTGCTCCATCGGCAGATCAGGCGCTTCGCGCCCGCGAAACCGCACCCGCGCGGCGGCTGTAAGTGATCACGTAGTCGATGCCGCTGATCATGGTCGTCACGAACACGGCCGCGCCCAGTGTGATCACGATCCACGGGGGCGGCCAGCCGGTGCCAAGATGCGCGACCAGGGCGAGGACATAAAGAAGCTGCACACCGGTGTTGACCTTGCTGATCGCCGTCGGCCGTCCGTTGAGCGGGCCGAAGAGCCATTTGAAAGTGAGCGCACCGACGCCGATCACCACATCGCGCGCGACCACCACCACTGACAACCAGACGGGCGACTCGCCAATCACGGCGAGCACGATGAAGACGGTCACCAGCAGCAGCTTGTCTGCGAGCGGGTCGAGCACCTTGCCGAGCTCGCGTCGTCCAGCCAAAGCGCTTGGCGAGAAACCCATCCAGGCCGTCAGAAGCGGCAGCAATTGCAAACAGCCACAGGGTTCGCGTGTATTCACCTTGTGCCAGAAGCCAGGCCACCGGAATGACCAGGGCCATGCGCGCGACACAGATCAGGTTGGGTAGCTGGCGCAAGCTCACGGCCGGTAGCGATAGCTCAATGCGCCGGTCAGCGTCGGATCGGCGGCGGAGTCCTGGGGTTGCAAGCGAGTTCCCGAGCTCGATCGCCCGCGCGAGCCGCGGCGCGTCGCCGCGCACTCGCGCGCGATACACCACCGTATCACCTGCGACCTGTTGTACCTCGAGGCCGCTGATCAGCGTCAATGACTCCAGGTAGTCGGTCACACGCGCATAGGCGGCCAGGTCGGCAACGCCGTTGACGGTGATACTGACGTCCGTCGCAACAGCGTCGTTGCCCGCGGAAAATACCCGGGCGAACTGGTCCGCCGCGCCGTGCACGCCTTCGGCCACGGTTCCCAGCCAATCGTTGCTTTGCGTGCCGTACAAGACGGTCCAGTGCACCTGTGCACTGGCGGGACTCGCACTGCGCGCCCGGCCCACGAGCACCGCATCCGCACCGTATTCGCCGGCAGTCGATCGCAGCGACTCCGCAGTTCCATTCCAGACCTCTTTAAAAGCCACTCGACCACCAGCCGCTGGCCAACGAAGCGGCAGGCCGCGCAGCTGCGCGGTGCGCTCAATCGCCTGCTTCAGATCCGAACTTGACTGCGCATCGATGATGCGGCGCTGCTGTCCGTCGTCCACCGCCAGCCATACGAGCGTCGCAGGACGTTGATGACCCCAGAGCGGCTGACCGGCGGCGATAATGGCGCGCTCGATCTTGGCGCCATCGAATCCTGCGAAAAACTGGTTGGTGCCGACGATGCGAAACTGTTGCACGTAGCGACGTGCATCCTCGACCAGCGGGGCAAGTGCCGCCTGGGTGCCCGCGTCGCGCTGCCCGGTGGCGCGCACCAGCACCTCCCGCATGGCGTCCTGAAAGGCCACGGCCTGGCCGTGCTCCGATCGATCGACCAGCGGCACCGTCGCCTCGTACATGCCACTCACCGTCGCAGCAACACAGCAAGTTGCGGCGGTGATCGACGCCACAGCGGCGCCGATGCGCAACCACAAGTTCGCGAAGTTCATTCGTGTAAAATACCACAGCGTCTCCACCGACAGCCTTCGCTCCGGTGGTTACGTCCAGGTACCACGCAGACCTTTTTTCAATGAGCAATCGCGCCCCGATCACTTACCGCGATTCCGGCGTCGACATCGACGCCGGCGATGAACTCGTCGAGCGCATCAAGCCCCTGATCCGGCGTTCGCTGCGACCCGAAGTGCTCGGTGGACTCGGCGGGTTCGGCGCGCTGGTCGAGGTTCCGTTGGATCGCTACCGCAAACCCGTGCTGGTCTCCGGCACCGACGGCGTCGGCACGAAGCTGCGCCTCGCGATCGACACCGGCCGCCACGACACGATCGGCATCGACCTCGTCGCGATGTGCGCCAACGACGTCGTCGTGCAGGGCGCGGAGCCGCTGTACTTCCTTGATTACTACGCCACCGGCCATCTCGACGTTGCAGTCGCAGAGAGTGTCATCCGCGGCATCGTCGAAGGCTGTGTTCAAGCCGGCGCAGCTCTCGTCGGCGGTGAGACGGCCGAAATGCCCGGGATGTACGCGGCAGAGGACTACGACCTGGCGGGATTCTGCGTCGGCATCGTGGAGAAGGATCGCATCATCGATGGAACCCAGACGCAGGCGGGCGACGTCGTGATCGGCCTGCGCTCCTCGGGGCCTCATTCCAATGGCTACTCTCTCATTCGCAAGCTGATCCAGGTTGCGAACGCCGGGCCGGATACTCTGCTCGAAGGCAAGCGGCTCTACGATTTGCTGCTCGCACCGACTCGCATTTACGTCAAGGCCGTGCTGGCACTTCTCGCCAGGATGCGCCTTCACGGCATCGCTCACATCACCGGGGGCGGGCTGCTGGAGAACATTCCTCGCGTAATCCCCGACGGCCTCGAAGTCATCCTCAAGCGCAGCAGCTGGCCGACCGACCCGGTGTTTTCCTGGCTGCAGCGCACTGGCAACGTACCGGACACAGAGCTGTATCGAACCTTCAATTGCGGCATCGGTATGACATTGAGCGTCGCGCCCGGTGATGTCGATGCAGCGCTCGCCTCGTTACAACGCTCCGGCGAGGATGCCAGCGTGATCGGCAGTATCGAGCGCGGATCGCGCGGCGTGGTCATCGAGGCATGAGCTGTGGCTCGGGCGCGCTCTTTCCGATTGCAATCCTGATCTCCGGACGTGGTTCGAACATGGTCGCCATTGACGCGCGAGGCGCACGCTGGTCGCCTGCCGGTCACAGTCGCAGTGGTCCTGAGTGATCAACCGGACGCCGCCGGTCTGCAGCGCGCGCGGGAGCTCGGGCTCCCCACTGAAGTCGTGGCATCGACGCCCGGCCAGCCCCGTGCGGAGTACGACAGGCAACTGGCGCTGGCCTTGGCGCGATATCAGCCCAGGCTTGTCGTGCTCGCGGGGTTCATGCGGATCCTGGGGGCGGCATTGGTGCGCGAATTCGCCGGCCGACTGCTCAATATTCATCCGTCGCTGCTACCAGCGTACCGCGGCCTGCATGCGCATCGACGGGTGCTGGCCGACGGGCAACGTGAGCATGGTTGCAGCGTGCATTTCGTCACCGATGAGCTCGACGGAGGACCGGTCGTCCTGCAGGCGAAGGTTCCCGTGTTGCCAGGAGACTCCGAAGCAACCCTGTCAGCTCGCGTTCAGGCGCAGGAACACAGGATCTATCCGATGGTCATTGAGTGGTATGTCTCGGGGCGTTTGCAGTGGCGCGACAATCAGGCATGGTTCGACGGAAAGCCTCTCCCCGCTCCGATGATGCTCGAGGAGCTCGAGCGGCGCGCACAGTGAAGCGGCTGCTCTGGCTCGTCGGGCTCGCGGCACTGTCTGCCAGCGTCGCAGATACGCCGGACGGGCAGCAGCTTCGGCCATTTCGCGCCACCTATTCGGTCGTGTGGCGCAGCTTCGATGCCGGCACGAGCGAGCTCAAGCTGGAGCACGATGTCCGACCAGAAATACGTATACAGCTCGCGCTCCAATGCTTCAGGGCTGTTCCACGCCTTCTTCAGCAACGAGATCAGCCAGACCTCCTGGTTGACCGTCACCAAGGACGGTGTCAGGCCGGACCGCTACCGGGGCGATGACGGCTCGAGCAAGACGGCGCGCGATATTTCGCTCGATTTCAACTGGGAGAGCGGTCGGGCGACGGGAGTAGCCGAAGACAAGGCGGTGGATGTCGCTCTCGAGCCGTACACCCAGGACGACATGTCGATCCAGATTGCACTGATGTACGCACTGCTCAAGGATGAACCGCCGTCGAGCCTGCGTTTGATCGACAAGGACCGCATCAAGGAATACCTCTATACCTCCGAAGGCACGGAGCATCTCAAGACCGCGCTCGGTGAGCTCGACACAGTCGTCTATCGCAGCCAGCGAGCCGGATCGAAGCGCGTCACTCGCATGTGGTATGCGCCATCACTCGGCTACGTGCCGGTGCGCGGCGAGCAGCTGCGCGAGGGCAAGCGCGAGTGGCGAATGGACATCCGCTCCCTCCAACGCGACTGAAGAGCAGTCCGATCCGCGTGATCCGGCGCTGGCGGCACGGTCTGTCACCCGACGGCCGCCCGGGACTGCGCTACGCTTTCGGGAGCGTGACGCCCTTCTGGCCCTGGTACTTGCCACCGCGATCGCGGTACGAGGTCTCGCACACCTCGTCGGACTCCAGGAACAACACCTGTGCGACGCCCTCGTTGGCGTAGATCTTCGCGGGCAGCGGCGTGGTGTTGGAGAACTCCAGCGTAACATGTCCTTCCCACTCCGGCTCGAGCGGCGTGACGTTCACGATGATCCCGCAACGCGCATAGGTCGACTTGCCAAGGCAGATGGTGAGCACGTTGCGCGGGATGCGGAAATATTCCACCGTCCGTGCCAGGGCGAACGAGTTGGGCGGAATGATGCAGACGTCGGCGCGTAGATCGACGAAGCTGTTGGCGTCGAAGTGCTTGGGATCGACGACCGCGGAGTTGATGTTGGTGAATATCTTGAACTCGTTCGCGCACCGCACGTCGTAGCCGTAGCTCGAGGTGCCATACGAAATGATCTTGCCACCTTCGTGCTCGCGCACCTGGCCCGGTTCGAATGGCTCGATCATCCGATGTTCGCGCGCCATGCGGCGGATCCACTTGTCGGCCTTGATGCTCATGTCTCAGCTGTCCTCGACGGTGATTCTGGGAAACGACTTGCCGGGATCGGCGGCGCTGGCAGCGAGCCGCGCGGCCGTACGCCGTGCCATGTTGCGGTAGGCGCGTGCGACCGATCCTGCTGGGTCCGCCACGACGATCGGCTGGCCGGCATCCGAGCACTCCCGGATCCGAAGGTCGAGAGGCAGTTCACCGAGCACTGGCACGTGATACTGGCCTGCCAGGCTCGCGCCGCCGCCCGCACCGAAGACGTGTTCTTCGTGGCCGCACTGGGAACAGATATGAGTGCTCATGTTCTCCACGACGCCGAGGACCGGCACCGCGACCTTCTCGAACATCCTGAGGCCCTTGCGCGCATCGATGAGCGCGATGTCCTGAGGTGTGGTAACGATGACCGCGCCGCTCACGGGCACCCGCTGCGACAGCGTCAACTGCGTATCGCCGGTCCCGGGGGGCATGTCGACTACGAGGTAATCGAGAGCACTCCATTGCGTATCGCCGAGAAGCTGCGTGAGAGCCTGTGTCACCATCGGGCCGCGCCATACCATGGGCTGTTCTTCATCGATCAGAAAGCCGATCGACATCACCTCCACACCGTGCGCGGCGAGCGGCTGCAGGGACTTGCCATCGCGCGTCACCGGCCGCTGGCCGGTGAGGCCGAACAGGCGCGGTTGACTCGGGCCGTAGATGTCGGCATCCAGAACTCCGACCCGGGCGCCCTGCAGCGCCCATGCAACCGCAAGATTTGCCGCTACCGTCGACTTGCCCACCCCGCCCTTGCCCGAAGCGACCGCGACGATGTTCTTGATGGACTTCAGGGGCTGGAGATTGCGTTGCACGGCGTGAACCGCGATCTCGCTGCTGACCGCAACCTCGAGACGCTCGAGCCAGCCGAGCGTCGACGCATGCTGCAGCAGAGCCGTGCGCAATTCATCGGCATAGTCAGCAGCCGGAAATCCGAGGCGGATTTGCACGGTGGCGCGATTGCCTTCTACCCGCACGCCGTGCACCGCCCGAGCCGCGCCCAGCGTCAGCCCGAGCCAGGGATCAACGTAGGCTTCAACGCACTGCTTAAGTGCCGAATCTCGGTCGTCCGTCATCGAGTACGTGGCTGCAGGCCCATCGGGCTGGAAAGGGACGCGAATTGTAGCGGGAGTCGTCAATGGCGTGTGAAAGCCTTGTGGCATAATGAGCCGCCTGCACCAAGCCCCGGTATTGCATGAGTTTCCTCAGTACGATGAAGGCCGAGCGCCTGATCGCCGATATCAAGGCGAGCGGCGATCCTACGAGCGTCAACGCTCGAAAAGCGCTCAGCAAGCTCGCGGGCATGGGAACTGCGGCGGTTGAGCCGATCATCGAGGCGCTGTCGACCTCGGACAAGCAGGAGACGCTCGCTTACGTCGAAGTACTGACCGCGCTCGTCGACGCGAAGACCATCCCACTCCTTGCCAAGGGCCTGAGCGAGTCCAATCCGCGCGCCGTTGCCGGCATTGCCTGGGCGCTTTCAGGTAGCAAGAACTATCCGCCGTCGGTCCTGCTGGAGCTGCTCGGCCAGGAAGGCATGTCCAAGCCCGCGATCCTCGACGTCATCACCGCGCAGAAAGCACGCTTCAGCGTGCGTGAGCTCCTGGCCGCCGCCTACGTGCAGGAGCCGAATGAAAAAGCGGCGCTGTTTCGCATCGTGGCCGAGATCGCGGATGAGAGTGCAGTTCCGGACCTGCTCGCGCGTGTCGATGGCAAGGACCCCGTCGCGAGAATGCATCTCATCAATATCCTTGCGCGCTTCAATCAGCCTGCGGTTTCGCGCGCGATTCAGAATCAACTCAAGGATCCCAACAAGCTGATTCGCCAGGCGGCCCTGATAGCCCTGACACGCCTCGATGGTCCGATCGACATCCAGCAGGTGTGCCAGCTGCTGCGCGATCCGGAAATTGAAGTACAGAACAAGGCGGTCGATGTCGTCATCAAGGCGAACAACCCGGAAACGACCCGCTACCTCGTCGATGTACTAAAAGACGAGAACGAATATGCGCGGCGCGCCGCGGTCGAGGTTCTCAACGAGATCGGCACGCCCAAGTCAGTCAAGCACCTGCTCGAGGCGATCAAGGACGATGACTGGTGGGTACGCAGCCGCGCGGCGGACGCCTTGGGCAAGATCGGCGGTCCCAAGGTCGTGGATGCGGTGCTCGCCCTGATTCGGGACGAGGACGAGGACATCCGCCGTGCGGCCATCGAGATCCTCAACCAGACCAAGGACGAGCGTGCCGTCAGCCACCTGATCGAGGCCACGAAGGATCCGGACTGGTGGGTGAGCGAGCGCGCCATCGATGCGTTGGCGGAGATCGGCAGCAAGCGAGCCGTGCCGCGACTGACCGAGATGCTCCAGGGTGGCCAGCCCCGGAGCGTACCCGTCGTGCTGCGGGCGCTCGCCAAGCTTGGCGATCACAAGGTGATCGAGCCCGTACTGCAGGCGCTCTCGCGCCCGGAAAAGGAGATCCGCGTCGAGGCGATGAACGTGCTCGCCAAAGTCGCGGACGAGCGGCGTGTCGAGAACATCCGCGTACAGCTGCAAGCGCAGCAGGCGAACGATTCCGATCCGACGGTGCAGCAGGCGGCAGCGCGCGCCCTGCAGGAAATCGACAATCGCTATTCCACCAGCGTGGTGGCCGCCGGGCGCAAGGCGGAGCAGTTTGCAGCCGAACCCGCCAAGACCCTGCTCATGGACAACAAGGAGCTGGAGCAGGTCGTCAAGAGTGCCGAGCAGACCGCCCAGGCGCAGAAGCTCGACATCGCGACCCTCAAGCCCGGGGACATCATCGAAGGCCGCTACAAGTTCATCGAAAAGATCGGCAAGGGCGCCTTCGGCACCGTGCTGCTGATGGAAGACACGGTGGTCGACGAGCGCCTGATCCTGAAGTTCCTGAACGCCAACGTGTCCCAGGACGAGGAGATGATGAAGCGCTTCGTCCACGAGTTGCGCTACTCGCGCAAGATCACCCACCGCAACGTGATCCGCATCTACGACTTCCTGTACGTGCGCGGCAACTACGCCATCTCGATGGAGTACTTCCCGTCACACACGCTCGGCGGCGAGATCGTCAACGAGAAACCGGTCTCCCTGAAGCGCGCCGTGCGCTTCGCCATGGACATCTGCACCGGCATGGCCGTCGCTCACCAGGTCGGCATCGTGCACCGTGACCTGAAGCCCGCGAACGTCCTCATCAACGAGGAAGGGCTGCTCAAGATCGTGGACTTCGGCGTCGCGGCCGCGCATCGCGAAGGCGACACGCAACTGACCCGCACCGGTTACGTGATCGGCTCGCCCAAGTACATGGCGCCGGAACAGATCCTCGGCAAGAAGGTGGACGAGAAAGCCGACATCTACAGCCTCGGCGTCATCATGTACGAGATGTTCACCGGTGTGCCGCCGTACCACCGCGGCGACCACATGTCGGTGATGTATCAGCATGTGCAGGGCCGAGCCAAGTCGCCCGCCGAGATCAATCCGACGCTGCCTCCCGGGCTGAGCGAGATCATCATCAAGGCGATGTCCGTCGACAAGACCAAGCGCCAGGCGAGCATGGACGACCTGAGGCTCTCGCTGGAGAAGTATCTGTGACGCAGTGCGCATTCGCGCACCGCTAAACCCTTGTTCTCGATTGATTATGTCCACCACCAACGACTAGAGTGGCGGCCAGTGTCCCCAATCGCGGCTGGTACTGAATGCCTCGCATCGACGCCTTCCTGAAGCTGGGCCTCGCGCAGAATTGTTCGGACGTGCATCTCGCGGTAGGCGTGCCGCCGATGCTGCGCATGAATGGCGATCTGATGCCGATCAAGTTTCGCAACCTCGGCGACAACGAGCTCGAGGGTTACGTCACCGAGATCCTCACCAAGCACCAGAACGAGAGTTTCCGGCAGGGCAACGATCTGGACTTCTCGTACGTGTCCGAAGATGGCGGTCGCTTTCGCGTGAACGTGTTTCGCAAGGAGACCGGCGTCGGCGCGACGTTCCGTTCGATTCCGAGCGAGATCCCGAGTATCGATCGGCTGGCGCTGCCGCCCATCGTCAAGAAGCTGTGCGATTACCATCAGGGAATGATCCTGGTGACGGGTTCGACCGGCACGGGCAAGTCCACGACGCTCGCTTCGATGATCGACCTGCTGAACCAGACCAAGCGACTGAACATCATCAGCCTGGAAGACCCGATCGAGTTCGTCCATCGCAGCAAGAACAGCCAGGTGATCCAGCGCGAGCTCAATACCCACCTGCCGAGCTTCGCCGAAGGCGTGCGAGCGGCCATGCGCGAGGATCCGGACGTGATTCTGGTCGGCGAGCTGCGCGACGCAGAGACCATTTCGATGGCGATGACCGCGGCGGAAACCGGTCATCTGGTACTGGGGACGCTGCACACCACGAGCGCCGTCAAGACCATCGATCGCGTGATCGACGCGCTTGCCGGTCGATGAGCGCGAGCAAACCAAGAGCTTTCTCGCGCAGAGCCTGATCGCGGTGATCACCCAGGTGCTGGTGAAGTCGGCCGACGGACGCGGACGGCGTGCGGTCTGCGAAGTCATGGTCATGACCAAGGCCATCGCCAAGCTCATCATGTCCGACCAGACCCACCAGGTGCCGAGCCAGCTGCAGACGGGCAAGGACTATGGCATGCAGCTCATGGACATGGCGCTGCTGGCCGCGATCAAGGCGAAGGAGATCGACCCGGACGATGCCTTCGCCTATGCAAGCGACAAGCGCCAGTTCCAGAACTTCGTGACCGATACCAGCATCCTGCCGAAGCTCGACCTGGCGGCGAGCTGACCCTTCGGCCTTCCTTCACTGTGGCGCGCATCGACGAATACCTGGCGGAAGTGCTGAATCGAAAAGGTTCGGACCTGCACTTCCTGGCGGGCGATCCACCACGGATCCGTCTGTATGGCGACCTGCTCCAGCTGCGCCAGGACAAGCTCTCGCCCGATTTCGTGCGCGAAGCGCTCCTGGAAATCATGCCGCGGCAGGCCACCGAGCGCTTCGAGGCCAAGGACGGCACGGACTTCGCGTATCACCTGCAGGGCGTGGCACGCTTTCGGGTCAACGTCATGCGTCACCTGAGCGGAATGGGCGCGGTGTTTCGGGCCATTCCCTCGCAGGCCTTGACCCTTGATCAACTCAACATGCCCGAGTCCGTCCGCAACCTGTGCCGGGTCATCAGTGGCCTGATCCTGGTCACCGGCAAGACCGGATCGGGTAAGTCGACGACTCTCGCGGCGATGATCGACGACATCAACACGCGCATCAAAGGTCACATCCTCACCATCGAGGATCCGATCGAGTTCGTTCACGATCGCAAGAATTGCCTGATCAGCCAGCGTGAAATCGGTGTGCACGCGCCGAGCTTCGCCAGTGCCTTGCATTCGGCCTTGCGCGAAGATCCCGACGTCGTGCTGGTGGGCGAGTTGCGTGACCTGGAGACCATGGGGATCGCGGTCACCGCGGCGGAGATGGGCATTCTCGTGATGGGAACACTGCATACCAATGGCGCAGCGGCCACAGTCGATCGCATGGTCAACGCATTTCCCGCCGACAAGCAGTCCCACGTCCGGACGATGCTCTCAACTTCGCTGCGCGGCGTGGTCTCGCAGCAGCTTCTGCAGCGCGCCGACAAGCAAGGTCGCGTCGCAGCCCTCGAGATACTGGTGAATACGCCTGCGGTATCCAACCTGATCCGACAGGGCAAGCTCGACCAGCTCGAGAACACCATGCAGAGCGGCGGCGCGCACGGCATGCGCACCATGGACACCGCCATCCAGGCGCTCCTCGAGGAACGCGTGATCAGCGGTCGCGAGGCCTACAAGAAAGGTATCAACAAGTCGAAGTTCGAGGCGGTCAAGGAAATCGGCTGAGACGCAGCTCAGCAGCTCGGACAAGGAAACCACGGCTGAACCGTTCTTGACCCGCGCGCCCGCGGCCTGACGCTGCATCCTGCGTGGCATAATCCCGGCCTGTCCGCTCACCGTCGCCGCTCCATGCCCGATCGCCATCGCAAGCTGTTCGTCACCTCCGCGCTTCCGTACGCCAACGGGTCTTTTCATATCGGCCACATCATGGAATACATCCAGGTCGATATCTGGGTGCGGTTCCAGCGGATGCAGGGCAATGACGTGCATTTCGTCTGCGCCGACGATGCTCACGGCGCACCGATCATGCTCAAGGCGGAAGCAGAAGGAATCTCGCCGCAACAGCTCGTCGCGCGCGTCGCGGCGGAGCGCCCGCAGTACCTCAAGGGATTTCATCTCAGCTTCGACAACTGGCATTCGACCGACTCACCCGAGAACACCGCGCTCTCGCAGGATATCTACCGCAAGCTGAAGGCCGCCGGGCTCATCTACAGCAAGGCCGTCGAACAGTTCTTCGACCCGCTCAAGGGCATGTTCCTGCCCGATCGGTACATCAAGGGCGAATGCCCGAACTGTCATTCCAAGGATCAATATGGCGATGCATGCGAGGTGTGCAGCACCGTGTATGCGCCGACGGACCTGATCGAGCCCTATTCCACCCTTTCGGGGGCCAAGCCGGTCCTGAGGACTTCCGATCATCTGTTCTTCAGGCTCTCCGATCCGAAGTGCGTGCAGTTCCTGAATGAGTGGATCGGCGCACCAGACCGATTGCAGGCCCAGGTTGCCAACAAGGCGCGCGAATGGCTCGACGGCCGCGGGGAGAGGGCTCTTGGCGATTGGGACATCTCGCGCGATGAGCCGTACTTCGGCATTCCGATCCCGGATCTTCCTGGCAAGTACTTCTATGTGTGGCTGGATGCGCCCATCGGGTATCTCGCCTCGCTCAAGCAATACTTCGACTCGGGTAAGGCGGCGGCACGCGGAGAGCGTCGCTCCTTCACGGAATTCCTTGCCGCGAGCGACACCGAGCAGATCCATTTCATCGGCAAGGACATCATCTACTTCCACACCTTGTTCTGGCCCGCGATGCTCAAGTTCGCCGGCTCGCCCTACAAGGTCCCGGATCATGTCTACGTGCACGGTTTCATCACCGTCTCGGGTGAGAAGATGTCCAAGTCGCGCGGCACCGGTCTGAGCCCGCTGCGTTACCTCGAGCTCGGCATGAATCCGGAGTGGCTGCGCTACTACATCGCGGCCAAGCTCAATGCCAATGTCGAAGACCTCGATTTCAACCCCGATGATTTCGTCGCGCGCGTCAATGCCGACCTGATCGGCAAGTACGTCAACATTGCGAGCCGCGCGGCCGGATTCATTACCAAGCGCTTTGGCGGCAAGCTTCTGCCGAGCGACGAGAACCGCGCGGTCGCTACCGCGAAGTGGTCCAGGCAGGCACTCGCTGCCGGCGAGCGCATACTGGAAGAATACGAAGCGCGTGAATTTGGCAAGGTGGTACGACGCGTGATGGAGCTCGCCGACCGCATGAACGAGGCTATCGATCAGGAAAAGCCCTGGTTGCTGGCCAAGGACCCTCAGCAGGAACGCCGGCTGTGGGAAGTGTGCTCGGATTGCATCGACGCATTCCGCAGGCTCACCCTGCTCCTGGCTCCCATCCTTCCAGAGACCGCCGAGCGAGCGGCCAGGATGCTGGGATTGCCGCTGCCGCTGCGCTGGACGCAGCTGCATGAACCGCCTCCTCTCAAGATCGAACCCTACGAGCACCTCATGCAACGCGTGGATCCCAAAGCAGATGGACGCCTTGTTCGCTTCTCCTGCCGAGGGAGCAGCATCTCCCGCCAACGCCGGGTCCGGTGGCGACGACGGCCAGCGGTGAACGGCGTGATTTCCATCGATGAGTTCAACAGGATCGACTTGCGTGTCGCACGCATCGTCGCCGCGGAGCCCATCGAAGGCGCCGACAAGCTTCTCAAGCTCACGCTCGATATCGGCACTGGAACGCGCACCGTATTCGCCGGAATCAAATCCGCATACCCAGCCGAGACCCTCGCGGGTCGACAGGTCGTCGTGGTTGCGAACCTCGCGCCGCGCAAGATGCGCTTCGGTACCTCGGAGGGCATGGTGCTCGCGGCAGGTGACGGCTCGGGCATCTTTCTGCTGTCCCCTGACGAGGGCGCGCAGCCCGGCATGAAGGTCAAGTGAGCCGTGAACGATCTCGTCGAGCAGATCGACGCCGTGCTTCCTCAAACGCAGTGCACGCGCTGCGGTTACCCGGCGTGCCGGCCCTACGCCGAAGCGATTGCCGCGGGTAGTGCCGACATCAATCAGTGCCCGCCCGGTGGCGAGATCACCATCCGCGAGTTGGCGCGTCTGCTGGGGCGGATCGAGAAGCCGCTGAATCCCGTGAACGGGCTCGCGCGTGCTCCCACTGTTGCTTTCATCGATGAGGCGCGCTGCATCGGCTGCGCAAAGTGCCTGCCCGCCTGCCCGGTCGATGCCATCGTCGGCGCCCAGCGCTTCATGCATACGGTCGTCGCGCAGTTGTGCACCGGTTGCGACCTGTGCCTGCCGCCCTGCCCGGTAGATTGCATCGAGCTGCGACCGGCCCTCGATGCACGCGGCGAGCCAGTGCAAGCGCCGCTGACCCTCGAGGAGTTGCAGCGGCAAGGGCGCATCTTCCGCGAGCGGTACGAGGCCGGCCGCGAGCGTCGGCGGCGGGACGCCGAGGAGCGTCAGGAGATGATCGCCGCCAGGAAGCGCCGAGCGGGCGCCTGGCGTAAGCCCGGCGCAGCGCCGTGACACCACGGCGCCGTGCTGCGATCTTTGCCCGGCTCAAGGCCGCCAACCCTGAACCTCGCACTGAGCTCGAATACTCGAGCCCGTTTCAGCTGCTGGTTGCAGTCATGCTGTCAGCCCAGGCAACGGATAAGAGCGTGAATCGCGCTACTGCCGAGCTATTTCGCATCGCCCCTGATCCGCAAGCAATGCTGGCGCTGGGGGTGGCAGGACTTTCAAGCCATATCAAGTCGATCGGCCTTTTTAACACCAAGGCGCGCAACATCATCGAAACCTGCCGGCTCCTGGTCGAGCGCTTCGCAGGCGAGGTACCCGCGAACCGCGAAGCGCTGCAGTCCCTGCCCGGCGTCGGACGCAAGACCGCAAACGTGGTCCTCAACGTCGCCTTCGGCGAGTCCACGATCGCAGTCGATACGCACATCTTTCGCGTCGCCAACCGGACTGGCATCGCGCCGGGCCGGACACCACTCGAGGTCGAGATGCGCCTGCTCGAAGTGGTGCCAGACGAGTATCGCCGACACGTGCATCACTGGCTGATTCTGCATGGGCGTTACGTGTGTGTTGCCCGCAAACCGCGTTGTCCCGAATGCGTGATTGCGGACCTGTGCGAATACGACCACAAGACCAGAGCCGAATCGCAGCGAAGACGCCGCTAGCCCATGCCGGTTTTTCATCAGCAAAGTCGCGCGGACCTGCGCCGTATGTATGTCGACGCGTGGCGAAAGTTCCGCAACAGCGAGCCCCTGGAGCCGCTGCAGGCCGAGATCGCGCGATTGATTGCCGAGCACCCCGAGTATCACCAGTTGCTCGAAGCAGGCGCGCCGGCGCGTCGACGCTGAGTTCCTGCTCGAAGGCGGTGCCCAGAATCCATTCCTGCATCTGGGGCTACACCTCGCCATCCGGGAGCAGGTCAGCACTGATCGCCCCCCTGGCATCCGTGCGCTTCATGCATCGTTGTCATCGCGGCTCGGTTCGGCGCACGAGGCCGAACACCGAATGCTGGAAATCCTCGGTGAGATCCTGTGGGAATCGCAGCGCGCCGGAACGCCGCCTGATGAAGTGCTCTATATCGAGCGTCTGGCCAGTCTCTAGCGCCAGGACGCGACAGGAGGTCGCGGGCTCAACTTGTCCGCCGCTCGCTGCGCGCGATGCTGCGCACACTGCCATCGACGCGGCGCACGATCCCCACCACGACACCCTCGATGATCATCGGCTGCGCCTTGAGATCGACCCGGATTGGCTGGAAATCCGCATTCTCGGGCATCAGCCAGACAATCGAACCTTCCTGGCGGTAGCGCTTGACCGTCACCTCGTTTTCCAGGCGGGCGACCACGATCTGCCGATTGCGCACTTCCGTCGTGCGGTGCACCGCCACCAGGTCTCCGTCGAAGATCCCCACATCGCGCATGCTCATGCCACTGACCTTGAGCAGGTAGTGGGGACGCGGCTGGAACAGCTGTGGATCGATCTGGAATCGTCCCTCAACATGCTCTTCGGCCAGGATCGGCCGGCCTGCCGCCACCCTTCCGATCAAGGGAAGACCGATCTGCTCGCGCAGATAGTCCTTGAGCTGGATGCCACGCGAAGCGCCGGGAATTAGCTCGATGACTCCCTTGCGCTGCAAAGCGCGCAGATGCTCTTCCGCTGCATTGGCTGACTTGAATCCCAGCTCACGCGCGATTTCGGCGCGTGTCGGTGGCATGCCGTTGTCGACGATCCGCGTCTGAATGAGACGCAAAATCTGTGTCTGCCGCGGAGTCAGATCGGACATGGAGGCGCTCGCAGGCAATTCGCTTGACTGTGATTATATACAGTTAAACGCAGCGCGCAAATCCAAAGACTTACTGACTGGTTGGGTCTCCCGAGCACAGGCGCTCTGCTCCCACCGGTGCTTCCCTGGCTATCAGCCACTGGTCAATGCATGCGGAGTGCGGCCGCAGCGCGAGCTGATACGGCCGTGTGCAACGACTCCACCCTGACCTTCGTGCCGACTCTTGAGAGCAACCGGATTCAAGATCGGCGTGATGACACGCGAGTCGCATGCGCCAAAAGGGCGCGCACTGGTTGGTGCGTGGATGCGCCCTCGCGAGAATGCGTTGTAGAAGTTGCGCGCTGTCAACACTTGTCGCTGCAGGACGACAAGCCCACGAGTACTATTGCATCGGAAGCGCAAACATGTTCACTTATGCGCCGTTCCGGTTCGGCTCGCGCGTGGGCTTCGGCCCGTGGTTTGAGCTGAAGTGTTGGACTTCGGGCTACCCGAGAAACTCACGAACGAAAAGGGGAATACCATGAAGAGTGCAATGATGATTAAGGCTTCGACTGCTGTCCTGTGTCTCGGAATGATGGCTGCATGCACAGACCTCAAGCCGATTCAGGCGCAGATCGACGAGCTGAAGTCACAAGTCGCGAAAGTTGGCGCAGACGCGACAGCCGCCAAGGATGCGGCGAACTCAGCCTCGAGCGCAGCTTCGGCGGCGCAGTCGGCCGCGAACGGCGCGCAGAGCACTGCGAACCAGGCGCTTTCGGCAGCTCAGGCCAGCCAGTCCTGCTGTGACGCGACCAACGAGAAGATCGATCGCATGTTCAAGAAGTCGATGTCGAAGTAATTCGGCACCGATCGAATCCGGCGCCGCGGTGCTCCTGGGCCCGCGGCGCTTTTTTTTGTACTGCCGGGGCGGCTATTCCGATTCGCTGGCCGCGCGCGCTTCCAGGCCGAGAGGAAGCGAAACCGCGACCGGCCTGCCGCGCGCTTCGATCAAGGGTCCGCTCGGCGAGCGGCCAGTTGATCCGGATGGGCCGATTGCGAGTCGCAGCCACCAGGATTCGCGTGAGTTGAGTGAGGTCGACCGCAGGCGACCCGCTGTTCTCGAGGGGTGGGTGCACTTCCAGGTACAGCACACCGTGATCCCAGCCGGTCTTCACCGGTTCGTTGATGATGCGGACCTTGGTCCCGACCTTGACCATGCGAAACAGCGACTCGATGTCTTCCGGATACATGCGGATACAACCGTGCGTCACCTGCATGCCGACGCCGACCGGCTTGTTCGTGCCATGGATCAGGTACGCACCGCCCGGAATGGCCAGGCGCATTGCATAGTCGCCGAGAGGATTATCCGGACCGGGAGGAATCGCCTCAGGGATCGGATCACCGTCCTCTTCGTGCTGCTTGCGAATCGAGGCCGGCGGATACCAGGTCGGCTTCTTGATCTTCGCCGCGATCTGGGTGACGCCAATCGGCGTGCGCCAATCCATCTGGCCGACGCTGATCGGGTGCGAGATCAGTTCGGCGGGCTCATTGCCGGTCTTGCGCGGGAAGTAGAAGAGCCGGTGGTCCGCGAGGTTGATCACGATGCCCTCGCGCGGCCCAGGCGGCAGAATGTGCTGGGTGGGTAGGCTGATGGGCGTGCCCTCACCCGGCACCCAAGGGTCAGTTCCGGGATTCGCCAGGGCGATTTCCTCATAACCCAAGCCGTAACGGCGTGCTATGTCAGGCAGCGTGTCGTCGAACTGCGCCACCGTGTTCTCTTCCAGCCCGACGAGGTCCACTCCTGCGGGCGGCACCTGAAACATCTCCGCTTGCGCCGCAACAGAAGCCAGCGCCAGAAGACACGCGCTCCAAAGGCGCCATTAAGCGTGTGCAGTCCATTGGTCTCATTCTAGGCCAGGATTGTGATCAGTCTCACGCCGTCGCAAAGCCCCATTCGCCTAGAGTGCCCCCCAGCTAACAAGAACAGCGTACTCAATGAATACCGTTTCACAGGCCACCGGCGACGATACGGACGAGAGCGAACGCCCAAAGGGCTGGGACGCATTTAGCGTCTGGAGCGAGCGCGTGCGCCAGCCTGATGAGCGTGACCCCTCCAGCTGCGGCACAGGGTTGGGATCCGTATTTCGTCTGGTTGAGCCGCGTCCGCAAGTCCGATCATCAGTAGCGCACCACGGCGGCGCCCCAGGTAAAGCCGCCGCCAAACGCCTCCAGCAACAGCAGATCTCCCCGCTTGATGCGCCCGTCGCGCACACCGACGTCGAGGGCCAGTGGCACCGAGCCGGCGGATGTATTGCCGTGGTCCTGCACCGTCACGATCACCCGTTCCATGGGCAGATCGAGCTTCCTCGCGGTCGCCTGGATGATGCGCAGGTTCGCCTGGTGAGGGACCAGCCAGTCGACGGCGGACTTGTCGAGCTTGTTGGCCTCGAGCGCCTCTTCGACGATGCGGCCGAGCGTGTTCACCGCGACCTTGAAGACTTCATTGCCCTTCATTTGCACGCCGAACGTGCCCGGTGGCCCTTGTGGCCAGCCCTTGGAAACGCCGCCAGGATAGTTGAGCAGGTCCTGATAGGTGCCGTCTGCGTGGATGTGCGTCGAGATGATTCCGGCTTCGCTCGATGGCTTCAGCACCACAGCGCCAGCCCCGTCGGCAAAGAGCACGCTGGTCTGGCGGTCGTTCCAATTGACGATCCGGGACAACATGTCGGCGCCGATGACGAGCGCGCACTTTGACTCCCCACAGCGGACGTACTTGTCGGCGATGGACAGGGCGTAGATGAAACCGGTGCATGCGGCCTCGACACTGAATGCCGGACAGCCGCGGATGCCGAGCCGCGCCTGCAGCAATACGCCGCAGTTCGGGAACACGAGATCGGGTGTCGTCGTGCCAAAGGCGATCAGGTCGATCTCTTCCGGCGCCACACCCGCACTATGCAGAGCGGCGCGCGCGGCCTGCTCTGCCATATCGACCGTGGTCTCGCCCTCCGCCGCAATGTGCCGACGCTCGATGCCGGTGCGCGTCCGGATCCACTCATCGGTCGTATCAACGATCTTCTCGAGGTCGAAGTTCGTCAGGACCTTCTCAGGCAGATAGCGACCCGTCCCTTCGATTCTTGAGTAGATCAATGGATCTGCCTCGCGAGCTCCGCGGCGATCTGCGCGGGCACGCCGCGCTCCACTTCGGTCGCCGCGGTGAGAATCGCGTGCCGGAATGCGTATTGATCCGCGCCGCCGTGACTCTTGATGACGATACCGTTCAATCCGACCATGCTGGCCCCATTGTAGCGACGCGGATCGAGCCGTGTCTTAAGCGCGCGCAGCGCCGGCCATGCTGCAGCAGCCATGACCTTGCGTGCGGCGCCCCGGGAAAACTCTTCGCGGGTAGCGCTGCCGATCATGCGCGCCAGGCCTTCCATGGTCTTGAGCGCCACGTTGCCCGTGAAACCGTCTGTCACCACGACGTCGACCTCGCCGGTAAAGATATCATCGCCCTCGACGAACCCTACGTAGTTGAGCGTCGTGCCCGCCAGCAGCCGGTGCGCCTCCTGCACGAGCGCATGGCCCTTGATGTCTTCCTCGCCGATGTTGAGCAGGCCGACGCGCGGCCGCTCCAGCGCGTTCGAGATCGGCTGCGACCACCGAGCCCATCACCCCGAACTGGCAGAGCTGCTCGGGCGTGCATCGAGGCATTGGCGCCGAGATCGAGCATGTGCGTATGCCCGCCGATCGCCGGGATCGCCGACATGATCGCCGGGACGATCAATGCCGGGTATCGACTTGAGCACGAAGTGCGCCGTAGCCATCAGCGCGCCGGTGTTACCCGCGCTCACGCAGGCCTGCGCCCGCCCTTCCTTGACCATGTCGATCGCCCGACGCATCGAGGAGTCCTTCTTGCGTCTCAGCGCTTCGCGGGGCGCCTCGTTCATTCCGACGATCTCGGAGGCGGGCTGAACCTCGATGCGGCGCTCGTCGTGCGCGCGAAGCGTGCGCAACAGAGGTTGTATGACCTCGGGCGCTCCCACCAGCACCAACCTCAGATCATCTCGCTCGCGCACCTGTTCGACGGCAGCGGGCACGCAAACCTGCGCGCCGCGATCGCCGCTCATGACGTCAACTGCGATTGTGGACGCTGCTGCCAAGCGCCGCGCGGGCCGATTACGGTGATCGGGACAGATGCTGCGGCATGGCCGCGGCGATCAGGTCTTTTCCTGATCGCCCGGGACGTCGATGACCTTGCGGCCCCGGTAGTAGCCGTCAGGAGTGATGCGATGACGCAGGTGGGTTTCGCCCGACTGCGGGTCTACCGACAGTGCCGGACCGCGCAGTGCGTCGTGTGAACGATGCATACCGCGCTTCGAGGGAGTCTTTCTGCTTTTCTGAACCGCCATTTCGAGTCTCCAGTCAATTCAATCCTTCATCAGGTCGCGCAGCCCCGCGAACGGCTTGTGCCGCGGTTGGTCCGCTTGCGGTTCGGGACGCGCACGGCAATCGCCCGCGTCACGATGCATCGGCGCCAATGGCAGCGCGAGCAGCAATTCCTCTTCGATCAATGTCGCCAACGACACCTGCCCGTCCAACGCGATCACGGGTTCCCGCGAGCCAGCCACTTCTGCGCTGGCGCGCGTTCGCCACAAAGGCCAGTCGACTATCGGTGTCGACCGGCCAGGTCATCTCTTCCAGGCAACGCTGGCAGGTCAGCGTCAGCATCGCACTCACATGCCCTTCGGCGACTGCAAGTGCGCTCTCGCGATGGAAACGAAATTGCCCGCGAGCCATTCCCGCATCGCGCCTGAGGAGTGGGCGGATGCGCTCCAGGTCCGCCAGCGCTATCTCCGTTTCGAGGACCGCATTCGTCTGCGGCGAGCGCTGCGACCTCGTGCTGTTGTTGCCCCGGGTCCGGCGACATGGGCGCGGTATCATAGTGATGAGGTCCTCCCCTGTCAAAACAATCTTACGCGCAAATCGTTGTTTTTGCAGAATTAAACTGATGCCGGCAGACCTTGTTCTCGCTTCCGCATCCCGCTATCGCCGCGAGCTCCTTGAACGGCTGCGCATTCCATTCGAGGTCGATGCAGCCGATATCGATGAGTCACGCTTGCCCACCGAAACAGCCTTGCAGCTCGTATCGCGCCTGGCGCGCGAAAAGGCTGCTCACGTCGCCCACCGCCATCCGCCGCCTGCGTGATCGGCGCCGACCAGATTGCGGTCTGTCGGGACGAGGTCCTGGGCAAGCCTGGAAACGCGGCCCGCAACATCGCGCAATTGCAGAGCGCGAGCGGGCAAACCGTGAGGTTTCTGACGGCGGCCTGCCTGGTACGTTCGAAGGGTGAACCTCTGCGAAGAGCACCTCGATGAGACCAATGTGCGCTTTCGTGAGCTCAGCGAATCAGAAATCTCGCGCTACGTGGACCTCGAACGTCCCTACGATTGCGCAGGCGGTTTCAAGTGCGAAGGGCTCGGAATCACTCTCTTCGACCGAATCGATTCCCAGGACCCAACCGCCCTGATCGGGCTACCCCTCATCTGGCTCTCCGCCGCCCTGCGGCGCGCGGGCGTGCGCCTGCCGTAGTCAGACGATCGAGGACGCTCTTCAACTCCGCGTCGAGCGGCACACTCACGTCGAACTGCCGCTCCGTTCCAGGCCACGTGAATGCGATCGCGATGGCGTGCAGGAACATTCTCTCGAAGCCCAACTCGCGCATCTGCTGGTTGAAATCGCCGATCACCATACTTGTCATCACCGGCCACCGGATGGCCCGCGTGCAGTGCGTGAACGCGAATCTGGTGCGTACGCCCGGTCTTGAGGTCCACCTCGACCAGAGTTGCGACGCCTGCCGTAGAACTCGACCGGCGCGAAAACACTGAGCGCTTCCTTGCCGCCTGGCTGTGCGCGAACCATGCGCTCACCGCTCTGCAGCTGGCGCGTCTTGAGCGGCGCATCGATACGAGCCTTGCCATGTGGCCACTGGCCAGCGACCAGAGCCAGGTAGCGCTTCTCGACCAGGCCTTCACGCATCAGCGCGTGCAGGGCCCGCAGGCTCGAGCGGCGTCTCGCCACCAGCAGACAACCGCTGGTCTCGCGATCCAGTCGATGCACGAGCTCGAGTGACTCGTCCGGGCCTGTCGGCGCGCAGCGCTTCGATGACGCCGAAATCCAGGCCGCTGCCGCCGTGCACGGCGAGGCCGGCCGGCTTGTTGATGACGATCAGCTCCCGATCCTCATGGACGATCGCGTTGCGAACGGTGTCGAGCACGCTGGTCGGCACGCGTCGTTCCCGCGGTTGTACATCGACGCGCACCGGCGGCAGACGCAGCTGATCACCCGCGGCCAGCCGGTACTCGGGCTTTCACCCGTTTGCCATTAACCCGCACTTCTCCGCGGCGCAGGATCCGGTACACGCGGCTTCGCGGCACCGACTTCAGCTCCCGGAGCAGGAAATTGTCGATACGCTGCCCCTCATCGTCGGCAGCGATTTCGACCAGCCTCACCTGCGGGCGCGAGGTCTGGGACTGCGTTTCGCCCTCGTTACTCAAGCGCTTGATCCCTCGTAACACATTGATTTGACGATACTGCGTTGCTATAGTGCGCGCCGACCTCGCTGCTGCACCTTCCCCGGAAGTTGCGATGCGCGAGCCGAATCAGTGGCGCGAAGGCCATGCGCTTTTCGCGCCGCATGTTAGTTGGTCCCGGGTAGCCGGGCCATCGCGTGGGTCCTGAGAGCAGAGCGCCAGAGGCGCTCGGCGTACAGCCAAGAGTTCAGGCGTGCCGCAGGCGCCTCCGGTCAGGCCGGCCGGCGCCAGAAAATGCACAGGCGGGATTGAATGAGCGTTTGCGAGTGCAGGGCACTCGCCGCTGTTCCTGTTAAATGATGTCTTAAATGATGTCCAAAGACGTAACACCCCTGCACCGCACACCGGCATCGTCCACTCCCCGCTCCGGGGCCCCTCATCACACTCCAGCAGGGGCCAATGAAGAGAATGCTTGTCAATGCAACTCAGGCAGAAGAGTTGCGCGTCGCTCTGGTGGACGGCCAGAAACTCTACGACCTGTCGATTGAAATTCCCTCCCGGGAACAGAAAAAAGCCAACGTCTACAAGGGTCGCATCACGCGCGTCGAGCCGAGCCTCGAAGCCGCGTTCGTCGATTACGGCGCGCAGCGCCACGGCTTTCTGCCGCTGAAGGAAGTCTCCCGCGAATACTTCCGCAACGATGCTCAGCCGGGCGGCCGGATGAACATCAAGGAGCTGCTCCAGGAAGGCCAGGAGCTCGTCGTTCAGGTCGAGAAGGAAGAGCGCGGCAACAAGGGCGCTGCCCTGACGACCTTCATCAGCCTCGCCGGCCGCTTCCTGGTGCTGATGCCGAACAATCCGCGCGCCGGCGGCGTCTCGCGCCGCATCGAGGGCGAGGACCGCGACCAGCTGCGCGAGGCGATGGACGATCTGCAGATCCCCGACGGCATGGGCGCGATCGTGCGCACCGCCGGTGTCGGCCGGTCGAGCGAGGAGCTGCAGTGGGATCTGAACAACCTGCGCAGCGCCTGGGAGCTCATCGATGCCGCTGCCAAGGAGCGTACGCGCGCCGTTCCTGATCTACCAGGAAGGCGATGCCGTCACGCGCGCGCTGCGCGACTACCTCTCGGACGACATCGGCGAGATCCTGATCGACGACCCCGGCGCCTATCAGAAGGCGCAGGAATACATGCAGCGCTTCATGCCGCCCGAGTATCAGCGCAAGCTCAAGCTCTACCAGGACGAGGTCCCGCTGTTCACGCGCTTCCAGATCGAGAGCCAGATCGAATCCGCGTACTCGCACAAGGTGACGCTGCCCTCCGGCGGCAGCCTCGTGATCGACCACACCGAGGCGCTGGTGTCGATCGACATCAACTCGGCGCGCGCCACGCGCGGCGGCGACATCGAAACCACGGCCTGCAACACCAATCTCGAAGCCGCCGACGAAATCGCGCGCCAGCTGCGACTGCGCGACATCGGCGGCCTGATCGTCATCGACTTCATCGACATGGAGTCGCAGAAGAATCAGCGCGACGTCGAGGATCGCCTGCGCGACGCGGTGAAGCAGGACCAGGCCCGCATCCAGATCGGACGGCTGTCACGCTTCGGCCTGCTGGAAATGTCGCGGCAGCGACTGCGCCCGAGTCTCGGCGAGTCGACCCACATCGCCTGCCCGCGCTGCACCGGCATGGGAACGATCCGCAGCGTCGAGTCGCTCACGCTCGCCATCCTGCGCCTGATCGGTGAAGAGGCGCGCAAGGACCGCACCGCCCGCATCATCGTGCAGGTGCCGGTCGATGTCGCCACCTACCTCATGAACGAGAAGCGCGACTGGCTCAACACGATCAGCGAGCGCAGCGCCGTCAACGTGGTCGTGATCCCCAACCCGAACCTGCAGACGCCCAACTATTCGATCCGCCGCGTGCGCGATGACGAAACGCAGCTCGCGGAGAATGCCGGCATCAGCTACCAGATGGTCGAACAGGAAGAGCTGTTGCCCGACTCGGCACTGACACGCGACAAGAAGCCGGCCTCCGAGGCGCCTGCTGTTCCCACCGTGTTGCCGACCGCGCCGGCACCGGTGAGCGCTGTCGCACGCGCCCAGCGCGTGGACTGGTGAGCCGACGCTCCAGCGCCCGGGCATATTCGTGCGCCTGTGGCGCTGGCTATTTGGCACCGGGCCGGCTGCGCCCGCGGCCCCGCCGCCAACGACCTCGCGACCAGCATCGGGACCATCGTGACGAACGCCGCGATCAGCGACATCGGGATGGCCGGCGTGGCGGGCGCGATCGCGATACTCGTCGCGAACATCATCGCAGCGCCCAGGGTCCTCATCGCAGCGATGGTGGACACCGCCGTTCCGAGACGCACCAGAGGCGCGACGGGAGGCATGGTCCCGCCCCGGCGCCATCAGCTGCTGAATCACAGCCGCTCCAACGAGCGCCCTGCAGCCGAGCCTCGAAACGATGCGCCGCGCGCGGATCGATCCGCTCAGAAAGACCGGCCTGAGCGCGGCGAACGTGCTGAGCGCAGTGAACGTGGCGGTCGCGGCCGCAGAGGCCGGCGGCGTCGCGGCGGTCGCGATCGCGCAGAGAATCGTGATGGCACCGCCAGCGCGGCCAACGGTGAGAGTGCTCAGGGGCAAGGCCGAACGGAACCCGCACACCACCGCCACGAATGGCGATGAACGGTCACCGCGCAGCGACTCGGGTCAAACCGCGGAGCTGCCCTTCTCGCCGGCAAGCCAGCGCAGCGAGCCCCGCGCTCCCGAAAATTCCAGCGCCGCCGCGGGACGTTGCGGAACGACCCGTCTCGCATGCTGCAACGGGCGGCGAAGCCACGCGCCCCAATCAGGAAGGGAAATTCGTGGTGTGGACGTCTTCTCCGTCGGACAGCCTGCCGCACGGTCCGGGACGCGACGACTGAAGCGCTATCCTCTCTCGCGAATGTAGCTGAGCAGGCCGCGTGCGGCCTGCTCAGCGAGATCGAGAACTTCCTCGAAGCCCGCTTCTCCGCCGTAGTAGGGGTCCGGGACTTCGTCCATTCCCACGTCGGGCGCAAACTCCAGGAACAGGCGGACCCGCTCCCGGTACTGCGTCGGTGCGCGTCGTCGCAAGTCCGAGAGATTGGCGCGATCCATCGCCAGGATGAAATCGAATCGGGCGAAATCCTCGCTGGCGATCTGCCTTGCCCGCAGTCGACTCATGTCCAGGCCACGCCTGCGCGCCGCCGCCAGGGCACGCTGGTCGGGCGGCTCGCCGATGTGCCAGTCGCCGATGCCCGCGGAGTCGATTTCCACGCTCAGATCGGGCGCCTCGCGGGTCAGAAGATCACGCAGTACGGCTTCCGCGGTAGGGCTTCGGCAGATGTTGCCCAGGCAAACGAACAGGATTCTCGTCGAGGTCATGCTTCGTCACTCAGATCGCCAGCAGCCGCGCAACAGCTTCAAGGTCAGATTCCGTATCGACTCCCCGACCTGGCGGCTCAAGGGCGGTTGCCACGACAATTTCGACTCCATTTTCCAATGCACGCAACTGCTCGAGCTTTTCGATCTGCTCGAGCGGTGTTGGAGGCAACGCCGCGAGCCTTGCCAATACCTTGACGCGATACGCGTACAGCCCGAGATGCCGTCGCGCCGAGTCGTGCCGCGTCTGACTGGTTGGCACGCTCGTCGCACCTTCGCGCGGCCAGGGAATCGGGGCGCGACTGAAGTACAACGCACGACCCTGCGCTGTGGCTGCGACTTTGACCACGTTGGGATCAAGAAACTCCTCGACCGGATCCTATCGGCGTTGCCAGCGTCGCGATGCCCGCCCACGAGGAGCGCTCCAGCAGTTCCGCGACCTGCCGAATGATCGCCGGCGGCACCAGGGGTTCATCCCCCTGGGCGTTGACCACGATGTCATCGTCCAGCCAGCCCAGGTGCCGCGCAACTTCCGCGATCCGGTCCGTGCCGCTCTGATGCGCGGGACTCGTCATCAGCACTCGTGCGCCGAACTCTCGGCAGGCGTTCTCGATACGAGTGTCATCTGTCGCAATCCAGACTTCGCTGGCGCCGCTGCGCAGCCGCGCGTTCGTACACGTGCTGAAGCATCGGGCGGCCGGCAATCAAACGTAGCGGTTTGCCCGGCAGCCGCGTCGAGGCATACCGCGCGGGAATGACGACGCGAAACATGGCTCAGCGTTGCAGCAAAGGATCGTCGGAAGGCAGCTGGCGCGCTTCCTCCTCCAGCATCACGGGAATACCGTCGCGAATCGGATAGGCCAGCCGGCTCGCCTTGCAGATCAACTCCTGCGTCTCCTCGTTGTAGAACAGCGGGGCCTTGGTGACCGGGCAGACCAGGATATCGAGCAGGCGCTTGTCCATCGCGGGCTCCTACTTCTTCGGCACGTACAGGTCCGTGAGCGTGCCTTCGTAGGCTTCGGCCGCAAACGCCACGGTTTCCGATAGCGTCGGATGCGGGTGAATCGTGAGACCGATATCGGCGGCGTCGCAGCCCATTTCGATGGCCAGCGCCACTTCGGAGATGAGATCCCCTGCATTCGGGCCGACGATTCCAGCTCCCAGCACGCGATGCGACTCCTGGTCGAACAGGATCTTCGTGAACCCATCGTCACGATTGAGCGCGAGTGAGCGACCGCTCGCCATCCAGGGAAACAGTCCCTTGCCGCACTCGATCCCCTTCTGCTTCGCCTCGATCTCCGTGAGGCCGACCCAGGCGATTTCCGGATCCGTGTAGGCGACGGAGGGAATTACGCGCGCCTCGAAGCGGCGTTTCTGCCCCGCGGCCACTTCGGCGGCCACTTTGCCTTCATGCGAAGCCTTGTGAGCAAGCATCGGCGGCCCCACGACGTCACCGATCGCGAAGATGTTCTCCACATTGGTGCGTTGCTGAGCATCGACGCGGACGAAGCCGCGCTCATCAAGGGTCACACCGGCGCGGTCCGCACCGATGTTGCGACCGTTCGGGACACGACCCACCGCCACCAGCACGCGATCATACAGGTGCGGCTCCGGTGCCTTATCACCCGCGAAGCTGACACGCAGGCCGTTACGCAACGGCTCGATCGCCGCAACGCGCGTGCCCAGCAGGATCTGCTCGTAGCGGCCGCGAATCCGTTTCTCGAGTGGGCGTACCAGATCGCGATCGCAGCCAGGCATGAGTCCGTCCGTGAGCTCCACTACAGTGACCTTGGCGCCTAACGCATCGTAGACGCAAGCGAGCTCGAGGCCGATGATTCCGCCGCCGATGACGAGCAGGCGCTTGACCTTCTCCGGCAATTCCAGGGCAGCAGTGGAATCCATGATGCGCGGATCGTCGGGCAGACCCGGGCAGCCGCGCTGACTCCGAGCCGCTCGCAATGATGCAGTACCTGAAGTCCACCATGCGGCGCTTGGCACCCTGCGCAACCTCGATGTGGTTGGCGTCGACGAACTGCCCCAGTCCCTGGATGACCTCGACCTTGCGTTGTTTCGCGAGAACGTTAAGTCCGTTGGTGAGGCGCGTGACTACCTGTCCCTTCCAGGCCCGCAGCTTGTTGCGATCGATGTTCGGTGAGCCGAAACCCAGGCCGTGCTCACTCATCGAGTGCGCTTCCTCGATGACGCGGGCCGCATGCAGCAGTGCCTTGGACGGAATGCAGCCCACGTTGAGACACACACCGCCGAATGTCGGCGAGCGCTCGATCAGCGCGACGCGTAGTCCCAGGTCAGCGGCGCGGAATGCCGCCGTGTAGCCGCCCGGGCCGGCGCCCAGTACGACGACGTCGAAGGCACGGTCAGTGGCTCGAGACGCTGGCGGGGGCGCTTCCTGCTTGGCTGGCTTGGGCGCCGGAGCAGGCTTCGGTCCGCGGCTGCCACTCGCTTTCGGTTGGTCTGCCAGCGTGACCGTCTCGACATAAGGCTGCTCACGATCGCCGGCGGTTTCAGGCGTTGCCACCACCGTCGTCTGCTCGATCTCTACGGTGCGCACCGTCGCGATCAGCGTGCCCTTCGAGACCCGGTCACCCTTGCTCACGTGCATCCGCTCGATCACGCCCGCGACGGTTGCGGGCACGTCCATGGCCGCCTTGTCGGTCTCCAGGGTGATGAGCGCATCGTCGACGCCGACCCGCTGTCCCGCCGTCGCCAGCACGTCGACGACCGTGACGTCCTTGAAATCACCGAGATCGGGCACGCGCAGCTCAACGAGAGTCATGGAATCGCCTCGAGGAGTCCACGCGGCTCAGCAAGAACCCGCGCCAGGAACGTGGTGAAGCGCACCGCGAGTGCGCCATCGACCACGCGGTGATCATAGGAGAGTGACAGCGGCAGCATCAGCCGCGGCACGAAGCTGCCGTCGCGATACACCGGCTGATAACTGGAGCGCGACACGCCAAGTATGGCCACCTCGGGTGCATTGATGATGGGTGTGAACGCAGTGCCACCGATGGAACCCAGGCTCGAGATCGTAAAGCATCCGCCCTGCATTTGCGCTGGCGTCAGCTTGCCATCGCGTGCGCGGTCAGCCAGCTCGCCCACTTCCCGCGCGAGTTCGTAGATATCCTTGCGGTCCGCATCGCGGATCACAGGCACCACCAGCCCATTGGGAGTGTCGGCGGCAAAGCCGATGTGCAGGTACTTTTTCAGGACCAGGTTCTCCCCGCGCGCATCGAGCGAGGAGTTCACCTGCGGAAACTCCTGCAACGCCTTGACGCAGGCCTTGACCACGAACGCGAGCGGGGTGAGCTTGATGCCCTCTTTTACCGCCTTGCCCTTGAGCTGTGCGCGCACTACCTCGAGCTCCGTGATGTCCGCAACATCGAACTGTGTCACGTGAGGAATATTGATCCAGCTCGCATGCAGTCGCGGACCGGAGATGCGCTGAATACGGTTGAGCGGGCGAGTCTCTACCGGGCCGAATCTGGCGAAATCCACTTCCGGAACCTTCGCCAGCGCGCCCGCGCCTGCCACTCCGCGACCGTCCGTCAGTACCTGCTTGACGAAGCCCTTTACGTCCTCGTGCGTGATGCGACCCTTGGGGCCACCACCTTTCACCCGTGCCAGGTCTACGCCGAGCTCGCGCGCAAACTTTCGTACGGAGGGGCCGGCGTACGCTGTCGAGAAGTCGGCGAGGGCGACGGGTGCTGCATTCGGGAGTGCGGACGGCGCCGGTGACGGCACTGTTGCAGGCGTCTCCCTTCCTGGCTCAGCGCTCCTCGCGCCAAGCGCCGGCTGTCGAACGGTTTCTTCCACTTCGCTGGTAGGTGTAACCGGGGCAGCCGCCGCCGGCTTCTCCGCTTCAGCCGCGGGCTCCAATAGCGCGATCAGGCTCCCCTGCGAAACGCGGCCACCCTTCTCGATCTTGAGCGCCGCGATCCGTCCCGCCTGTGGCGAAGGCACGTCCATCGTCGCCTTTTCGGTCTCGAGCGTGATCAGCGGCGTGTCGACATCGACCTGCTCGCCGACCTTGACCAGCACGTCGATGACGCTCACGTCGGAGAACCCGCCGAGATCGGGAACGCGAATTTCGCTCAGGGTGGCCATCGCGGGTGCGGCGCTTAGACCGTCAGCGGATTCGGCTTTGCCGGATCGATGCCGAATTCCTTGATCGCCTTGATGACGGTAGAACGATCGAGCTTGCCGTCATCGGCGAGCGCCTTGAGTGCGGCGACGGCAATGTAATGCCGATCCACTTCAAAGAACTTTCGCAACGCCGCGCGCCCGTCACTGCGCCCGAAGCCGTCGGTACCGAGCACGACATAGCGCCCCGGCACCCACTGGCGGATCTGGTCGGGCAGCGTCTTGATGTAGTCGGTCGCTGCGACGAACGGTCCCGCTGCGCTCGCCGAGACATTGACGCACGTAGTTGGTACGCGGCTTCTCCGTCGGATGCAGCATGTTCCAGCGCTCGACATCGAGCGCATTGCGCCGCAGCTGGTTAAAGCTCGTCACGGAGAAAACATCGGCGGGAACGCCGTAGTCCGTTTCGAGCAGCTGCGCGGCGGCGAGAACCTCGCGCAGGATTGTTCCTGAGCCCATCAAGCTCACCCGCACCTTGCCGCGCCCGCCAATCTGCAGCAGGTACATCCCATTCAAGATCCCCTGCTGCACGCCCGGCGGCATCGGCGGGTGAACGTAATTCTCGTTCATGCAGGTGACGTAATAGAAGATGTTCTCCTGTTCCGCGTACATGCGTCGCAAGCCATCCTGCACGATGACGGCAAGCTCGTAGGCGAACGTCGGGTCGTAGGCGACGCAATTCGGGATAGTGCTGGCGGCGAGATGGCTGTGACCATCCTGGTGCTGCAACCCTTCGCCGGCGAGTGTGGTGCGTCCCGCGGTTCCCCCGATGAGGAAGCCGCGCGCCTGCATGTCCGCTGCCGCCCAGGCAAAGTCTCCGACACGCTGAAATCCGAACATCGAGTAGAAGATATAGAACGGCACCATGCTGAGGCCGTGGTTCGAGTAGGCCGTGCCGGCTGCGATCCATGAGCACAATGACCCCGCCTCGTTGATGCCTTCCTCCAGCACCTGGCCTTTCTTGTCCTCGCGGTAATACATGAGTTGATCGGCATCCTGCGGGGTATAGAGCTGCCCCATGGAGGAGTAGATGCCGATCTGTCGGAACATGCCTTCCATGCCGAAAGTGCGTGCTTCATCGGGCACGATCGGCACGATGTGCTTGCCGATGTTCTTGTCCTTGACGAGCGCCGTGAGGATGCGCACCAGGGCCATGGTCGTCGAGATCTCGCGATCCGCAGTGCCCTCGAGCAGGTTCGAGAAGGTCTCCAGCGGCGGCACCACGAGGGGCTCGGCGGTGCGGCGACGCGCCGGAAGGTAGCCGCCGAGTGAGCTGCGTCGCCCGCGCAGGTACTTGAGTTCCTCGCTGTCGTTCTCCGGGCGGGCGAACGGCAGATTGACGAGGTCTGCGTCGGAAACCGGGATGTGAAAGCGCTCGCGGAACGCCCTGAGTGCCTCGTCGTCCAGCTTCTTCTGCTGATGCGCGATCATCTGGCCTTCGCCCGCCTTGCCGAGACCGTATCCCTTCACTGTCTTCGCGAGGATGACGGTCGGCTGACCCCTGTGAGCCACTGCCGCCGCGTATGCGTTGTACACCTTGCGCGGATCGTGACCGCCGCGATTCAGCCGCCAGATTTCCTCATCGGACATGTTGGCGACCATGGCCTTGAGTTCCGGGTACTTGCCGAAGAAGTGCTCGCGCGTATACGCGCCGCCCTTTGCCTTGAAGTTCTGATATTCCCCGTCGACGCACTCCTCCATCACGCGCCTGAGGAGCCCGCGCGTGTCCTTGGCAAGCAGCGGATCCCAGCGCGATCCCCAGATGACCTTGATGACGTTCCAGCCGGCACCGAGAAATGCGGCTTCGAGCTCCTGGATGATCTTGCCGTTGCCACGCACCGGGCCGTCCAGACGCTGCAGATTGCAGTTGATCACGAAGATCAGGTTGTCGAGGCTCTCGCGCACCGGCATCGTCAGCGCGCCCATCGATTCCGGCTCGTCCATCTCGCCGTCACCGACGAAGCACCACACCTTGCGGTCCGAGGGCTTCACCATCCCGCGGTGCTCGAGATAGCGGACGAAGCGCGCCTGGAAGATCGCCATCATCGGTCCGAGGCCCATCGACACCGTCGGGAACTGCCAGAACTCCGGCATGAGCCACGGATGCGGATAGGAGGACAGGCCCGGCCCCGAGACCTCCTTGCGGAAGTGTCGCAGCTGCTGTTCGCTCAGGCGCCCTTCGAGATACGCGCGTGCGTAGATACCAGGGCTCGAATGCCCCTGGATGAAGAGCATGTCGCCCGGATGATTCTCGGACGGCGCACGCCAGAAATGATTGAACCCGACCTCGTACAGGGTCGCCGAAGAGGCGTAGCTCGACAGGTGTCCGCCATACTCGCTGCTGGTGCGATTCGCCTGCACCACCATCGCAATGGCGTTCCAGCGAATATAGGCCTCGATTCGCCGCTCCAACGCGCGATTGCCCGGATACTCCTTCTCGTAGCCCGGCGAGATCGTATTGACGTACGCTGTGTTGGGCCGGAATGGCAGATAGGCGCCCGAACGGCGCGTGTGATCGATCACGCGCTCCAGCAGGTAGTGAGCCCGCTCCGCTCCATGTGCTCTCAGAACCGAATCGATCGATTCGATCCATTCCTGAGTTTCCGTGGGGTCGATGTCGTCGTGCTTGGGCTCTTGAGCCATTTCGTTGGGGTCCCGGCGAGGCCCCGGTATGATCCGGGTTTGGTTTTTTTAGTCAAGGCAATAAGTGACAGCCCGCCTGCTTCCCGAGCGCTCCCAGCCTCGAATCATTCAGCGCGCGCACGCACTGCGTAGCAACGCGATCGCGAGGAGCGACGCCTTGTTTCTGATGATCCGCTCGGATCTGCCCGCGGCGAGATGGAAGACGCTGCCGCGTGGCGCCTGGCTGCGCGCCGAATTCCTGCGGCGCAAATGCCGTACTGGCGCGGTGCTGAGCGCTCGACTGAATTCCCCCGCGCACGGCCTGGTGATCATCGGGCTCATGCGCGAGAAAGCCAGCTCCTTTGAAGCCCTGCAGCTCGCTGGACGCATGCTCAAGGAAGCACGCGGCGGCCAGCCGCGGCGGGTCGCGCTGGCAACATCGGGTCTCGATCCAGGTGCTTCGCGACGCGCGCTCGAGGCACTGCTCGCCGCCTCGTTGTCGGCGGCGTTCGAGCTCCCGAGCTTCAAGTCCGCCCAGGGCGATCCCGCGATACTGAGCGAGATCACGCTGTTCGATCCGGATCGACACGACTTCGCGGCGACAGTCGCAACCAGCGAAGGCAACAACCTGGCGCGCTGGCTCACCGCCCTTCCGGGCAACGAACTCACACCGGCGTCCTATCGCGAACGGGTTGCCGCGCTGGCACGACGCGAAGGTTGGCGCGTGCGGTTCTTCGATCGGCGCCAGCTCGAAAGCCGTGGCGCGGGCGCATTCCTGGCCGTCACTCGGGGCAGCGAAGACACAGATGCAGGCATCATGCATGTGCAGTACCGCGGCACAGATCGCTCCTCACGGCCGAGGCTGGCGCTCGTGGGTAAGGGCATCTGCTTCGATACAGGCGGCACCAACCTCAAGACGCACAAGAGCATGCTGGACATGCACATCGACATGGGCGGCAGTGCCGTCGCACTCGGCACGCTTCTCGCGCTCACGCGGCTCGCGGTGCCGTACCGTATCGACTGCTGGCTCGCAATCGCGGAAAACCGCATCGGGCCGAAGGCCTACAAGCCCCAGGACGTGGTCACCGCGAGCAACGGCACCAGCATCCAGGTCATTCATACCGATGCCGAAGGACGCATGGTGCTCGCCGATACGCTGGTATTCGCGGCCCGCGAACAGCCTACGCTGATGCTCGATTTCGCAACTCTCACGGGCGCCTGCGTCAATGCGCTCACCGAGCGCTACAGCGGCGTCTTCACCAATCGGGCTGAGTGGCGCGACAACCTGGAGCGAGCCGGCACTGCGAGTGGCGAGCGCGTGTGGTGCTTTCCGATGGACGAGGATTTCGATGCAGACCTCGAGAGTGCCAACGCGGACATCATGCAATGCCTGGCGGACGGCAAGGGTGATCACATCTACGCGGCGCGCTTTCTGAGCCGTTTTGTTCCGAGCGCAATTCCGTGGGCACACGTCGACCTCGCCTCCGCCCAACGCAGCGGCGGGCTCGCCCACATCAGCACGGATATCACAGGGTTCGGAGTGCGTTACGCGGTGAACCTGCTGACTGAGCAGCAACTCATCGAGCAGGCGCAGCGCGAACGATGACCCACGAGCTCACCCTGCGCCGTCCGGATGACTGGCACCTGCACCTTCGCGATGGCGAGGAATTGCGCGCCGTGGTGGGGTTCACAGCGCAGCGGTTCGCGCGCGCGATCGTGATGCCCAATCTGAAATCCCCGGTGGTCACGGTGGACCAGGCACGCTCCTATCGGCAGCGGATCCTGGATGCGCTGCCGGCCGGTTCCGGGTTCCAGCCGTTGATGACCCTTTACCTCACCGAGCAAACGAATCCAGCCGAGATCGACGCGGCTCGCGCCAGCGGTTTCATTCACGGCGTCAAGCTCTATCCCGCGGGCGCGACCACGTTTTCGGAGGCCGGAGTACGCACGCTGGAGCACGTGTACGCAGTGCTCGAGCGCATGCAGGATCTCGGGGTGCCGCTGCTCGTGCACGGCGAGGTGACGGATCCGTCGGTGGACGTATTCGATCGCGAAATCGCCTTCATCGATCGGATACTTGATCCGCTGCTGCGGCGTTTCACGGAGCTCAAGGTCGTGTTCGAGCACATCACGACACGCTCGGCAGTCCAGTTTGTGACTGCTGCGCAGCGCCGCGTCGCGGCAACACTCACGCCTCAGCACCTGTTGCTGAACCGCAATGCGCTGTTCGCTGGAGGCCTGCAGCCGCATCACTACTGTCTACCGGTGCTCAAGACGGAGGATGATCGCGAAGCGCTGCTCGCGGCCGCGACCAGCGGCGATCCGCGCTTCTTTCTCGGTACCGACAGCGCACCGCACGCTCGATCGGCGAAGGAAGCTGCCTGCGGCTGCGCCGGCATCTTCTCCGCGCATGCGGCCATCGAGCTTTACGCGGAAGCTTTCGAATGCGCCGGCGCGCTCGAGCGCCTCGAGGGATTTGCGAGCGAGTTTGGCGCGGACTTCTACGGTCTGCCTCGTAACGCCGGGACGATCAGATTGACGCGACAGGAGTGGCGGGCACCCGACAGCCTGCCCTTCGGCGCCGCCGCGCAACTCGTACCGTTTCGAGCGGGCGAAGCGTTGATCTGGCGTCTCGATCCCGCGCGCACGTGACCGATGTCTGAGACGTCCTCACCCATGCTGATGGCCGCGCGCTTCCGCGGCTTCCTGCCGGTGGTCATCGACGTCGAAACCGGCGGATTCAACAGCGCCCGGGACGCGTTGCTGGAAATTGCCGCGGTGCTGATCGAGATCGGCCCGGACGAAATGCTCCGGCGCGGCGTGACGCATCGATATCACGTGCAGCCTTTTGAGGGTGCCAACCTCGAGCCCGCTTCGCTCGAAGTCATCGGCATCGACCCGCACCATCCGCTGCGGCCGGCGATCCCCGAGAAAGACGCGTTACAAAGAATCTTTCGCGAGATCCGCCACGCCGTCAGCGCCAGCGGCTGCAAGCGCGCCATTCTCGTCGGTCACAATGCGTTCTTCGATCTCGAGTTTCATCAACGCAGCGGTGACGCGCGCGGACGTCAAGCGCAATCCCCTGCATCCGTTCTCCTGCTTCGATACCGCGACGCTCGCGGGCGTCGCCTTCGGTCAGACGGTGCTGTCACGGGCGCTGATCGCTGCAGGGCTCGAATGGGATGCCGCCTCGGCTCATTCGGCGGCGTACGACGCGGAGCGTACCGCGGACCTCTTCTGCCTGATCTGCAACCAGTTCAAGCCGATATACGACGTCGCGGTGCGTCGTCTCGCCGCGCTCAACATCGATCTGAGTCAGATCGAAGGGGCACCGCCTTTCGAGGCGACGCCCGCAGAGTGAAGGGGACTCAGCCGCCGGCTGCTGCGCCCGCTTCCTGCAACAGCTTCCTGAGCTCGCCGTTGCGATACATTTCCAGCGCGATGTCGCAGCCGCCGACCAGCTCGCCGTTGATGTAGAGCTGCGGATAGGTCGGCCAGTTCGAGTACGCCTTGAGCGCCTCGCGCAGTTCCGGATCCTCGAAGATATTCACGTGCGCAAAGTCCGCACCGCAGGCACGCAGCGCGGCCACCGTCTGGGCCGAGAAGCCACACTGGGGGAAGTCCGGGGTGCCCTTCATGAACAGGACCACTGGCTTCGACTGCAATTGCTGCTTGATACGTTCTACGACTTCCACGATTCATCGCCTCCGGTTCAGATCAGATTGCTTGCGCGTGCTCGCGTTCCCGCCGACGTCGCTCCACCGCCTCGAGTACCTGCCATCGTTGCTCCGTGCTCATCGAGGACCAGCAGGCAATCTCGGCGAGGCTCCGCAGGCACCCGCCACAGTATCCACGTTCGTCGAGCTTGCAGATATTGATACAGGGAGAGAGCGGTTCAAGCGGACCCGCGTCGAGGGCTGAGACCATTGAATTGCCAGTGAATTGTCGTCGATGGGTGATTGAATTATCAGGGGTCGTCGCCTATTCTTCAAACCCGCTGCAGCCCGGCACCGCCAACAACGAACCAGGGGAGCCCTATGAATCCACTCACTACGATTTCCGGCGCCGTCATCAGTGGCGTGGTGCTGGCCATCATCGCGTTCGTGATCATTCCCGGGGCGGGCTTCAACGAGCTATCGCTCGCGCGCTGGATTCACATCCTGTCAGGCGTCATGTGGATCGGCCTGCTCTACTATTTCAACGTCGCCCAGACCCCGGCGCTGGCTGCCGCGGCCGCCGACAAGGGCGGGCCTGGCGGCGCCGGCATCACGAAGTACGTCGCGCCTCGCGCGCTACTCTGGTTTCGCTGGGCCGCTGTCTCGACCTGGCTGACAGGCGCCTGGTACCTGACCCGCAGCGGCAACTTCGGCGGCGCCTTCAGGCTCGGGCTGGGCGGCGATACGGTGAATCTGTACCAGATGACGATCGGCATCGGCGCGTGGCTCGGCACGATCATGCTGTTCAATGTCTGGGTTCTGATCTGGCCGAATCAGAAGAAGATTCTCGGCATCGTACCGGCGACCGACGAGCAGAAGGCCAAGGCTCGCAAGATTGCCGCCAACGCATCGCGGACCAACTTCATGCTCTCGATCCCGATGATCCTGTGCATGGGTTCCGCGACGCACGGCCTGCCCTTCTGAACACGGACCGCTTCGCGGCCGAAAGGAAACCCGGCGTGAGCCGGGTTTCTGCTTTTCCGAGAGCGCATGAGTGAGACCCGTCGACCGCCGACCGTTCCTGCGGACCTGCAGGAGCAGGTGGCGCGCGCCTTGCGCGAAGACATCGGCGCGCGGCGACGTCACTGCAAGCCTCATCCCCGCAGGCCGACCGTGCCCGTGCCACCGTCATCACGCGCGAGGACGCGGTGATCTGCGGCGAGCCGTGGTTCGACGCGACGTTCGCGCAACTCGACGCCACCGCGAGCGTCGAGTGGCTCGTCGAGGAAGGCTCAAGAGCGCGAGCCGCAAGCACGCTCTGCACCGTGCGGGGCGCTGCCCGCGCGCTGCTCACCGGCGAGCGCACAGCGCTCAACTTCCTGCAGCTCCTGTCGGCCACAGCGACCGCTGCGCGCCAGTTCGTCGATGCGGTGGCGGGCACGGGCTGCGAAATCCTCGACACGCGCAAGACCATACCCGGGCTGCGCACGGCGCAGAAGTACGCGAGCGCCGTCGGTGGCGCGCGCAATCATCGCATCGGTCTCTACGACGCGGTGCTGATCAAGGAGAATCACATCGCGGCCGCGGGGTCGATCGCCGCCGCTGTCGCGGCGGCGCGTGCCGCGACGCGCGTCGGCATTGAAGTCGAGGTGGAGAGTCTCGATGAACTGCGCCAGGCAATCGCCGCACGACCCGAGAGCGTGCTGCTCGATGACTTCAGCCTGGACGATCTGCGGGCCGCCGTCGCCCTGAATCGCTCGCACGGTTCACCGCTGAAGCTCGAGGCCTCCGGCGGCATTCACCTCGATAACGTGCGGGAAATCGCGCAGACCGGCGTCGACTTCATCTCGGTCGGATCCCTGACCAAGCACGTGCGGGCCATCGACCTGTCGATGCGGATCCAGGCCTGACGCGCCGCAGGGCCCTCCTCTGCGCGGGCAGATCAGCCGTTGGCGGCTTTGAGGACCCGCTGCGGTTGCGAGACGCCGTAGCCCTGGGCGTAGTCGACGCCCAGGCCGCGCAGCATCTGGATGATCTCCTGGTTCTCGGCGAACTCGGCGATCGTCTGCTTGCCGGTGAGGTGGCCGATCTCGTTGATCGAGCGCACCATCTCGCGGTCGATGGGGTCGTGCAGGATTTCCTTCACGAAGCTGCCGTCGATCTTGAGGAAATCGACCGGGAAATGCTTGAGGTAGCCGAACGATGACAGGCCGGTGCCGAAGTCATCGAGCGCGAACTTGCAGCCGAGCTCCTTCAGCGCCTGGATGAAGCGATTGGCCTGCGAGAAGCTCGCCACTGCCGCGGTCTCGGTGATCTCGAAGCAGATCTTGGTGGCATCGATGCCGCTGCGGTGGAACTGGTCGATCACGAATGGCAGGAACTTGTCGTCGCCGAGCGATCTGGCCGGAGAGGTTGATCGAGCACAGCGCGAGCCGCTCGCGCTCGTCCGCTTCGGACACCAGCCAGCGGAAGGCATTCTCGATCACCCAGCGATCGATGTTCGGCGTGATGCCGTAGCGTTCCGCTGCGGCGATGAAATTGTCGGGCGAGACGATCTTGCCGTTCTCGTCGCGCATCCGCAGCAGCAATTCGTAGTGTGCGCCGGTGTCCTGGCGCTGCAGCGGCAGGATCGTCTGCGAAACAGCTCGAAGCGTGATTCCTCGAGCGCGTTGTTGATGCGCGCCGCCCATTGCATCTCGCGGCGCCGGCGCATGAGATCGATGTCGTTCTCTTCGAAGCTGTGCACGCGATTGCGGCCGGCTTCCTTGGCCGCCGCACAGGCGCTGTCCGCGGCGCTCAGGATCGAGGCCACGTCCTCGTTCTCGGCGGCGATCGGCACCACGCCGATGCTTGCACCGAGACGGAACGTGCGTTCCTCCCAGACGAAGCGGAAATTGCGTACCGCCTCGCGCAGCGACTCGGCGGTGCGCAGCGCTTCATCGAGCGAGCAGCTCTCGAGCAGCAGGCCGAACTCGTCGCCACCCAGCCTCGCCAGCGTGTCGCGCCAGCGGATCTTCGACTTGAGCAGTGCACCGACCTGCCCCAGCAGCGCGTCGCCGGCGCTGTGGCCGCAGGTGTCGTTGATGATCTTGAACTGGTCGAGGTCGATGTAGCAGACCGCGTATGAGGTCTCGCGCGCCTTGGCGCTCTTCAGCGCGCGTTCCAGCCGGCTCTCGAACTCGCGTCGATTGACCAGGCCGGTCAGCACGTCGTGGCTGGCGTGATAGCTCAAGCGGCGATTGAGCTCGCGCGATTCGCTGACGTCGTGGAACACGAGCACGCCGCCGCACATGCCGCCCTGCCCGTCGCGGATCGGCGCCGCCGTGCTCTCGACGTAGAGCTCGTTGCCGTCGCGACGGATCAGCAGCATCGGCCGCACGGACTTGATCGAACGCGTGCGGCGGATCGCGACGGTCATCGGGTTTTCCAGCGGCTCGCAGGTTTCTTCGTGGAAGGCGCGGAAGATCTCGTCGATTGACCGTCCCTGCGCGTCCTCGAGCTTCCAGCCGGTGAGCTCCTCGGCGACCGGATTGATGTATTCGACGTTAGAGTGCTGGTCGGTGGTGATCACGCCGTCGCCGATCGACTGCAGCGTGATCTGCGCGCTCTCCTTTTCGCGAAACAGCGCGTCTTCGTAGAGCTTGCGCTCGGTGATGTCGAGCTCGGTACCCACCAGTCGCAGCAAGCGTCCGTTCTTGTCCACGCGCGCCTTGGCACGGCTCACGACCCAACGCCATTCCCCGCTGCGGTGGCGCATGCGGTGAATGCTTTCGAAAATCGGCGTCTTGCCCGCGACGTGATCGCGGATCGCGGCCTGCACGCGTGGCATGTCGTCCGGATGGACGAGCTGGCGCCAGTCGGGCGAATTGTTCATCTCATCGTCGGCGTAGCCGAGCATTCCCTTCCAGCGGGGCGAGAAGTACACGCGATTGTGCTCGGCGTCGAAATCCCACAGCCCGTCGTTGCCCGTATGCATCGCGAGATCGGTGCGTTCCTGCAGGCTCTTGAGGTGCTTCTGCACGCGCATGCGTTCCAGGCCCGAGGCGAAGCTCGAGCCGATGAGCTTGAGCAGCAGATGCAGATTGACATCCCAGCCCTCGCGAGGCTGCGCGCTGCAGAGCGCGAGAAATCCGCAGACCTTCTCCTGCACCGCGAAGCCGACCAGGAGCAGGGCCCCGATGTTGAGCTGCTGCAGGCGCGCGCCTTCGGCGGCCTGTTCGCGCCGAGTGTTGGCGGTGTCCCTGAGTTCGAGAATCCGGGTGTGCTCCAGGCGGCTGCGCAACCAGGGCAACGCCTCGAGCGGCTCGCCCTTGAGCACCTCAGGAATGCACTGGGTGAACATGCCCTTCGACACGGACAAGGATTCGACATGCGCGCCCTCCTCATCGAAGAGCGCGATGAGCGTTGCGTCGGTGTGCGTAGCTTCGCGAAGCGCGTCGAGATTCTGGCGGATGCACGCCTCGGCTGTTGCCTCGGTCATGCTTTGAAAATCGACCGCGATCTTGGTGCAGGTGACGTCGAGGCCGAGGGAAGGACGAGTATTCGAGCGTGCCCAGAGTTGGGGCGAGAGGATGTCGGAGGCCGTCAAATCTCTGACTGGTTCAGGCGGCACTGTTTCCATGGCCATTCGCGCTCAGACTCCCCCAAAGCCGCCGCAGTCTGTCAGCTTGATGAGTCCGGTTGCCGGACCTGTCACACAGTTTCTCCCCGCATTGTTCTTGGCGAGTTGCATTGCATTCTGTCATGAATTTCTAAGAAAGCAAGCTAAGAGGCTGATATGGAAGGCCGGATCAGCTCTCTGTCAACCGCGCTCGGTTGCAGCCGTTACTAGCCAAAGACCGCATACGGGAGGTTTCTCATGGACATGGCAGCTCTTTCGCGCACTCGGCTCGTCATCGCGAGATCATGCTCGCGCTTCGTGTTCTGGATGCTTCTGCTCCTCGCGAGCGCAGCGCTATTCGGCTGCAGCGGTGGTGGTGCAATGGACTCCAGCACGCAGACCTCCGGCACGCCGAGCTCGCAATCCTGCAATGCGACCGATTGCGGTCCGCTTTTCATCGGCATCACGGATGCGGACGGCGATTTCCTCAGCTACAGCGTCGATGTCGTATCGCTGACGCTGAAAAAAGCCAATGGGGCGGTGATCGAGGCCCTCCCCGTGAGCACTCGTGTCGATTTCGCGCAGCTCGTCGATCTCACTGAATTCGTCACCGCCGCCACGATTCCGAACGGTACGTATGTCGAGGGCACGATGCGGCTCGACTACAGCAATGCCGACGTGACGGTCGAGGTGAACGGCGAGCCCCGCCCCGCCACGATCGTGGGCCAGGATGGGCTGCCTCTCGGACTGGTCGATGTCCAGATCATGCTCGACAACCGCAACCACGTCGTGATTGCGCCGGGTCGCCCTGCCTTCCTGCAGCTCGACTTCGATCTCGCTGCTTCACATACCGTCGATACGACGATGACTCCGGTCCGCGCAGTCGCCGAACCGTTCATCGTGGCCTCGATCGAACCGGTCGATGACAAGGAACTGCGGGCGCGCGGACCGCTCTTGAGCGTCGACACTGCAGCGAGCACCTATCTCATCGATGTCAGGCCCTTCAACCTGCGTGACGCACGGCTCGGCCAGTTTACGATCCACACGACTTCCAGCACCGATTTCGAGATCAATGGCGACACTTTCACGGGCGCAGCAGGCCTGGAGGCGCTCGCACAACTGGGAGCGGGCACAGCCACCGCAGCGTTTGGGACACTGGATATCGGCAGTCGCAGCTTCACCGCCGAACGCGTGCACGCGGGTACCAGCGTGCCGGGCTCGCAGTTCGATGTTCTGTCCGGGAACGTTACCGCACGCAACGGCAGCACCCTGACGGTGCGCGGTGGAACGATGATCCGACGTTCGGGGAGCCTGACTTTCATTCGTGATGACATCACGCTGCTTGTCGGGCCGGATACTGCGGTGATCCGCGACGGTCAGATGGGCAATACGCTCGGCGACGCCGCTATCTCCGTTGGGCAACGCATTCGGGCCTTTGGCAGCGCGAGCGAGAGCAATGGCGCGGTCACATTCGATGCGCAGCAGGGACGCGTGCGGCTCGAACTCACTCACCTGCTGGGCACCGTCGTATCCGCGAGCCCCGGCAATCTGGCACTCGATCTGACCGGCATCGACGGTCGGCGCCTGAATATCTTCGACTTCACCGGCACCGGCGCAGCGCCGGACGCCGATGCAAGTCCCGACAATTACGAGATCGTGGCCGGAAACCTGAGCCTGAGCCGCCTGCTGAACGGTTCTCCGGCTCGAGTGTTTGGTTTCGTCACGCCTTTCGGTGCTGCGCCACCCGACTTCGAAGGACGCACTGTCGTCGACTTCCAGGACGTACGCGCACAGCTCGGCATTGGCTGGGGTCTCACAGGAACCGCGACACCTTTCCTCAGCATCGATGCGCAGAGCATCGTGATCGACAATGCCAACGCCAGCATCGGCCTCAGGCACTTCATCGCCATCGGCCCGACGCTGATCGACATCGAGACCCTGCCGGCGGCGCCGACCCTGGTGCCGAGCGGCCGTGGCTTGTACGCGATCGGCCAGCCGCGACGCGTGGAGGTCTTCAGCGACTTCGCCGAGTTCAGCGCACGGCTGAGCGCGAAGCTCGGCTCGGGTAGCAAGGCACTCGGGTTGAATGCGGGTGGATCATTTGATGCCGCCACCAGCACGCTGACGGCGACTCACATCAACGTGATCCTCACCGCCTCAAATTGAGCCCGCTGCCATCGACCCGCGCCTCCGAGAGGAGGCGCGGCCTTTTTCTCTCACGGGACCTTCGGGGGTTGATAGCGAAGCGCCCCCTTGTCCTGTCCCCGAGCTTCGCAGTCCGGATTCGCGGGCGGGACAACGAGATACCAGACCTCGCGGCTCGCCTCGCCCACCTGGCGACGAGCACCTGACGCCGCGAAGCACGGCTCCAGCTGTGAGGCGGGCACCAGCAGTTCGCGTCCCGGTCCCGCATTGAGCCAGCGCGCGGCGTCGTAGGACTCCGCGGGTCCTTCGCGCCAGCGGCTGTGCCCGAAGTTGACACTGGGCCGGTGGAGCTGCAGCAGGAACTGCTCCTTGTAGGCGAGCAATCCGAGCTCGCGCGCTGGATCAGCAGCACGGTTCAGTTGTTCGATGAAGCGACGCGCGGAGCGCGTGGCATCCAGCTGCGGAATGATCGCAAAGCTGCCCACGATCCAGAGCAGGCCGAGTGCCCAGGCGGCTGCGAGCACGCCGCGATCGCGGCCACAGGCAAAGAACGCAATTGTCGCAAGGCCCGCGTAGATCGCGAGGGGCGCGAGGTACCGCAGGCCGACATCTTCCCTGAGCGCCGCTGCGCGCTCCGGCGCAACCCATTGCAGATAGACGAAGGCGCCGAAACCCACGACGATCAGGACTACCGCAAAGATCGAACCGGTGCGTTGCACGTCGGGCCGTTGCCAGAGTCCACGCAGCCATTCCCCCGAGGCGAGCGCTACCGCGGGTAACAGCGGAAGAATATAGAGGCCACGCTTGCCGGGACTCGAGCTGAAGAACAGCAGCACGATCACGGCCCAGCCCAGAAGCAGCAGAATGCGCGTATCGCGCTCACGGAGCTGCTTCACCCAGCGCGGAATCAGCCAGGGCAACAGGAGAACGAACGGAAGCCACATCGTCAGGATGACGGTGAGGTAGTAGTAGAACGGCTGCTGGTGATGCCACGCGGACGCGTAACGTGTCACTGTCTGATGAAACAGGATCTCATCGCGATAGGCCTGCAGCGCGGGATCGCCGCTCAGCGCGACGGCGATGAGCATCGGCACGAGCCACAATCCAATGGCAGCCAGGAATGCGAGGGGTGCCCACATCCAGTGCGTCGCGCTGCGCGACAAATCCGGCAGCGGCCATTTGCGCCAACGCGCCCACGCGTACGGCAGCAGCACCAGCAGCGGCAGGAAGCCGACGCCCTTGGTGATCACGCCCAGCCCCGCGGCGAAACCACCCAGTGCGTACCAGCCCCACCCGCTGCGCAACAACAGGTGACGCAACAGTCCATATAAAGAGAGTGTGGCTCCAGAAGCAGAGCGTCGCATCGATCTGGGCAGACCGCGCCTGTAACGTAAATTGCACCGTGAACAGCAGTGCCAGTGCCGCCCACAAACCGGCTTCCCGATTCCACAACCGTCGCCCCAGGTCATACACCAGCAGAACGGTGCCGAGACCAGCAAGGAGCGAGGGCAGCAGGAAGCTCACCCGCAACGAGCCAGTGAGTGCGTAGCAAGCGGCAATCAGCCAGAAAAACAAGGGCGGCTTGTCCGCATAAAGGTCGCCGCCCACTTTCGGAAACAGCCAGTTGCCGCTCGCCACCATGTCGCGCGCGATGAGCGCGAAACGCGGCTCATCGGCTGGCCAGGGATCGCGCAGGCCGATGCCGGTGGCAATCAGCAACAGGCCCACCCCGACGAGCAGCGCGATGTCCCGCAGGAGTGCGGCGCGCGCCGTGGCGGAGTCAGGTGACAGCGAGTGCATCGATGCCTGTGAGTTCTCAGCTCTCAGTGACTCGCAAGCCGGCGCGAAACCGTGCCTTGAGCCACATCACGCCGAACAGGTCCACGATGCCGACCCACAGGCGGTTGTGCAGCCCGTACTTCGAACGACCGCGCGTCCGGGGGCGATGATTGACCGGAATCGACACCACGCGGCTGCCCGCACGCTGGAACAGTGCCGGCAGGAAGCGATGCATGTGATCGAAGGTCGGCAGCGAGAGAAAGGTGTCGCGTTCGAAGATCTTGATGCCGCAGCCGGTGTCCGGCGTGCCGTCACCCAGCAGCCCGCCGCGCACGCCGTTCGCGATACGCGAAGACAGGCGTCGCAACCAGGTGTCGCGGCGCGAGACGCGATTGCCCATGATGAGCAGCGCACCCGCGTTGACGGGATCGCGTCGCGCTTCAAGGAACCTGGGCAGGTCCGCGGGATCGTTCTGGCCATCGCCATCGAGCGTCGCCACCCAAGGCGCACGCGCGGCGCTCACGCCAGAGCGCACGGCAGCACTTTGCCCGCTGCGAAACGAATGTTGCAGCAGGCGAAGCTCGTGGCAGCTCGGTTTCGCGTAGCCGCCGGACGATGGCGGCGGTCGCATCCGTGCTGCCGTCATCGACGAAGATGGCTTCGAATCTCGCATGGCCACGCAGCGCGGTGTCGATCTCGCGTGCCAGCGGCTCGATGTTCTCCGCTTCGTTGCAAACGGGGATCACGACCGAGATTTCGGGTGGCATACCCGTCAAAGTGACACCGGTCGCGTTCATTGTGAGGCCGCGTAGTATACCGGTATGCTCGTTGAATGCAGTGCACGACGCCCGACGTAAAGCCCGCGGCGGGACGTGGTCATCGCCACGGGCAACATCCTCACTCCCACGATCATCCTCGGGACGGCAACCGTCTCATGTGGGCGCTCGTGCTCACCGGCGGGTTCGCGATCGTCGAGATCGCCGGCAGTTTCCTCGCCCACTCGCTCACGCTGCTGGCCGACGCGGGACACATGCTCACGGATGCTGCGTCGCTCGCTCTCGCCTGGGTCGCCTTGCGCTTCGCCTCGCGGCCGTCGGATCGACGTCGAACCTATGGCTACCAGCGATTGCAGGTGCTCGCCGCGTTCGTCAACAGCATCCTGTTGCTGCTGGCGGTCCTGTGGATCGCCTACGAAGCAATCATGCGCCTGCGAAATCCGGCTCCGGTCGCCGGTCCTTTGATGCTGGCCGTTGCAGGTTGTGGCTTGCTGATCAACCTCGTGGCGCTGGTGCTGCTGCGAGGTGGCGATGCCGAGAATCTGAACCTGCGCGCCGCATACCTGCACGTCCTGAGCGATCTGTTCGGTTCGCTGGCGGCGCTGATCGCCGCAACGATCATCATCTTCACCGGCTGGACGCGCATCGATCCGCTGCTGGCGCTGCTGGTAGCGCGTCCTGATCGTGGTCTCTGCGGTCGGCCTGCTGATCAAGTCCGCACACATCCTCCTGGAAGGATCTCCGGAATGGCTCGACATCTCTGAGTTGGAGAGCGAGCTGCGGATCGCGGTCGTCGGCGTCGTGGACGTGCACCACGTGCATGTGTGGTCGCTGACTTCGCGTCACCCACTGCTCACACTGCACGCGCGCATCCAACCAGACGCCGCGCCGGCGATCGTTCTGCAGGACATCAAGGCCTTCTTGCTGCGGCGTTACGCGCTCGAGCACTCAACCATTCAGCTCGAAGCTGCGGATTGCGCCGACGATTGAAGCCGGGCACGAGCGCGCTCGTACTGCACCTGCAACTCACGTTCGACCTGCTGGCGGATTCGCTCCAGCTCCGCCTCATCGAGTCGCCTGCGGCACGGGCACGGGCTCGCCTGCGGCCATCACGATCCTGCAGAAGGGCTTCGGAATCACGAAGCGATCCCAGGTGCGCAGTACCCAGGCTCGCTCGGCGTAATAGCTCAGCGGGATGAGTGGCGCTCCGGAAAGCTGCGCCAGTTTCACGATTCCCGGCTTGAACACTGAATGCGGTCCGTACGGTCCATCGGGTGTGGTGGCAGGCGACACATGGTCGCGGGCGATGGCCTTGCACATGGAGCGCAATGCGTCGGTGCCGCCGCTCGTGGTCGAACCGCGGAACACGATGCCGCCACCCATGCGCCGTGCGATCTCGCTCGGCCCGTGGCCGTCCACCGAAGCGCTGATGAGCCAGCCAATGCGCGCACCACGATCGATGAGTTGTCGCAGGTAACGCCAGCAGAACAGCTGATGACGGTGCCAATAGCAGATCACGGCAGTTTCGCCGCGCAGTAGGCGATCCTCGATATTGGCGCGACCGTCGACATGCACGATCCGGCACGTGTGCCAGAAAAAACGAATCAACAGCATGCCGATCGGCACACCGATCCAGTACAGGAACCGGCGGCCGAGCGTCATGCGTCGTTTCGAGCGGCTGCCGCGTTGCTTGCGTGGCGGCGCGTCCGAGGTCGGCTGTTCAACTGACCTCGCGTCGTCTGCGGCTTGCGCCTCTTCCGAAAGCCTGGGCGCTTGTCGCTCGCTCATCTCGCGTCACCGGCGGAGGCATAGTAATGAGGGTAGTCCGGCCCCAGTCCCTTGAAGCGCCGGTGTATCCACAAGTACTGCTCCGGCACCTGGCGGATGTGCGCTTCGATGAGGGCGTTGAGGCGTGTCGCATCCGCGACCCGATCACCACTCGGAAAATTCTCGAGCGGCGGAAGTATGTGCATGCGATAGCCGCGGGTACCGGGCAGGCGCTCGGGGAAATAGGGCAGAACCTTAGCGCCCGTCATCTTGGCGAGGCGCGAGGTTGCGGTGTTGGTGGCGGCCGGAATGCCGAAGAACGGCACCATTTCCGCACCCTTCTTTCTGAAGCTCTGGTCGGGTGCATACCAGACAGCCTCATTGGCGCCCAGCGTCTTCACGAGAGTGCGAATGTCATCGCGCGGAATCGCGCCCCGCGTGTGCCGGTTGCGATTGTGGGCCAGGAACCGGCCGAGGAGCGCGTTCTTCGTCGGCCGGTACATGATGCTGACAGGATGAGCGAGAGTGAGTGCGCGCGCGCCGATCTCGAGGGGTGTGAAGTGCGCCGACAGCAGGATCGCGCCTTGCCCGGCCTGCAAAGCGCTCTGCAGATGCTCGAGGCCCTCCACTCGCGTGAGGCGCCGGATTCGCGCGTCGCTGCTCCACCAGGCCATCGCCGTCTCGAATATCGAGATGCCGAGGCTGCGAAAATGCGCCGACAGCAGACGCTCGCGTCCCGCGGCATCGAGCTCCGGAAGACAGAGCTCCAGGTTCCGGCGCGCAATGGAAACGAAGCTGAGTGGCAGCCAGCGCACGATGGTGCCGAACGCGGCGCCGAGCGCGATCAGCAACGGAAACGGCAGTGGCTCGAGCACCCGCAGAAGCGCGAGCCCGAGCGCCGTCGGCCAGTATCGGGGTGCAAACAGAGAGGACCGCGAGCTCATCGTCGCACCATCAGCGACGATACGGGTCGCCATCCGGACCCGGCAGCTTGAAGCGCTTGTAGCTCCAGAGATACTGCTCCGGGCAGCGCCGCACGTGCATTTCGATGAGCGCATGAAAGCGCGTGGCATCGGCAACGGGATCATCCGAGGGAAATCCCTCGAGCCGTGGCAGGATTCTCATGACGTACCCGGAACCATCAGCGAGGCGCTCGGGGAAGTAAGGCAGCACCGGCGCCCCCGAGATGCGGGCGATGCGGGAGGTCGCGATGTTGGTGGCGGCGGGAATGCCGAAGAACGGCACGACAGCACCCGACTTGCCGAAGTCGCGTTGGTCGGGTGCGTACCAGACTGGCAGATTCGCTTTGAGACTCTGCAGCAGCTCGCGCACGTTGGTACTCGAAATCGCGCTCGCTGCGTGTCGCGTACGCCCGCGTAGTGACAACTCGGCGATCAGCTGATTCTTGGGCATCTGGTACATGATGGCCGTCGGACCATGGAGGCAAAGCGCTCGTGCACCCATTTCCAGCGTCGTGAAGTGCGCGGAGAGAAGAATAGCGCCCCTGCCCTGCGCGAGCGCCGTACCGAGATGGTCGAGGCCGTCGATCCGGATGAGCTTGCTCAACCGCTGATCGCTTGCCCACCACACCAATGCTGTCTCGAACAAGGATTTGCCCAGAGACGCAAAATGCGCGCGCACCAGGCGACGGCGCTCGCTCTCATCGAGCTCGGGCAGGCACATTTGAATATTGAGGGCCGTGACCCGTCGCTCGCGTCGCGCGAAGAGAAAGGCGGCGAAGCCGAGCGCGCTGCCAAGGAACATCTGTATGCGATAGGGCAACCAGTCGAGCACGCGGATCAGGCCGAGTCCCAGCCACGTGGGCCAGAATTGTGGCCCCGCGAAGCGCCACAGCGGCGTGCGGCGCGCCGTCGAAGCCGGTGCGATGCCCGCGCCCACAGCACCCCTGATCAAGCGGCAACCCGCCGGAAGGCCACCGTCACCTGCTCGGGTGTGGCCAGGAGCTGCTCGAAAGTCGGCACTTGCGATCCCCGATCCCACACATCCGGGACAAAGCCAGCCGCAGCGATCGCGTTGATCGCAGCGGGCAAGTCCAATCCGCCTTCGCGCGACAAGCGCGGCGACAGCTCGATCAGCAACAGGCGCGTCCGCGCCAGCGCGCCGCTCGCACCGGCCAAGACCAATGGTTCATAACCTTCGACGTCGATTTTCATGGCTGCAATCGGCGCCTCTGCGAGCTGCAGGCGATGCAATAACTCGTCGAGGCGTTCAATCGGGACCCACGATCCGCCATAGCCGTGATCCTTCAGCAACGAATGTCGGCCAAGGTTGGATCCTTTGTAACGCTGCAGGCGTGCCAATCCTGAAGCCGCGCCCAATGCACACAGCACCGCATCGACGGGCGCGCGCGACGGATTCTTGTTGATATTGGTCTGCAACAGGCCATGGTTGACCGCGTCCGGTTCGATCGCGACTACACGCTGCACGCGCTCATGACGCGCGGCCTGCAGCGTGAACCAGCCGAGGTTGGCGCCGACGTCGACGAAGATTCCCGGGTTTCCCTTCCCCAGGTTCGCCAACAACCAGTCGGTCAACTCTGGTTCGTAAGCCCTGCGCCGCATGATGGTACGACCTACAGCATCGCGGGGACGCACGCGGAATCTGAGCCCGGTGTCGCGATGCGTGGCCCACGCTTCGTCGATCCATGGCATGCAACGCAGCAGCAGATGCTTGATCGACCCAAGCACATCCAGGGCTGCACGCCGACGTGGCATGGACTTGGTGCCGGGAAGAGGCACGCTTTCGACAGGCATTGAAGTGCGTTTGACGCTGGAAAACAAGGAGTTGGGGGCGCTTTCGCCGTGCAGGTGGGTTGAACTTACCCAGCGGATTCTACCCCGCCGGGGGTAGTGACGGATCCGGGTGGCGTAAATGAGTGGACCGGCTAGCGTCCGAGGTCCCTTTCTACGGCGTTCGGTGGCACTGCGCGCAGCCCCGTCGCCCAGCTGTCGCCACTGGAACATAGCAAGAGCAGATTCAGAACGATGGATTTGTTCAGGTCGAATCTCCAGGAGCTTCCCGTGTTTGCGATCCTCAGATGCCACGATAAGCCATGACTACCGCGGCGGCGCCCATCAGCGCCGCAAAGGACTGCTGCAAGCGCGCACTCGAAATGCGAACCACCAGCATTCGCCCCGCCCACATGCCTGTCAGCGCACCCGCAAGGAACGGAGTTGCTACGAGCCACGCAATACGGTTGCCATGTAGCAAGTGACTGGCCACGGCACTGCCGCTGATGATCGCAATGGCCAGCAACGAGGTCGCTACTACGGAGCTCATGGAAAGCGACGTCGCTGCTCGGAGCGAAGGCACGATGACGAACCCTGCACCTACCCCCAGAGCTCCGGACAGGATTCCGGTTCCGATACCACTCAGTGCCAACACAAGCGTGCAGGGAGATGTCCAACTCAAACGCTGCGACTGCGGATCGCGCCGGCACACCGCCGCACGAGACTCACCATCCGGGCATGGCGTCGCAGCCGTTGCTCCCGGCCGCGAGCGAGCGGGAGTGCGGTCATGCTGCGGTCTCCGCCTTGCGCCAGTGGTAGGCGTAATAGACGACCGGAATGACCAGCAACGTCAGAACGGTCGAGACGAGCAGGCCAAAGATCAGCGAGACCGCGAGACCACCGAAGATCGGATCGTCCAGGATAAAGAAGCCGCCGAGCATTGCCGCGACCGCGGTGAGCGCAATCGGTCGTGCGCGCACAGCGGCGGCAGCGATCGTCGCGTCCTGCAGCGACTTTCCGGCGCGCACTTCCTGCTGAATGAAGTCCACTAACAGGATGGAATTGCGCACGATGATGCCCGCGAGCGCAATCATGCCTATCATCGACGGCGCAGTGAACTGCTGCCCGAGCAGTGCGTGGCCCGGCATGATGCCGATGATCGTCAGCGGAATCGGCGCCATGATGATCAGCGGCACGCTATACGAGCGGAACTGGGCGACCACGAGCAGGTAGATGAGAACCAGGCCGACCGAGTAAGCGAGTCCCATGTCGCGGAACGTGTCGAGCGTGATCTGCCACTCGCCATCCCACTTGAGGCTCCACGCGTGTGGGCTATCAGGCTGCGCGGTGAGGCTGCGCTCGATGGGCGCCCCGCCCTCGATCGGCGTCCGCGACAGTGCCGAGGAGATCTCAGCCATCCCGTACAAGGGGCTGTCGGTGCGACCCGCTGCATCTCCCATCACATACACGACCGGCAACAGGTCCTTATGATGGATCGTCTGATCGCGTGTCGTGCGTTGCACGCGCGCCAACTCGCCTAACGGCACCAACGCACCGCTCTGCGAACGTACCCGCAACGCGCGAATCGCGTCGACATCGGCTTTCGCGCCCGAGGGCAGCTCGAGACGAATAGGAATCGGCGATTGCGCACCTTCGCTGTGCAGATACGATGGATCCGCGCCGCGGGTCGCGGTCGCTACCGCCGCAACAATCGAATCCTGAGCCACGCCGAGCTTAGCGGCGCGTGCCCGGTCGACTTCGATGACGAACTTCTCCTGCCTGGCTTCGATCGTGTCGTCGACGTCGACAATATCTGCCGTCCGCTCGAAGACGGCGCGCACCTGCTGCGCTACTTTGATTTGACGCGCGTAGTCGAGGCCGTAAATCTCCGCGACCAATGGGGCCAACACCGGCGGCCCAGGCGGAACCTCAACGACCTTGACCGTGGCGCCGAACTTCCTGCCGATTTGCACGAGCGGTGGGCGCGCCGCCGCCGCAATCTCATGCGACTTACGTTCCCGCTCGTGCTTATCGAGCAGATTGACTTGGATGTCGCCCAGGTTCGGGCTGCGCCGCAGGTAGTATTGACGCACCAGACCATTGAAATTGATCGGCGCTGAGGTCCCCGCGTAGACCTGGTAGTCGGTTACTTCCGGTACCTGACTCACGCGATCGGCCAGCGCATCGAGGACACGCAGCGTATCTTCGAGCGGCGTTCCTTCAGGCATGTCCACCATGACCTGGAACTCGCTCTTGTTGTCGAAGGGCAGCATCTTCATGACGACCGCGCGTACGAAGACGAGGCCGAACGACACCACGATCAGGCCGAGGATGGTGAACAACAGACGTCGACGATTCTGCGCGCCGCCGGCGCCGCGCAGAAACGGAGTCATTGCTCGTGAGAAGAAGCTCTGCAGTCGTCGCGCGGTGCGATCCTCACCAGAGACATGCGCGGCCGCGAGCCTGATGAACAGCCGCCGGTACAGCCAGGGAGTGAACATGAATGCAACGGCGAGGGATATGAGCATGCCCGTGCTGGCGTTGATCGGTATTGGCCGCATGTACGGCCCCATCAGACCGGAGACGAAGGCCATCGGCAGCAATGCCGCGATCACGGTGAAGGTCGCAAGTATGGTCGGTCCACCGACTTCATCCACTGCCAGAGGAATCGCATCAGAGAGAGACTTTCCACCGAGCTGCATATGACGGTGAATGTTCTCGACGACCACGATGGCATCGTCCACGAGGATGCCGATGGAAAAGATCAGGGCGAACAGCGACACGCGATTCAGGGTAAAGCCCCAGGCCCAAGAGGCGAACAGCGTCATCGCAAGGGTCACGATCACGGCTGCGCCCACGACGAGCGACTCGCGCCGCCCAAGGGCGAGGAACACCAAGACCACCACTGACAGCGTCGCGAAAACCAGCTTCTTGATCAGGGTCTGCGCCTTATCCTGGGCCGTAGCGCCGTAGTTACGCGTCACCGTCGCGTTGATGTTGTTGGGTAGATAGATTCCCCGCAACTCTTCGACGCGGCCGAGGACGTTGCGCGCAACGATGACCGCATTTTCACCCGGCTGTTTGGCGATCGATAGCGTCACCGCCGGATGCCGGCCACCTGCCGAATCCTTGACGGATGACGCCGGACCCATGGCGGTCGTGACGTACTGCTCCGGCTGATCTGGCCCGTATCGTACCTGTGCAACATCGTGCAGGAAGACCGGCGAGCCATCCCGCACGCCTACGACGAGATCCGCCACTTCTTCAGGCGTGAGCAGAAACGTCCCGGCCTGGATGAGAATCTCGCGGCCGCCATCGACGAGTGAGCCGGCATCGCGGGACGCGTTTGCCGTACCGAGCGCCCGCGCCAGATCGTCGATCGCAAGCCCATAGCCTGCGAGCCGTTGTGGATCGAGCAGCACGTGCACCACGCGCTCCGGGCCGCCGATCACCTTGATCTCTCGCGTGCCTCGAACTCTTTGCAGCGGAGCCTGCAGACCGTGCGCGATTCGCAGCAGGTCATCCGCGGTCAGGCTGGCATCCTCACTCCACAGAGTGAGCGCGACGATCGGCACATCATCGATGCCTTTCGGTTTGATCAGCGGTGGGCCGACACCCACGTTCGCCGGCATCCAGTCCTGATTCGAGTACAACGCGTTGTACAGGCGAACGATGGCATCGGTCCGCGGCTCCCCGACTGCGAAACGTACGGTGATGGCAGCCATGCCAGGCATCGACGCCGAATACAGATGCTCGACACCTTGAATCTCCGAGAGTATGCGCTCCGCCGGCGTCGTCACCAGCTGCTCGACTTCTCTCGCCCCAGCTCCGGGAAAGGGAATGAACACGTTCGCGAACGTGACATTGATCTGCGGCTCTTCCTCGCGAGGAGTAATCAGCACCGCGAAGACGCCCAGCAGCAACCCCACGATCGCAAGGAGCGGTGTGATCTGTGTGGTCAGGAACGCCCGCGCGATGCGCCCTGACAATCCGAGCGAGGGCGTATCGGAATCACTCATGCGCTGCTCGCCTGCTTCTTGTAAGCGATGCCTGCAGCGATCGGATCGGTGGCGATCCTGTCTCCGGCAGCAACGCCCGCCGCAACGGGTATCCTGCCATCGGCGGTCGGTGTGCCGGTCCGCACGTAGCGGAAGCTGATGAGGCCATGCTCATCCACCACGTACACGCCGGTGATCTCTCCGCGACGCACGATGGAAGCGGCTGGCGCAAGCAGCTGCTGCTCCTCGCCCGTGACGAATGCAACCTTCACGAGCGTGCCCGGAAAGACGTTGTGATCGCCCGTCGGCAGTGCGACCTGTACCCGAAACGACTGTGTCCGCGGGTCGACGGCTGGCGGCAGACGCAGCTGTTCGGCCGTGAGCGATCGGCCGTCCGGCAGAATCACTCTCGCCCGTCGATGCTTGCGCAGCGGCCCGATGTGCTCCTGGGGGATGTCCACGACGGCACGCAACTCCTCCAGTGACAGTCCCGTCATCAGCGGCTTGCCGACCGCCGCAATCTCTCCGACCTTGATGTGCCGGGCGACGACGATGCCGCTGTACGGAGCTCGGATGGTGGTGTATTCCAAACCCTCTTTCGACTCGTCGGCAGCGGAGGTTGCAGCTTCGACGCGCGCTTGCGCCGACTGAAGATCCGCCACGGCCTTGTCATACGTGGCCTTCGCGACCATGCCCTTGTCGAAGACGTCCTTGATTCGCTCATGTGCGAGGCGTGCTTCCGCGAGCCGGGCACGGGCGTCACTCAGCGCGGCCGCAGCACTGTCTGCCCTCGCCCGCTGCTCTGTGTCCCGCAGGCGCACTATGACCGAACCTCTTTCAACGTAGTCGCCAACGTCGTACGGCAGTTCGAGCACACGCCCCGAGGTCTGCGCCGCTACCGTGGCTTCATTCACGGCCTCGATGACGCCATCGAACGCCGTCTCCCTCTCCACCGTCGCCGGTGCAATGGTGATCGTCTGCAGAGTCGGTCCCGGCATCGACGGCCGCTGCGGAAGCTCATCGCCGGAACACGCTCCCAAGAGAACCGCGGCGCTGGAGATGATGGGGAGTAACGATGGTCTGCTCATGAGCCTGTCATCTCTTGGTTGCACCGAACGCAGCACCCGCGGGCGCTCCGAGGCGCTTGAGAATCATGGCCAGCGGACAGAATCCAGTGAAGGATGCCTGGAGCAGGTTCGCGCCCACGAACGCCGTGAACCAAAGCCAGTACGGCGAGTGATAGTGGGCAAGCAGGAGGCTGGCGAGCACGAACACTCCAGCAAAACGGAAGACGAGCTTGTCGATGGACGTTGTCATGGCTGCATAGCTCCGGTTTCAGAATGGGTCTGCGTCGCCCGGTCAGCGGCGACGCTTCGGCTCTCCGGTTCCACAGAACTCGTCATGTAACAGCTGCAGAACACGTACCGCCGGACCGGCGGCAAGAGAGTAGTAGATCGTTTGCGCATCACGCCTCGTGGATACCAGCTGCTCGTTACGCAGAATCGCGAGATGCTGCGACAGCGCTGACTGTGACAACGTGACACGGCGGTTGAGCTCACTGACCGATAACTCGCCTGCGGCGATTGCGCACAGCACCAGCAGGCGTTGGCGATTGGCCAGCGACCGCATCAGCCGCGCGGCATCTGCGGAATGCTTGCGCATCGCCGACGCGTCGAAGTTATCGGCATCCGTCATCGCTGGCTTGGTTCTGGTTGCACTTCGTTTCATTTAACAGTAGACTCTAAATTAGATATTGCTAATATACAGCTTATATCGAACCGACACAAGAGCGACCTACAACAGCGCGAGGGTGTGACACATGGCAGGTATTCTGGTTCTCGGCGCGGTCCTGGGCGATCGGCTGATTCGAAGCGAGGCATCATGAGGAGCCGTCGTGACGTTGGTGGTCTGGTCGCAGGAATGACGGTAGGTTTGTTAATGACGCCGTGGACCACCCCGTCAGCCTCCGAGATCAGCGACGCCCTGCGGGCGGCCCTGGACCATCCCTCGGTGAATGCGCGCGCGGAGGAATCGCAGGCGGCTCAGCAGGAACTTTCCGCTGCCAACCGTAAGTACTTCGGCAGCGGCGGTCTGAGTGCCGAGGTAGCTCGCTACGAAGATCTGCGATTCATCGGGGTCTTGAGCCCCACCACCCTCGCGGCTCCGCCGTTTGATCGAAATGCCTCTCGCTACGGCATCGCCTATAGCGTGCCGATCGACGTCTTCGGAACAATTGGCGCGGCCCGGCAAGCTGCTCAGTCCAATCTGGAGGCCGCCCAGCTCAGCGAACGTCAGCAACTCCTGATGAAGCTCCACGAAGCGACGAGCGCCTACGTGCAGCTGCAGGCTCTACGTCGACAGGAGGCAGCCCTGGCGAGCCAGCGGCAACGCGTAACGGCGACAGTCGAGCGGGTCCGCCGCGAAGTCCAGGTGCAGCTTGCCGCCGGCGTTGACCTCAAGCTGGCAGAAAGCGAGATGGCACGGATCACATCCGACGAAGTGCGGCTGCGAGGTTCAATCGATGACGCCCGGGCTGCTCTTGAGGAAGCCACACGCCAGGTGGTCAGCGTCCCAGACCTGCCGATGCGCATACCGCCTTGGCCATCCGCGACGAGCGTCGAGCATGCGTTGCCTCTCTTGCTGGCGCAAGCGCAAGCAACAGCGAGCCATGCTCAGGCCAAGGAGGCGCATCGCTCGCTGCTACCCTCGGTTGCAGCCGTGGGGGACTACTCGCAGTTCAGTGTCGAAGGGGCTCCGGACGCTTGGAGCATAGGGGCCCGCTTCACGGTTCCATTGGATGCTGCGGCCTATCGTCGCGCAAGTGCTGCAGACGCTCGCGCACGCGCTGCTACTCGCCGCGAGGCGGCGACTGCCGGCGAACTGACGCGCCAGTGGGCTCAGCTGAAGGCAGCTTACGAAAGCGCAGTCGCGGATATCGCCGCGGTCGATCAGGAAGTGCTCGCTCGGCGGGAAGTTGTCAATGTGCAAGGTGAGCTGCAGCGTGTCGGTATCACGTCCATGGAAGATTTCCTGCGACAGCAACGCGATCTGGTTGAGTCCGAGTCCAGGCAGGCCGCCGGTCAGGCGCGCGCGATCATCGCGTGGTCCGCTGCGCAGGTTCTGCTTGGCATTGACTCAGAGTCTTACATCGCCCAGGTGGAGTGAGGATCAAGCGCTCCATGCTGCGTCCCAACGCGTTCGCCCGCTAAATGCCCTCGACCACGATTGGCAGACGCCGACGAACCCCTTCGACGGTCGCTGCCAATGTGGTATTGCCTGTGCGTGCCATCGCGAAGGGAATGGTGCCGGGAAGAGGACTCGAACCTCCGACCCGCGCATTACGAATGCGCTGCTCTACCAACTGAGCTATCCCGGCGTGAGGGCGCGGATTCTAAAGAACGGCTCCCGGTGCAGCAACGCGCCGGGGGTTGTATTTCAGGCCTTGCGCCGCACCCGGATCACGACATCGACGCCCGCCAGCTCAGTGCCGGTGGGCAGATCGGGCAGACGGCGGAATTCCACCTCTGGCACGCCCACATCGGTGAGCTCGCCGGTGTCGAGATTGTGAAAGTGATAGTGCAGGCCCGTATTCGAGTCGAAACAGGCGCGCGTCGAATCGATGTTGATCTGGCGCAGCAGGCCCTTTGCCGCGAAGAGATTCAGGGTGTTGTAGACGGTTGCCTTGGAAATGCGCGTGCCTGAACTGCGCAGCCCCTCGAGCACCTGCTCGGCGGAGAGATGCTGGGCGGCCGCGAACATGAGCTCGCCTACCCGGACGCGCTGCTCGGTCGGCGTTACACCATGCGCTTGCAGGAGGCGGCTAATCTCCTCGCGGGAGGCAACGGGCAATGGCGGGTTCGACATGGCGCAGCATTATACGGAGTTGTGTTCACTTGTGAATCAGTAGCTTAAGCAGCCCGGCGCATATCCCGACGGAGACACTACTAATGAGCCTCGGCTGGCCCGTGCCCCGCCGCCACCCTAGGGAGTGCCTGAGCAATTGCGGGAGAAGCCATGGACGGCCGGCACCTGTTTCCCTTTCGGGTCCCCACGCCGATCAACGACTGCGTCGGGGTGACCCTGGTCGAGTTGTCACTCGTTTGCCTGATCGTCGCGATCTGCGCCTCGGTGGCAATTCCCGGATTTCACCGTATCGCGCTCGATGCGAAACGCACGACGCATGTGAATGCGCTCCTGCACACGCTGCACGCGGCGCGCAGTGCCGCGATCATGCGGCAAGAGCCGACCGTGGTCTGCAAGAGCGCCGATCACCTGCAGTGCACGCCTGGTGCAACGAGCTGGAGCGAGGGCTGGATCGTGTTTGCAAACCGCGATCACGATGCGCCACCGCGGGTCGACCCAGGCGAAGTGGTGTTGCTTACGCAGGCGCCTATCGAGGATCTGGCCATCCGCAGCTCGCGAGACGCGGTGACCTACTGGCCAGTGGCACTCGCCGGCACCACGGCAACTTTCATTTTCTGTGACAAACGCGGCTCATCGAGCGCGCGTGCCATCATCGTGAGCCAGACGGGCCGGCCGCGAGTCTCCGAGCGTGACCCCGCCGGCAAGCCGCTGAAGTGCGATGCCTGACCGCCGAATTAAGTTGAATCGCCACTACGGGTTCGCGCCGTTCGTCTGCCCAATCGATCCGCCGATCGGGACTGCAACCGCATCGGTGGCGGCGCGGCTATATTCCGCGCCATGGGGAGCCGCAAGACATCGGGATTCACGATCGTCGAGCTTCTGATGACGCTGACGGTAGCGAGCGTCATCATGGCCCTCGCGGTTCCGAGTTTCCGCGACTTCATCAAGAACAGCCGTATGAGCGGCGCGTCCAACGATCTGCTCGCCTCGCTGCAGCTCGCCCGCACCGAGGCCATCAAGCGCCGGCATTCCGTCGCGATCTGCCCGTCCGCCAATCCTACTGACGACGTACCCGTGTGTACTGCGTCTTTCAATGGCAATGGCTGGGTCGTCTGGGACGATACCGATACTGATGCCGCGATCGACGCCGGCGAAGCTGTACTCAGACGGCACGATGTGCTCCACAGCTCGCTGACTACGTTCGAAAGCACCAATGTAGTCACGTATCAGCTCAGCGGCTTTCTGAGTGTGAACCAGCCGAACTTCGTCCTGCTCTGCGATGACCGCGCCAACGGCCAACTGGGCAATTCCTACTTCAAACGCGTCATTGCGATCAGCAAGACCGGGCGCGCCTCGGTTCGCAGGACCACTGACGAAATCGCGGGGTTCAGCAGCGAGCTTGCGAGTCAAGGCCTGGATCCGGGCGATCTCAACTGTCCCTGAAGCGAGCGACGCATGGTCCGGCATCACAACAGCGGTTTCAGCATTGTCGAAGCTCTCGTGGCGCTGGTCGTGCTCTCGGTGGGCATGCTCGGCATCGCCGCGCTCTACGTCGAGAGTCTGCGTGCCGGACGCACCGCGGTGTACCGCACGCAGGCGGTCAATCTGGCCGCGGACATGGCTGATCGGATCCGCGCCAACAGGAGCGTGCCCGACAGTTGGGTGCTGCCGGCTGGCGCCGCGCCCGTCACGCACAGCTGTGTCGGCGGTGGCGTCACCTGCACGCCCGAGGAGCTGGCAGAAGACGATCAGGCGAGCTGGCTCGATTCCATCCGCGGCCAATTGCCGGGAAACGGGGCGGCAACTGCCAGCGGCATGATTGAAGTCGATCAGCTTGCCTCGCCCCCCCAATACCAGATCACGGTCACCTGGTTCGAGCCCGGCGAGCAGCAACCGCTCACTTACGTGCTCACGATGCAGACATGAACACCACGACCTGTCGCCTCTATTCCCGCGGCCTGAGCCTCATCGAGCTGATGGTGGCGCTCACGATCGGGTCGCTCCTGATCATCGGTGCCATCACCGTGTACGTGCAGAGCCGCACGACCTACCGCATCAATGAGACGGTGGCGCGCATGCAGGAAAACGCGCGCTATGCCATGAGCATGCTGGAGCCGGATATCCGGCTCGCCAATCACTGGGGGCTGATGAGTGATCCGCTGCTGGTTTCCGGAACGGTCGGCAACGCGCCCATGGCAGTGCCGGCTGGAGCACAGGTGTGTGGCGCGACGTTTCCGATCGACTTCAGGCTCCCTGTGGACGGAGATAACGGCGCCTACGCGCTCGGCTGTCCGGTGGCACCGGTTGCGGGCGCCGCGTTGGCCGGGGCTGACACGCTGATCATCCGCCGCGCGAGCACTGATGCAGTAGCTGCCGATGCCGGTCGAATGCAGGTCTACACGACCAGGCAGGGAGCTGCCAGCCGCGTATTCATCGGTGGCGCCGCGCCCGGCCCCATCGTTGTCGATCCGCTCTACGGACCGAGCGCCGAGGTGCGAGATCTGATAGTGCGTGCGTACTACATCGCGCAGCAGTCGAGCATCGGCGCCAACATTCCAGCACTGCGACGCAAGACTCTCGAGGGCGGCGGCGTGCTTGGACCGCACTTCGACGATGAAGAGGTCATGCCCGGCATCGAGGACCTGCAGGTCCAGTTCGGCCTCGACATTGGAGCGGATCTCGACGGCGACGGCGTGCCCGACGATCGTGACGGCAACGGCCAACCTGACTTCTACACGGGCGTCGCGAGACGCTACGTGAGTCCCGGGAAATGCGCTGGTAGACGGGAATCCCGCCAACGGCGAAGCCATGGTCTGCGCGGTCCGCATCTGGATTCGCGTGCGCGCTGATGCTCCCGAAGTGGGATACACCAACAACACGCACTTCCAGTACGCGAACGTGAACTTCACGCCCAACGACAACATCCGTCGCCTCCTGGTCTCGCGAACCATCCAGATCCGGAATACGCAGATATGAACCGACACGCTCGCGCTTCGGACGTCACTCGCCCCACGCACCGGCAAGACGGCGCGGCTCTCGTGGTTGGAATGATCCTGCTGCTCATCCTCACGCTGCTCGCAATCTCCGGCATGAGCACATCGACCACCGAGCTGCAGATGGCCGGCAACGAGCAGTACACGGAGAACGCTTTCCAGGCGGCGGAGACCGGAATCGAGCGCACCATTTCGACCGGTGCCTTCGATGTCACGGACGAAGTCGATATTCCCGAGGTCACGCTGCCCAACGCTGACAGGTACGAGGCGACGATCCGTCCGCGCGGCTTGAGCCTGCCACCACCCGGATACAGCCTCGACCAGTTCAGCGCCGAGAACTTCGAGATCGAGAGCACTGGCCATTCGGTCCGTGACGCCACCGACACTCACCTCCAGGGACTATTCCTGATCGTGCCCAAGACCAACTAGGCGGACCCACTACGATGCACATTCGCACCTCATTCGCAGTCCTGGGAATCGCAGCGTTGCTCGCTGCCGCCAGCGCCGGAGCGACTTTACGCATAGTCGAGCAGGCCATCGAGACCTCTACCCTGTCCACCAGCCTTCCCGATGACGAGAGCGGATCTCTGGCTGTCAGCGCATGCGCCGGCTGCAAGCCGGTGCTGCTGCAGCTGTCATCGAAATCACAATTTTTCGTCGGCAAGACACCAGTGACCTACGCGCAGCTTCGCGCTGCGGCGGGCGCGGCCGCGCGCCAGCTCAATGTCTTCTACGACGCTAAGGGCCGCACCATCACGCGGCTCGTGGTCTCCGGCCAGCAGGGCGCGCCGGTACGCCAGCCGCAAGCGAAGTGAGCGAGCGGAGTTCTCCAGGGTGAATCGCATGAATCAAAAGTATCCGCGTCTCGCCGCTCTGGTCGGGAGCATCGCGCTCACCGTCATCGGCGGCAGCCCCGCAGTGGCTGACGACACCGAGATCTTCGTGAGTCAAGGGTCCGGCGCTCAGCCGAATCTCCTGCTCATCCTCGACACGTCGGGCAGCATGGATTCGGCCGTGACCACGCAGCCACCCTACGACCCGAGTGTCACGTACGCCGGATCCTGCACTGCAGGGCGCACCTACTGGCGGGCCGGAAGTGGTGATCCGCCGGATTGCGGTAGCAACCGTTGGTTCAATGCGGCCAGGCTCGTCTGCAATGCAGCCGTGCAGGGCATCGGTACCGCCGGGCGCTACCTGGCACAGCGCGCCTCACAATGGAACGCAACCTCCAATCACTGGGAGCAGGTCCGCGATGCCACCAAGGACCAGCCGGTCGAGTGCAGCGCGGATGCAGGGTCGCACGGCGAGACCGCAGGGGATCCGAAGGTATACGCCTTCAACAGCGGCGTGGCGAACGATCGCTGGACGGCGGACGCTGCCAATCAGCTCGACTGGAACGGCAGCTCTGTCAATCAAAGCTATACCTTCTACAGCGCCAACTGGCTCAACTGGCGCAGCGACACCAGCAGCTTCGTCACCCTCTCGCGCCTGCAGATCGTGCAGAGCGTTGCCAGCAACTTCGTTGCATCGATTTCAGGCGTGAACATCGGCCTCATGCGCTACAGCAACAACGGTGGAAGCGGCGACGCGCAGGCCGAGGGCGGCATGGTTACTCATGAGGTCGTGCCGGTGGAAAGCGACCGCCAGGGACTCATGGACAGCATCAACCAGAATACGGCCAACGGATTCACGCCGCTGTCGGAGACTCTGTACGAAGCACACCAATACTATTCGGGCGGCAATGTGTTTTACGGCCGCGACTGCGCGACAGGCGCAACGCCCTGCTCGCAGGTGCAGCCTGGCCAGGCACTTCCCAGTGTGCCGGCATCGCGTGAGCCAGGTGACCCGGGTCACTATCACAGCCCGGCGCAGACTTCATGCCAGAAGAATTTCGTCGTCTACCTGACGGACGGTGAGCCGACACAGGACAACAGCGCCGATACCAAGATCGAGGCGTTGCTGGGTCATGCCTGCGACGGTACCGGACCGGGTCGATGCCTGGACGATCTCGCCGGCTACATGCATCAGAACGACCTTCGACCTGGCGTACCCTCGGACCAGAGCGTCGTCACCTACACGATCGGATTCGGTGACGACGTCGCCGGCACGACGTTCCTCGACGAAGTAGCCGCCGAAGGCGGCGGCGAGAATTTCTTTGCCGGCGACTCCGAGTCGCTGACCACCGCGCTCACCAACATCGTGAGCAAGATCTCCAACACCTCGACGACCTTCGTCGCACCGGCGGTCGCGGTGAACGCATTCAATCGCACCGAGTCGCTGGCCGACCTCTACATCTCGGTATTCGAGCCAACGAGCACCTATCACTGGCCGGGCAACGTCAAGAAGTATCGAATCGAGAATGGCGTAGTGGTGGGCGATGATACGACGGGCGACGGCAACCCGGATCCCGCCATTGATCCGGCTACCGGGTTTTTCGCGGGAGATTCCAAGAGTTTCTGGTCACCGGCGGCGGACGGTTCCGACGTCAAAGCGGGCGGTGCCGCGAACGAACAACCCGCGGATCCTGCTACTCGCAAGGTCTATACGTTCCTGGGCAACAGCGACCTGACGGCTACCGCAAATCGCGTGACAAGGGGCAACAACGCCCTCACGGATGCGATCCTCGGCACTGGGCTGCCTGATCTTCCGACCAAGGAACAGCTGCTCGACTGGACGGTGGGCTTCGATCTGCGCGATATCAATGGCGACGGTCGTACCGACGATGCGCGGCTGCAGATGGGCGATCCCCTCCACGGCAAGCCCGGCATCGTCATCTATGGCGGCACTGCAGGTTCGCCCGACATCGACGATGCGGTCATCTACGCGCCGACCAACGATGGCTATCTGCACGCCATCAACGCCAAGACGGGCGCGGAACTCTGGTCATTCATTCCGCCGGAGCTGCTCGGCAACCTGGTGAACCTCTATCTGGATGATCCGAGCAGCGCGAAGCACTACGGTCTCGATGCTGACGTGCGGGCCTTCATGCTCGACGTCAACCGGAACGGTGTCATCGAGCCGGCCGACGGCGACAAGGTCTGGATCTTCTTCGGTACGGGCCGCGGCGGCGATCACTACTACGCGCTCGATGTAACGAACAGGAACTCGCCGCGGCACATGTGGACCCTCGGGCCCACGCAGTTGCCGGGCGTCGGCCAGACCTGGGCTACGCCGTCGCTGGCGCGCGTGCGTGTCAGTGGCGCGAGCCAGAATGCGCTCAACCTGGTGCTGGTCCTCAGCGGCGGCTATGACCTGACCCAGGACAACGACCAGGTGGCGACGCTCTACAACACCGACACGCTCGGCAATCGCATCTACATGGTGGACGCCGAGACCGGCGCGCTCCTGTGGTTCGCAGCGGGCCCAGGCGGTGCCGTGGCGCCGAATCTCCAGCTCACCAAGATGAATAATTCGATCCCATCCGCGGTTCGCGTGATAGATCTCGACGGAGACGCGTTTGCCGATCGCATGTATGCCGCCGATACCGGTGGGCGCATCTGGCGCTTTGACATCATCACTGACTCCGACGCCGCGACCCCGGGGCAACAGGTGCCAAGCGCATCCAACCTGGTCACCGGTGGTGTGCTCGCCTCGCTCGGAAATGCGGACCTCGGTACGCATCCCAACAGCTCCACGCGACGCTTCTACCAGAGCCCGGACGTGTCGCTGGTCCGTCGCCGCGGTGCGGCCCCGTATCTCAACATCGCCATCGGCTCCGGCTGGCGCGGCCATCCGATGAATACCGATACGCAGGATCGCTTCTACTGCAGTGCGCGACTATCAGCCGTTCGCGACTCTCACGCAGACCGATTTCAACAACCTCACAGCCATCACTGATGGCGATCTCGTGGACATCACCGATTCGGTCAATCCGATCGTTCCGGACGGCTCGGATGGATGGAAGCTGGAACTGCGCCTGCCGGGCGGCTTCGCGGGCGAGAAGGTATTGGCTGAATCGCGCACCTTCGACAACATCATCTTCTTCCCGACCTATCTGCCGCGCGGCGCTGGCAACGCCGACCCCTGTGCGCCTGCAGGCACCAATCGCGCCTACGCAATTGCGGTGGACGACGGGCGGCCGGAGATCGACCGCAACCGCGACGGCGAAACGACCACCGAGGATCGTTATGCGCCGCTCGCGACGACCGGCATCGCGCCTGAGTTCAGTCTCCTGATGACCAGAGCTCAACCGGGCGAGGGAGGCCAGGGAGGCCCGCTGGGCGGCCGCGCACTCACCTGCCTCGTCGGTGTGGAAGTCGTACAGGGCGTATGCACCAGTGCAGGCGCGCCGGTGCGCACCTACTGGCGTCAGCTCGGAGCCAAGTGAGCGGGATCGTGCGCAAGCAACACGGCTTCACGCTGATCGAACTGATGATCGTTGTCCTGGTGATCGGGATCATCGCGTCGATCGCAGTGCCGAGCTATCGCAGTTACGTATTGCGCGCGCAGCGCAGCGACGCTACGGCAGCGCTGCTGCGCGCCAGGTCCGCCCAGGAGAAGTTCTTTCTGCAGAATCAGCGCTACATGACCCTCGCCGATCTGACCGCACTTGGCCTGAATACCAGTGAGCACGGCTTCTACACGATCGCATCGGCGGTTCCCGATCCCGATCGACCTGGCATGCTGGGCTTCAAGCTGACGGCGGCGCCGGTGGCAGGTGGACCGCAGGCCGCTGATACCAAGTGCACGAGCTTCACGCTCAACGACACCGGCCTGAGAGGCTCCACCCCCAACCCGGTCGATATGTGCTGGAAGTGACGGACGTGGAGCCGCCCGTTTCAGCGGGCGGCGACCACCGGAATTCGAAGCGCTTTCGGCAGGCTGAAGACGACGCTCTCGGGTCTCCCCTGGACCTCTTCCACACTGGCCCCGCCCCACTCCTGCAGGCGGGCGATCACCGTCTGAACCAGAAGTTCAGGCGCGGAAGCCCCGGCGGTGACTCCGACGACGCGCTTGCCCTCGAACCATTCGCGACGCAAGTCATCCGGTCCATCGACCAGATACCCGCGCACGCCCCTCTTTTCCGCGATCTCGCGCAAGCGGTTCGAATTGGAGCTTGCCGGTGAGCCGACGACCACCAGCACTTCGCACTCCTCGAGGAGCTTCTTGACGGCATCCTGGCGATTCTGCGTGGCATAGCAGATGTCTTCGCGTCGTGGGCTGCTCAACTCCGGAAACCGGGCACGCAGCGCTTCCACCACCCGTGCCGTGTCGTCGACCGACAACGTCGTCTGCGACACAAACGCCAATCGCGCGGGATCACGCACCTCGAGTCCCGCCACGTCTTCGGGCGTTTCCACCAGCAAGATCCGGCCACCAAAAGAAATATCGAACTGACCCATCGTGCCTTCCACTTCCGGGTGGCCGCGGTGGCCGATCAGGACCACCTCGCGGCCGTCGCGCGCATAGCGCGTCACTTCCATGTGCACCTTGGTGACCAGCGGGCAGGTCGCATCGAATACGTTGAGCTCGCGTCGCGCCGCCTCCTCCTGGACCGCGCGCGAAACGCCATGTGCACTGAAAATCACCGTGGCATCGTCCGGAACTTCGCTCAGCTCTTCGACAAATACTGCCCCGAGGCCACGCAGACGATCGACCACGTAGCGGTTGTGCACGACCTCGTGACGCACGTAGATCGGCGCACCGAACAGCGCGAGCGCGCGTTCAACAATATCGATGGCACGATCGACTCCGGCACAGAACCCACGTGGATTGGCGAGCAGCAGGCGCATGTCGCGGCGCTCAGCGATTCACGGCAGGTGCTGAATCTGAGCGCCTGCTTTCGAGAATCGCGTCGAGGATCAGCAGTCCCGCTCCGATCGTGATCGAGGTGTCGGCCATGTTGAAGGCGGGAAACCCCGACTGCTTCCAGTGAAAGTGAATGAAATCGATGACATGGCCGTGCCACAACCGGTCGATCACGTTGCCGAGCGCGCCGCCCATGATCAGTGCAAGTCCCGCCGCCAGCAGGCGGTGACGTCGCGGATCGATCTGGCGCAGCCAGACGAGGATCGCGCCGCTCACCAGCACGCCGAGCACGACGAAGAACCATCTCTGCCAGCCCGAGGCGTCGGCCAGAAAGTTGAACGCGGCGCCGGTGTTGTACAGCAGGGTGAATTCGAGAAACGGCAGGACCTGCACCGAATCGAACAGGTCAAAGCGCGATTCGACCACCGCCTTCGTGATCTGATCGATGAGAATCACGAGCAATGCCAGCGAGCCCCAGCGCAGCGCGCCGAATCGCAGGTACCACGGTGTCACCGAAGCGGTAGCGGTTGGTTGCGTCACACAAAGCGCCTCGTTTCGCCCGGTCCCTCGAGATTGCTCGCACAGCGGCCGCAGAGCGCGGGATGCCTGGTATTTGAACCCACATCGGGCCGATGGTGCCAGCAGCGCACGCACTTGGTCGAATTGGACCGCTGGACGATCATCCACACACCTTGTGGCGCGACACTTTCCGCCGCAATCCCGCCAGCGGGGGCCATGCTCACGACGTGCACACGCGCAGCGGACGTGATGAAGAGGAAACGCAACTCATCGCCCAGGACTGCGAAACGCGGATAGTGCGCAGTATCACAATAGACATCGACCTCGGCATCGAGTGGCGCGCCGATCACGCCTTGCTCACGCAAGCCCTCGAGCTGGCGCGTCACGTCGGCGCGCAGGCTCATCAGGGCTGACCAATCGATGCCGCCCGCGGCGATCTCCGGAAGCTTCGCCCACGTCGAGTGCAACACCGACTGCTCGCGTGCACCCGGAAGGAAGCGCCAGATCTCTTCGGCAGTAAAGCTCAGGATCGGCGCGAGCCAGCGCACCATGGCTTCGGCAATCCACATCAGTGCCGTTTGCGCCGAGCGTCGCGATGGGCTGTCGGCCGGCAGCGTGTAGAGGCGATCCTTCAGAACGTCGAGATAAAAGCCTCCCATGTCGACGACGCAGAAGTTGTGCACCTTCTGGTAGATGAGGTGGTATTGATAGTCGCGATAGGCCGCCACCACCTCCCGCTGCAGGCTCGCAGCGCGCGCCAGGGCCCATTGATCCAACGCAACCAGATCGGGCGCTGCTCTTGCGTGCTTCGCAGGATCGAAGCCATGCAGGTTACCCAGCAGGAAGCGCGCCGTGTTGCGCAGGCGCCGATAGGAGTCGGCCATGCGCTTGAGGATCTCGTCGGAGACGCTCATCTCATTGCTGTAGTCCGTGGCCGCAACCCACAATCGCAACACGTCGGCACCCAATGAGCCGACCACCTTCTGCGGAGCAAGGACGTTGCCGATGGACTTCGACTGCTTGCGTCCCTTCTCGTCGACCGCGAAACCGTGCGTCAGCACGCCCTTGTAGGGTGCCTGGCGGGTCTGAGCGACCGAGATCAGCAGCGAGCTGTGGAACCAGCCGCGATGCTGGTCGGAACCTTCGAGATACAGGTCCGCCGGAATCGTGATCTCGGGGCGCATACGAGGCACGCAGTAATGCGCGCAGCCCGAATCGGCCCAGACATCCATCACGTCGGGCACCTTCTCGTAGCGTTCGGCTTCCGCGCCCAGCAACTCGCGCGCATCGAGATCGAACCAGGCGTCGATGCCCTGCTGCTCGACCAGTTTCGCGACGCGTTCGAGCAACTCCTCCGAGCGTGGGTGCAGCGTTCCCGATTCACGTTCGATGAACAGGGCCAGTGGCACGCCCCAGGTGCGTTGCCGTGAGATACACCAGTCCGGGCGCTTCTCGATCATCCCCTGGAGGCGCTGCTCGCCCCAGCCGGGCGTCCACTTCACCCTGCTGATCGCATCGAGGGCATCCGCGCGCAGGCGTGCCTGTTCCATGCTGATGAACCACTGTGGAGTGGCGCGAAAGATGACGGGCGTGTGGTGGCGCCAGCAGTGCGGGTAGCTGTGACGGAATGGCTCATGCTTGAGCAACATGCCGCGCTCGGTGAGCACGCGAATGATGTGTTCGTTCGCTTCCCACACCTTCTCACCGGCGAAAAGCTCGGTGCCGGGCAGGAAGCGGCCATCTGCGCCCACCGGATTGTCGAGTGCCAATCGATACTCGACACCGAGCGCGAAGTCCTCGTGTCCGTGTCCGGGTGCCGTGTGCACGGCCCCCGTTCCGGCATCGAGCGTGACATGCGCTGCCAGCACGACGGGAACGATGCGCTCGTAGAAAGGGTGCTTGAGCTTCAATCCCTCGAGAGCGGCGCCGGTCGTCACCTTCACTTCGCGCCACTCGCCAGTGGCGATGCGCTGCACGACCGCACCGGCAAGCTCGGCTGCAACGATGAGGTACTCCGTCTTGTCGCTGCCCCGCGCTTCGAGAAGCGAATACTGGTAGGCGTCATGCAGGGCCACGGCCTGGTTCGCGGGTAGTGTCCAGGGAGTGGTCGTCCAGATGGCGATGGCGACGGGCTTGCTATCGAGCGCACCGGCCGCCAATCCGAAACGCTTCTCGAGATCGCGAACGTCGCTCACCGGGAAACGAACGTCGATGGCTGGCGAAGTCTTGTCCTCGTATTCGACCTCGGCCTCGGCCAGCGCCGAGCGGCAATCGAGGCACCAATAGACTGGCTTGTACCCCTTGTAGATGTGACCGTTGCGCAGAATCTGGCTCAGGGCGCGAAGCTGGTCCGCTTCGTAACGCGGCAGCATCGTCAGGTATGGATTCGCCCAATCGCCCATCACACCGAGACGCTTGAAATCGGCGCGCTGCGCTTCGACCTGCTCCTGGGCGAACTTGCGACAGGCGGCGCGGAATTCTCTCGCATCGAGTTTCTGGCCGACGCGCCCGTGCTGCTTCTCCACCTGCAGCTCGATGGGCAAGCCGTGACAGTCCCAGCCAGGCACGTAGGGTGCATCGTAGCCGTCGAGCGAGCGCGACTTCACCACGATGTCCTTGAGCACCTTATTGATCGCATGGCCGATGTGAATCGCGCCGTTGGCGTAGGGTGGCCCGTCCAGGAGGATGAACTTCGGGCGGTCGGCTGCAAGGCGGCGCAACTTGCCGTAGATGTCCTCATCTTCCCACCAGCGCAGCATCTCAGGCTCGCGACGCGCGAGATCCGCCTTCATCGGGAAGTCCGTCTGCGGCAGGTTGATCGTTTGCTTGTAGTCGGTCACAAGAACAAGGCCTCGGCGCTCGCGTGTCGTGCAATGGCGCTCATGTTGAAAGTCCCAATGCGCTCCTCGCCTGCCGGGCATCGACGTGCATCTGCACGACCATCTCCGGCAGGGTCTCGAATTTTCGTTCTTCGCGCAGCCGCTTCACGAACTCCACCGCGAGCCAGCGCCCATAAAGGTCCGCGTCGAAATCGAACACGTGCGCCTCGAGCAGCACTTCGCGTCCGCCGATCGTCGGTCGTGTGCCGAGGCTCGCAACGCCGGGCAGCGGCTGTGCGTCTATGCCTTGCACCCTGACGGCGAAAATTCCATCGAGTGGCGTGACACGCCGGTGAACTCGCATGTTCGCCGTCGGAAATCCGAGCTTGCGTCCCAGGCCCTGGCCGCGAATCACCTTGCCATGCATCGCGTAGGCGCGCCCCAGCAGCCGCGCCGCGTGCTCCAGATCACCACTTGCCAGGGCGACGCGGATCGCGCTCGAGCTGACCCTCTCGCCTTCCACTATCACTGGCGCGACGACATCGACGTCGAAGCCGAGCTGCGGGCCGACTTTCTGCAGCAGCGCCACATCGGCTTTGCCACCGACTCCAAATCGAAAGTCACTCCCCACCACTACTTGTCTCGCCCCCATTTGCTCACCCAACAGCCGCTGCGCGAAGGCATCTCCGTGCATGCTCTGCAAGCGCTTCTCGAAGCGCAGTACGATGCATCGCTCCACTCCGGCCGCCGCAAACCGCTCCAGCTTCTCTCGCAGGCGCGTGAGACGCGCGGGTGCGCGCGCCGGCTCGAAGTACTCGCGCGGCGCCGGCTCGAACGTCATTACCGTCGCGGGCACGCCGAGACGCCGCGCATGACGGCCCAGTCGCTCGAGCATCGCCTGGTGACCGAGATGCACGCCGTCGAAGTTGCCAATCGTGACTGCGCACCCGCGATGTCGGGCGCGCAGGTTGTGCAGCCCGCGCACGAGTTCCATCAAGTACCGTCCGGCCGTTCGCGCAAGCCTGCCCAGATGCCGGGATTATAAGGGAAATGAGCCGCTTGTCTGGTCCAGCTGGCCTACGTGCGGCGCAGGTCCCGCCAGCGTAACCCGCACAGCCACAAGGTCGCGAAATAGATCGCCGCGCCTCCGAGCACACAGACACTCAGGTGCAGCGCCCGCTGTCCCGCGCGAGCGTTGAGCCAGCCGCCAATGTCACCCGCGATCCACCACAGGAGGGCCGCCATGGCGAGGTTCGCGAGCAGCACCTGGCCTGCGAAACGCGGCCAGCCCGGGGCGGCGTGATACACGCCCGCGCGTCTCAGGCCGCGAAACAGCAATGCCGAATTGACGAACGCCGAAAGGCCGGTCGAGAGCGCGAGTAGCGCGTGTGGCACCGGAAATCCGGCCTTGGCGACCGGCAGCACGATGCCCACGTTGCACACCATGTTCACCGCAAGAGAGATCATGCCGACGCGAACCGGCGTGCGCGTGTCCTGGCGGGCAAAGTAGCCGGGTGCGAGCACTTTCACCATGCTGAAGCCGATCAACCCAAGCGAATAGGCCATCAACGCATAGGTGGCCATCTCGACGTCGCGCCCGCTGAACCGACCATATCCATAGATCGTGGCGATGAGCGGCCCGGCCAGAACCAGCAAGCCCACGGCGGCCGGTGTCACGAACAGGAATACCAGGCGTACCGACCAGTCGAGGGTCGCAGCAAAGCGTTGTGGCGATTGGCTCGCGTGATGCGCGGAGAGGGCAGGCAGCACGACGGTTGCCAGTGCGATGGTGAACATGCCCATCGGGAATTCGACCAGCCGGTCCGCGTAGTAGAGCCACGAGATGCTGCCGGTCAGCAGGAACGAGGCCACCAGCGAATCCAGCAGCAGGCTGACCTGGGCGACAGAGGAACCGAAGATCCCGGGCAGCATCAGGCGCGCCACGCGACGCACGCCTTCGTGCGCCCAGTTCCAGCGCGGCAGGCCTGCGACACCGAGCCGCACCATGAATGGCCAGAGAAATGCGAGTTGCATGGCGCCGGCGACGAACACACCGATCGCAAGCACTGCGCCTGGACTGGGCGTGTTCGGGGCGATGAGAAATGCGGTCACGATCATGACCACGTTGAGGATGACGGGCGTGAAGGCGGCCGAGCCGAATCGCCCATAGCTGTTGAGCACGCCACTCGCCAGCGACACGAGCGAGATGAAGAACAGGTACGGAAACGTCCAGCGCAGCATGTCGACCGCAAGGTCGAAGCGCCCGCCTTCAGCGCGAAATCCCGGCGCGAACATGAAGATGATCACCGGCGCCGCGACTACGCCGATCGCGGTGAGTGCGAATAGCGCGACGCCGAACGTTCCGGCGACACCGTCGACGAGCTCGCGCACCTCTTCCTGCGAGCGGCGGATCCGATACTCGGACACGACTGGCACGAAGGCTTGCGAAAAAGCGCCTTCGCCCGACAGGCGGCGCAGGAAGTTCGGAATCTTGAATGCGATGAAGAACGCGTCCATCAGCGGACCGGCGCCAAACACCTGCGAATAGACCATGTCGCGCAACATTCCGGACACGCGCGACAGGAGCGTCATGGCGCTCACCACGGTTGTATTTCGCAGGATGCTCAACGGTCCTCCACGGGGCGGCACTATAGCGGAAAAATCCATTGGCGCCGCGGACTTACGACACGATTGGAGACCCCTTGAGCATTGACTTTCGGCGCCGCGCTGCGCAGACTACGCGGCCTTTCGCAGCGGCCGGGGCCGCAGGAATACCGGAGTTACAAATTGGCCAATACGAAGTCAGCCGAGAAAGCCGCCCGCCAGGCGCTCAAGCGCCGCGACAACAACGTCGCCGCACGCTCCAAGTTGCGCACCGTCATTCGCGACGTCACGCAGGCCATCGGGTCGGGCAGCAAGGACGATGCGCTCGGGCAATACAACGCCGCGGTTCCGGTGATCGACTCCATGGTCAACAAGAGCCAGATCCATCGTAATAAGGCTGCTCGTCACAAGAGTCGGCTGGCCCAGCGCATTCGCGCGATGACCTGACCGGCGCGCCGCCAGGCGATCTCGCCAGCAACGTCCCAGCGTTGACAGCGCAAGCGAGCCAGGTAATCCCGTCCCGGAGAATGATTGGATGGGCAGAAAGGATCTGCGCGAAGCGACCGCGAAGGACATCGCGAAGATCGTTGCGCTGATCAACGAAGCCTACCTGCCGGCCGAGGGCTTCCTCTACGAGGGGCCACGCATCGACACGGACGAAGTGCGCGACAAGCTCCGCAACGGCACGTTTCTGCTAAAGCCAAATTCCGTCGGCGCACTGGATGGCTGTGTGTATGTCGAAGTCCGAGGCCAGGTCGGCTACTTTGGGCTGCTCGCCGTGTCCACCAACCGCCAGCACCACGGACTGGGGCGCAAGCTCATCGCCTCGGCAGAGGCGTACTTCAAAACGCGGGCCTGCGGCGAGGTCGAGATCGATGTCGTGAATCACCGCCAGGAACTGTTCGGGTTCTACGGCGGTCTCGGTTATCACGTCGTCGGTCAGCGACCGTTCGAAGACCAGCGGCTGCAGCAGCCTTCGCACTTCGTGATCATGCGCAAGACCCTGTAGGTTCATCATGGAACACATTGGCATCGTCGCCGGCAGCGCCGAAGGCGCGGCCCTGTGCTACCGGACAATTTGTCTCGAAGCGCCGGCGCTTCTCGGCGAGTATCGCCACCCGCGCGTCACACTCGATGGCATCTCGCTCGGCGAATACATGGATTTCGTCTACCGGGACGATTGGCGCGGTGTCGCTGCACTGATGCTCGACTCGGCGCGCCGGCTGCACGCCGCGGGCGCACGGTTCGCGATCTGTCCCGACAACACCTTTCATCAGGCGCTTCCCCATCTCACCAGCGCTTCCCCGATCCCATGGCTGCACATTGCGGAGGTTGTCGGCGAGCAGGCTCGCTTGCAGGGCCTGCGCCATCTTGGCGTGCTCGGCACACGCTACCTGATGGAAGGTCCGGTGTATCGCGAGGCCCTCGGCGCGCGTGACATCCGGATGTCGGTGCCTGGCGCTGAAGAAAGAAAGACCATAAACCGGATCATCTTCGAGGAACTCGTGAACGGGAAGGTACTCGAGGCATCGCGGGTTCAGTGCCTGGAAGCTGTGGCGCGACTGCGCGATCAGGGCTGCGATGGCGTGGTGCTGGGTTGCACTGAGCTACCGCTCATCATTCTGCCCGATGAGGCCTCGTTACCGACACTCGATTCGACGCGCCTCCTGGCGCGCGCCGCGCTACAGCGCGCACTCGGCTCAACGAGCCGCTGAGCCCGCCGCCTTCACCGGAGCCGAATAGATCGCCGCTCCGTGGCGAAACACGCAGCGCACCTTCGCGAAGTTGCGCACATCCTGGACCGGATCGGCATCGAGCACGACAAGGTCGCCATCCATTCCGGCGGCGACTCGGCCGCGCCGGCCGTCCTCCTTGAAGCGCGCTGCCGGCGCCGTGGTCAGCGAGGCGAGTATCTGCATCGACGTGAGGCCTGCCTTCAGCATCAGCACGTATTCATCGGTCGGGTCGTAGTCGGTCATGTACCCCACGTCCGTACCGAACAATACCTGGCCCCCAGCCTCGCTGAACGCCTGCAATTGCTGCAGCGTGTCCCCTACTGCGAGCCCGATGATCCGTTCCGGAGCGTGTGCCCGGGTCATTTCGTATTGCCAGAGCTTCAGCGTCGGCACCACCGCCACATCGTGCGTGATCATTTCCTGCACCAGCTCGGGCTCCCACAAGAGCTTCTGATTGCCGAGCGTCGTGTGCGCGAGTACGTCGACTCCCGCTTTCATCGCCATGCGGATGCCCTCGACGTTGGTCGGATGTGCAAATACCAGCCGGCTGCGCCGATGGGTCTCGGCGACTGCAGCGGCAGCAACTTCCTTCGGCATATAGCGGATCGAGTTGTCAGCCTGCGGCGTGGCGATGAAGAGCTTGGTGATATCGGCGCCCTGCCTGATGTTCTCGCGCACGCTCGCGATCGCCGCATCCGCCGTCGCCGGCTGCCGTAGCTGCTTCAGCACGTCCGGCGGCAGCGAGTTGAGGTAGAACGGGATGCCGTTGGGCGGATACAGCGCCCACCCCGCGGTCAGGATCCTTGGGCCGCGCACCTCGCCGCGCTCGATGCGCTTACGCAGCGCGACCGTGTTCACTACGTCCGACGCAGTGTCCACGACGGTGGTGAAGCCGTAGCGGTTCAACATCGCAGTAAGATTCGCCGAGAGCTGCTTCGCGTCCTGGTCGGCTGCCTTGTCCCACTTCGATTCGGTGAAGTGCACATGGCTGTTCTGAAAACCAGCGGTGATCACCCCACCGTCACAGCTCGAGCCGTTGACTCCCACAGGTAGCTCGACCGCCTGTTTCGGTCCGACATCAGCAATCTTACCGTCGCGAATCACGACCACGCCGTCCACGACCGGCTCAGCATCAGGAGTCGTGTAGATCTTCGCGCCTCGCAATACTGTGACGTCACCGGCCAACGCACAGCCGGGCAATCCGGCGAGCGCCAGAATCATCAAGGTCCACTTGCTTGTCACGTTTCGATCCGCCTCGCGCTGTGAAACCGGTGCTCGCGGGAGCGGACGGAATGTTATTAGAGTTTCAGGCGTGTTGCTGCAGGATGCGCGCTTTGCTCTCTTCGTACTCGGGCATGGACAGGACGCCATGCTGCTGCAATCGGTAGTGTTCGCGCATTTCGTCGCGCAATTGTTGCGCTCGAGTCGCGCCGCGGATTGCGCCTGCGCGTTGAATATGCGCGCCGAGTTCCGCCTCGAAAGCGCGCGCCGCGTGAAAGGCACCCAGCCCGCCCACCACGTCGAATAGCCGCGCCCGGCCGTGCACACTGAAGAACGTGATCGTCTCCGTCATGCGGTAAGCAGACAGTAAAACGGTGCACACCGTCCCTGACACGATCAACGCCCAGGCGGGCAACCATGGATTCTCGCTGAACGGCAGCGATGAGTGTTTCATCCACCACCAGGCCGCGAGAGAAAGCAGCATCAACCCCGCTGCGGTCTGCAGGCACTTCCATGGAACGTGCCGTCGATGCTCCGGGGTGGGATCCACGAAACGCAGGTCGAGGGCATAGTGCTTGAGCGCTGCCCGGGGGCGTCTGCTATGTACGGCGAGAAAGCGCTTCTCGAAGACATCGAGGGTCGTGGAGCAGCCGCGCCAGCGGCTCGACAACCTCAGGCTCGCCTGGACATTGCGAACCTTGCGAGGATCTGGAATCTCGCTGACATCGGACTCAATGTAGACGTGCTCAGCGCTCATCCGGCCTACACGTCGTCGCTGCGGCGTCCGCGCTGACCGCGACGCTCTGTTTCACCGTTGGACTTGGGCGGGTCGCCTCGGTCGGCGGAGCGCCGTGGCTTGCCGCGCCGATCAGCGTGATGACGATAAATGCACCGGCAACTCTCCGGCGAGGTACAGCCTGCCAGCGGCAGACGTGGCGCGTCCTTGGACAAGAAGCGGTGGTTGCGCAGCGCGCTGGCGGCTTCGCAGGTCGAAGTCGGCGTGATGATCGATACGGCGTGCCAGGCCTCTTTACGGCCTTGCGGGCGCTCGTTGGAGTTGCGCGAAGTTTGCTTGGCGCGCCGGGAAGCGGGAGGCGTCCGAATCTGCATGGCAGTCCTTTTGCGCGCACTGCTGCGCACCGCAGGCAATACCGTGACCCATGCTAGCGCTGACGAATGGCGGCTGTAGGACAGCGTGCAGCTTCTGTTGAGCGGGTCACAACCCGGGGTGTGAACCGGTCCACACTTTCTTATTGTTCGAGGTGGCTCATCACGGCCTGGCAAAGCTCGCGGGTGCCCTGCCCCGTAGCACCGGAAACGCGGTGCACAGGGCCCTTCCAGCGGAGCCTGCGCACGATTTCCTGGCAGCGCTCCTCGAGCGCCTGGCCCTCGAGCAGATCGATCTTGTTGAGCACCAGCCAGCGGTCTTTTTTCGCCAGTTCGAGGCTGAATTTCTTCAATTCCGCAACGATGGCCCGCGCATCCTTCACTGCGTCCGCCGCGGGGTCCGGGGGTGCAATGTCGACCAGGTGCAAGAGCAAACGCGTGCGCTGCAGGTGCTTGAGGAAGCGAATGCCGAGACCGGCGCCCTCAGCAGCACCCTCGATCAGGCCCGGGATATCGGCCATGACGAAACTGCGATGCTCACCCACCGAGACGACCCCGAGATTGGGATGGAGCGTCGTGAACGGATAGTCGGCGACCCTGGGTTTCGCCGCGGACACGGCTCGAATGAGGGTCGATTTGCCCGCGTTCGGCAAGCCGAGAAGCCCCACATCGGCGATGAGCTTCAGTTCGAGTGCCAGCGTGCGTTTTTCGCCTGGGATGCCCGAGCCGTGCTGTCGTGGCGAGCGATTCGTGCTGCTCTTGAAGCGCGTATTTCCCCAGCCGCCGCGGCCTCCCTTGCGCGACAAGCACCGACTGCCCAGCGCTGGTCAGATCGCCGATCAGTTCCTGCGTCTCGACATCCTGCACGACCGTGCCGACCGGCACGGGAATAGTGAGGTCTGTGCCACCGCGACCCGTGCAGTCGCGGCTGCTGCCCGCTTCGCCGTGCGCTGCGCGGTATGTCCTCACGATGCGAAAGTCCGCGAGCGTATTGATGCCGGTTGCCGCGCACAGATAGACGCTGCCGCCATTACCGCCATCACCGCCGTCGGGTCCACCAAACGGTACGAATTTCTCGCGGCGAAAACTCACGCAGCCGCGCCCACCGTTTCCGGCCTGCACTCTCAGGGTGGCTTCATCGACGAATTTCATTGCCGGGCCTCAAACAAAAACCCCGGCAACGCCGGGGTTTTTCTCTTCATATCTGGCGGGACGAGCCTACTCGGTGACGACGTCCACGAACGTGTTGCGCGCTTTGCCGCGGACCTTGAACGCGACGCGACCGTTGGCCTTCGCAAACAGGGTGTGATCCGTGCCGATCCCGACATTCACGCCCGGATGCCACTGCGTGCCGCGCTGGCGGACAATAATATTGCCGGCCAGGACTTTTTCGCCGCCGAACTTCTTGACGCCGAGCCGCTTGCTCTGTGAGTCGCGGCCGTTGCGGGTACTACCGCCTGCTTTCTTGTGTGCCATGGAAGAATCCTCTCCTAGCCAACCGTCTTAGCCAACAATGCCCGTCACCTTGATTTCCGTGTACGGCTGACGGTGGGTCTTCTCTCGCTTGTAGTGCTTGCGGCGTCGGAACTTCACGATCCGCACCTTATCGCCCTTGCCATGCGACTGAATAGTCGCGGTGACCTTGCCACCCTGTACGAAGGGTTTGCCGAGCTTGATGTCGGTGCCTTCGCCGACGAGCAGCACCTGACCAAATTCAACCGATGCGCCTTGCGCTTCGGGCAGTTTCTCGATCCGCAGCACGGTGCCTTCCTGCACGCGATACTGCTTGCCGCCGGTCGCTATCACCGCAAACATTTGAGTCTCTCCTCAAGCGCCCGTCGGAAGTTTGGGCTGGTGAAAAAAGGCTGCGAATTCTAATGGTTGGGCGCTGGCGGGTCAAACGCTTTGCCGTTACCATGCGCTCCTCCCGATGTCTCGTAACTCAATGAAAATAGAAGATATCCGCGAGCTCGTCAGCGACGACCTGGCGGCGGTCGACCAACGCATCCGCGAGCGGCTGCACAGCGAAGTGGCGCTGGTTGACCAGGTTTCGACTTACATTGTTGCCAGCGGCGGCAAACGCCTGCGCCCGCTGCTGGTGCTGCTCGCCGCGCATGCGCTGAACTATCGCGGCCGCCAGCACATCGATGCTGCGGCGCTGATCGAGTTCATCCACACGGCAACGCTCCTGCACGACGATGTCGTCGATAGCTCCTCGATGCGCCGCGGGCACGACACTGCGAACGAGATCTGGGGCAACGAAACCAGCGTGCTGGTCGGTGACTTCCTGTATTCGCGCGCCTTTCAGATGATGGCCGAGATGGGCTCGCTCGGGATCATGAGCATCATGGCGGATGCCACCAACACCATTGCCGAGGGTGAGGTGCTGCAGCTTCTCAATGCCCACGATCCGGAAACGACCGAGCAGCGCTACCTCAACGTCATCTATCGTAAGACCGCAAAGCTCTTCGAGGCTGGCGCTGAAATCGCAGCGGTGCTCGCGGGTGCCGGCGATTCCGATCGCAGGGCTCTCGCGGAATATGGACGACGCGTCGGCACGGCGTTCCAGCTCATCGACGATCTGCTCGATTACCGTGGCAGCGCCGAGGAGCGTGGCAAGAACCTCGGTGAGGATCTCGCTGAAGGCAAGCCGACATTGCCCCTCATCCATGCGCTCAAGAACGGCAATGTGGAACAGCGCGCGGCGATCCGCCTGGCGATCGAACAGGGCGGCCTCGCAGAGCTTGCGCATATCACCGAAGCGATCGAAGTGACGGGCGGCCTCGAGTACACAGCGCAACTTGCCCGCTCCGAGACCGACGCGGCGCTGGCCGCACTCGAAATCGTTCCGGAATCACGGTATTCGCTCGCGCTGCGCTCGCTCGCGATCGTTGCGGTCGAACGCAGCTACTGACCCGTCCCTTCACACTTGCTGACAATTCCTCACGGAACCGCGCCGGGAATTCCGAGGTCTGCAGTGGACGTGCCCGCACCAGCCGTCTGGTGCGGCTCATGTTTGCCGTATACGCCCCAGGAGACCCGCATGAGATTTCGTACCACTATCATGGCCACCGCCATGCTCGCTGCCGGAGTTGCGCTCGCCGATCCGCCGTCCGGCCCTTCCCAAGGTCAGCGGCAACCACCGATCGAGCGGCTCACGACCGATCTCAACCTCAGCGCCGACCAGAAGGCGAAAGTGGAACAGGTGCTCGAGCAACAGCATGCCAAACTGCAGGCGATGCGCAACCAGGCGCGATCCTCCGGGCAGCGCCCCAGCCGCGAAGAAATGCACCAGCAACGCGACGCGATGGATCAGGAACTGGCCGAGCAACTCAAGCCCATCCTGACCGATGAGCAGATGCAGAAATTCAACGCCATGCAGGCCCAGCGGCGCGAGCATCCACCCGGCCCGCAGCCGGGCGCGCAAATGTCAGGCCCAGGCTGAGGCTCGAATCTTCGCGCAATCGCGACTCCGGGGGCGCAGGGCTCGGTCTCACGATCGTGCGCGACGTCGTGCAGGCCCATGGAGGCTCGGTGGTGCTCCGAAATCTTGCGCCTCACGGACTCGAGGCGGTGGTCACGCTGCCGCGCAGTCGCGTCGGATCAGGCACGGGCGGCGATAGCTGATCCGCGCAGATGTCGAAAGCCCACAGGCGTGCCACTCGGGCGCACAACCGGTTGAACCAGAAGGGGCCGCAAAGTACACTTCGCGCCCTCGCCGACGGCCATTCCACGCGCCGCCGACACAAAGCTCGGGGTGTAGCTCAGCCTGGTAGAGCGCTACGTTCGGGACGTATAGGTCGCAGGTTCAAATCCTGTCACCCCGACCAGTTTGATCAATAACTTAGGCGTTTCTCCTTTAGACCTTTCGAGCCACATGGGCACGCAACTTTTGTCACGCATGCGTGGGAGAAACCGAGGCTTTGCCATCCCACTTTGAGTACCTTACTATCTGGCTATTCGTAAGGACGTAAGGAATATTGCAATGGCCTCCTCCACGGTCACCAGCAAAGGCCAAACTACTATCCCAAAAAGCGTGCGTGATGCGGCGGGGCTAAACGCCGGCGACACGATTCATTTCACGGTGCTCGAGAACGGCACGATCATCGTTCGGGTGAAGAACCGGAGTATCCGCAATCTGGCGTTTACCCCACGAAAGCGACGGCATGTACGCGTCGAGCAGATGAATCGGTAGGAGTGCCCCGCGATGCTGGGCATCGACACCAACGTGCTCGTGCGCCTGTTGATCGCCGATGATGCCAATCAGACTCGGCGTGCACGTCGACTGGTTGAGACATCGCTCAGTCGCAATGAGCCGGTGCTTGTATCGCTGCTCGCGATCATCGAGACCGAGTGGGTTCTGCGCAGCCGCTATGAGCTCGAAAAGTCCGAGATTCTGGCAGTCTTGCAACGACTGCTCGAATCACGTGAACTGACCTTCGAGGATGAACCCGCGGTTGAGGAAGCCGTGTTCCACTGGAAGGACTCCGCCGCCGGCTTCACCGACTGTCTCATAGCGGCTCACAATCGGCGAATCGGATGCCGAGCGACCGCGACGTTCGATACGAAAGCCGCACGTGTGCCCGGCTTTCTCCCCGCATAGATGGGATGTCACCGCCGGATGTAGATTGGCCGGCCTCAGTACTTCAGCGGCTCAAGGTACGACGCAATACTCTTCTCGCGGTCACGGAACACGGGCGGAATCTGCAGGCTCTTGCCGAGGTCCTCGTAGCACTCATCGACAAGGAATCCCTCGGCCTTAGAGACGCACGCTTCGAACAGCGCACCAGCGGGCGTGCGTACGTAGATCGAGTCGAAGTATCCACGATCCTTCCGATCCGACGTATCCGTGTATCCCAAGCCTTCCAGTCGAAACTTGACGTTGCTCTGGATGTCGAGCGTTGCGACTTTGAAGGCGCAGTGATGGACCGTACCTTCGCCATAGGCCCACGAACCTTGGGGAACAGTCGGCTCCTTTAGGAAATCAACGATCGTGCCCGTGCCGCCCTTTCCGACCTCATAGCGAATCGTCGCGCCATCGGTTCGTCGATTCTTCCCGCTCCAGCCGTCCTGAATGAATTCTTCGGAGTTCTCCGAGTCACGCACCGACACCGTGATGCCGTGGGTACCCCGAATGCCATGCTCCGAGGGAACTACGCCGTTCGAGTAGGGTTTTCGATCGTCTTCGTCGATGCCGACAAAGGCATATTCGATTCCGCAAGGGTGCTTGAATCGAAGCATCCGCTCGCCAAACCGCTCGTCATCGAGCGCGTTGACGCCGTGCTTTTTGAGGTGCTCTTGCCAAAACTTGAGCGACGATCGTGGTACGGACAGAGCGAGCGTCTTGATCTGGCCCGTACCGGGGCGCGCCTTGCGACCGGACTGGCGCATCGGGAAACAGGTAATCAGAGTACTTTCGTCACCGAGATCATTGCCGTAGTAGAGGTGATAGATCGGCTCGTCACCGTCATAGAGCGCCGTCTTCTTCACGCTCTTCAACCCGAGCACTTTGGTGTGAAAGTCGTAATCCTCCTGAGCCGTACCGACATTCAGAGTGATGTGGTGGTGCTTCAGGATGTGTGGATTCGGTTCCATCTGCTTATCCCCCAGTTGACGTGTTGCCGGACGAATACGGCAGTCGCGTTTGCCTCAATAATCACTGTTTTGCAAGACACCTAGCGCATCAGAGTCTACCCTGACTCCGTATTGTCGCGGATCCCCGCGAAATTGCGCCCTCATTTGCAGTGGTGCCCCCGGGCCATGCGGTCCCTGTAGTTCTTCAGCGGCATTGGGGACTCAATGCAGGCGGGATTTACCGGAGGAAGCGCAAGCTCTTGAAGCGCAGCGGCTTTGGATCGCAATCGATTCCCCACGCAAGATCCAAAGCCCTTAGTATCGACACCAGCAGGATTCGGGCGCACCAAGCGGTCGACTGCCGGAACTTTACATCGACCAAAAGAGAGCTAGCCATGGCTGAAGCCTTTCAAGCCCTTGTCATCGAAGAAATTGATGGCAAACCCAAGGCCACCTTCAAGTCACTCACGCTGAATGACCTTCCCGCGCACGATGTTCTGGTCGAAGTCGAATATTCGACGCTGAACTACAAAGACGGGCTCGCAGTATCCGGCAGACGAGATCGTGCGCAAGCCGCCGCTGATCGCGGGAATCGATCTGGCGGGTACAGTTGTCGAGAGTCGAAGCAAGGACTGGAAGCCGGGAGAGCGAGTCGTCGTCAACGGCTGGGGTCTGTCCGAAACTCAATCGGGTGGTTACACGCGCTTCCAACGAGTCAAACCCGAGTGGCTCGTCAGAATTCCGCGGCAGTTCTCCACCAAACAGGCGATGGCAATCGGCACGGCCGGCTACACGGCTGCCCTGTGCGTTGAAGCCCTCGAAGAATGGGGGCGCGCAATGGACCCGCGCCGGTCACGGGTGCAGCAGGCGGAGTCGGTTCGGTTGCAATCGCCTTGTTATCGGCCCGCGGCTATGCGGTCGCTGCATCAACAGGACGCCCAGCCACGCATGACTATCTCGCAAGACTCGGCGCGAAAAATTCATCGACCGCGCAGAGCTGTCGAAGGAAGGTAGTCCGCTCCAGAAAGAGAGATGGGGCGCTGCGATCGATACGGTCGGCGGTCTGATACTCGTCAACGTCCTGTCGCAGATGCTGTATGGCGGCGCGGTAGCCGCCTGCGGTCTCGCCGGCGGCGCCAGCATGCCCCACGCCACGGTACTCCCACATATCCTCCGCGGCATCGCGTTGTTGGGCATTGATTCGGTAATGGCCCCGCAGGCCCTGCGCCATGCAGCCTGGGAACGCCTTGCAAGGGATCTCGAGCCCGGCCGTCTCGCTGACATGACGACCGAGGAACCCATGTCGAAACTTCCTCAACTCGCCGAGCGCATTCTTGAGGGAGACATCCGCGGCCGCATCGTGATCGACGTCACGCGCTAGCCCATGCGGAG
>CAVOLM010000053.1:0-13571 GCA_963696675.1 uncultured Gammaproteobacteria bacterium | reverse complement strand
CAGTATCTCGGGGATGAAACGGACTTCCCGCCTCACGTGCCTGCCGTCAACACCCGGGCGGAATTGCACTACGTGGGTAAGCCGGTGATCTGGCGGCAGGCGGTCCGCCAAGACGCAAGGGATCCGCGCGATGAAGCGACACGTTCATCGAATTCGCAGTCGATAGCGGACAAATGAAAAGGCCCCGGCGGTTCGCGCCGAGGCCTTTGTAGAAGTGGTAGCAGGGGGACGTCGCCGATGCCCATATACAAGGTGTCGCTGGCCGGTTAACCGTCGGCGGCACCTGTCGCGTCAACAACAAGAAGGCCTCGGCGGCTCGTGCCGAGGCCCCGGCGCGAGCAAGCAAGCGTCCGCCTCCAGATGCCCTGTCAGCGAACTCAGTCAGTTCAAGGACGGTTTTCTCCGCAGCCGATACCACTTCTCGTCGGGTCTTAGGATCACCTCCAGCAGCTTTCGGCAGAGCTGAAATACGACGGTTCGACGTCCGTGATCTCCCAACTCGGGAAACGCGGCCTCGACCTCGCCGCGGTCGGCGCCGCGAATCAGGGGCCGAATCCGTCTTGGCCACACGAGCAGCAGCATAGTTGCGTCAGGTGCGGAGACGGCCGTGACTTCCCGCCCCATCGCGATCTGCTCTTCGGGTTGCAGGCCGTGGAATGTTCCCGTGTCGAGAATAAAACGGAAACCGTCGCCGATATCTGCGCCGCCGCAGCGCAGTCGACGTCATCCCGGACGAGCTTCATCTCCACGCCGGCGCTGCGCACGCGATCGCGGGCGCGACGCAAGACTTGGTCGACAAGTCCACGCCGGTGACCTGCCAGCCGCGCTTCGCGAGTTCGATGCCCCAGATGCCGCTACCGGTGCCGAGATCGACCGCGCGTCCGTAAGGCGGCTGGCGTCCCCGCTCCTCGCGGTCGAACATCCGCGTCGCCTTTTGCGACGAATGGCGGATCCGGCTGCGGCATCCTCCCACGGATGGAAGCCGATGGCGTAGGCGAGCCGGTAGTTCATGAGGCGCCGGCCCGCTGCAGGTTCGACATCACGACCTTGATTGTCTTCTCCAGGACGTCGGTCGGACTGAACTCCACGATCTCGGCCCCCGCGTAGTGCACCGGGACATGACCCGGCGGAACGTAGTAGGCGTCACCGGCCTCGAAGGTTTCCTTGCGGTCGGGAAAGACGAAGCTCACCTTGCCCTTGACCACGTAGCCCCAGCGCGGCAGCGGGCAGCGGTCGCCGGGCAGGCCGCGGAACAATGCACCGAGCTCCGCGTCCGCCGTGTGCTTCTCGAAGCACACCGAGTAGCCGCCTTCGAGGTGTTCGAGCCGTACGTCTAGTCCTTCGAGTTCCACGGAATGTGAAGCCGTGTTGCGCGATACCTTTGGCATGTCGTGTCTCCGTTGCGAGTTGCGGTCCGTGGAGACAAAGGTACCGATGCGGTGTGCTGCCTACATCGCGTAAACCGCCCAGCGTGCTGGAACGATGCATGGGTGTTTCCACCCATCCCACGTCAGATCAGCCGGTTGCGGTAAGCGAAGGCCGTTGCAGCCGAGCGCGAAGACACGGCCGAGCTTGTCGAAGATGTTGCTGAGGTGGCGATCCACGGTCCTGTTGCTCAGCGCCAAGTCCCGGGCGATTGCCTTGTTTGATCGGCCCGCGGCGACGTGGCGGAGCACTTCGAGTTCGCGTCTGGTCAGCCCATGCTCCGATCCGGACGCGGTCCCGCGAGCGAGTGCATCCACGCGAGCGAGGTCAGGCGCCGCGCGCAATTCGGAAAAGGCGCCGCGTGCAGCGTCCAGCTCCAGCGCCGCGGTTTCCTCGTCTCCGAGGACGCGGCAAGCCTTTGCGATCAGCACGCGCACGCGCGCAGCTTCGTAGGGCACCTCGAGCTGCCGCCATGCCTCGAAGGCCCGCCGCAGAGCTACCGAGCGCCGCGTCCGGCTTTCCCTCGGCGAGTTCCAACGCACCGCGGGAGTGGGCGGCCAGCGCGTCGAGCAGTTCGCTTCTGCGGCCCTTGCGATGATTGTTCGATTTCGCCGCACGCCTCCCGGGCCTGCTCGGGACTTCCCTCGGTCAGGAAGATCTCCACGCTTGCTGGAAGCAGCCTGGCGCGACGAACCGGATCAGTGGTCTCCGAAAGCGCCCGTCGAATTGCGCTGGCCGCAGCAGTCGTTCTGCCTTGGACGAGTCGCAACAGCGCGAGCCCCGGCTGCGGCTCGTAACCGGATCGGGCGGCCTCGCGGTACGCGGCCTCGGCCTGATCGAAGTGACCCCGCACGCGGTGCACCTCGCCCTGCCGGTACAGTGCGTGACCCGCGGCGGAACTGTTCATCGCCTGCGCGAATCGTGTCTTTGCCCGCTGCGCTTCCTGCAACGCCAAGCGCCAGTCGCCCCGCAGTTGCATGACCTCGGCGCGATGGACCAGGCATTGCCCTGTGTGCGCCACCATTTCCGGCTGCTGCTCGCACCATTCCGTCAGAGCTTGGGTCCAGGCCTGGGCGCGGCTCAGCTGGAACATATCCTGGCAGTAGGCGATGACGCTGCAGTACACCAGGCCCGTCACGACCGGCGAGAGCTCGCCGGCCGTGACGGACACCATCACTTCATCCATCGAGTCGCAAGCCTTCCTCGACGCGGCCCAGCCGAACCAGCGCATGTCCGCGCTCGTGCGCGGCGAGGGCGAAGAGATCCGCATCGCCGTGACGTTCGGCGATGCGCTCCGCTTTCTTCGCAACATCCGCCACGCCCTTCCAGTCGCGTTCCCCCGCACGCTCTAGAAGCGTGGGGATCTAGCAGGTAGCCGTGCTCCACGTTATCGCGCGGTCCGCTTTCGGCGAGACGCTGCGCGCGCCCGAACCAGCCGGCCGCGTGGCTGGCCCGACCGCGCATCGCGAGATTGATCCCGGCCCAGAATGCACAGCGCGCAGCACGCGGCAGGTCGCGAGCGTCCTGGTGTGCGCGATGTGCCCGCTTCATGCATTCGAGGTGATCGTCGTTGCAGCCCAGCATGTAGGCCGCGACGGCCAGATGCTCCAAATCCTGCGGGTCGAGGGGACGCGCCCGGTCCGCCCTCGCGAACGCCCGGAAGGCCCGCGCCCAAGCCCGGCGTGCAATCGCATCGCGGCCCTGCTTCACGGCGGCGGAAACGGTCACGGCGCGCCGGACTCCATGGACCGGAAAGCCTTCCCTAAAGATCGCAGCTGGTCGCACCGTGGCTGCGCCTCGCTGACTCTCCGGCGCGCGAAGGTGGCGCGGGCCAGATGGACTTGCGCCAGTCGCGCTAGGTTTTCATCGAGACCGGGATCCTCAGTGAGGCCGGGTGCGCCCGGTGGGAGGTGTCTGACTAGAGGGTTTCGTGTCATGAGCGATTGCGCACGAATTGCCGTTTCTGACGTCCGCTTTGGGGACGTGAAATCTTAATCCCCTTCCGGCCTCTTCGGGTTGCGGATTCAACTCGTCGATGCAACACCTAGACTCTCAATGTAGAGGGAAGGATGTTGCACATGAAGTACCGGACGAGGATCCAGTACACGGAGATCGATAAGGCGCTGATGTGGGACCGCTGGCGACAGGGCGAGTCCCTGCATGCGATAGCTCGGCTCTTTGACCGTCACCATTCAACGGTCGGTGGCGTTCTGTCGAGGACCGGCGGCATTCGACCCCCGCAACGACGTCGCTCCTCGTTGGTCTTGGCCCTGATCCTTCCCTCCAAGTCCATGGGCAAGGATGTCTGCAAGGAAAAACAGGGCGTAACGCTATTGCGCCTAAGTACGATCTGTATGAGCTATCACTCGGCCTTGGTCAAAGCGCGATCTAACAATTCGCTAGAGCGGAGAGGCATATAGTGCCAGCGTCGCCTACACAGCAGCGCGTTGCTCAATGCACTTCAATGCCGTCTCGGGACGGGGAAGTCCCTCACGTTCGTTAGGCGCCCGTTGATTTGTCAGTTGATCTGAGGCAATCGCAATGAAACGACAATTTCCTTTCACGACACTGCTTTTAGCTGGCTGTTTGTTTGCAACAAACTCGAATGCCGCTACCAGTGGGCCCGATCCCCGTGAAAAGCTGGGCTTCTTCGCTGGTGGATGGACTGTCAAGGGTAGTGAGGCCACTTACACCGAGAAATGCGAGTGGCTGTCCAAAAAAAAGTCCATTCCTAGTCTGCAAAGCAGAGGATACCGATCCAAAAGATCCGGGCACTTCGATCAGTATTTTTGGTTATTCGCCTGAAGATCAAGCTTACGCATATGCAGGATTTAACAGCTCAGGCGGCACGCGCAACTTGCGAGGCTGCTTCAATGGTAGGTTCTGGGTGTTTACGCGACAAAGGGAGCGGGGCACTACATCGCCCAGGTGGCAGATAACGATTACTCCAACCGAGGCCGGCTTCCATTTTCGCCCAGGACATTTCGCAGAATGGTGCCGCATGGACGACGAGCATCGAGATGGACTATCTTCGCGCGCATAGTCTTTCGAGGAGGAAATAATCATGGCCATTCAAAATCCCTCGAAAGTAACTCCGGTGGGCGCGACTACCGAGCCCGTCTACATTTCGCACTACGGCATCCGCGCGCAACGATACAAAGAGATGATCCAATGGTACAAGACGGTCTTCCAGGCGAAGATTCAGCACGAGAACGAATTCCTCGCCTTCATGACCTTCGACGAAGAACATCACCGACTCGTGATATTTGAAGACCCTGCTACGGTGGCTAAGCCGGAGAATGCCGCTGGTGTCGATCACGTAGCCTATGGCTTAGCGAGCTTCGGTGATTTTGTTTTGACCTATGAGCGCCTGAAGGCTGAAGACATCACCCCCTTCTTGCCGCTGAACCACAGGTTCACGACCTCGCTCTACTATCACGACCCCGACGGCAACGACGTTGAATTGAGCGTGGATAATTTCTCTACGAAGAGAGAATGTGATGCTTTCATGAGGAGCGATCAGATGGCGGAGATCGGCAGACCGCCTTTCGGCCACACCTTCGATCCTGATGAGCTCGCGAGGCTTTATCATCAAGGTGTGCCGGAAGAAACATTAGCGCGAATAGGGTTGCCCGAGGACCACTAGCAGCTTGGGGGACGCCTAACACCGGCATGCAGCGGACGCGCACCCAGCGTGACTTTTATCTTCAAAAGTTTGTTCGTGCCGCTGATGCCGGACGTTAGACGGCAGGGTCAGGCTCGATAGTCTTCGGCGCTAGGGGGAAATAGCGGTGCGTATCCAGCTGGTTGTCGTAGTGCTTTGCGTCGCACTGCCGCTCGCTTCATGTCACTCCTCACATCGGAGTTTGGATCAGGAGCGGCGAGCTGTACTGACCGCGGAGCGTGAGTGGGCAGCGGCTGCGAGAGGCCAAGATCTGGATCGCAGTGTTTCTTACATGGCCGACGATGCAGTGATGTTTCCTCTCGAGAGCGCGCCTGTTGTCGGGACGGCGGCGATTCGTGATTACATGGCTGCGGGCTTCGCAACCCCGGGCTTCAGCGTCACCTGGGAACCGGAGGAAGTGGTCGTGGCGGCCGGCGAAGATCTCGCTTACACCCATTCGCGAAGCGTGTACACCGTTCCCGGACCTGATGGAAAGATTCAAACCTTACACGCGAAGGGTGTCGCGATCTGGCGGAAGGGCGCCGAGGGGGGCTGGCGCTGTGTTGTCGACATCTGGAACGAGGCGCCGTCGCCGGACATCAAGGGGGGCTCGGAGAAGTGACCGGTTGTATTCGGGTTGCCGTCTAACAACCGGTTGCAGCGGCCCGCGGAGGCGAAGCAGTCGGCGAAGATCCTGCCGATGCTCGCGAAGGCCGCCGCGCTCTACCGGCGCCAGATCGCCCAGGGACTTGACGGCAACGAACGCGAAGCCCTCAAAGCGCGGGTGATCCTGCGCGAGCTATTCGGCGGCAGAATCAACCTGAAACGCGAAGGCAAAGGCGAGCTGTGGGGGGAATCTGCACTCCAACCCGCTGCACTGCTCGCCGTAGGCTATCGTGTAGCAGCGTGTGCGGGTACTGGAGTATCGCTTGAAGCCAGGTCAAAAGGAGGCAATGCACAGCCACCCCGCGTACGTGATCTACTTTTCGGCCCCGCCAACCTCCGGGTGACGTTTGAGGACGGCAAGACCACGGACTCGTCCGTGACGGAAGGCGAAGTCGTGGTACGAGACCCACTAACCCACGTGGTCGAAAATATCGGCAATACCGAGCTCCACGCTCTCCTAGTGGAGCTCAAGAGAGCTAAAAACTAGGAGGCTCTCTGTGGTCGTCGTACCGCCCGACAACTAGGTGAAGTTGACAAGCGGCCCTAGGCGCATGCACTGAACGTCCGCATCGGATCGAAGGCGGCGAAATGAAAAGGCCCCGGCGGTTCGCGCCAAGGCCTTAGTAAGAAGTGGTAGCGGGGGCCCGATTCTCTAATTTCCGCAGGCGGCGTCCCCTCGTCCGTGCAGCTTGACGCCCATGAGGTTATTTCGCTTGCCGAGGCCACGCACTCCCTCCTTCCTCCGAAGTAGCGCCAGGAAAGTTTCCTTTAGCGAACATACGTGGTCGTCGTTTCGTCTTCCATCTGGCGCGCTTCGCGCCCACCTAGCGCTTGATCGTGCTGGTCGCAGTTTTCCTATGGCGGAAGCGCCGTATCCGGAACATGTTGGCGCCGCAACTCGGAATTCAGCTGAGCCCTCGCCAAGTCAGCGTTTGCGTCGGCCGTGTTCCTCTCCGTTTTGAGCGTGGCTGTTCGCTCCTCCCGGCTACCTAGACTGGCGTCCAACACCAGCAACGCGCGCTCCTTCGCCTCTGTTTTGCTTAGCTCGGGCGAGAGATTCGGATCAAACGCGCCAAATTTGCGCCACTAATTGTCCCAGTGACAGGCTCGTCGACCTCACCGATGCCGAACTTGCTGATGCAAGGCGACGCCCCGGCATGGCGACGTGTCGGTGTCTTCCTTGCGGTTGACAACGCAGCGCCCATCCATTGCGCTAGCGAGTCAATCGGCGCAGCATGTGGGCTGTGGAAGTCACGGGCTACTCAGTGTGGTACCCCATACGACACCGCACAGAGGGCCGTTCGCGACGGCCCTTTCTAATTTCTGTCACCGCCGGTTCGGGTCTGCGCCGGAGATAGAATCCAAACATTCCCGCCAGATATCCCCCTGCTCATCAGAAACGTAAGGCAACGTAGAGGAGGCGAGGGACATGAAGATCGTAACGATGATTGTGGTGCTGTTGCTCGGTGCTTGCGCATCGCAGGTGGATCGTGGGCAGCGGTTATTTTTCAACTGTGATGTAGATCGCGCCACGTTCCAGTGCAAGAAGGGCAGCGCGGGGCCTGCGGCGTTTGCGGGCAATGGACGCACGTGTGCGACCTGCCATTCGCCGCTAGACAACTTTTCGATCAGTCCGACGACGATTCAGGGGTTGCCGAAGACGGATCCCTTGTTCGTGGATGTGCCTGGGCTCGAGAACAGCGACAACCTGCTCGCGTTCGGGCTGATTTTGGTCAATGCGCCGGGGCCGATCGTAGAGTTTCGCGAAACGCCCAAGCTGACGCATCTGCGGGATCTGTGCAGTTCCAGTGGCAAGTGCGGGCCGCTCGGGCTGCGCGGGGACCGGGAACGGGATCTGTGCAAGTTCTCAAACCAGGCGATCGCGAACCATCTCACCAAGGACATCCAGCGTCGGCCCGGCGTCGACTTCAAGACGATGACGGAGAGTGAATGCGAGGCAATGGTCGCCTACCTCCTCTCCGAGCGCGTCGCGGATGTCAAAGCGCCCGCCAAGAGCGAAGCGAATGAGGCGAAGGCGCAGATGGAGGGGATGAAACCATGAGCGGTCGAAATCTTCCACCCAGATAAAGCAAGAGTTGGACCCTTGCACCGACTGCTGGCGGCCCACCGGCCAACATCGTGAGTCTCGCGGATCATCGAGCCAGTGCAGCCAGTCGACGCGCTGAGGTCCACGCGGGAAACGACAGCAGATAACTAGCCTTAGATGAAAGCTGGCAGCGGCGATCATGCTGCTAGCGGGAGGCCCTATTGAATGCAACGCACGGCGCGAATCTGGCGGGAGTAGCTAATTATGGTGTTCCGGGTGACGACCGACGGGACTCCTCGACGTTTCATACAGTTCAGTCGTCTTGCGACCCCATTGAGCCTGTTCTGATTGATGTCCGACAGATCCATCCCTTTCGGGAAGTACTGGCGCAATAGACCGTTGGTGTTCTCGTTGGAACCACGCTGCCACGGCTGCTGAGGATCGCAGAAGTAGACCTTAACGTCGGTGGCCAGCGAGAAGCGCTGATGGTCCGCCATCTCCTTGCCACGGTCCCAGGTCAGTGACCTGTAGAGCTCCCGTGGAAGCTTGTGAGCCTGCTTGATGAGCGCATTGACCACCGTCTCGGTGTCTTTGCCCGCAACTCTCGCGAGGATGAGATAGCGCGTCTGACGCTCAACCAGCGTGGCGATCTGACTGTTGTTGCTGCCGAAGAAGAGGTCTCCCTCCCAGTGGCCGGGCACCGCCCGGTCCTCGGCCTCGGCCGGCCGTTCACGGATCGACACCGTCTCGGTGATCCGACCATGATCGGCCGTCTTCTGCGTGTGACGGCGCGAGCGGCGCATCCCGCGGGTGCGTCGCAGGTGCTGCAAAAGCTCATTCTTCAAGGCCCCGCGGGCCTGGATAAAGAGAGTGCGGTAAATGGTCTCGTGGGACACCTGCTGGGTCTCGTCGTCCGGGTACATGCGCTTCAGCCACCCGGCAACCTGGCGCGGCGACCATTCGAGCTGCAGCTTGTCGGCCACGACACGCGCCAGCGCAGGGTTCTGCGCCAGTTTACAGAGCTTCGGCCGCTTCGCCCGGTGCCACGCCGTTTGATCGGCCGCACTCGCCCGGTACGCTCGCCGACCACCGTTGCGGCGGATCTCGCGGCTCACCGTGCTTGGCGCTCGCCCCAGCGAGCGTGCGAGCGTGCGAACCGACCGGCCGGCCATCACACCGCGCGAGATCTCTTCGCGTTCTGCCAGGGCCAAGACCAACGAGGAGCGACGTCGTTGCGGGGGTCGAATGCCGCCGGTCCTCGACAGAATGCCACCGACTGCTGAATGGTGACGGTCAAAGAGCCGAGCTATCGCATGCAGCGACTCGCCCTGTCGCCAGCGGTCCCACATCAGCGTCTTATCGGTCTCCGTGTACTGGATCCTCGTCCGGTACTTCATGTGCAACATCCTTCCCTCTACATTGAGAGTCTAGGTGTTGCATCGACGAGTTGAATCCACAGCCAAGAGCGGTCATTTGGCTTTGACGCCCAACTGTCTAGAAAGTGGCCGTTCGCGATCCGTGCACCACGAGGCTCTGTAGTCAGTTCACTCCGGGAGGTTCATCTTGCGCAGCACTGTTTTATAGCGAGCATCTCCGCGCAGTCCTGCAAAGAGCGGGTCCGTCTTTAGATTGATTAGTCCGGGATCACGCTGCACGACGGCTCGATCCAACCAGTCGAAAGCCTTGGCGCGCTCGCCGCGATAGGCGTAGGCCTGCGCGATCTGTACAGCTGCCGTATCGTGGTGCGCCTCGATCAACCGACTGAGCGCCGCATCCGACTCCGCCAGGCGCTTATTTGCGAATGCCACGATTGCCTCGCCTTCGAGCCGGTAGTACTCGGCGGGTTCGCGCTCCATCGCAGCGCTCGCGGCGTCGAGGTGCCCTGCGTTGAGTGCAAGCAACCCGAGCATCAGGTGCGCTTTGGACACGGTCGGACTGATGGCGATTGCGGTCTTGGCGGCGGCACGCGCTTCGTCGGGGCGCCCCAGGCCGTCTAGCAGCATCGCCAGTTGAATGTGGTAAATGACCCGCAGCGGGTCGAGCTCGAGGCCCTCACGATAATAGACCAGTGCCTCGTCCGGGTGGCCGAACGCGCGCGCGAGTTGCCCACGTCGAAACAGTGCCTCGGGGTCGCGTGGCGCGGACGCGAGCGCCTCGTCGAGCTGCGTCTTCGCAGCAGCCCAATCCCAAAAGATGATGGCAAGATTGCTGCGCACGTTGTGGGCTAACCGAAGGGTTGGATCGAGGCGAAGGGCCTCATCCACCTCGGCGCTGGCGCGGTCTAAGCTCGTCGGTGCGCCGCTCCCGAACGTGGCGACGTACACGTGGGCGCTAGCAAGCTCGGCGTGGGCTGGTGCGAAGTCCGGCGCCAGCGCGATGGCCTGCGTGAGGCACGCGATGCCCAGCTCGACGTCAACATTGCTCGCGCGCCGGGCGAAATACTGTCCCTGCAAGTACAGGCTGTAGGCGTCGGTGTTGTGCGGCTCGGACTCGGCCTTCACCGGGGTCGACAGTAGCTTGACCTGGAGCGCCTTTACGACCGCCGCGGCGATCTCGTCCTGGACCTTGAACACGTCCTTGAAGTCGCGGTCGTACGTCTCCGACCACAGGTGTACACCGTCCTTTGCCCGGATTAGCTGCGCCGTGACGCGCATCGTGCGGCCCGCCTTGCGGACGCTACCCTCAAGCAGATGCGCCACGCGCAGCGTGTTGGCGATCTCGGCGATCGTCACCTGCTTGCCCTTGAAGTAGAAAGATGAGGTACGCGCAATAACCTCAAGTCCCTGGGTCTTGGCGAGCCGGTCGAGGAGCTCCTCGCTCAAGCCGTCCGAGAAGTACTCCTGATCGTGCTTCTCGCTCATATCCACAAACGGCAGCACGGCGATCGACTTCTCCGGAATCTGAACGGGCGTGACAGCCTTGGCAGGCTGCGTAGACGCCTGTTTCGTTCCCGCCTCACGCTTCGACAGCACGAACTTGTCCACCGCGAAGTAACCGAGACCGATGACGGCGACCGCCGCGATCATCAGCAGCACCCATTGCGTTTGTGGTGATGTGGTAGGACTGGAGGCAGGCTGTCGGGGTGCGGCCGCAGCGTGCCGGACTGCGGCGGCTAGCGGGCTAGCCTCTACCGATGCATGAGCCGCTTCGGGCGACAGCAGGCGCCTTATCCGTTCGACGAATGCGGGAGGAGTATCGCCTCCGGGTAGGAGTGTCCACTGCACCGCCCGGAACGCGTCCGGGACAAAGGCTTCCTCATCGCGCGTACCATCAACGACGACGGGCACCAGAAAAGGCTTTTGCTCGGCCATGTGGTGCGTACGTTCGATGGCGAGCTTCCACTCGTGCCGAAAGTAGCCTTCAAGCCGCTCCTGGGTATGCTGGGAGACAATCGGAATGAATAGGGCGCAGTCGTGGATCTTCTGCCGGATCTTCTGGTCCCACGCGTCCCCGCCCCGCAGCTCCGTCTGATCGAGAAAGACCTCGATGCCAGCCGCGCGCAGTGCCTCGCAAATCTTCTGGGCAACCTCCACATCCTGTGAGGCGTAGCTCAGAAATACCGCGTGCGATGGCTCAGTCACCGGCGGGACCACCCCTGACAGATCGCCGAAGGTCTTCTCACTGCCTCCGGGGGCGGCAGCTTAGCTCAAGTGGTAAGTTTGGCCGAGCCGGGTCGCCGGCTAAGGGACACTCGGTCAGGATCGACCTGCGGTCGGTCAGTGTCCGCTCTATCACTCTTGAACGGCCGCTAACGGGGGAGCCGTCAGACCACTCTGGGTCGATTCTGTTGAAAAACTCCAAAATCGGAATAGGCGAAATTTTCGCCGACTTTCATTCGCGACGAGAATGGCATGGGCGCTTGGCGTATGCGGCAACGTGAAGCTCAACGCGCAGATTTCCGACCGACTACGTGTCCCCCCCTCGCGTCGCAAACGATCCGCCGCCTCCTCGGTCCTCACATTTTTTGAACCCGACAGAAATCGGAGTTTTTCAACAGAATCGGTCGAGAGCGGACAAATGAAAAGGCCCCGGCGGTTCGCGCCGAGGCCCTAGTAAGAAGTGGTAGCGGGGGCCTGCTTTTTCGCTGTGAGCGATCGACCTATCCCCCTCGTTGCCCCGTGAGAGACCGCAAGAGATCGGGTCTTCGGGCAAGCAAAAGCTCCAACCGGCGTGCAGCCGAGGGCACCCTTTAGGTCGATGGCGCTCAGTCCCAATTCGGCCAGAAGCAGCCGCTCGCTATCTGCTCCGTCGCGTCGTCCGGGGCCTAACGTGTTTGGCTTCACCTGCAAGCGAAGCGAGTCAGGTGGAAGCCATTGTTAGCCCGACAGCGCTCACGCCTTCCTGAACAGCGTCGCGAAGTCCTGCTTGTGCTCCTTGGACGATCCGAGGGCGTCGATGTCAACCGCGTAGTTCGCTGCTGCCAGCAGGCGCTCGTTGATGAAGCTCTTGCCGCCGTCCTTGGTCTCGAATGCGAAGTAGGCCGCGAGCACGCGAACACCTTGCTTGTTCAGCGCCCGAACCAACGGAACGAAGTCGCCGTCGCCGGTGACTAGAACAGCCACATCGATCATCTGGCCCAAACCGACCTGCAGGGCGTCCACGGCGAGAGCGACGTCTACGCCCTTCTCGCCGTGCTTCTGCGACATGGGCAGATACTTGGGATCCACGCCGGCGTGCATCAGGTCGTGGTACCGATTGCGATCGCGCTTCAGCTGATCGGCAGTCGCGTCCTTGGATGTGAAGAGACCTTGGTGCCATGCTGCGTAGACGACCTTGTAGCTAGCAAACCCCTGCTCTCGCAACCCGATGTACTTCTCCAGGAAGCGATGTAACTCGGGGAAGCGAAGCCAGCCCAGCTGCCGCTCGTGGTAGTAGTAGTTCTGGGCGTACGAGAAGAACGATCCGTCGTAGAAGACGCCCAACCTGCAGATCGCTCCGTGCTCCCCCATGCCGGTTCCTCCCCAGTTCGGGCTAACATCGGGGATGAGCTGCAGGACAAATTGGCGCGACCTTTGCTCCTGCAAAGTGCGTGACAATTTGGCCTGTCAGCTCCATCCCTTTGTTAGGCGGCACCCGCATTTCTTCGAGCTCAAAGCGAATTGGCGTCGTCTTCGAGCCAATCCGCTAGGTAAGCTTTGAACTCTGCGTCACCATCATATTCGTCGAAATACTGTCTCGCCCGCCCAGATGCAAGCAAGCCTCTCATGGGCCTCAGATATGATTGCCATGTCGCTTCATCTAGGATCCCGGACTGGTATTGGAACCAAGCAAATTCGCGCACTCTTAGCGCCTTAATGAGGAAGCCGAAAAACCTTAGTTCCTGTTCGGCTGACCAGTCTGCCTCATCAGCCGAAGCGAAATCGACGGGGTAACTGATGAAATCCGATAACCACTCCAGACTCCCCCTCAACGTGGCCTGTCGGGACACGGCCAACAGCGCATTTGTATTTTGTTGCGTCTGAACGCTGAGATAGATCAGCGTCACGACTATGGCGATGGAACTCACTATCTCCGCAATCGCAGCCGCCTTTTCTAACTTCATGCCTTTCCCCTGTCTCCTTGCGTGGGCCTGTTTGCTTTCCGCTACGATGAATGTTCCGTGCCGCCTAACTACAATTAGGCCGCATAAATGCGGCTTTATAACGCCGCAGAATTGCGGCATATCGACATGGATGAACCCGGAACCCCACTGAAATCACTAGACCACGCGACTCGTTATGCGTCAATAAAACGAGGGGCAATTGCAGCGACCCTGAAGGCTGCTTCGGG
>CAVOLM010000052.1:0-11759 GCA_963696675.1 uncultured Gammaproteobacteria bacterium | reverse complement strand
GGACGAATTGATGACCTACCTGAAGTATGCGACCGGGTTCAAAGGCGGCGGCTTCAGCCCGCGCCCTTCCAACCCACTGCAGACCGATCCGTTCGACCCGGAATATCTGAAGACCCTGGAGCTCGGGGCGAAATCGGAGTTTGCACAGCGGCGCGTACGCTTGAATGGTGCGGTGTTCGTGTCGCGCTATGAGGATCAGCAAACGTTCGCGCAGCAGCTTGACTCCTCGGGTCAGAACTGGTTCCGTGAAATCAATGCCGGTAAGGCCGACATTTGGGGCGTCGAGCTGGAGCTGCTGGCGGAGCCGGTGCCAAACCTTCGCATCGAAGGGTCGTTCGGCTATCTGGACTACGAGCTCGTCGATAACCAGGGCAACACGCTGCTGTTCGAAGGCGATGGCTGCAACGGCGAGCGGTGCTATTCCCGCGCACGCCGAAGTACACCGGTGCCATCGGCATGCAGTACGGCTTCGGAATGGCGGAGGGCGGCTCGATTACGCCGCGCATCGATGCCGTATATCAATCGGAGATCTTCTTCACCACCAATAACCAGGGCCCGCAGGATGGGTACACGATCCTGAATGCACGGTTGCAGTGGGATTCACCCGATAATCTCTGGAACGTAGCGCTCTACGGCCAGAACCTGACCGGCGAAGGGTACTTCAACGGCAAGTTGAGCCTGGTCGGCTTCTTCGGGCGTGAGCAGGGCAATCCCGGGACACCTCGGACCTGGGGTCTCATGTTCACGCGCAACTTCCAGTAGCCAACACGTAGTCTCACGAAAGCGACGCACCGCGCAGGGGTGCGTCGCTCTCGTTTAGGATGCACGGATTCGCGGCAACCTCGCCGCACTGACCGGCGGCACGTGGCTCAAACAGATATCGGGTCGAAGGCTGGCGCTGCTCGCGCTGCCGAAATAGCGTTCACGCCGGCGTACCGCAGCTACGTACTCGTCGTCCTGTTCCTCGGGTACGTCGTCAATGTCATGGATCGCTCGGTCCTGGGCGTCCTCGTCGAGTCGATCAAGCACGAGTTCGGCGCCAGCGACACCCTCCTGGGGCTCCTGGGCGGCATCGCGTTCGCGCTCTTCTATGCGACGTTCGGCATCCCGATCGCGGCATGGGCCGATCGTTCCAGTCGCCGCAATGTGCTCGCCTTGGCGGTGCTGATGTGGTCGGTCATGACGGCGTTCTGCGGCCTTGCCACTACCTTCTGGTGGTTGCTCCTGGCGCGCATCGGCACTGCGATCGGCGAAGCGGGCGGCACGCCGCCCTCGCACTCGCTGATTTCAGATTATTTCTCGCTGCAACGGCGCGCGACGGCGCTTTCCCTCTATGCTCTGGGCGTTCCATTCGGCGCCATGGTCGGGAGCTATGCGGGTGGATGGCTCAACGAACTCTACGGATGGCGCCAGGCCTTCATCCTCGTTGCGCTTCCAGGCGTGCTTGTAGCGCTGCTGGTGCGTTTCACCATCGTGGAGCCGCCACGCGGCCATGCGGATCGCGTGAGTCCGTCGGTCGCGGATGCGGGCGCGCCCCCCATTCCGGATGTGCTTCGATATCTCTGGAGTCTGCGCTCGTTCCGGCACCTGTGCCTCGCGGCCGGTTTGCATTCATTCGTCTGGTACGCCGGTAGCACGTGGAATGCGCCGTTCCTGATGCGCTCGCACGGCATGAACAGTGGCCAGGCGGGAACGTGGCTCGCGGTCTTTGCCGCCATTGGTGCGATTGGTACGTTTGCCGGCGGAATGCTCGCCGACCGGCTCAGCGTGCTCAAGAGTGATCGGCGCTGGTACATGTGGGTGCCGGGCTATGCGACGCTCATCATGGTGCCGTTTCAGTTCTTCTCCTACCTCGGTTCCGAGCTGTCGTTCGTGATTTCCTCTTTTTGCGTGATGACCATCCTGGCATCGTTCTTCTTCGGGCCTTCGTTCGCGATGGCGCAATCACTCGCCACGCTGCGCATGCGCGCGATCTCGACCTCGCTGATGCTCTTCATCCAGACGCTGATCGGGCTGGGGCTTGGTCCCTTCTTCGTAGGAGTGATCAGCGATCACCTGCATCCCACGGCGGGCAATCAGTCGCTCGCGTATGGACTCGTGATCGTGGGCCTGGTCAACGTCTGGGCGGCGGCCCACTATTTTCGCGGTGCGCGCTCGCTGCGTGAGGATCTCGCCACCAGCGAACATCTGGCCCGCGCCGCGACCTGACCTTTGAAATCAGGGGCCGCTCCAGATCGAATGCGGCACGAGCGCGTGACCTTCGAAGAGGGCGCGGGCAGTTCGCAGTATCCCCGATCGGCCGACCTTGAAGTCGGCTCCTTCCCCCGAGATTTCCAGTGTGACGGTGAATTCACCGCTGGGATGCTCGACTGAAAAGATGAGCGGTTGGCCTGTTGGCTTTTTCGCGATCCCGGCCGCCACCGACCCAGGCAGCACGCAGGCGGTTGCAACGCTCACGGCGCCGAGCACACCGATCGCCGCGTGGCAGCGATGCGGAATGAAGGTGCGTGTGCACACGTGGCCGCCGGCACGAGGCGGCGCGATCAACGTCATCTTCGGCACGACCTTGGCGTCCACCTCACCGAGGCCCATCAGCGGACCGACCGCGAGGCGCAGCTGTTCGAGGCGCTGCTTGAATTCGCGGTCCGCATCGAGGTCCTGTGGAGACTCGTATCCGGTCTTGCCAAGAGCAGCGGCGGGAATCACGACCACCGGCATGCCGTTATCGATGCAGGTGACCTCGATCCCTGCGACGACATCGCGGGGCTTGCCGGTCGGCAGGAGTGATTCGCACACCGACCCGGCGGTATCGCGAAAGTCGATCTCGATGGGCGCCGCGGTTCCCGGCACGCCGGCGATTGCCGTAGTGCCGTCGTAGCGCACGCTACCACCGGGCGTCTGCACCGTGGCAACCGCAAGATTACCGGTGTTGACCATGTAGATCGCCACCTGCGTCGTCGGATCACGCGCGGCCACGAGTCCTTTTTCGATCGCGAACGGCCCTACGCCCGCGAGCATGTTGCCGCAGTTCGGACTGACATCGACCAAGGGCTTTTCAATCGAGACCTGCGCGAAGAGGTAGTCGACATCGACATCGGGTCGAGTGGACTTCGACACGATGGCGACTTTGCTGGTGAGTGGCTCGGCGCCACCGACGCCGTCGATCTGTCGAGGGTCAGGCGAGCCCATGACTGCGAGCAGGACACGATCACGCAGCGCCGTGTCGGCGGGCAGGTCGGTTGCCAGGAAGAACGGGCCTTTCGAGGTCCCGCCACGCATCAGCGTGCAGGGAATGGCTGTCTGTCGAAGCTTCGACATCGCGCCGATCAGCGGTACTCGAGCCCGAGCGCGGCGAGTTTCTCGCGCATCTTGTACAGGTCGAGTCCGAGCTCGCCGGCCGCGAGGCGCTTGCGCTTCTCTTCCTCGGCAGCAATACGCTGGCGTGCGGCCTCGGCGACTTTCGTGACCTCGGCGCGGCTGACCGCCACGACTCCATCGTCGTCGGCCACGATGACATCGCCTGGCTCCACGCGCTGCCCCGCACAGATGATCGGCATATTGACCGAGCCCAGGCTGGCCTTGACGGTGCCTTGTGCCCAGATGGCTTTGCTCCACACGGGAAACTTCATCTGTGTGAGCGTTGCCACATCGCGCACACCCGCATCCATGATGAGTCCCTTGCCGCCTCGCGCCCGGAGCGATGTGGCCAGCAGGTCGCCGAAATAGCCGTCCGAGCACGGCGAGCTCGGTGCGACGACCAGGACATCACCGGGTTTGCACACTTCGAGCGCGACATGAATCATCCAGTTATCACCGGGCGGAACCAGCACCGTAACCGCCGGGCCGCCAAGTGAGGCGCCGGGATAGATCGGCCGCAGGTACGCGGCGAGCAAACCGGTTCGGCCTTGGGCCTCGTGCACGGTGGCCACGCCATAGTCGCCCAGCGCCTGAACGACACCGGGATCGGGACGCGCGATTTCGCGCACTACCACATGCTTATTAATGGGAGATCCCTCGCAGACAGGAATTTCGAGCCGGCATCATCACCGCGCAAAGTATAATGCGTCGCCATCGTGGCAGACATCCCGCGCAACATGACGGCGATCGAGATCGCCGAGCCCGGAGGACCGCAGGTCCTGCGCGCCGTGCAGCGTGCCGTTCCTGCCGTCGGGCCAGGCGAAGTGCTGATCCGCGTCGCCGCGGCAGGCGTGAACCGGCCGGACGTTCTGCAGAGAACTGGCCGCTACGCGCCGCCCGCGGGGATCACCGACATTCCGGGCCTCGAAGTCTCCGGTGAAATCGTCGCCTCTGGTGCGGGCGTGGCCGAGCCGCTCCAGGGTGCAACGGTCTGCGCGCTGCTGGCGGGCGGAGGCTACGCAGAGTACGCCGTGGCGCCGGCGGTGCAGTGTCTGCCGATTCCGGATCGTGTCGGCGTACACGAGGCGGCAGCGCTCCCGGAGACCTTCTTCACCGTGTATCACAACGTCTTCGAGCGCGCGCGGCTGCGCGCGGGCGAGACGCTGCTCGTTCACGGCGGATCGAGCGGCATCGGCACGACGGCGATCAGGCTGGCAAAGGCATTTGGGTCGCGTGTCATCGTCACCGCCGGCAGCGCCGAAAAATGTGCGGCGTGCGTTGCCTTAGGAGCCGAGCGTGCCATCAACTACCGTAGCGAAGATTTCGTCGCGGCGGTGAAGGAGGCGACGGGCGCTCGCGGCGCCGATGTCATTCTCGATATGGTTGGCGCTGCATATCTGGCAAGAAACATCGCGGCAGCGGCGGTCGAGGGGCGAATTGCCCTGATCGCCACGCTCGGCGGTCACGAGGCGCAGCTCGATCTGCGCTACCTGTTTCAGAAACGCCTGAGCCTGATGGCCTCCACCCTGCGTCCCCAATCCGTCGAGCAGAAGGGTCGGCTCGCGCAAGAGCTGCGTGCACGCGTCTGGCCATTGTTCGCGACCCACGACCTGCTGCCCCCCATTCACGCGCGTTTCCCCCTGGCCGACGCGGTGCGTGCCCATGAGCTGATGGAATCGAGCGAGCACATCGGCAAGATCCTGCTCGATGTGCACTGATTGAACTTCCCGCGTTTCCCAAAGGAGATGAGATGAGTCACCTTGTCGCGCGACTGGCAGCCGCGCTCGTGATCCCGTTAGCCGTGAATGCGGCCGCGCAGGCCCAGGAGGCGAAGCACGCGATCACGCATGAAGACGTATGGCTGATGAAGCGCGTGGGTGCGCCGGTAGCGAGCCCGGATGGCAGGTGGGTGGTGTTCCTGGTGACCGAGCCCGCCTATGACGACAAGGAGAAGGCCGCCGATCTGTGGATCGTTGCGGGCGATGGCAGCGCTGAACCGCGACGGCTGACCTTCAATAAAGCGCGCGAGGGCGACGTGGCATGGAGCGCGGACAGTCGACGCATTGCGTTCTCGACCAAGCGGGATGGCGATGAGGTCGAGCAGATTTACGTGCTTGATGTCACAGCCGGAGGCGAGGCGGCACGCGTGACCAATGTCTCCACCGGCGCGCGTTCACCACAGTTCTCGCCAGACGGTTCTCAGCTTCTCTTTATCAGCACCGTCTACCGCGGCGCGATGAGCGATCAAGACAACAAACGCATGGAGGAAGAGCACAAGGCTCGCAAGTACGACGCGCGCGTCTACGACATATTCCCGATCCGCAACTGGGACCAATGGGTCGAGCCGGAGCGCCAGCCGCACGTGCTGGTGCAGGCCCTGCAGCCGGGCGCCGAGGCGAAGGATCTGCTCGCGGGTTCGAAACTGGTGGCATCCGCGGGATTTGCTGGTCGTCGCACGGATTCGGGCGAGGAGCTCGGCGCGATCTGGGCGCCGGACGGTCGCAGCATCGTCTTCGTTGCGAGCAATGATCGCAACGCTGCGGCGTATGCATTCACACACTCCTTGCTGTTCCGGGTGGATATCGCCGGAGGTGAGCCCCAGCAGCTCACGCCGGCAAGCGGTTCGTGGAGCGACCCGCAATTCGCTCCTGACGGGAGCTCACTCTATGGACTCTTTGAACCGGACAACGGGACCATCTACAGCTTGAGCCGTGTTGCCGCGGTCGGATGGCCACAGGGCGGTACTGCCAGGATCGTGAGCCCGGGCCTTGACCGCTCGGTCTCCAGCTTCGGCATCGCGCCCGATGGTCGGCAAGTGTTTGCGCTCGCCGAGGATGCCGGCCATGAAAAGCTGTACGCGATGCCCGCATCCGGAGGCGCCGCGCGCTTGGCTTACCCGGTGCAGAGCGGTGCGTACTCGAACCTGAGCATCGCTTCGAAGGCCGCCGGACCGCTTCTCTTCGCCAACTGGGAGAGCTCGACCTCTCCGGCCGAGGTCGTGAAGCTCGATGCCGATGCGGGTCGGCATGCCGCGCTCACGAGCTTCAACACCGCGCGCAGTGCGCAGATTGACTGGCAGCCGGTACGCGAGTTCTCCTTCACCAGCCGTCGAGGCCGCCACATTCACAACATGCTGGTGCTGCCCCCGGCCTTCGATGCGGCCAGGAAGTATCCACTGTTCGTCGTGATCCACGGCGGGCCGCACTCGATGTGGCGCGACCAGTTCGTGCTGCGCTGGAATTACCATTTGCTCGCCGCACCCGGATATGTCGTCCTGCTCACGAATTACACCGGGTCGACCGGCTTCGGAGAGAAGTTCGCGCAGGCCATTCAGGGCGATCCGCTGAAGACGCCCGGCGATGAGATCAACCAGGCCGCGGACGAGGCGATCAAGCGTTTCGATTTCATCGACGGTTCGCGCCAGTGTGCCGGGGGCGCGAGTTACGGTGGTCATCTAGCCAACTGGTTGCAGGCGAGCACGACGCGCTATCGGTGCCTCATCAGTCACGCCGGCCTGATCAACCTGGAGTCGCAGTACGGGACCAGTGACACCGTCTACGGCCGCGAAGTCATGAATGGCGGGCCGCCCTGGGAACAGGGGGCGGTGTGGCGCCAGCAGAACCCGATTCGTTATGCCTCACGCTTCAAGACGCCGGTCCTGGTGAGCGTGGGTGAGCGTGACTACCGCGTGCCGCTCAACAATGCTATCGAGTATTGGACCGCACTTCAGCGTCAGAAAGTGCCCAGCCGCTTCGTCATATTTCCGGATGAGAATCACTGGATCCTCAAGGGCGAGGACAGTCGCTTCTTCTACCAGGAAGTGCAGGCGTGGCTGGCACGCTGGCTCAAGGAGACTTGAAACATGCGCATCGCAACGACCATGCGGCTGGTGATCGCGCCGGCATTGCTGGCGGCGAGTGGCATCAGTGCAGCGGCGATGCCCGCCTGCTTCACGACGGCGCCGGACTCTTCCGGAGTCGGCGATCTGCACTTGTTGTCGGTCGATCCGCTCGCGGTCGGCAACTTCGAGACGGTGCGTATCGTGCGGGCGAGTGCGTTCTTTCGCGACCGGGATCTCACCAGCATCAGCGTAGAGCTCACCGCGCCCGGCAGCCAGACACAGATGTCGTTTACCTTCGTGGATGCCGCCAACTACGAGATTCTCAGCAATCTCACCGCACACGTGGGCAGCGATACCACTAACCCGGCGACGCGCGCCTACCTCGTCAGGCACCGATATTGCGTGCGCAATGGGCAGTTGCTCACCTCTCCGCAGTCCGATGAGGTGGAGTTGAAGGCGGCCCGGGACGCGCTCGACGTGCTGCGCAAGCTCCTGGCGCTCAACCGCACCCTTCCCGAGGTGAAGGTCGCCATCATCGGGCCACCGCGGGCTCGCGGCGGCTAGTCTTCGGAATGCCAGTCGCCGTGACCGGCAAAGAAGCGCCCGAAGGACAGGGTCAGGCCGACATCCGGAGTGTTGTTGAAGCTGCCGAGATTTTCCGTAAGGCCAAAGCGCAGCACGTTGCCGCGGTAGGTCCATTGCAGACCCGCGGTCGTCTGGTATTTGTTGGCCGATAGTTCGCGCAGGTTGGTCTCCTGGACCGTGCTGCGGCTGCCGTAGAACTGCAGCACGAAGCCGGTGTGCTCGGATACCCGGGTCTCCCAGCCGAGGATCAAGGTCGGAATCCATTCATCGTGCGCGATGTCGACGTCGGGCGCGTTGTAGTAGACCATGGCGAACGTGGCGTACAGCGCGTGATGTTCGAAGAAGCGCTGGTAGGACGCCTGCAATCCGTAGTCGGGCTGACCGGTCGAGATGAGAAACTCCTGGTCGGAGCGCGGAATCTTCACGGCGCTCTCGAGGATCAGGTTCCAGCGCTCCGGCGTCTCGAACAGCGAATAGCGGACGCCGAGAACGGGATCGCCGAAATCATCCCGTGGCGGCGAGTTCTGCTGAATGGTGGTGTTGCGCAGCTTCGCGACCATTTGCCACCGGTTGCGCGGCACGCTTTCGCGTCCTGCATCGCCAAACCCGAGCGCGTCGTGAAAGCCTTCGATCGCGGAGTCGAAGTCGCCGCCGCTGAAGAAAAAGTACGGGATGGTCAGGTAACCACCGAAATGGCTGCTAGCTCTGTAGTGCAGCGTCAGGTCGATCAGTCCGTACTCGCCATCTACGAGATAGGCGTCTCCCGGCAGTGCCAGGATCGCGTCCATGTCGGCGTCAGTGATCGGGCGGCGGCGTCCGCCGCGCGACTCGAGGTAGTCCTCTACGTTGTCAGAACGAGCCCAGGTGTTCTGGTACGAGATGCTGAACTCGACTGCGAAAGTGCGCGGTGGCTCGTTGATCGAGTGGGCGGGGAGGAAATCGAGGCGCGTGAGGCCGAAGGGCGTGAGGTCACGGATGCGGAACAAGCCGAGTCGCTGCCAGTCATCAGCCTGCGCGGTGGTGCAGGCTCCGAGCGCAATAAGGGCACCGGCCAGAGCGGTCGGGTGGTATCTCGCGGCGCCGGCTTGTCGTCGTTGTTCTGCCACCCTCATGGTGGAACCTCGCGAATCGAGGCAGTCACCGGTCTTTTCTATTGTGGCGCGATCCCAATATCTCGTCGCGGGGTTTTCTATGCCCGAACCATCGGTTACACTTCGCGCCCTCGATCCGCTCGGGGGATCGGGGCTTGTGAAAACAAGTGCTTAAGAGCGAAAAGCCCCCCCGAGGGGCTTTTTGTTGTCCATCGATGGGCCCTCGGGCCCATTTTTTTTCCTCGGCGGTCCGATGCGCGATGAGCTGATCCGCCTGCTGCAGCCGACCGTCGAGGCGCTCGGCTACGAACTGGTCGAGATCGAGTATGCGCACGTGGGCGATGGCGGGCTGGTGCGGGTGTATATCGACGCGCCGAACGGGGTGGGGCTCGAGGACTGCGAGAGAGTCAGTCACGCAGTGAGCGATACGCTCGATGCGCAGGATCCGATCCCGGGACATTACCGGCTGGAGGTCTCTTCGCCGGGGTTGGATCGGGTACTGCGAACCCCCGAGCACTTTGCGCGGTTCGTGGGCAACCGGGTCAAGGTGCAGCTCGCGCTGCCCATCGAGGGACGCCGCCGATTCACCGGGGCGTTGCTCGCGGCAGGCGATGAGGGTGTGACCCTCGAGGTGGATGGTTCACGGGTGCTGCTGGCGTACCAGCAGATCCAGAAGGCGCGGCTGGTGCCGACGCTGTGAGTTGCAGAGGTTTGTGACGATGAACAAAGAAATCCTGATGGTCGTGGACGCCGTCTCGAACGAGAAGGGCGTCGACAAGGAAATCATCTTCGAGGCGCTCGAGGCGGCGCTGGCGTCGGCCACGCGCAAGAAGCACGGCGAGGACATGGACGTGCGCGTCGCCATCAACCGCAAGACCGGCGACTACGACACCTTCCGTCGCTGGAAGGTGTTCGCCGACGACTCCACCGAGCTCGAGTTCCCGGAGCGCGAGCTGCGGCTCGACGACGCGCGTCGACATCGAGCGACCGATGCCGAGCCGGGCGGCTACGTCGAAGTAGCCGATGGAGTCGGTCGCCTTCGGCCGCATCGCCGCGCAGACGGCCAAGCAGGTCATCGTGCAGAAGGTGCGCGAGGCCGAGCGCGCGCAGGTCGTCGAGCAGTACAAGGACCGCGTCGGCACGCTGGTGTGCGGCATCGTCAAGCGCGTCGACCGCAACGGCATCTTCGTCGACCTCGGCGGCAATGCCGAAGGCTTCATCCCGCGCGACGAGCATGATCCCGCGCGAGCCGGTGCGCCGCAGGACCGCATCAAGGCCTTCCTGAAGGACGTGCGCTCCGAGCCGCGCGGCCCGCAGCTGTTCCTGACGCGCACCGCGCCGGAGTTCCTGATCGAGCTGTTCAAGCTCGAGGTGCCCGAAGTCGGCCAGGGCCTGATCAAGATCCTCGGCGCCGCCCGCGATCCGGGCGTGCGCGCCAAGATCGCCGTGCGCAGCAACGATCCGCGCATCGATCCGGTCGGCGCCTGCGTCGGCATGCGCGGCTCGCGCGTGCAGGCGGTGTCGAACGAGATCGCCGGCGAGCGCGTCGACATCATCCCGTTCGACGACAACCCGGCGCAGTTCGTCATCAACGCGATGTCGCCGGCCGAGGTGCAGTCGATCGTCGTCGACGAAGACTCGCACAGCATGGACATCGCGGTGGCCGAGGAAAAGCTGTCGCAGGCCATCGGCCGCGGCGGCCAGAACATCCGCCTCGCGAGCGAGCTCACCGGCTGGGAGCTCAACGTCATGACCGAGCAGACGCCGAGGAGAAGAGCGAGTCCGAGTCGCGCGACGCTGGTCGAGAACTTCATGAAGCAGCTCGACGTCGACGAGGACGTCGCCACGATCCTGGTGCAGGAAGGCTTCTCGACCATCGAGGAAATCGCCTACGTGCCGCAGCGAGCTCGCCGCGATCGAGGAATTCGACGAGGACATCGTCAAGGAACTGCGCAACCGCGCGCGCGACGTGCTGCTGACGCAGGCGATCGCGAGCGAGGAGACGCTCGAGTCCGCGCTGCCGGCCGACGACCTGCTGACGCTCGACGGCATGGACCCGGACCTGGCGCTCGCGCTCGCGCGGCGCGGCGTCGCACGCGCGAGGAGCTCGCCGAGCAGTCGGTCGACGACCTGGCCGAGATCGACAGGACTCGACGCCGAACGTGCCGGCGAGCTGATCATGACCGCGCGCGAGCACTGGTTCGAGCGGCCAGCAGGCTGACCGCGAGGTAAGCCATGGCCGAAGTCACGGTTGCACAATTCGCCGAGGTCCTGAAGGTGCCGGTCGAGCGGCTGCTGGCGCAGCTCGACGAGGCCGGCATCAAGGTCGACGGCGCCGATGACGTCATCAGCGACGAGGCCAAGATGGAGCTGCTGACGCACCTGCGCCGCAGCCACGGCCGCGGCGCGGACGGCCGCCGCGCCGCGCAAGATCACGCTGAAGCGCAAGTCGCAGAGCGAGATCAAGCTCGCCAGCGTGCAGGGCCGTGCGCGCACGGTCACCGTCGAGGTGCGCCGCCAGCGCACCTACGTCAAGCGCGACGTGCTCGAGGAACAGGCGCGCCAGCAGCAGGACGAGCTGGACCGCAAGCGCGAGGTCGAGGAGCAGGCGAAGCGGCTCGAGAGCGAGCGCGCGGAACAGGAGCGCCGCGAGCGCGAGCGCCTGGAGGCCGAAAGCAAGCGGCGTCTCACCGAAGAAGAGACGCGCAAAGCGGCAGAGGAAGATGCGAAACGCCTGGCAGAGACGCGCGCCCGCGAAGAGGCGGAGAATCTGCGGCGCACTCAGGAAGCGGCGCAGCGCGCCCAGCAGCAGCGCGAGGACAGCCATACCCGCTACGGTCGTGTCGAGCTGCACGTCACCACCGATGTCAGCGCGCGCTACAAGA
>CAVOLM010000051.1:0-10639 GCA_963696675.1 uncultured Gammaproteobacteria bacterium | reverse complement strand
TACCTGACGCTCCTACCAGCGCACGTTCAGTGCCTTAAGTCCCCGGAACACGAACCCCGTGCGAAACTCCGGCTCGGTATCGTCCAATCTCAAATCAGGCAGACGACGTAGCAAGGTCGCGAGCAGGATTTCGAGCTCGAGCCGCGCGAGGGGCGCGCCGAGACAAAAGTGAGTGCCGGTGCCGAAGCTCAAGTGCCGGTTCGGGTTGCGGCCCACGTCGAATTCATCGGGGCGGTCGAAAGCCTGCGGATCGCGGTTGGCGCATCCGTATAGCAACCCGACCGTCATCACCCTTGCGCAGCTCGACACCTGCGAAGCTGAAATCCTCGAGCACGTAGCGATGGAAGAGCTGCAGCGGCGCATCGAAGCGCAGGACTTCTTCGACGGCACTCGTGACCAGCGCCGGTTCAGCACGCAGCCGTGCGGCCTGCTCGGGATGACGTAGGAGCGCCAGAAGCCCGTTCCCCGCCGCGTTGACGGTCGCTTCGTGCCCCGCGTTGAGGAGCAGCATGCAGGTGGCAATCAGCTCATCGCGTGTGAGTCGCTCGCCCTCGTCGACCACTGCCACCAGCGCGCTGATGAGATCATCGCGCGGATCATTGCGACGCCGATCGGCCAGCTCGCCCAGCATCGCCGCGAATTCGGTCGTTGCAGCTTCGGCCTGCGCTTCGTCCTCTGCCGAGTGATCCTTCTCATACAGGCGCACGATCTGCGCCGACCACGGCCGCAGCCGATGACGTTCCTCGAGTGGCCAGCCGAGCAGATCCGAGATCATGTAGACCGGCAGCGGCTCAGCAAGGTCGGCGAGAAAGTTCATCCGGCCTTGCGGGAGCAAGGCCACCAGCATCTCGTCGACGAGCGCCTGGATGCGCCCACGGAGGTCCCGCACCCGCCTGGGTGTCAGCGCCGCTGACACCAACCGCCGCACGCGCGCGTGTTCGGCGCCTTCAGTCTCCAGCAGATTCACGCGCACGTAGCGGCTGTAGTTCGGCAGGCGCTGCCACTCCGCGCTGGCGCGCTGCCTCGCGATCTCCTCGGGATGCTTCAAGTGATCGAGCGTGCGTCCCAGTCGACCGTCGAGCAGGAGGCTGCGGATGTCGTCATAGCGCGTGAACAGCGTCATTCCGAGCTGCGCGGAGTAGAAGACGGGAGTGTGCTCGCGTAGCCGCGCATACACCGGATACGGATCAGCCGCGAACGATGCCGAGTAGGGTTCGAAGTCCGCAGGTTTCGCGGTGCTCATGGGCGCAGATTGCGGGGCCAACCGCGCCTAGGAGATGCGGTAGAGAGCGTCCTTCTCGAGCCGCGCGCCGACCTGCTGGATCACCGCAGTGGCCGCGCGCGAACCCAGGTCGGCACAGTCTTTCAGCGAACGTCCGTTGGTCTTTGCGTACAGGAACGCCGCGGTATAGGCATCGCCCGCGCCCGTCGCATCGACGACTTTCGCGACCGGATACGCTTCCTGCACGATCCGTTCTTGCCCGGAGACGATCACCGAGCCCTTCTCGGAACGTGTGATGGCGAAGAGTGCATCCACTTTTGCGGCGCGCTGCACCGCTGCATCGAAGCTCGTCACTTCGAACAGGCTCATGACCTCGGTCTCATTGGCGAACACCATCTTCACGTCACGTCCGACAGCCGCAGCGAACTCCGCACGATGCCGATTGACGCATTCCGCATCCGAGAGCGAGAGCGCGATCACCGTCCCGGCGCGTTGTCCGAGTCCGATGGCCTTGGCAAGCGCCGGCGGTCCCTGCGGCAGGTCCCATACATAGCCCTCCAGCAGCGCGATTTCCGGCTGGCCGAAGGTTTGAGGGGTGATGTGCTCGGGCGCGAGCGTGGTGCAATTCCCGAGATAGGTCTGCATCGTGCGCTCGCCGTCCGGCGTAATCAGAATGTAGCTGCGTGCGGTCGGCGGTCCACTTTTCGCGGGCTCGAGCCGCACGTCCACGCCGAGCGACTGCATGTCGTGGACGAAGATGCGGCCGAGCTGATCGTCGAACACGCGCCCGATGTACGCGGTGCGGCCGCCGAGATTTGCGATCCCTGCAATGGTGTTCGCCACGGAGCCGCCGGACATTTCCGTGGTCGGCCCCATCTGCCGGTAAAGCTCCTCAGCGCGCTGCTCATCGATGAGCACCATGGAGCGCCTGGGTACGCCGACGCGCGTGAGGAACTGATCATCGACATGCGTCAGCACGTCGACGATGGCATTGCTGATTCCGAGAACCTGTATTGCGCTCATCGTGTTGCGGATCTCCCGCTGTCCAGCAGATCGGACAGACGGAAGTGCGCAATCTTGAATACCTGGCGCAGGCTCTCGTCGAACTCCGACTTCTCGTCATGGTTGATGCGCGTCCGGCAGCTGTCAAGAATGCTGCGCGAGTCGGCATTGCGAACCGCAAGAATGAAAGGGAAGCCGAACTTCCCTTCATAGGCACTATTGAGTTGTTCCAGCTCGGCGCGCTCGGCAGCGCTCGCATCCAGAAGGCCGGCACCCGCCTGTTCGGAACGCGAATACCCGCTCAATGCGAGCCGCGTACCCAGGCGCGGATGCTTCTGCAAGAGCTCGAGCTGCTGTGCGTGACTCGCCTGGCGCACGACATCGGCCAGCGCATTCTCGAGCGCCGTCGCATCCGCAAATGGCCGCGCATTCCAGGCGCCTTCTGCCACCCACGGTGATTTCTCATAGATCGCGCCAAAGCGGCTCACGAATTCCGCGCGGCCCAGCGAGCTGACTTCGGCGATCGTCAGAGAAGGCGACCTCATTCCCGCGAAGGCCCGCGAGGCGGGTGATGGGCGATCCAGTGACGCGCGATGTCCGCGCGTCTGCAGATCCAGACGTGTTCATGTCGCTCGACATGATCCAGGAAGCGCTCGAACGCATCGCAGCGTCCGGGGCGGCCGCCGAGCCGGCAGTGCAAGCCGACCGACATCATCTTCGGCGCGTGTTCGCCTTCACGATAGAGATAGTCGAAGGTCGCGCGCAGGTAGTCCGTGAACTCGGCGGCGGTTGCAAAGCCATTGACCGTGGCGAAGCGCATGTCGTTGCAATCGAGCGTGTACGGAATAACGAGGTGATCGCGCCCGCTCACGCTCTGCCAGTACGGCAGATCATCCGCATACGAGTCCGCGTCGTAGAGAAAACCGCCGTGCTCGACCACGAGCCGGCGCGTATTGGGACTGTCCCGGCCCGTATACCAGCCAACTGGGCGCTGGCCGGTTAACTTCTCGATGGAACTCACCGCTCGCGCGATGTGCTCACGCTCGGTTTTCTCATCCACCGACTGATAGCTCACCCACCGCCAGCCGTGGCTCGCGATCTCGTGGCCACCGGCGACCATCGCAGTGACCGCTTCGGGATTGCGCTCCATCGCCATCGCGACGCCAAACACCGTTACCGGCAAGCCGCGTCGCTCGAACAAGCGCAGCAGCCGCCACACGCCTGCACGACTGCCGTACTCGTACAGCGACTCCATGCTCATGTGGCGTGCGCCCTGAAACGCTTCGGCGCCAACGATCTCACTCAGGAACGTTTCCGACGCTGTATCCCCGTGCAGCACCGAGCGCTCGGCGCCCTCTTCGTAATTGAGCACGATCTGTAAGGCGAGCCGCGCACCGCTCGGCCAGCGCGGGTCGGGCGGCTTCGCACCGTAGCCGATGAGATCTCGTGGATAGTGGGGGCTCACGCGCGCCGCGATTGGATACAATTGAGGTGCTCGATTTGAAACATATTACACTTCAAGCGGTTCGGCCAGATGAGCACCACGGCAGCGATGAGCAGCGAGGTTCCCGGCGGACTCGTCAACCTGGCGGAAGATGCGCTCGGCGCCGAAGTGCTCTGGGTCACCGACGAATTCTTCGCCGCCAAGGAACGCATGCTGAGTCGCGCCGAGCCCGTCTCGCGTCCCGGCACGTTCGATGCGCATGGCCAATGGATGGATGGGTGGGAATCGCGTCGTCGACGTGGCGGTGGCCACGATGCGGCGATCATCCGGCTGGGCCTGCGAGGTGTCATCCGGCTCATCGATCTCGACACCAGCTACTTCACCGGCAATTTTCCGCCGCAGGTGTCGGTCGAGGCGACGGACGATCCTGATGCGCTCAAGTCGGAGGCGCGCTGGACTACCCTGCTCCCGCCCAGCGCACTACAAGGTAATCGCCACAACCCCTTTCCGATCCAGAACCGCGAGTGCTGGAGATTCCTACGTCTCAACATTTTTCCCGACGGTGGCATCGCGCGCCTGCGCGTGTGGGGCGACGTGCGACCGGATTGGCACAAGATCGGCACGCATCGCATCGACCTGTTCGCCGTCGAGAATGGCGGCGTCGGACTGATCGCGAACGATCAGCACTACGGGCGGATCGGTAACCTCAATCGTCCTGGACGCGGCATCAACATGGGCGACGGCTGGGAGACGCGGCGGCGGCGCGAGCCCGGCAACGACTGGGCGATCCTGCGCCTGGGCCGACCGGGAACGATCGATGAAGTGGAAGTCGACACGGCCCATTTCCGCGGCAACTTTCCCGACCGCGTCTCGCTGCAGGCCGAGCTGATCGACAACATCGCCACTGAAGCGCTCGAAGCGGCGAGCGCACCGTGGCCGATGCTGCTGCCCGAGCAGCCGATGCGTGCCGACCATCGGCACCGGTTCAAGATCGAGGTCGCGCCCCTCGGTCCCGTCTCGCACGTGCGGCTGAACCTGCACCCGGACGGCGGCGTTTCCCGCTTGCGGCTCTACGGGAGCATCGCGCACACGTGACTGGCGGCGCGCAATCGCTTCGACCCGAGCCGTTGACGCGCGCGGGATTTGCCGCGTTCGGTGATGTCATCGAAGCGGCGGACGCTTTCGATGTGATCAACAGCGGGACGACACGGCAGTACCGCGAGCTCACCGAGATCGAGGTCAGCGCCGATGGCGGGCGAACGCAGGTGAGCCTGTATCGCGTGGTCCCGTACGAGTTGCCGCTCGCGATCGCAATGCTCGAACGGCATCCACTGTCCAGCCAGCTCTTCATGCCCTTGAGCGCCGCGCCCTTTCTGGTAGTGGCCGCGCCGCCCGGTGAGCACGTGGAGCGCGCGAGCGTGCGCGCGTTCGTGACCAATGGGACGCAGGGGGTCAACTACCGCTGCGGTACCTGGCATCACCCAGTGATTGCGCTCGAGAATCCCAGCGAGTTCCTGGTCGTGGACCGTCTCGGGCCGGGCGCCAATTGCGATGAGTTTTTCTTCGACGGCGAACCACTTCTGCTCCAGCCGCCGCCGTAGCGGCCTCGCCGCCGCAGCAGCCTCCTAATCCTTGCCGTGCGCGCCGTGGGCGTACCACGTGGCGATGGTGGCGCGTTCCTCGGCGGTCATCTGCGTGAGATTTGCGAGCGGCATGGTCTGGGTCAGTACCACCCGCTCGAAGATTCGCGGTGCGCGCACCAGGATGTCACGCGGTGTATCGAACATCACGCCCGCGGCAGCGACGGGCGCGGTCGGATGCGTGGGGTGGGCCGAGTGACAGGTGACACAGCGTGCCACGATTATCTGGTGCACCTCGTCAAACGATGCTGCCGCGGCCGCTGCAGAAGCGGCCGCCGGCCTGCGCGGCGCGATCGCCCACGCGAGCGCGATGCCGATGACCGCTGCCGCGATGGGAAGAGCCACGACGTTGCGGCCCTGGTTGCGCAGATTGAAGTAGTGCCGCACCAGCATCCCGGCGCCGAAGATCACGAACAGCACCAGCCAGTTGTAGGCATGCGCGTACGTGAAGGCGAAGTGCGTGCTCAGCATCGCGAAGACCACCGGCAGCGTCAGGTAGTTGTTGTGCACCGAGCGTTCCTTGGCGCGCGCGCCGAGGCGCGCGTCCGGCTGCTCGCCCCTGAGCTTGGCCGCGACCATTTGCTTCTGCGATGGAATGATGTTGAAGAAGACGTTGGCGGCCATGATCGTGCCCAGCATGGCGCCGACCTGCATGTAGGCGCCGCGGCCGGTGTAGATCTGACTCACGCCCCAGCACAGTGCCAGCAGCAGCACCGTGCCCACCACCGCGAATGTCGTGCTCCCCAGGTCGAGACGACACAAGCCGTCGTACAGGAACCAGCCGGCGAGGAGAAGCGCCACGCTGAGGATCGAGGCCTCTGCGGGGCTGAGCGGCAGCACGGCCGGATCGATCAGCATGGCTTCGGCGTTCAAGTAGTAGACGACGATGAACAGCGCGAAGCCTGTCATCCACGTGAAATACGCCTCCCACTTGAACCAGTGCAGCGGCTCGGGCAGCTGCACAGGCGCAACCTTGTACTTCTGCGCGTGATAGAAGCCGCCGCCGTGCACCGCCCACAGGTCGCCCGCGATGTCGGCATTCTCCGGGTCGCGCGGCGGCACATTGAGGCGCGCATCCAGCCAGATGAAATAGAACGAGGAGCCGATCCAGGCGATGCCAGTGATGATATGCGCCCAGCGCAGGATCAGACTGAGCCAGTCGGCGAGATAGACGTCGATGGCCATTGGTCAGGTCGCGTATCAGACCGTACGGCGCTTGCCCGATCCCGCAGCCTGCTGCGCCCGCAGCTCATCGATCGCCTGCAGGATACGCTCGGGAGTCGCGGGCGCATCGAGTTGCGGCCGCGCGCCACCTGCACAAGCGGCAATGGCATCACGAATCGCGTAGAACACCGACATCGCCAGCATCAGCGGCGGCTCGCCCACCGCTTTGGATCGATAAATGCTGTCCTCGCGGTTTTCGCCCCAGGGGATCAGGTTCACGTTGAAGGTCTGCGGCCAGTCGAAGGCGGTCGGAATCTTGTACGTCGACGGCGCGTGAGTCATGAGCCTGCCCTCAGGGTCCCACCACAGCTCTTCGCTGGTCAGCCATCCCACGCCCTGCACGAAGCCGCCTTCCACCTGCCCCATGTCGATGGCGGGATTCAGCGAGCGGCCGACGTCATGCAGGATGTCGACGCGCAGCAGGCGCGATTCGCCCGTGAGCGAATCGATGATCACTTCGGAAATCGCCGCGCCGTAACAGAAATAGAAGAATGGCCGGCCGGTGAGCGTCTTCACGTCGTAGTTGATCTTCGGTGTCGCGTAGAAGCCCGTGGCCGACAGCGACACGCGCGCGTGATACGCCTGGTTCACCAGCTCGGCGAAGGTGAGCATCGTCTTCTCACCCACGCGCACATGGCCGTCCTTGAACTGCACGGCCTGCTCCGAGACGCCGTATTTCACGGCGGCGAACTCGATCAGGCGCGTCTTGATGGTGCGCGCCGCGGCCTCGGCCGCCTTGCCATTGAGATCGCTGCTCGAGGATGCCGCGGTCGCCGAGGTGTTCGGCACCTTGCTCGTGTCGGTGGCCGTACAGCGAATGCGCGCGATGTCGATCTGCAATTCCTCGGCGACGACCTGAGCTACCTTGGTATGCAGGCCCTGCCCCATCTCGGTGCCTCCATGATTGAGCAGAACCGAGCCGTCCAGGTAGACGTGGAGCAGTGCGCCCGCCTGATTGAGGTGAGTGGCCGTGAATGAAATTCCGAATTTCACCGGGATGAGCGCAAGGCCCTTCTTGAGGATCTCGCTTCCGGCGTTGAACTTCGCCACCGCCTCGCGGCGCTCCTGGTAGCTCGCGCTCCGGGCCAGCTCGTCGGTGAGCCGCTCGAGAATGTTGTCCTCGACTTTCATGCCGTAGGGCGTCACGTTGCGCCCATCGCGACCGTAGTAGTTGATCCGACGGACTTCGAGCGGGTCCTTGCCGAGCGCTCGCGCGATGTCATCCATGACGTTCTCGATCAGCAGCATTCCCTGCGGACCGCCGAAGCCGCGGAAGGCGGTGTGCGACGGCTGGTGCGTCTTGCAGCGATGCGACACGATCTCGACGTCCGAGAGGTAGTAGCAGTTGTCGCCGTGAAACATCGCGCGCACGTTGACGGCCTCGGACAGATCCGCCGAGCGCCCGCAATTGGATGCCATCGTCATGCGGATGCCGAGAATGCGCCCCTCCTCGTCGAAGCCGGCGTCGTAGCTCAAGTCGAAGGGATGGCGCTTGCCGGTGATGAGCATGTCGAGATCGCGATCGAGCCTCAACTTGACCGGCCGGCCGGTCCTGCGCGCACCGAGCGCCGCGATGCAGGCGAGCAATGCCGGCTGCGTTTCCTTGCCGCCGAACCCGCCGCCCATGCGCCGGCAGTGAACCACGACATCCTTGGCCGGGACGCCGAGGCAGTGAGCAACGAGGCGCTGCACTTCGCTCGGATGCTGCGTCGAGCTGTGGACCAACATCGTGCCGTCCTCGCCCGGCAGTGCGACCGCGATCTGCCCCTCGAGGTAGAAGTGCTCCTGGCCACCGACGGAAAAAGAGCCATTCAGGCGATGGGGGGCGCTGCGCAGCTTGGCGTCCGGATCGCCGCGCTTCAGCGTGCGCGTCGGCATCACGAACGACTGGCGCGCGAGCGCCGTCTTCACATCGAGGATCGGCTCCAGGTCCTCGTATTCAGCGACAGCGAGTCGTGCGGCACGACGGGCGGCGTCGACCGAATCGGCGACCACGGCGAAGAGCGATTGGCCGGCATATTCGACCGTGTCCTCGGCGAAGATCGGATCGTCATGCACCACCGGACCATGATTGTTCTCGCCCGGAATGTCCTCCGCAGTGAGCACCGCAACGACACCCGGCGCCGCGCGCACGCGACTCAGGTCGACTTTGCGCAGGCGCGCATGCGCACGCTCGCTGACGCCGATCGCCGCATGGAGTGAGCCTTCCGGCAGCGGGAGGTCATCGGTGTAGAGCGCCTCGCCGCTGACATGCAGGTGAGCACTCTCATGCGGGATGGCCTCACCCACTCCGCCCTCGATCGGCCCGACGCCGCGTGCCCTGCCGTTAGCTGACATGACTCCACACGCTCACTGGTCGATCCGGGTGCGACACCTCGGCATGAAAGCGCTGCAGCAGGTTCGCTGCCACCTGCGTGCGGTAGTGCTCGGAAGCCCGCATATCGGTGAGCGGCTTGAACTCCTCGGCGAGCGCCCGTGCCGCCTTCGCAACGCCCGCGGCGTCCCAGGGTGCGCCGATCAGCGCCTGCTCACATTTGAGGGCGCGGCGCGGCGTGGCCGCCATGCCACCGAACGCGACGCGGGCGTCGCGCACTTTCCCGCCTTTGAGCTCGATGCAGAAGGCTGCGCACACCGCGGAGATGTCCTGGTCGAAGCGCTTGGCGATCTTGTAGCTGCGCAAGAGACGACCCTGACGGGCGCGTGGCACGCGCACCGCGACCAGGAACTCACCCGCACGCAGATCCTTCTTCATGTAATCGAGATAAAACTCTTCGAGCGGCAGGCGACGGGTCCTGGCGCCGGCCTGAAGGATCACGCTTGCGCCCAGGGCGATGAGCGCAGGCATCGAGTCCCCGATCGGCGAGCCGTTCGCGACATTCCCGCCCAGCGTTCCGGCGTTGCAGATCGGCGGCGAAGCAAAGCGGCGCGCAATCTCATGGAGCTCCGGATATTCGGTCTCGAGCGTTGCAAACGCATCCGTCAGACTGACGGCCGCGCCGATATCGATATGCGCGTCCGAGCGCGTGATGATTTTGAGCTCCGCGACATTGCCGACATAGATGAGTGCCGGAAGGTCCATGTACTTCTTGGTCACCCAGAGGCCCACGTCCGTGCCACCCGCGAGGATGACTGCCTCCGGTCGCTCCGCGCACACGCGCGCGAGCTCCGCGACCGTGGACGGTGCGACATAGCTCGACCCTTGCCAGCTGAGCCGCCTTTCGCGGGTGACGCGAAGCGCACGCAGCTGCTCGATGAGCGCCGAGTCGGAAGCGCTGACGCTCGGGTACTCGTACATACGACGCGCGGCGGCGAGGATCGGCTGATACCCGGTGCAACGACAGAGGTTTCCCGAGAGCGCCTGTCGTACCTGGCTCTCATCCGGTTCGCGCTCGGTGCGATAGAGTGCATACAGCGACATCACGAAACCCGGCGTGCAGAAGCCGCACTGCGACCCGTGACACTCGACCATTGCGCGCTGCACCGGATGCAGCGTACCGTCGGCGCGACTCTTGAGACTCTCGACCGTGAACAGCGCCTTGCCATCCAAGGTGGGCAGAAACTGGATGCAGGCGTTGACGGCGCGAAACCTGAGCTCCTCGCCGACGAGTTCACCCAGCACGACCGTGCAGGCGCCGCAATCGCCTTCGGCGCAGCCTTCCTTCGTGCCGCAGCGCCGGACGTGCTCGCGCAGGTACTCAAGGACGGTCGTCGTCGGGCGCAGCGCGTCCACAGTGTGGATCTCGCCGTCCAGCAGGAAGCGGATCTTCGGTTCGCCGTCTGCCATCGGGATTCAGCTCCCCCGATACGTCGAGTAGCTCCACGGCGTCACGAGCAGCGGGACGTGCAGATGCTGGGCGGGATTCGCGATTCCGAATCGGATCACCACGATGTTGAGAAAGCGCGGAATGTCGAGCAGCGCGCCCTGCGCCGCGAAGTAATCCCCGACGTGAAACTCGAGCTGCCATTCGCCCGGCGCAAACGCATCGCCCTCGAGGAGCGGCGCATCACAGCGGCCGTCGCGGTTGGTCGCGACCTTCTTCACTGCGCTGCGCGTCGCGCCGGCGAGCGAGGCGAGCTCGAGCGTCATGCCGGCCGCCGGCAGACCGC
>CAVOLM010000050.1:0-14607 GCA_963696675.1 uncultured Gammaproteobacteria bacterium | reverse complement strand
AGCCCGAAGCGCCAACTCGCGAAACTCCTGCTTCAATTCACTCAGTGCTGCGGATTCGTCGGCTCGGAATTTGGGCCGCCAGGTCGGCGACAGTTTCAGCCCACCCGAATCAAAGATCAGCTTTCGCGCCGGCGGCAGTCGTCGAACCTCGCGAAAATTGTGCTCGGCGCGGGAATGACATGAAAGTACACGTAGTCGTAGATTGCCTGCTCGTTCAGACCAGGCGACTCCCGACGCGGCACTGCATCGGCGCGATCCGAAAGATAGACTTGTGTGCCTTGTACGGAGTAGCAGAGCGGGTGTACGGCAAATCGGTCCGTCGCTGCGGTGAGCGTTCGGCCGGCAAGGTCGAAATGCAGAAACAGGTAACGGCCCCCTAGCCCAGCGACGTCGAAAGTGCTGTGCCGAGACAAGGCGGCCGCGAGCGCGCCGCCCTGGTCGCGATCAACCCCCCCAGGGAATCGCGGTGGTACCCATCCAAACGGTGACCGCGTCGGCCTGGACATGATGCTGTACCTCAGGGAAGGAAAGTGAGACTGAAAGTCCCGGTGCATTGATGGTCGTCAGGCCACCGCGCGTTTCCGTCTGCAGCTCGGCATTCTGCGCAACGGGGGATGAGACCATCGAGGCATCAAACCGCGCGCGAAAGAGCGCGGCCGAGGCGTTATAAAAGTGCGGAATTTGCACTTAGTCTTGCCACTTGCCTGCCCGCTTGAGCTTGTCCCGCAAGCCCGGCAAAGGAAAACCGAGCCCGTAGGCCGTGCGAGCATATGCGAGTGACTTGTCGTAGTCACCGAGATCGAAATAGGCCAAGCCGAGGTTATATTGAATGTTCGGGTCCTTGCCAGCCAATCGTTCCGCGACGTTCAATTGCTCGACGGCGCCTTCTCGCTTCCCATCCTTGAGCAGCTCAATCCCATAGACGAGTCTCACCTGCGGATCGTTTGGCTGAAACTGAATTGCGCGTTGGAACCAGCACTCGACTGAATAGCGCATGCCGGGCGGCGTCGCCGACTTATGCAGTCTCGCAAGCCTGGACATCGACAGCAACGCGCGCGGGTGATTGGGAAAGACTCTCAGTGTGTAGTCGATATCGGGAGCCAGCGCTCCGGACTGGCCGCCAATGAGTGACTCGACGCGACGCGTGAAGTGCGCCTTCTCGACCAGGTGTTTTATTTCAGCAGTCGCTGTACGGTAGTCGAAGGGGCCTGTAGCGTTCTCAAGGTTGAGATCACAGAACCCGCTGGACTGCGCCAACGAGACGGTTGCCGTCGACAACAGGCAAATACCAAAGATCAGTGCCCTCATTCGATCCCTCCGGCGGCGGGAACAAGCGTAGCGCCAAACCTCCCCGTCACCCGGTGACGATACCCAACTCGTCTCGCCGAGTTCGAGCTGTCTTTCAAACATCGGCCTCAGCATCAGTGGCCCTCATTCGGATGCTCCAATTGCGAGCATGGCATCCTACCTTGACTTCAACATCTCTCTATCAATGCGTGGATCGCATCTGCCCATGGACCCCGGTCGGGCGCGAACGGCTCCACGCGCTTGCGGCCAGAACAGTCAACTTGGGGCGTTTCAGATCTCACGAAGCAAACCAAGTAATCGGTCGGCAGTAATAGTGGAGTTGTCCGCGTCGCGCTTGTATGAACAGTAGTCGGGCGCCGTCGAGACAAGTTTCATTGCTCGGCCGAAACCATCGATCTCGATTGCCGACGTTGGCGCGAAGAACGCGACGGTCTGAACGCCCTGCGATATGCCCAGGTGCATGGCAAGACTATCGCTGCTAATCATGAAGTCCAGCTGACCCACCACGGCGGCCAATCGCAGCAGCGAATCATCGGTATTCAGCACCCGCAGTCGATCATCCCGGATCTCCTGCTCGAGCGCCATGTTGCGATCTCTGTCCGCGCCCGCGCCGAGCAACACTATTCTGCAACCACGCCCGATGCGAGTGCCTCCTCCGAGCAATTCGGTGACGAGTTTGCGCAGTTCGCGAGCGCGCAGTTCCTTGGAAGGCCACCGCCCTCCTGCGAAGGGATTGATGCCCACCACCGGGCGGCCCTCCCCAAGCCAGTCCTTGGCCCATGCCTCCATCGATGGGTCGCCGTAGAACTCGGGCTCCGCCCTATCAACTCCAAAGATGCTTGCATGTATCTGCGCATGGCTTCTCGTATTCAGTTTCTTCAGCTCGTCCGCGCGTGACTTGCCGTATCTGGACAGCAGACCCATATCAAACCACTCAGCAGCATCATCGCTGTAGCCGGCCTTCCCCTGTCCGTTGATCCGCGCACCCACCACTCGGCGCGAGTCCAGCCCTGAAACCCCGAGAAGCGCTTCAGATTCGTCATCAAGCGAGTAGATGCAGTCAAACGAGTGTGACCTTGCCTCATCGAAAGAAGTCCACAGATCGTCAATGGCCGGATGAAATTGCAGTAGCGGCAATGATGAGGGTGCGGTGATCCACGAGAGCCGGAGTTGAGCCCCCCACTTTCGCCGCAGCGGACTCGCGAAGTACGAGGTTCGTACTACGTCGCCCAGTGCGCCATGCTTGACGATCAAAAGATGCATGGTTTCTCTACGATCCTCACATGCTCTCCCGCGCGTTTCCCTGACCCGGTGACAGCCGTCGATCCGTATTTGCGCATAACCGATACGCCAGTTCCTTGACGCGCTCAGCATTTCGGCGCCACGTGAAATCTCTGAAGCCCACCGTTTCCGACGAACAGTTGGCCAGCCGCGCTCGAAGAGAAGCGTCACCCGCCAGACGCATTACGGCCGCAGCAAACGATTCTGGGTCTCCGGGTCGGAAGAGAATTGCACTACGACCGTCTTCGAGAACTTCGCGAATATTTGGCTGGTCTGGCGCAACAATTGCGCGCGCCAGGGCCATGTACTCGAAGAGTTTCAGTGGAGAAGCGTAGGGATTCGCGGCAGGCTGGATGGCAATATCAAACGAGGAAACCAAGGATGGGATCTTGTCCCGCTCGACTACGCCGGTGAAGCGCAGGCGCGCTGAGACACCGAGACGCGCAGCCTGGGCCTCCAGTGGCGCTCGCGCGGGGCCATCGCCGACCACCAAAACAAAGAGCTGCTGACCGTCGGGGCGTGCCAGCAAGTTGATCGCCACGTCCAGACCGTTCCAGTCACGAACGTAGCCGGTGAACCCTAGAACGGTGAAACCTGTGAGCCCCAGTCTGGACTTGGCATCGGGGTCAATTGCTGCACGCGAGAATATCCGCGAATCGACGCCGTTAGGCATCACGTGCAGCCGATCTCGCCCCACGCCGGCCTCCGCAATGATATCGGCCAGAACGCCCGTTACTGCGATTACGGCATCCGCGCTGCGCCACGCCTTGACCTCAGCCCACGCTGCAAGGCGTGGCAGCGCGAGCCCTCCATGTCGGGATCGTTCGCGAACGTACGGTGCGTTGACCTCGCGGATCAGCGGGATTCCCTCGCGTCGCGCCACCCAGCTTCCGGAGAGCAGAAAGAGATTGGCCCGCTCGTAGATCAGGTCGGGCTTGTGCCTGCGAACCGCTTGCAGCAACCGCCAGCATTCCGGGATATTCAGGGCCAATTCGGCAAGCTCGTGCAATATCGCGGGAAGACGTCGACGTATCGACCCGATCCAGGATTTCAGTCTTGTTCCGCCGGCGTCGGATGAAGCCACCGCCGGTGCAATCAGCACGACCTCCAGGCCGATTTCGCGAAGCGCCTTGATCAGGGATTGAATATGAACGCCACCACCGTCCGAGGCACTGGTGCGATGGAGGTAGAGGATCTTCACTGGGCTTCGCGTATGGCCCAAACCGTTGTACCTTCAGTCGCCATGTGCCCGAGTACGCGTATCGGCGGCAACAAGCGCACCGACGCTACCAGTGCGCTGGCCAAAGGACCTAAAGACTGCTTCGCAAGCATGTCGAAACGGTCCATCGTGCGAAAGCCACGAGCTCTCAGCCACCGCGACAACTGGAAATAGCTGAACCAGTTGACCGCCGGATACCGCGCGTGATTCACCCACTGCGGGTGCGTGGTGACGGCCTTCTGCTCGAGCCATCGTTTCAGCGGACCCGGGTACCACGCGTACGCGGGGAGTTGAAATTCCTGCTGATGCGGGCACAGCCAATTGGTCGTGGACAAGTACAGCAAGCCCCTGGGACGAATCACTCTTACGGCTTCGCTCAAACATCCTTCCCAGTCAACCACATGCTCGAGCAACTCCGGCAAGAGCACGGCATCTGCGCTCTCCGCCCCGTAGGGCAAACTCGTCGCTGTGCCGATGTCGAAGCGTATCGAGAGATTCGCTTCGTCGGCGCGTTGTCGCGCGATCGCTATCAGCGATTCATTGACGTCCAGCGCGCAAACCCTGTGACCACGTTCGGCCCACAAGAGTGCCTGGGCGCCGGCCCCGCATCCGATATCAATGACGTCAAAAGTTCCGTCACGTCCAAGCGTCGCCATCAGCGCCAGAGCTCGATCGTCGAATTCTCGTGAATCGTTCTCGAGTCTCTTCGGACTGGCTTTCGCGCGCGTAGTAGGCGACGAAATTCGGGTCCGATGTCTGATCGAAGTTCTCAGCCGGCATCGCTTAGCAGGTTGACTCATGTGTTCGCATAGACTGGCGTGGCGCGAACGATGTTTGACCATATTCGCGCAGTGAATGCCAGAGAGTTCTGGTCCCAGGGAGTGAAACGCGGAATCTGGTACGGGTCGGAACCGCTCCGTGCGGCACCGCCTGACGTGCTGACAGCTCCCTCGAAGCCGGCCTCCCGTACGAGTTCGACGGTCGCCGCTAGGTAATCGCGGCCTGGTCGGCCATTTGGATACGCAAACAGCGTCACCTGAGCATCGGCAAGGTCTTCGAGGCGCTGCTTGCCTTCGACGATCTCGCGACGCGCGGCTTCGGCCGGCAAGCCAGCAAGGATGGGATGACTCACCGTGTGTCCGCCGAGCGCGAATCCCGCGCGAACCAGAGCCCACCACCTGTTCGGAAGTCATCATCAGGTCCGCAGGAAGATCGGCACCCGCCTCTTCCGCCGCACGCTCTGTCAACTCAGTGCGCTCACTCACAGACCTGCCTCTGACGGCATCGATCAACGCGCCAATGGTCCGGAGCCGGTCCTCGTTGGTTGCGATTTCATATCGGCCCAAACCGAGCGCCTGCAGGTCCAGCACTGTGCCCCGGGCGGCCCGGACCGTTTCGATGATCGTATCGTTGAACATCCGACCGCCGTCCAGGAATCCCGTGGCGATGAAAAAGGTCGTGCATGCAGACCAAGCCGCGCGAGGATCGGTGCGGCGATGGATTCGTTGTTGGCGTAACCGTCATCAAACGTGATGCTCAGTGCGCGCGCCGGCAGCCGTCCCGCCTTCAGACCGGCAACGCCTTCATCGAGTGGAATGACATTGAACGTCCGCTTGACCCAGCGCATCGTGCCCTCGAACTCCGACGCGCTGGGCTCGTTCGGAAGCAGCGGATCAGGCGCGGCGAGTACGCGGTGGTAGATCAGGACCGGCAAGCAGCCGAACTTTCCTTCCGGGGCGGTGCGAGCCAACACTGCTTGAGCCACGCTAGCGAGCATGGCGCGCCTCTGCTGGCGTGTCGCCGGCGTGAAAGCGCAACGCCGCGACCCTGGGAAAGCAAACGGTCAAACGACCTCAAGCAAGACCGGAATGCGACTGTCCCATGAGTTTGCCTCCGCTACTGCGCGAATTGCGTTGCGGTCCCAACTTTGTTCCAGAGCCCATCCAATAGCAGCCTCCAGCGCCGCCGAATCGCCGAGCGGAACGATCCTGCCGAGTTTGGCGCCGCTCACCACTTGGCCATTCCCGCCGACATCCGTGGCGACCACCGGAATTCCGCATGCCATGGCTTCGAGCAGTACGTTGGCCCAACCTTCGTAGCTGCTAGCCAGAACGAACAGATCGGCATGCCGACAACGGTCCATGGAGCCGCTCGGGATCGACGGGTCCGAGAAAATGTACATGCCGCCTCCAGGCCCAACGCCGATACCTGTGCTTTCAACTTGGCGGAATCATCTCCTTCGGGCCCAGCCCCCCCGACGATGAGGTAGTGCAGCTGTGGAAAACGCCGTAATAGGTTGGGCATCACTTCGATTACGCGATGGAAGCCCTTGCGCTCGACTAGCGTGCCCGCCGTGACCAGAACGTTCGCATCAAGAGGCAGCCTCAACCTGGCTCTCGCTTCGTCGCGTGGCACGGGAACAAACTTGGACAGATCGATTCCGTTGCCGATGACCTGCACGTGCCTCGGATCGGCACCGAGCGAAATCGCAACGTCACGCAAAGCACCGGACACAGTGATCACGTAGTCCGCACCTCGCACCGCGCGCGCTAAAGGTCTCCGAACGTTCGTGCTCGAAAGGCGTTGCTCTTTGCCACGCAGGGTAAGCATCACCGGCAGCCCCAGCCACCGACCGAGCAGATAACCCGCATACCCGTCCGGATAGCCGAAGTGTGCGTCAATTACATTGACAGAGCGTTCGCGCAGCATTCGCCTCGCGGTGAAGTAGCTCGCCAATGCCATGAAGAACCCGTCGGCCCACTTGAACATCCCGGGAACGCTGAAAAACCGGGGCCGATGAATTTCGACCCCCTGCATAAGTTCGTACGTCGGCGCTACCGGCCGGAAGTGCGGTCGAAACCATCGAATAAGACTCTGGCCGGGAAACCAGGCCTGAGGCGCCACCACGACAATTTTCAGATGCTTCCCGACTCGAAACATCCGTTCGCGAATGAACAGTCCGGCGTGCGGTTGCGCCGCGCTCGGAAACAGCGATGAAAGCACAAGCAGCGTCGGACTCAGCGAACCCATCTGCGAGTTCAGGCCGAGTGGGGAATCGGGTCGATCTGAAGAACACTCGCAACGTCCGCCTGACGAATGAACGCCTCAAACATCAGCAAACTCCACAGCGGTGCGCTGTGGTCTCGTGTGCCAGACTGATGCTGTTCGACCAGAGCGCGCAAGTGGCCTGGATTGAACAGTCCGGTTTCGGCGAGAGTGCTTCCCAGCACTGCATTGTGTACACGCGATTTCAGCGGCCCGCGGAACCAAGCAGCCAGCGGCACGGCGAATCCCATCTTTGGCCGATACAGGATCTCGCTCGGCAAGATGCGTTTCCATTGCCTTCTTGAACAGCCACTTGCCCTCGCCGTTACGCAGCTTGAATGAGGACGGGAGACTTGCGAGCCACTCGACCAGCGGGTGATCCATCAGGGGCTCGCGCACTTCGAGCGAGTGAGCCATGCTGGCCCGATCAACCTTGGTGTTGATGTCACCCACCAGGTAGGTCTTGAGGTCGAGATATTGGATCAGCGACAGCGGATCGTCGTCGATTGGCCTTCAGCGCGTGCCTCTTGAACACTTCGATCGCGTTGTAGCCGGCGAGTCTCGCCTTGAAAGAGTTCGAGTAGAGCTGACTCCGCATGTCGTCGCGCATGACGGACATGCTGTGAAAGTAGGCCTCGACCGAGTCCCGCGCGAGCGCCTGGAAAGTAGTCTTGCCGCGAAACACACGCGGCGCCCAGTCGGCCTTCGGGTACACACGCCCCAGCAATCCAAACATCGGGCGGCGTAACGCGAGCGGCAGCTGCTGCCGCATGCGCTCCTCCATCATATGCAACCGATAGCGTCGATATCCGCCGAAGCTCTCGTCGCCGCCGTCGCCCGACAGCGCGACCGTGACGTGCCGGCGCGCAAGCTGGCACACCCGGTAGGTTGGAATCGCCGAGCTGTCCGCGTAGGGCTCGTCATACAGGCGGGCCAGAACGTCGATGAGATCGAAGTCCTCGCTTTCGACTCGATCCACGAAATGTCGCGTCCGGTAGCGCTGCGCCACCTGGAGCGCGTACTTCGATTCGTCGTATTGCGGGTCAGAGAATGAGATCGAGCAGGTGTTGATCGGCTCGGCGGAGACCTCGGCCATCATTGCGACCACCGCGCTTGAATCGACACCGCCCGAGAGGAATGCGCCCAACGGGACCTCGGAAATCATGCGCAGGCGCACGCTGTGTTGCAGGCGTTCGATCAGTTCGTGTTGCGCCTGGGTCGATGACAGCTTGTTTGTGCCGGTGAACTCGACATCCCAATATTCTCGCGGCGCCGGCAGTCGCTCGCCGCGGCGAACCGTCAAGGTATGCGCGGGCGGCAGCTTTCTCCGCGCCCTTGAAGATGGTTCGCGGCTCGGGAATGTATCCGAGAGCAAAGTAGTCTTCGACCGCAAACGGATCCATCTCGCGGGTCAACCCGCCGTGCGCGAGCAGAGACTTCAGTTCCGAACCGACAATCAGGTAACCGTCCGGCAGCAGCGCGTAAAAAAGCGGCTTCACGCCAAGCCGATCGCGCGCCAGAAACACCGTCTGCTTCGCCTCGTCCCACAGCACGAAGGCGAACATGCCGCGGAACCGCTCGACGCACTTCTCGCCCCAGGCCTCCCATGCGTGAACGATGACCTCGGTGTCGCTGCGGGTCCGGAACACGTGGCCCAGCGCGGTCAGCTCGGGAATGAGTTCCTGGAAGTTGTAGATCTCGCCGTTGAAAACCACGACGACCGAACGGTCCTCGTTATAGAGCGGTTGCTGGCCCGTCGCGAGGTCGATGATCGACAGCCGCCGGTGCCCCAGTCCGACACCGGGCGCCACGTGCAACCCGCATTCGTCCGGGCCGCGATGATGCTGCGACTCGTTCATGCGGACCAGCGTTTCACGGTCGATCGCTCGGCGTTCACGGATATCAATGATGGCAACGATGCCGCACATGGTCTTTCAGCTTTCCGCCGAAGGCAGACTGATCACCGAGCGTGCAGCGATGCCGCGCGCACGCAGCTCGGTGAGATACAGGTTGTGGTAACTGTCGACCATACGTTCGAGGCTGAAGCTGCGCTCGACCCGGTTGCGACCGGCTCGACCGTGACGGCGTGCGAGCGCCGGATTCGCGAAGTAGTCCAGAATTCCTTCGGCCAGCGCACGCGGATCTCCGGCCGGGACGAGTTTTCCCGTCATGTCGGCCTCGATGAGTTCACTATTACCGCCTACGTGCGTCGCTATCACCGGCAACGCCGACGACATTGCTTCCAGGATCGTATTAGAAATTCCCTCCGCCCTTGAGGGCAGAACGAAGCAATCCAGGCCCCGCATGATTTCCGGTATGTCGCTCCGCTCTCCTGCAAGCCAAGCCAGTTCGCGCACACCACCCTCATCCAGGACGCGCTCGACCTCGGCGCGTAGTTCGCCGCCGCCGACCATCACCAGGCGCATCCGAGTCCTGGCTTGGTGGTTCGCCCGGACCGCAAGCACGAAGGCGCGCGCAAGATTGGTCTGGTCCTTCACAGGGTCCATGCGGCCCACCGTGCCGACGAGCCAATGCTCCGGGGCACCAAAAGGGCACCCCTCTATGGCAATGTGCGCTCGGTCGGACGGTCGAAATCGGCTTGAGTCAACACCGTTGTAGAGCTGAACAATCCGCTCGGCAGCGATGCCGACTCGATCGCGCAGGTACCGCTCGAGGTCCTTGGACAGGGCAACGTAGCGCGACACAAACGGGCTATAGGCCCGGCGCACCCACTGATAACGGCGCCGCAAGCCATCCGGGTCGGACGCGTCGCGTCCGTGTTCACCATGGATGCGGGCCGGAACGCCTGCGACCCACGCGGGCACAGCGGCCTCGAGAGCGGCAAGGTTGCGAGTATGGACGATGGCCGGAGCCAGTTCGCGAAACTGACGAACGAGCCGCGGGTAAAGCTTCGCCAAGTGGCCCGGCGACTTCTGCAACGACACGTACCGCACGTCCTTCCGCAGTACTCGTTGCGAGAAATCCGTCGATACGTCGGTCAGAGACAGAACCGCATGTCTCCAACTCGACTCCGGAAGTCGATTGATCAGGTTGACAACGCCGTTCTCGAGTCCGCCGATGTCGAAGCGGTACACGACGTGCACGACCAGCGGGCGTGGATCCGGAACCCCAGTCATTGGCCAACTACCTCGAACAGCCCGCGCTCAAGCGATCCGCCCATCTCGCCGACAAAAGCCGCCAACGAGCGCTCGCCTGCGGACGGAGTTTCCGGATTAACGACGAATATGGCGACCCAGGCCGAAGTGTCGTCGCGCCGTGCGAGCCGATCGACGGCGAGCTGGAACTTGGCCCGATAGTCGCTGGCGCTACACATTCCGTCGAAGCAGTACCACCTCCAAGCGACGATTGTGCCGCCCGCCGTGCGAAGCGTTTCCATTTGAACCGAAGTCGTCCTGCCGTTCATTTCAACGGCTCGAGCGCCAGTGGCCACCCGTTGCCACTTCTTCTTGTCCGCTCCGACGAGCTCGTTCACGGAACTGACCAGCTCCGACCCCTGTCGCTGATCGCGAAAGATGCCTACGAAGACGCCAACCTGTTCACCGTCCTTTTCGAACGCGTATAGATCCTCGCGCGCTGGCGCCTGCAAATACGGCTTCCAATCTGATAGCGGCGTACTGACAGGTTTCCAGCCCGCCACCGAAGCAATGCTCACGCTCGGCAAGGGGTGATCGGCCAAGGGCCGCGTGAGGATGGCAGCAGCCGCCCGCGACGCCAATAACACGGCCAGCATCACTCCCGCTGCTCGGGCCACTTGCGCAGGGGTGGACGATTCCCCCACGACAGCGGCCGGCCTCGTTGTCGGTGTCGTACTCGCTGTAATCGGGTCATCGTCCTCGCGCCAGATGGCGCCGACGGCGAACATGACCATGATGACAATGCCGAAGAAGATCCACCCGTAAATCAGATGATCGACTCCCGCGGCGATACGGTTATCGCTAAGGTGCCCCAGCATGACAATGAGGTACGCGCGCAACCAGTTGGCAACAATCGGCAAAACGACCGAAGCAAGAAGGAACATCGCGCGCCGGAGTGGCGAACGATACATCTGCCATGCGTAAATAACGCCGGCAAAGAGTGATGCTAGAAGGTAGCGAACGCCGCTGCAGGCCTCGACCACCGACCAGGTTCCGCTGGGAATTACGAAGCTCTGACCCTCGCGGTACACCGGCACCCCGCTCAGCTTCAATGCGACGACCGTGAAATCGGCAGTCCACTGCATCAAAGTAGGAACGAATGCCTCGCCAAACGGTACTGCAAATAACAGGATTGCGAACGGAAGAACCAGGGTCCTCGCCCACTGCAGTCCCAGCACCGCGGTGACCATCAGTGGCATCAGCGCAATCAAAGCAAAGAAGCCAACGGTCAGCGTGCTGGCAAGTTCTCCGAGCAGCCACGAGAAACCTACCCCGACAGCCAGGAAAGCGGCGGGCATGAACGGTCGGATCGGTGTGACTGCAAGGATGGAGCTCCTCTGCCAGACCAAATACGCAAAAATCGGGAACACCAGATAACCGTGGGAATACGTCTGCGACTGCCCCCAAATCCCCACCATCTCGACGAACGTCTGATTGAACACACCTATCACTAGCGACACGCAGAGCAGCACAAGCCCGAGCGCGCGCAGCTGACCTCTCCGCTCGAGCAAATCAATCGCCGGCTTGAATTGGGAATCTGCCTGCACTTTGCTCATCGAACTCAAGTCACATCATTCACGCTGCTACGGCGTTCCCCGCCGGGAGGGTTTCGAGCGTGCGCTCGTCCGATGCGTCACTCAACATCGAATCGATACGCTCCATTGTCTTCTGCCACGAATAGTCACAAAGGATTCGCTCGCGTGCGCGCATTCCGATCGATCGCGCACGGGCCGGATCATTCAGAAGCGCAACGACCTTTGCCGCGAACTGCTCCGCCGTTTCGGCAACTTCCAATTCCTCGCCTGCACGCGCCGACAACGAAGTCGCGGACATTTCGGAAATGACGACTGGACATTGCATCGCCATGGCCTGCAACACCTTGTTCTGAATGCCCCGGCCGATACGAACGGGGGCCACCGCCACCGAGGCGTACTGAAACCACGGCCGCACGTCCGGCACCGGACCGGTTACCACAACGCCCGGCAGCGTTGCCAAGTCAAGTACGCGACGCGTGGGATTCATTCCGACGACGTAGAAGAGCGCGTCGCTACGCGCTGCCTGCACACGCTTGTGAATCTCACGTGCATACCAGATCGCCGCATCCTCGTTTGGCCAGTAATCCAGGACTCCGACAAACACAATTGCTTTGGTGCCCTCTGGATAGGGGCTTACGGCAGCCGCGGAGCTTCTGTAGTAGTCGTGATCAAGGCCGTGGCCTGGCCAGTGGATCTTGTGAAATGACTCCGGTGCAAGCTTGCGAAACAACTCGGCTTCCGACGGAGTAACGAAAAGACCGGCATCGGCATCCAATGCAATCTGCCGTTCGTACTCAAGCAAACGACGCCACTCGCGACGGTAGATCGCCGACAGCGGCCAGGGCCTCGTTGTCGCGTACTGCCGCCACTTGTCAGAATCGAGATCGTGGTAGTGAATCACCTTGACGGCCTTGCGAGCCGAGGCGGGAACAAACTGGTACATGGGCGTCGACGAGACGAAGACCCGTCGAATGTCATGCGCCCCAACCGCCTCATCGCACCACTTGAGCAAATTCCGGCGCGGGTAGTAGCCAAGGGTCAGCGCGCTTCCGTTAAGTAGGGAACGCGCGCTGAGGAGACGCGCTACCGCTGGATTCAACGACTGGAAGTGCGCTGATTTGCAGTACTCCCGTACCTTCCCTATGTACGCCTCGTCACGCGGGTCGTCGACGAAGGTGCCTAGATGGACATCGTAGTGCTTCGAGAAGTAACGGAGAAACTCGAAATTCGTGATCTTGTCGCCCTTGTTGGGCGGGTAAGGAATTCGATGCGCGAGAAAGAGTAGCGGCTCCATACGGGTCCTCAGCCCAGATTGCGCACGATGGACGGACCAATCGCGTTGACCAACGCGCGCGGCAACCGCTGCCAGGCGGCGATGAGCCCACGATATTTCGGGTTCGCCGGATTGTTCTGTGGCAATGAATCCCGCTTCAGCAGCCAGCATTCGTAGTACAGCGGTTCGGGTACGAATCCCCAGTTCTTCTTGAAGTCGAAGGAACCGGAATCGCGCTTCGAGCGGCCGTAGTCGAACACCCTGCAGCCGCGCTCGCAGGCCCGCCGCATAAGCTCCCAGTACTTGAAATCGTTAGCGGCGAGATCGCGGGCGGAGGTAAGGTCGCCCGCATAGTAAGGCAGCACCTCGTCGCGGAAGTAGAACGAAAGCACCCCCGACACCGGCTGCCCTTTCGGATCCAGCACCATCATCACTTCGCAGGACTCGCCGAACGTAGATCGAAGCGCCTCGAAATATCGGCGCGAGAAAGGTGGCGTGCCGTGCCGATGCATGTTGTCTGCGTACACCTCGAAGAATCGCTCCACTCCTGCATCGATCTCGCTCACAAGGCCGCGCGCGATGCCCTTTCGCACCATCGCGCGCTGCTTGCGCGGAATCGCCGCCATGTTGGCCTCGACTTCGGGGTCGATCAGCTTGCGAAAAGTCACATAGAGGTCCTGCTGCGGCCAACCGGGCTCGGCGGCCGCCCGGTTGCGCAACTCGAGGTGTGAGACGCCGAGCTGTCGCGCGAGTTCTACTGCAGCACGGTGCAGGCCGGCGCGGCTCCCCTCGTCAGTCGAGGCGGCGCCACAGTGGGCCGCAAACGGCAGGGAAACCAGCGAGTGGCCGAAAAACATGCTCTTCACCTGCGCAAGTGGCAGGATCCCGCTCAGGACGCCGCCCCGCTCGGCGACGAGGTAGTGCGTGCGGTGCCGGAATACGCGCTCGATGAGTTCACGCCACTCGATGCGATGGAAGAACGTCGCTTCTGGGCAGGATTGGACAAAGGCCGACCAAGCGGCTCGGTCGGCCTCCTCATAGGGGCGGACCGTCAGCGGCGCAGTGGCCGCTGTGGGCGCGTCATTCGGTCTCACGCGTCGAGGTCGAATACACGGTCGACTCGGTCCCAGTGAAAATCCCGCAGGAGTTTCTTGAGGCGAGGCTCGGTACGTTCGAGATTCAGGTAGTGACGGAAACGGGTCTTTGCGCTGACGCCGTCGATGCGCGGCTGCCCGGGGTCGATCTCCCAGGGATGCAAGTAGAAAATTGCGGGGCGACGCTCGACCCGGTTCACGCGCCCGATCGCCCAGCGCGACACACGGTAAGGAGCCAACCGGAAGTAGCCGCCACCGCCAGCCGGAAAATTGCGACCGAACAGGCGAGTGGTGGTGACCGGAATCTCGAGCAGCCGGTCGCGCACGCGAAACGGGAAACGCGGTGCCTCGGGCATGCCATAGTGATCGTGCCGCACCGGATACACGCTCGAACTGTACTGGTAGCCGGCCTCGACCAGGCTGTCGAATGCCCACAGATTGCCGCGGCCGATCGAGAAGCTGGGCGCGCGATAACCACGGACGGCAACACCTGCCGTGTCTTCCAGTACCGCCTTGGCGCGGCGAACGTCCGTCCCGAACGCTTCCGCGGATTGTTCTGACGCACGCAAGTGGCCATAGCCATGGCTCGCCAGCTCGTGTCCATTCGAGACGATGTCGCATACCAGCCGCGGATAGCGGTCCGCCACCCATCCCAGCGTGAAGAATGTTGCCTTCGCCTTGCTATCTGAAAGCAGGC
>CAVOLM010000049.1:0-21783 GCA_963696675.1 uncultured Gammaproteobacteria bacterium | reverse complement strand
GGGCGCGACGCCCGAGGAAGCGTTTTTCGTCAAGTGCGACGCAGAGACCAATCCTGCCGAAGTGATCGATAGCGGCCGAGTCGTCGTAGTTATCGGTATTGCCCCGGTGAAACCTGCCGAGTTTGTGATCTTTCGCATAGGCCAGGGCGTCGGCGGCACGGAAGTCGAAGTCCAGGGTTGAATTCAGGGAGAGAGCCATGGCAGAAGCCAACACACAAGCAGCAGGACAGACCGGAGCGCGCAAAGATCCCTATCGCGGCTATAACTTCAAGCTGGAAATACAGGGCGTCACCGAAGGTCACTTTGCCGAGTGCAGCGGCCTGGATGTCAAGGTGCACGCAATTTCATATCGCGAGGGTGGGAACTCGCAGGTCGTGCGCCGGCTGCCGGGACCGGTTGAATACGGCGACATCACGCTGCGCTACGGCCTCACCGACTCGCGCGAGCTCTGGGACTGGTTTACGACTTCGGTCCGCGGCAAGGTGGACCGGCGCAACGTTTCGGTGGTGATGCTCGATAGCGACGGCGTCACGGAGGTCGTCCGCTGGAATCTGATCAGCGCGTGGCTGTCGGAGTGGCGCGGGGCGCCGCTCAACGCGCTGGAGAAGGAAGTCGCGATCGAGACGATGACGCTGGTATACGAGACCCTGGAAAGGGGTTAGCCCCGTGAGCTACCCCGCGAACGGCTCGAAGTTTGCGAACCGGGCTCTCCGGCGCATCGGCGGTTGGCTTCAGACGTTGGGGGCCTCGCTTGCGCGCATGCCGACCAGTGAACAGCAATCGGAAGCGCGCGCGCTCGACGCCGTTGAGACGCTGGCTGCCAAAGAACCCGGGCGAGTCAAGCCGGCAGGTGATTCGGTCGATCCGTTGATCGCGGCGATCGGGCAGGAGACATGGGACCGGCATCTGGCTGCGGGGGCGCCTGAAGATTGGCTGCGGCGCGTGGCGGCGCATGCCCCGGGGCTCTTGCTGCGTGAGTCGATCGGACACGAGCCTGCAACGGCTGACGTGCCGGGTTTGGAAGGTCGCGTTTCGATGTCGGAAGCAGGCCCGGTTGCAGCGCGAAGCGCAACGGCCTCGAGTGCTTTACCCAAATCGACGGCTACAGGGGACCAACGTGCCCAAGCCGTCGATCCGGCAGCGTCACGCGAGGCTGCGGATAAGCCCCGGGATGCCCCGCATGAAGCACAACATGACGCGACCGAACGCGGTCAGGAGGAAGTTCACGGTGTGGGCCCGCGCGCATCAGTACAGGCGTCTCGCCCCCATCGCATCGACCGACCTGCAGCCGTCGCACGGCAACCGCCGCATGCTTCAACATCGGCTAACCGCAATCACACACCGCCAACAATCCCCGCCGCCGCCGAGACGGTTGCTCGATCCAGACTTCAAGCCGGCAACGGCCACGCTGGTCGCGACACTGGCGACAGCGAGCAGGCGATGCCTGCCGCGGATCAATGGACCGCCCCACATCACGAGCTGGCAGGACATTCGCGCCCGACCAAACATCTGGGCCCAAGCGCGTACGCGCAACCCAAACCAGAGAGCCTGGCTGCCAGAACCGGTCCAAACGAAATTGAATCGCGCAGCACGCCTCGACTGAAGAGGTCGTCCGCGAAGCGAAGCGGGCTTGCAGCGCTACCTTCATCGCGAGAGACACCGGCAGGTCCACACGCTCCTTCGCAACGACCCCGAGTAGGTGCACCGATTCACGCATTCCGCCAGCATCGCGCTGGTGCGGACAAGCTGCAACCGCAGGCATGGTCACGCGCCGCCGTCGCCCACGCCAACGAAATCCGAAGCAGGGAATCAACCGACACGGACCACAATCGTTGGCCGGACCTCCCGTTCGGATCGGGCATCGAGGTGTCGGTCGCATGGATTGACGCGCGACGTGACTTGTCGCAAATTCGCCGGCTGGAAGCCGAGCAGAAGGGACTCGTGTGGAGCGCGTCGCCTTTCTAGTCGAAGCGACGGGCGCTCGCATCGATTGTCTCCTCAATCCCGAGACAGTCGTCTTTCGTCGCGAAGCCGGGCTGAAACGTCGCAGCGTGATGGGCCAGCTTATCGGCGATTCGCCCTGGTCAGACGATATGCTGATCTGCGGCGGGGGCGGGCTGACTGAACTCCAGCTCGACCTGCTGTTCGATACGTCGCTGCTGACATCGCCCAACGAGGTCGACGATGTTCAGCTACTGACTTCCCGCTTCTGGGACCTGTCCGAACACGCGACCGACAGTCAGGGATTTTATGGGCCCAACCTGGTGCGCTTCATCTGGGGAAAGACCTGGAACATCCTCGGGGCGGTTGCCGCAGTGGCTGAGCGCTTCGAACATTTTCTGCCGAGCGGCGCGCCGCAACGTTCGTGGCTGCGGCTTAACTTCGTGTGGGTAGCGGACCCGACGGCCCGCCGGCGCAAGTCGGTTCAGTCGACCGCGATCGATGCGGGAGCTGTCGCGCCTCTTCTCGGACCCGCCGGCGAATCGGATCTTGCTCCGACGGAAGATCTCGACCAGTTCCCCGGATCGAGTGTCGGCGCGCCCGGCCGTCTCGATCAGGTTGCTTACGCGCTCACCGGCGATCCGGCGAACTGGCGCAAGCTGGCTGAAGACAGCGGGATCGATGATCCGACGATGCTGAAACCGGACAGCGTGCTGCGCATCCCGGCTGACCAGGCGTAATTCAAACGCAGACATGAAGTCGCCGGCAACGCTCCCGCAGATCGAAATCGAACGCGACGGATCGCCGCTGCCGCGCGAGCTTCTGGGGCAGCTATTGTCGGTGCGCGTCCAGCAGCGGCTCTCGATGCCCTCGGTATGCGAACTGGTCTTTGTCGATGCGTCTGAACGATTGAGCACGCGAAGCGGTTTGACCGATATCGGCGCCCCGCTGCGAGTCGGCATCAACGGCGGCGCGTGCGATCTCTTTTTCGGCGAAGTCACTGGTGTCGACTGGTCGTATCGGTCCGGGCGCGGCCGTGAAGTGAGGGTGCGCGCGTACGATGTGTTAAACCGTCTCGGTCGTCGTCAGTCGGTCAGAGCCTTCGTGCAGGCTTCGCTCAAGGACATCGCGCGTGAACTCACATCCGATCTGGGTATCGACGTTCTCGCGACCGCGGACGATCATGCATGGGATCGCGTGATTCAGCATGACCAGACCGATCTGCAACTGCTTGCCGAGCTCGCAGAGCGCCAGGGTTCGTTCTTTTTCCTGCGCGATCGTGAACTGCACCTCGCAACCCTCGATGCTTTCGAGCCGACCGTCAACGTAAGATTGGGCGAAGAGCTTCTGGAAGCCGACTTCGCGCGCAATGAAGTTTCGGCGTGTAGCGGCGTTTCCGTGGCCGGCTGGGATACCCACCTGGCGCAACCGTATTCGGCGACATCGAATGCCGCGCGATTGCCGCAGGGCACCTTGACGGCGGAGAAGCCCGGCGGCGACGCATTTACCTTCGAACGGATGATCGTCAACCAGCAAGCCAGGAACGACAGCGAGCTGGCCGTACGCGCTCAGGCGGAGTTCGATCTTTGGGCTGCGCAGCGGTTTTGCCTTTCCGGCGTGGCTAACGGAGATCCCTTGCTGCGCCCGGGTACGGCCTTGACGGTCGAGGGCGTCGACCGTGCGCTCGCCGGGCCTTACCCGCTCACGTCCGTCAACCACGTGATCAATGCCGAAAGCGGCTACGTGTGCGAGCTCGATACGATGCCGGTACGGTCGCCGCCGCGCCGTCACGGTTTGTCGACGACATTGGGCGTTGTGAGCCGGACCGATGATCCCGAAGGCCTCGGCCGGATACAGGTGGCTCTGCCGGCCTTCGGCGAGATTGCGACCGACTGGATTCAGGCCGTTTCGCCGTGGGCGGGTGCGGGCAAGGGATTCATGTCGCAGCCGGACGTGAACGATCTCGTGCTGTTCCTGTTTTTCGACGCGGATCTGACGCACGGCGTGGTGCTCGGCAGTTTCTACGGCACCGGCGGGCCTCCCAAGGATTGGAGCAAGGTGGCCGAAGGGCAGTGCTACTCGTTCGTCACGCCCGGTGGTCAGCGATTTCGTCTGGATGACGCGCGCGGAACCGTCAGGCTGGAGAACAGCCGTGGCGGGTTCGTCGAACTCGCGCCGCAGTTGGCGACGCTGCACGTGAAATCAGAATTGCGGATCGAAGCGCCGGGTCAGCCTATCATCATCCGCGGCGCGACCATCGATTTCGAGAAAGCATCATAAGGTGCTGATACTCACCAAAGATGCGGTGCTGACTTGCGAGCACGTCAACGGCAAGGTCGAAGTCGCCGCATCGCAGACCTTTTGCACGATTGCGGGCCGCAGCATCCTGGTCGATAATGATCCGGAAGGAAAGGGGATATCGGGTTGTCCAAACCTGAATCCGGCGGTCGGGATCAGACCGTGCGTCACGACGCTGCGCGTGAAGGAGGGCTACTCGGAATTCGTGCGGATCGGCAAGCGCAGAATCTGTCTCGATACGGTGAACGGACTGACCGATGGAACGCCGCCGGGGCTCGTCAAGTACATCGTGCAGTCGCCGGGGCAAGGCTTTGTGCGAAGCACGTGAGGCCACGGTGCAGCGGCTGCCGCGTGATAGCGGACTGGTGATGGATCCGCGCGAACCATGAAACGCGCGCGCATCAGGGGATGGAACTTTGCGTTCACCGGATTTGCATCGGAAGATGCGCCGGGTCCGAGGATTTCGATTGCGGGAGGCATCGAAATGGTGGAGGGTGCCGAGGTTGTGCGGCAAGCGATCTACCTGCTGTTGCGGACTCGTCCGGGCGAGCGCGTGATGCGGCCTGAGTACGGATGCGACCTCCACCAGTTGCTCTTCTCGTCCAATGACGACACCACGGCAGGACTGGCGATCCATTACGTCAGGCGCGCTCTCGACTTGTGGGAACCCAGGATCGACGTGCTGCGCCTGGATGCCAATCGTTCTCCGGAGCAACCTGAATCGTTGTTGATCGAGCTCGATTACCGCGTGCGGTCGACGCAGGAGTCCGACGCAGTGACGCTTTCCATCAATCTCAACGGCGATTGAACAGATGCCACTGCAACCTCCCAACCTGGACGATCGGACGTTCGAAGATCTGATGGCCGAGGCCATCCAGCAGATCCGGCAATCGTGCCCCGCGTGGACCGATCTGTCGGCGAACGACCCGGGAATCGTTTTGCTCGAGGTCTTCGCGTACCTCACGGATCTGATGATTTATCGCCTGAACCGCGTGCCGGAAAAGGCCTACATCGAATTCCTCCGGCTGATGGGATTGCGCCTGTATCCGCCCAGGGCCGCGCGGGTCGAACTGCAGTTCACGCTCGAGAAGACCCGGCTCGCGGCCGTGGAGATTCCCGAACTGACGCGTGTGACCGTCGGTCGCGTCACGGGCTCACAGCCCGCCCCGGTGTTCACGACGAGTGCCAGCGTGCGGATCAAGCCGGGCGAAACCCAGACCGTGGCGGAGGCTTACCATGTGAACCTGGTCGAAGCGGAGCTTGCAGGCATCGGTACGGGTCTGCCGGCGCAGACCGTGAAGGTGAAAAATCCTCCGATCATCGCGTCCATCCCGGATTTCGAGGAGTTGATGGTAGGCGTGCAGGTGTTGCCCGCAGAGTCGGACCAGCGCGCCAACGCAAGAAAGTACGGCGGCAAGACGTTTCGCATCTGGAACGAAGTCGATAGCTTTGCCGAAGCCGGCGAAGATCGTTACTTCTACACGGTCGACCGCTCAACCGGCGTGATCACGTTCGCACCCGCTTTGCACGCGTCGATCGGCGATGGAACCCTGGCGGCAAGCGCCGATCGCGCCGCTGAATATCCTCCGGCCGGACGCGAGATCAGGATCTGGTATTGCCATGGCGGAGGTTCCGAGGGGAACGTCGCGGCCGGCGCGTTGACGGTGCTCAAAGACCCGATCCCGGGTGTCGCCGTGACCAATCCGCGCCCCGCCACGGGCGGCGCAGCCGGCGAGACCGTCGAGAATGCGTTGCTCAGAGGTCCGCAGCAATTGCATTCGCTCGAGCGCGCGGTGACCGCCCGTGATTTCGAGATGCTGGCCGAACGCAATGCGGGGGCGGCGCGCGCCAAGGCATTTACGCAAAAGGAGATATGGGAGCACGCGGCCCCGGGCACCGTCGAGGTTTTGTTGGTGCCGCAGTATCTTGAGCGAGAACGGCGCGGCGACGGGAGCGTGACCGCCGATCACCTGCGCGAGCAGGAGACGCCGCAGGCGTTGGAGCAGGTGCAGCAAAGGCTCGACGAGGTCAAACCGCTCGGGACGCGGTGCAAGGTCGCGTGGGTCCGCTACAAGACCGTTCGCGTGAAGACGGACATTGTCGTCTATCGCGGTGAAAGCCCGGACGAAGTCAAGTCGCGCGTGTTGAAGAATCTGCACGAGGCTATCAACCCGCTGCCCGCATCGTCACACCGCTTCGGCTGGAAGTTTGGCGAACCGCTGCGGGTTTCCCGCGTGTACGACATCATTCTTTCCGAGCCTGGCGTGAGCTTTGTCGACAAGGTCAGGCTGCTGGTCGATGACGTTCCGGACAAGGCGGTGCTGGCGCTGGCCGCCGACGCCTTCCAGGCCAGCACCTGGTATGCCGCCGCCGGGAACGCCGTGTTCCGTTCGATGAACGACGGCGAGAGTTGGGAGCGCGCCGGGACGTTCGAAGGACAAAAGCCCGCGATCCTCAAGGTGCATCCGGAAAGGCCCGGACTTGTCGCCCTCGTGACGCGGAACAATCAGGGTTCACGGGTCTATGTGTCCGCGAACTGTGCTGAAAGCTGGCGGCCTCCGGTGGCGGACCTCGCGTTCGCCGTTAATGACGTTGCGTGGATGATGCGCAACGATGAGGCGATTCTGCTGTTGGCAACCGACAAGGGGCTGTACCAGTTGTCCGCCGGATCGGAAGATTCGGGTCCGGTGCAGATCCTGGTCGATCCATCCAATCAGGACCTGGGGTTGTACGGCGTCGCGGCCTTCCGCGATGTGCGGGGCGGCGCCAATGTCGCGGTGAGCGCGCAGGCAAGCCGGGGCGTCTATTTGTCGATGCAGTCGGGCAAGTCGAACTCGTTCAAATCGATCGGACTTGTCAATGAAGACGTGCGCACGCTTGCCGTTCAGGTGGAGGGCCCGCGCACTTACTTGTGGGCGGGTCTTGCCGTGCCCGGCAACGAACCCGGCAAGGGTTGTTTCCGATTGGACGTAACCGGCACCGGCACCGACACCGACAGTTCTCCCGAAGGCTGGCGCCAGTACGACAAGGATTGGGTGGGCGGCAGCTGCTTCTCACTGGCATTCGACGAGAGTCGAGTGCTGGCAGCCACGCACCATTCCGGCGTGGTCGTCATCGATTCGGGCAAGCCGGATCCGCGGTGGTTCGCGCCGCATCTGCCCAGCGGGCTGCCGGCTCGAGACGAACGCGCCGAAAGGGGGAAGGACGTCAGCCAGATTTTCCTGCCGGTCACCGCCGCCGCGGTTTCACCAAAGCGCGACGTCATCCTGGCTTGCGGACCGCAGGGCGTTTTCAAGAGCATCGATCAAGGCGAAACCTACGAAAGGGTTTCGGGCACCGAATTCACGGAACGCGTGGCAATACCGGAAACCTGGCTGTTCTGTTCGGGCGCACATGAAGTCAATGTCGTCAAGGAACGGGAAGCGCGCGGCGCGTGATCGTCCGCCGCCCGAATCAACGATGATGGAGAAGAGCGACCATGGCTAAAACCTTTGCAATTACGACAGCGAAACAAACCTGCGCGCTGGATTCAGGCCGCAACGGCGGAGCCTCCTTTACGGTTACGAATACGACCGGCCAGCCGCACCGTGGGCTGCTGAAGATCAAGGCGCTGGGCGCCACCGATGCGGCGTGGATCACGCTGCAAGGAGATGCGGAAAGGGAATTCACCGCGAACGGCACGCAGCAGGTCAGCGCCAAAATCGCGGTGCCGGCATCGGTCGCGCCGGGCAAATACAACTTCCGGCTGGATACGATATCGGTCGCGGACCCGGATGAAGACTACACCGAAGGTCAGTCCGTCGCGATCGAGGTCCAGGCCGCCGCGGCCGTCCCTCCCAAGAAATTTCCGTGGTGGATCGTCATCGTAATCATCGCAGTGCTGGCCATTGTGGGTGGGTTCGTGACATGGCTGGTGACGAGCGGCAGCAAGGTCACGGTGACCAGCGTCGTCGGCAAGCAGTTCTCTGCGGCAAAAAAGGAACTGGAGGACCTGGGCCTCAACGTCGCCGAACCGAAGAAGAAAACCGACAATGCCAAGCCGGTCGACGAAGTTCTCGACCAGGACCCCAAGGCTTCGACCGAGGTGGAAAAGGGTGCGACGGTAGAATTGACCGTTGCCGCGCACGTGGCGCTTCCGCCGCCTCCGCCACCGGTAGTCAATCTCCCGTACGGTCCTGATACCTGCGTGCAGGGATTCGTGTGGCGGGAAGCGTTTGCCGGCGACCATGTGTGCGTGACGCCGGAGACGCGAGCGCAAACGGCCCGGGATAACAGCCAAGCTGCTGCTCGGAGGGAACCGAAAGGCGGGGCCTACGGACCGGATACCTGCCGGGCAGGTTTCGTATGGCGCGACGCAAGGCCCGGCGATCACGTTTGCGTGACGCCCGCGGCGCGCACTCAGGCGGCGCATGACAACAGTCAAGCCGCAGTACACCGCGTACGTCACTAATGGCGCCAGCTACCAGGAAACTCCGGGGACCAGGCGGATCATGAAGCGCCAGGAAATCGAGACGCTGTTGCCCGCGGTATTTCGCCGCGCGGCAACGTCCGGCAATGAAATCATCGGCGCGCTGCTCGACGTGATGGAAGTCATGCACGAGAAGCCGGCTGACATTCTGCAGAACCTCGATGCCTATTTCGATCCGCGGCGTGCTCCGGATGAATTCGTCCCCTTCCTTGGATGCTGGGTCGACCTCGATCGGTTTTACGACCAGTCATTCCGCGGCGGGGCGATTGGCGCGCAGGATCCGGTCTCATCGGGAGTGGGCGCGTTGCGCGAGCTGATACACAGCGCAGCCTATCTTTCGAAGTGGCGCGGCACGCGGAAAGGTCTCGAGACTTTTCTGGAAATCGCGACGCGCGTGCCCGGTTTCGTGGTGCTGGACGAAGTGGCCGGGCCCGACGGCACGCCGATACCGTTTCATATCCGGGTGCGTGTGCCTCCGGCCGGCCGTGAGCACGATGCGCTGATCGAACGCATCATCGTCTCGGAAAAGCCGGCCTATGTCACCTACGAAACTGAATTCATTTCCGCGGATTGAGGAGAACGACCATGGCGCGCAGCTTCGCGATCACTACGGCAAAACAAACCTGTGCACTCGACACGAACCGCAAGGGAGAAGCTTCCTTTACGGTGACGAACACCACCGACCGGATGCAGCGCGGCCGGTTGAAGATCAAGGCCCTTGATAACACGAAGGACGCATGGATTACGCTGGCGGGCGACGCGGAGCGGGAATTCGCGGCGAACGGCACGCAACAGGTCAGCGCGAAAATAGCAGTTCCTGCTTCGGCAGCAGCCGGTCGCTACAACTTTCGCCTCGACGCGATATCGGTCGCGGAGCCCGACGAGGACTATACGGAAGGGCAGACCGTCGCCATCGAGGTTGCAGCGCCCAAGCCTGAATCCCCGAAGCGTTTCCCGTGGTGGATACCGGCTGTGATCGTGCTGGTTCTGCTGATCATCGGTGCCGTGGTCTGGATGGCGCTGCCGGACCAGGTCACGGTCCCCGAGGGTCTCGTCGGCAAGACGTACGACGAAGCCAGCGCGAAACTGAAGGACCTCGGTCTGGTCGCGGACAAGCAGGACGAACAGACCGACAAGTCACCCGCCGGCCGGGTCATCGGATACGATCCCAAGGCTTCGACAAAAGTCGACAAAGGCGCAACCGTTACGTTGACTGTCGCGCAAGCCAAACGGATTGATCCAGTGACCCCTGACGTGTCCGGCGCCTGGGAGAGCAACGACAACGGCAAGTACAGCATGATTCAGCAAGGCAGGACGTTTTCCTGGAAAACAACCCATTACCCTGGGCCGGCACGTGCGGGCGAAGGCCGTCCAGGCTGGCAACCGAACGAAGTCGGCCAGGGACAGTTCGGGCTGCGCGACGTCCTTGCCGTTACGTGGACGGGATCGAGGGGCCCAGGATCTACCACGGGCCAGATAGCGTTCAAGGACGACAGGGGCCTGGTCCAGGTGATCAAGTGGGCAAACGGCAGCATCTGGATCAGGCCGGCTTCGCGCATTGTCATGCCAACGGGAATACTGAGCGAAAAGGCTGCGATCTTCAAGCATTTCAGCGCGGAGACGCAAAAGAAGTAGCTGGACTGGATCGAGCGAAAATAGGGAGGACCGCCATATGGCGTTGCGTTTGATGCCCACCATCGAGAAGCCATGGAGAAATCACAGAGAAATGCGCTGATCGTCTTGCTGGTCTTTTCCCTTGTTGTCTTTGCGGTCGTCGGTTGGGGCGTGCTGAAACACGACGACAGCGGTTCGCAGAAATACGACAAGGAAAAGGCCGGCAAATATAAACCGCCCCCGTTCCTGGCCAAGGCAGGCGCTGCATTGCGACAGCTCGGTCCAAAACTGGACCTGAACAGACACGAGTTCGTGATCAACCCCGGTGACAGACAGTTAGTCATCCGGGTGCCTCCCGCCAAGGGCGATGGCGACGAGATCCGAAAAGGCACGTTTCATCTGGACCCGGGACAGCGCGGGACGATCGATTATGTCGATGAAATGCCGGATAAGGACATGCACAAACAGCCGCTGCAGTTCCCGGCGGGCGACGATGAAGAAGCGCGAAAGAGGGACGACCCAATGGCCGGCTCCATCGTCGTCATGAAGCGCGGCGGGACGCTCACGATATCCTGCGCCGCAAAGACCCGTTGCCGGTTCAGGCTCGATTGATGGCAAGCCCCCGTCCGCTGTCAGACCACGGCCTTGACGATCGCGACGACAGATCCGGCGAGCAGAAAGATTGCCCAGATGAAAGCGACGATCGCGATGATGAGCGCTGCCAGGATATCCGTGATGCTCACCAGAACGCCCGGCGGAAATGCATGCAGGAAGCTGATCAGCAGCGTGCACAGCAGCGATACGACGACCAGCACGACGAGGCTCTTGTTCTGCAAAAAACGTTGGTGCGCAATCACCATGCAAATCACAAAACCGATCTTCAGCAACAGGATCAGCGCCAGAGTCGCTCCGGCAGCGGTGCGGTCGAAATCCGCGAACATCACCAGGTATGCAAGGGTTCCGAAGATCGGAGACAGCAGCAGCGATATCATGAGAATCAGCAGCGTAAGCGCCATGAAGATCATTGCGAACAGCGCGAGCAATGCGAGCAACGAGATGACCAGGCCGACGATGCCCTGGAGGCGTCCGGAGACTTCGCGCGCGCCGAGCAGCGAAACGGCCATGAGGCCGATCGAGTACAACAGCAGGCCGTCGATGGCGGCGAGGAAGGAAATGGCATAGCCGGGCAGGGGCTGCGTGACGGCCGCGCCAAGCGCTTTGCTCTTCTCCGTCACGAAGGCCGCTCCGCCAATCTCGATCAGGAACGTCGCCGCAATGAGTATCAGGGCAACAATAAGAACTGGACGGCGAAGTTCGTCGAATGGCATGATTGCTGGCGACGCGTTCCCGGTTGACTACCCCATCGCGACGCGACCGGCGAGCGTGGACGACATGGCAATCTGCCACAGGACAACAGGGACGCCGGACGCGGCCGCACAATGGGTGGAGCAAAGCGATATTATATACGTTAAACCCTGGAATTTTGAACCAAAGCGGCTGAAACCGAGGTAATGCAATGATCGACAGCAAACCGTACATGTGGGCCGTTGCCGGCAGCATCATGCTCGGCGTGCTGATCGTGTGCATCGTAGCGAGCTCGCTCGCTTCGAGCTCCCGGCAATTCCCGACGAGCCGTGCTGAACTGGCGAAGATACACGGGGATCAATGTGAGCGTCCCAGGTCGTCGAGCTCGGTCGTCGAGCCGGAAAATACCTGGTCGAACCTCGCGTATCTGCTCGCCGGATTGCTGATCCTGCTGCGCGCCCGCAGCCTCCCGGCCATCCTGTTCGGCGCGAATCTGTGCGTGCTCGCGCTCTTCAGCGGTCTCTACCATGCGACGTTGCGGGACCTGCCGCAGGTGATGGACGTGGCGTGGGTCTACTGCGCCCTCTTCGCCGCGATCCTGTTTGCGCTCTACACGCTCGCCCGTCTCAACCGGACCGATCCGCCTTGGTGGGTCTGGGTCGGGCTCGTCGTCATACTGGATATCCTGGGATTCGTCATCAAGCGTTGGTTCGGGTGGGACTCGACGATCGTGTTCATCGTGCTCGTCGTCCTGATGACACTGCTACTTGTCTGCCTGGTAGTGTCGTCCGCAGTGCAGGGGAAGATCACCGCCCAGTTCGGACGGGATTACGGTTGGCTTTACCTGTCGCTGGAACTGCTGGTAGTCAGTGCGGTGGCAGGGCTCGGTTTCATGTTCCGTCTGGGTGACGGCTATACGGTCAAGGGCGGAAACGTCACGGAAAAGTTTTTGTGCCATCCGGACTCATTCTTCCAGGCGCATGCGCTCTGGCATATCCTTTCCGCCGTGGCGTTGCTGCTTGCCTATGATTTATTCTGTCAATTCCAGCAGGGAAACAACATCGCCAGGCCCGACCAGACGACGGTGTTGCCCGACCTGTCGTCGAGCTAGCCGCATTTCGAGCGCGTGCATTGATCGGATCGCTGACAGGACTACAGCATCAGATGTCGTTCACACCCACGCCCTATCGGAGGAAACCTATGCGCAACCCCTGCCTGCCGTGGCTCATCCTGACCAGTCTGGGCGTTCTCACCGCCTGCTCGACGATGCAGACAACCGAGTCGGTCGACGACGCGCTGACCCCGGGTATCTTTCTCGACCTGGAAGTCAGGGCAGCGTTGCCGCCCGGCGTGGAATTGCGCAACGTCTATGCGAAAGGGCTCGATGTCACGAAGGCGTCCGAGGGATTCCGCACCCGCCTTTACAACGATGCGGCCAAGTACTGCACGATCGCCTATGGCCATCTGATCAAGCGCGCGCCTTGCAACGGCGAAGAACCCGAGGAATTCAGGCGTGGAGTCACTGAACCGCAAGGCGCTGAATTACTCGTGAGTGACATGGAAAAGGCGCGTCTGTCGGTGATGACCCTCGTGACGGCCGACCTCTCCGATGGGCAATATGCGGCGCTTTGCGACTTCGTCTACAACGTCGGCGGCGGGAATCTGAAGACCTCGAAGCTGCTGCAAGCCGTGAACGCCAACGAATTCGAACGCGTGCCGTTCCAGTTCAGGCGGTGGACGATGGCCGGCGGCAAGGAATGGCCCGGCCTGAAGGCACGCAGGGAACGCGAGATCGATTTGTTTTTCGATGGGATGCCGAAGCCCAGAGCAGCGCCGCCGTTCGGCGAAGATCTATCTCCGATCGACATTCGGGTAGGAGAAAAGTAGGCGCTAAACATCGGGCCACCTATGACGCTACGCATCGCAGCATCACGGAACGCAACGCGCCGCCTGCTCTGCGGAGTTCTGCTTGCAGCACTCGCTTCGCAGCCCCTGGCCGATGACGCGCCGGGAAGGAGTCACGCATTGCTGATCGGGATCGGGGATTATTCGGGAACCGGGCTCGAATCGCTAAAGGGCCCGGCGAACGACGTCGCGTTGATGCGTACGGTGCTCATGAGCCGCTTCGCAGTCCCCGAGGCCAATATCATCACGCTGCAAAATGCGCAGGCGACGCACTCGAAAGTGCAGGCGGCATTCGGCAAGCTGGCCAGCCGGGTGAAGCAAGGCGATTCGGTCTATGTCTATTACTCGGGCCACGGCTCCTACGTCCCGGACCGCAGCGCAAGAAGCGGACAGTACGAAACCTGGGTCACGTTTGGCGCACGGTCCCGGAAAAGCGCCGGCCTCGACGATTACGACGTGCTGAGCAAGGAGATCAGCCAGTGGCTTGCGCCGCTGTACGCGAAGTCGCGGGCCGTCGTCTTCGTCTCCGATTCGTGTCATTCGGCCACGGTCAGCCGCGGACTGTCGACCGGCGTGCGCGCGGGACCGCCGGATCCGCGTCCGCACCCGATGATCTTGCAGCGAGCCGATACTCCCACCTCGATGCCGGGAGTCCGCATCGGGGCGTCCCGCGATACCGAAAGCGCCGTCGAGCTCGATGTCGAGCATGGCGGGCAGTGTCTCGATGGAAGCAAATGCCAGGGCGTATTCACTTGGTACTGGGTCCAGGCGCTGCAGCAGGCGAAGCCCGGAGACCGCTGGAGTGACGTCTTCAATCGAGCATACACGCTCGTTACGTCGCAGCGGAGCGTGTCGCAGCGTCCGCAGCTGGAAGGGCAGATTCAGGGCCCGGTCTTTGGGGGAAGCATCAAGCCCGCTGAAACCACGATCCCGGTGACCGCGGTGAATGCGGCATCGCGGACCGTCACGCTTGCAGCGGGGCTGGTCAACGGCGTGACCAAGGGCTCGGTCTACAAGCTGTTCGACAGCGGATCACCGGACCGGGCAGGCCTGCCGACGGTCGAGATCGGCTCGCTGCAGCCGTTCTCGAGTCAAGGCGCCATTCAAAGCGGCGACTTCAAGGTCGGCGATCCCGTCGTCGAATCGACCCATGCCTTTCCGTTCGAGCCGCTGCGGCTGTTCGTTGCCGGCGACCTGCTCAACGATGCGGACCAGGCACTGTTGGCCCGCATTCGGACAGCACTCAAAACGTTGGAAGGATTCAGCGTGGTCGAGGACAAGGGCCGAGCCGACTGGGTGGTTTACGTGCTGCGGCCACGCAAGGAGGGGAACCGTTATCTCGACGCCGACCCGGCACGGACCCTGCCCAAGTCATTTGCCGATCAACCGCCGGAAGTCTGGGTCATCAGTCCCCAGGAAAAGCTGCTGCACGAGCGCATGCGCATTACTCTCAGGGATGAGGACCGGGGCGTCGCCGCTTTGAAGTCCAACCTGTCCAGCTTTGCGCGGGCCGCCGAGATCAAGCGGCTTGAGTACCGGATGAGCCCGCTGCCCGTGAGCGTCGAAGTCGGGGCCTGGCGGGCGGATCCATCCTGTCGTACGGCCTGCGTATTCCTTCCGAAGGACGAACGCCAGGAACGCCCGTTCAGCAAGGTGGGCACGTTCTTGCTCGGTGAGGTCGCGCCGCCATTCAAACAGGGCGACGTACTGACGTTCACGCTCAGCAACAAAGGCCAGGAACGCAAGCCGTGGTACGCCTACATCCTGAACATCAGTTCCGACAGCGCGATCCAGACGATATTCCCGACGCAGTACGACAACCGCGAAGAAGCGCTGCTCAAGGCGGGAGAAGTCCGCGATCTTGCGCGCGATGTGATGCTGCAGCTCGACGCGCCGGGCGACGAGGTCATCAAACTGATCGTCACCAACGACTCGATCGAATCCCGTCTGTTCGAGAGCACCGGCTATATCGAACGGCGGGCGGAGCTGAATCCCCTCGAAAGGCTGCTCGTAAAGGCAATGACCACGCGCGCGGATCTGCAAAAATTCAGTGTCAGGGAGTGGGGCACCGAACAGTCCCAATATGTGGTCGCTCAGTGATGGTCGCGGTCCGCCGCAGCCGACAGGCGTTACGCGTTGCGCTGCGTGCCGGGGCGCAACACCGGCCGCGGTCGCTTCACAACCAGTTCCCCATCAGTATGAAAGGCCCCCAGAAATAGGGATGCCGGTAGGGGTTTTCGACGCTGTCTCCCGGATCGGGTCTCGCAGTATCAGGCCGTAGAACATTCCCACGGCCGCTGTCGCGCTCGGCTGACGCGTTCTGCCCACCGTTCAGCAGCGCGAGCTGGGCACGCCGCAACGCCTCGGCCTTCGTGCTTTTGCCTTCGCGAAGCTCACGATAGAAATTTATCATCAACAATGCCGTGCTCCGATCTGCCACGGACCACAGCGTCGCCAACACCGCGCCGGCGCCTTTGCTCTGCGCCGAGGCGCCCAATCCTTCGATCTCCCGCCCGTCTGCGTCGGCGCCGCCGCCGACCGCGGTCTGGCAGGCGGAAAGCGTCAGCAGCTCGACGCCATTGAAGTTGTCGTCGCGCAAGTCGGCCAGCGTCAGGCGTGCGCCCCCGCCAATCAGCAGGAACGAATCTTCCTCGTTACCCGGCGTAAATTTGAAGTGACTGGCGAAATGAATGATCGGATAGGACCTCGCCCCGTTCGCCAGTTGGGCGTCAAGAACGTCCTTGAGGTTCTTCGCTGTGAAATCCGCGTCCAGATACAGTTTGCCCGGGAGAATGCCGTCGCTGTCCGCGTCATTTTCCTTGACGATGCCGCCCAGTTCCGCGGCTACCGCGGGCAGCGCCGTGAAGCCTCCGGCAGCCTGACTCATCCCCAGGCCGGCCACCCGCAGGTCTGGCCGCGGCGCGGCCGTCAGCCGGTCCTTGGCGACGACGGTATACAACGCCACCGCGAAACGCTCAACCACATAACGACTGCCGTCGTGCAGAGCGGCGAGCGGCAGATAGCGCAGCGGGCCGTCGAGCGACACCATCAAGGTTCCTGCATGATATTCCTCGAGATCCTTGTCGATCGGCGCGATCAGCACCTGATACAACGCCTGCGCTTCGCGTCCGGGATCGGCGCCGCGCGAGCCGAGCTTGAGCAGGTATTCGTTGATCATGCGCGACAGCGCGACGCCGCCGACGTTCGCCTGCCGGTGGACCGGAGGAACGGAACTGTCCGGTCCGGTCAGGATGATGTGGAGAGCATTCTCCGTGATGAGATAGTGCACAAGGACTGCGCCATGTCCCAGTTTTTCCAGCGTTCCGCGCAACGCATAAAGGCTCTTGAAGTCTTTTTCTCCGAACTCGATCGCTCGTTCGGTCTTCGCGAAGGACTCCTTCAATTGCTGCAGATATTTGTCGAAGGCGATTCTGGACTGCTGCAACTCGCCTTCCAGCAGTCGCTGCCGCGCGATGTCCGCTTCGTCGGCAGTTCCGGCATTTACCTTCTTTCGCAGCGCCGCCAGCTCCGCACCTTTGGCGGCGATCGTGCGCGTTCGTTCCTGGTATTGGGCATTCCATTCCGTTTCACTTGTGTTCAGTGACGATCGGGTCGCACGCGGGTCATTGGCTGTGTCGCGGCGGACGAAATCGAAGTGCTCCTCCTCCTTCAGCATGTCCAGTACCTGTCGTGCCTCCGCGAGTCGTCCGGCGTCGATCAATGTGCCTGCCAGCCGTCGATATACCTTCACTTTGTCACCGATGAATGAGCGCTGCAGCTCCTCATCCATGCTGGCCAGCCCCCTGCGTATCGACTGAATTTCGTTCACGGCCTGTTTGCCGAACAAAATCGAAAGCGCGTTCGCTCCCGACAGTTTGTAGGCGCGGCTCAGCCCGTCGAATGCGCGCCAGAGCAGCTCCGGTTGCTCGTTTCCGGGTTGCGGCAACAGTGCCGCATTGAAGTGAGCGAGCGCCTCGTCGGACCGTGCGCGCTCCAGATAGTGAATCCCCATGTTCAGGTGCGTAATCGCGATGCCTGAAAGATCCCCGATCGACTCCCTGATCCGAAGAGACTGGTTGAAGTTGGCAAGCGCCTCATCGTCTTCGCCAAGTTGCGATCGCAATCTGCCGAGGTTGTTCCAGACGCGGGCCTCGCCCGCAACGTCACCCGTGTCATGCCTGAGAACTTGAGACTGCTGCCAGGCAGCGAGCGCATCGCGCAGTCGACCTTGCGCGTGATAAACGGCCGCCAGGGTATTCAGCGCCGCGCCTTCGGCAGCGCGATCGCGCACACCGCGCGCAAGCTCGAGAGCGCGATTGCAGGCGTCAGCCGCGCGCTCGTAGTTGACGAGGTTCTGGTACGCGGAACAGATATTGGCAAGCACGCGTGCGCGCCCTCTCGTGTCGCCGAGCCGTTCACGCAGAGTCAGTGACTCTTCGTAGAGCTTGAGCGACTGCGCGTATTGCCCGCGGATCCGATACAGGCCGGCCAGATCGTTCAGGGTCTTTGCCTCTTCCAGCGAATCGGAAGCCGTTCTCGCGGCCTGCAACGATCGCTCGTAAAACGTCAATGCCTCTGCCTGCTTTCCTGTCACTTGGCGGACCGCGCCGATGTTGCGCAAGCTTTCGGCCTGCATCGGCAGATCGCCCGTCTCGAGCGCGCTTTCGAGCGCGGCTTCCGCGTTCGACGATGCCCTGGCATAGTCGGCGAGGCGCCGGTAGACCAGGCTGAGACAGTTGCGCGCGCCCGCATTCAGCGCCGGATTGCGAGTATCCATCGCAATCTTGAGCGCCTCCTGAGCTTCAAGGAGCGCGCGCTGGTACGCACCGGCGGCTTCATCGGCCGTACAGAGCCTGAACAGGAAGCGGGCCGCATCGGTATTGCGTTCCTGCCGGCGCGCCGACTGCAACCCGTTCTGCCATGCAACCCGCGCCGACGTGAAATCCCCTTGGCGAAAGGCCGCGTTGCCCTGGTCTTCGAGCTGCAGCAACGAGTCGCCAGCGGAAATCAACGCGCCGTTTGCGCACCCCGGCGCGGCGAGAACAATGGACAACGCGACGACCCTCACGGACGTCGAGACCAGCCTCAAGAGTGACATCAACGACATATGTGCGACGAGAGGAGTGCAGCGGAACGAGCGCAATGTTAGCGCTTTCGCATGGTTCGGTATACCATAGTCACCGATGCAGCCTCCGGTCCGCAACCGCTCCTTCCGGGGTGGGGCCCGACTGGATCTTTCTAGCAGAACAGGAAGACCGCTATGGATATCATCCGCATCGGTGTGCTGAGCGCCATCATCGGCGCGCTGCTTGCTGCCTGTGCCCCTGTGCGCACGGCCGTCGACCATCCTTCCCCCGGCGAGGGCGGAATGTTCGATCTGGATGAGCTTACCGATCCGCGGCTCGTGCATTCCGATGCGCTGGGTACGATCGGAGTCTTGCGACCCATCGGCGGCGCGGTATTCCTCGACTCAGCCGTGGTGCGAAGCGTATCGCCGATTTCGAACGGCGCGCACCTCCGCACGGGAGCGAACAGTTTCGCCCGGGTCGAATTCGCCGCCCAACGCGCGCATCCATGCGAAATAGGCATTCTGAATCTGTTTACCGGAAACATGTATTCCGAGTCGGGTCATTGCTCTCAGCGGGTCGAGACTCCGCACGCACTCATTCGCGTGCAGCCCGGCGGGATGGCGTTTGAAGTGCGGGTCGACGCGGCGCAGACCCGGATTATCGTGCTGCGCGGGGCGATCGGTGTGCGGTCGCGAACGGGCCCGGGGACGGACATTCAGGTCCGTGCCAACCAGGAAATCGTCGTCGGACGTTCCGGCACCAGCGCACCCGGCCCCACGCGCTCGAAGCCGGATTGGCGGCGCAGAATTGTTCTACCCGACCCGGGTCCAGGTCCAATGCGCGATCTCGAAAAAGAGAAAGCGGCGTATTGCGAGCGTTACGGTCAGGAGGCTGTTGCCGATAACAACGCGAACATCAGCCAGCGTTGCAACTTCACCGGCGCGGCGTGGCAGTCCAACTATGGCGCACACTACAACTGGTGCATAACCGGCGACAACTGGCAAAAGCTCGCGGCGAAGGAGGAGGAAGCCCGCAAGACCCGGCTTGCGCAATGCAGGCAGCCAATACCGGATGGCGGAAACCACGAAAAAGAGAAAGCGGCATATTGCGCGCGCTACGGTCAGGCGGCTGTTGCCGATAACAACGCGAACATCAGCCAGCGTTGCAACTTCACCGGCGCGGCGTGGCAGTCCAACTATGGCGCACACTACAACTGGTGCATGACCGGCGACAACTGGCAAAAGCTCGCGGCGAAGGAGGAGGAAGCCCGCAAGACCCGGCTTGCGCAATGCAGGCAGCCAATACCGGATGGCGGAAAACACGAAAAAGAGAAAGCGGCATATTGCGCGCGCTACGGTAAGGCGGCTGTTGCCGATAACAACGCGAACATCAAGGAGCGTTGCAACTTCACCGGCGCGGCGTGGCAGTCCAACTATGGCGCACACTACAACTGGTGCATGACCGGCGACAATTGGCAAAAGTTCGCTGCGAAGGAGGAGGAAGCCCGCAAGACCCGGCTTGCGCAATGCAGGCAGCCAATCTACCTGCGCTGATGGGCCGGGAGAGGGAATTCACCAGGGAGGACCGAATGGTGACAGCGAAGATTCTACAAGCCGGGTTGCTTCTCGCCGGTCTCTCGGCGCTCCCCTTCGAGGCGCAAGGGCAGTGCGCGGCGGACCGGCCGTGCTTGGGGCCGGTCTATAACGAGGGCGCGAATCTCATCGTGGAATGGTCGGACCCGGGCAGATCGAATCATTGGAACTTCAGCTGGTCGCGGGACGGGATGGACGTGTGGAACGACTTCGACGTGAAACATAGGCGATTCACGATCCGCAATTTTCGCCCGAACACGCGCTATCAGTTTCGCGTGCAGGGCTGCTACAAGCCCCCCCCTCCAGCGGTCAGTGTGTTCGCCCTTTGAGGAGATCACGGTCCGGTCCTGCGGGGCGAAGAGCAACCCATGTCGGTAAACTGCTGGGTCACATCGTTACGCCGGGATTGATTTCCCTTCGTTTCGAATGAGACAGAAAGGACTCAATACGGAAAAAGTGATGGTTGCCTCGATTGTGGTGACCGCGGTCTTCCCACCCTTCAAGTAAGCAGCCGAGCGGACGCGGGCCGGTGGCAAAACGCCGGCTGGCGAATGCTCCAATCTCGCGACAACGGTATGTGTCCCGAACTGGTGATTGGCTTGATTGGCCTGGCCGTGGTGATGGGCGCGTTCTTCGTCTTCGCCTTGCTCCGCTGGCCTGGGGCTTGGGACGAGGAGACCGCCGATGGCGCCAAACCTTCCGTGTACGGAGAGCGCGTGCATTACGACGCAATCATCCGGCAGCCCTACAACACCTGGTCGAACCTCTTCGCCGTGGCGCTCGGTTTGATAGTGCTCGTGTGGTTGTGTGGCGCCAGCCCCGGCCGCAAGCCGGCCAATCCGATGTTGACCGCCACGCTTTACTCCGCGCTCTATGCCTACGCGCTGATGTTTCTTGGACCAGGCAGCATGTTTTTCCACGCCTCCATGAAAAAATGGGGCGGCGTCCTTGACAACGTCTCGATGAATCTCTACATGCCCGACTCGCGGTTTCAGGGGCACGCCGTCTGGCACATCCTGTCGGCCACCGCCGCGTTTATCTTCTTCCTCTACTTCCGCAGCGAAAGTTGAGCGGCAATCCGTCCGGCGGGCAACGCAGTTTCTCCAGGAGTATTCTTCTTGCGGCCTCCGGGCAGCGTACGCCACTGTTGCGCCGGTGAGAATTCTGTTCATCGGTGACATTTCTTGGCGTGCTTGGCGGGTCAAATAGGGTCTTGGTTTTCCTTCGTGTCCTAGGTGTCCTTTGCGGTTTAAGATTCTTCTGCCGCTTGACGTGGGTGCGGGCGAGTCGGAAGCTTCTGCGAAATTCACTTCTGCATCACATATCCGGCGTTCGGTTCCCGACATCGCCTGAGTGCGCAAGCGCACTGGTGCCCCGTTGCCTCACGCAAAAATTTGAGCGAAATGCGGGAGCCAAATTGACTCCAACCGGAGTGCCGCTCATACTATAAACGAATCGGTGGCCCAATCTGCATTTGAGAATGGGACCATGGCGCGCCTGATTGGGCAGAAGCTGACCGAGCTGTGTGGCAGCCGATGGTCGTCTACAACCGGACTGGCGCCAGCGGCAACATCGGCACAGCAATACATAG